>CAZUPD010000022.1:0-77022 GCA_964621785.1 uncultured Nannocystaceae bacterium
CCTGGCAAAGCCGGGTGCGGACACCCCCACAACAACCACAACAACCGCCGCGAACGTCGGACGGATCACCCAGGTCATTGGTCCGGTTGTCGATATCGAGTTCACCGGGAAGCTGCCCGAGGTCAACACGGCACTCACGATCTCCAATACAGGGATCAGTGATGAGCCGGACAACTTGGTCGTCGAGGTTGCTCTCCACCTAGGTGAGCACACCGTCCGCACCATCGCCATGGACACCACCGACGGACTTGTCCGTGGGATGGAAGCCCGCGATACCGGCAAACCGATCATGATGCCCGTCGGCAAGCCCGCGCTCGGCCGAATCATGAACGTCACCGGTCAACCGGTCGACGAACGCGGCCCGATCGAAGCGACTGAATACCGCCCGATCCATCGTCAGGCACCGCCGTTTACCGAGCAGAGCACCAAGGTCGAAACCTTCGTCACCGGCATCAAGGTCATCGACCTGCTCGCGCCGTATCGACGCGGTGGCAAGATCGGCCTGTTCGGGGGCGCCGGAGTCGGCAAGACCGTGTTGCTGATGGAGTTGATCAACAACGTCGGTAAAACCCACGGCGGTTACTCGGTGTTTGCCGGCGTCGGCGAGCGCACCCGTGAGGGCAACGACCTCTACTTCGAAATGATCGAGTCGGGGATTATCCAGGCCGACTGGAACGAGGAAACCCGCGAGGTCTTCAGCGTCGACTCCGACAAGAGCAAGGTCGCACTGGTCTACGGGCAGATGAACGAGCCCCCCGGCGCCCGCGCCCGGGTCGCGCTGTCCGGTCTGACCCAGGCGGAGTACTTCCGCGACGAGATGGGCCAGGACGTGATGTTGTTCATCGACAACATCTTCCGCTTCACCCAGGCCGGTTCGGAGGTCTCCGCCCTCCTCGGCCGGATCCCCTCCGCGGTCGGTTACCAACCGACACTCGCCACCGAGATGGGCGTGTTGCAAGAGCGGATCACCACCACCACCAAGGGCTCGATCACCTCGGTGCAGGCCATCTACGTGCCCGCCGACGACTTGACCGACCCGGCCCCCGCGACGACCTTTGCCCACTTGGACGCGACCACGGTGCTCAACCGTGCGTTGACCGAAATCGGCATCTACCCGGCCGTCGATCCGCTCGACTCTAACAGCACCATTCTCACGGCCGAGATCGTCGGCGATGAGCACTACCGGGTCGCCCGCGAGGTCAAGCAGCTGCTCCAGCGCTACAAGGAACTCCAGGACATCATCCGGATCCTCGGTATGGATGAGTTGTCCGAAGACGACCAAAAGGCCGTCAATCGGGCACGTCGGGTGCAAAAGTTCCTCAGCCAGCCATTCGACGTCGCCAAAGTGTTCACCGGGGCCGACGGGAAGCAGGTCAAACTCGCGGACACAATCAACAGCTTCAACGAGCTACTGACCAACGACGAGTACCTCGAATGGCCGGAGGAGTGCTTCTACATGGTCGGCGGAATCGCCGATGCCAAGGAGAAGTACGACAACTTGCAAAAGAAGCTCGCCGAAGAGCTCAAGAAGGGAGCCTAAGCGATGGCCGGCACCATCTCACTTCAGATCCTCACGCCGCTCGGGACGGCCGTTCCTCCTCCGGAAGGTTCGTCGACGCCGCGTGACCAAGTCGAGGTCGCTGGTGTCGAGGTTCCCGGTCTTTTTGGCGAACTCGGGGTATTGCCCGACCATGTCCCATTTATCACCCCCGTGGTACCCGGTGTTGTCCGCTACCGCGAAGGTGTCAAATCAGAGCGAATCGCTGTGGGAGCAGGCTTCTTAGAGGTCACCGAAGATGGCCGCGTCGCCATCCTGATCGAACGTGCCGTCCGCTCGGGCGACGTCGAGGTCGCCGAGGTCACCCAACGGCTCAAAGAAGTCACTGCAGAGTTGGCCAAAAAGACAGATGCGATCGACGCGGTTGAGCACCGCAAACTCGCAACCGAAGAAGCCTGGCTCGAAGCACAACTGCGGGCAGCTTCCGCGTAGGTTCGTTCATCGCAACCGACAACGAACGGACGTCTTTGAGGCGTCCGTTTTCCGTTAATGCGACGATTTTCTGATTTCTACATGTTCATACATCTACCTGAAGTGCAGTTCATTGCCGAGCTTTCAAGATGTATATGCATCTTGAATGTTCAAAACCGTCACCGACATGAAGCTGTAAATACACTGTGTTGCGACCAAAATCGCACAGTTGACTTCCGCCCATCGGGAGTGGAGGGAACGATGTACGCGCAAAAATCGGGGTTCTCGATGCTTCGCAAGCGCTTGTGGTAGGTTTGCTTCCCGCGTGACACCCGAGCAAGTATGTCAGGCCCTCGACGGCAACCGCAGCGCACTGCGGGCTTTGGTCGACGAGATTCTCCCCGTCGTTCGGGTCGAAGTTGGCGTCGCGCTCACGCGTCGGGCCGCAGCCTCGCGCCGCGATCCGAGGCAGGAAATCGACGACTTCACCCAAGAAGTGCTTGTTTACTTGCTCAAGAACCAGGGCAAGCTCCTGCGCACCTGGGATCCCGAGCGCGGGCGTTCACTCAAGAGTTTTGTCCGTCTGCTCACCCGTCAGCGTGTCTCGCGGATTCTCCAGGGGTTCAAGGGCAACCCGTGGAGCCACGATCCGACCGAGCCCAGCGACTTTGACTCGACTGCGCTCGGCGAACCGCCCAAGAGTCAGGCGCGTCAACTCGAGTCGCGCGAGGAGCTTCGGATGCTACTCGAACGCCTGCGCGCGCGGCTCAACGACCGGGGACTTTTCTTGTTTCAGCTGATCTACGTCGAACAACGACCGATCAAAGAAGTCTGCGAGCAGATGCAGATGACCCGAAGTGCAGTCGACGCTTGGAACTCCCGACTGCGCAAACAGGTCCGTCAACTCGCAAATTCTCCCCCGTAAAAACGGATCAAAGTTTTTCCGAGTGAAAACTCATCCCCGACGTATAAGGAACAACGCCATGTCTGAATCGCCACATTTGCCCTCAGATGACCTCCTCGGGTCCCTCGGGGCAATCGCGCGCGAGGAGGATAACGAGCATCCATCAGCTTGGGAAGATGTGGTCGCCGGCCTGCGCACAACTGAGGATGTCCGACGCGAGCGGGGTGACGCCGATGGCGAACACGGGGAGCTCTACGCCGAGTTGTTCGCCCCGGCTTCCGAGCAGGAGCGTGCGCGCCTCACCGATATTCTTGCAGATGCATTGAAATCGGATGCGAACCATTCTCCAGCACCAATCTCTCTCGCCGACCATCGAACCAAGCGGCGCACGCGAGGAGGATGGATCGCGGGCTTGGCCACCCTCGTGGCGGCAGCAGGCATCCTCCTATGGGTCCAGACAACACCCCCGAGTGGTGGCATCGACCTGCCGACCTACGAACTCACGGTACGCAACCGCACCGTCGAGGCCAAGCGTTCGGGCGACAGCGATCCGACAAAGTTGGCGAAGTACCATCCCGATTCCGCGATTTCTTGGGTATTGAGTCCTCAGACGCAGCATTCCGAAGCCATCAGTGTCGCAGTTGTCGCCCTCCCCGTCGACGCAGGGGAGCCGCACACGCAAATTCTCAAAAATGTGCAAGTACAACCATCTGGTGCCATTTCGATCGAAGGTAGCGTCGCTGATGTCCTTGAGCTCCAAACCGGTGTTTGGGATATCTGGCTGGTCGTTGGAGCCAGTGAGCACTTGCCAACCTCTGTCGAAGCGGCACAAGCATTGGTAGCGACTCCTCCGGCTGAGGTCGAAGTGGTCAAGCCCTACCGTTTACAGGTCGTGCCACGGTAGGTTCATTTTGCGAATCGATGGAGATTCCGACGCGGAGAGGCTGATATCATCCGGCGATGGCGATGACCCGCGAGCAGCGACAGGGCCTTTCCAAACTCCTCAACGACCTGTTCCAGGGGAAGAATCAAGACCTCCTGCGCTCCCTGTACTTGCATCCGCATGTCAATGACAACTTCGTCAACGGATTGCCTCCGCCGGCCGTAATTTCACCGGCTCAATACCAGTTCGAAGTCATCCAGCGGCTCACCGCGTTTGGCATTGTCGATCGTGATCTATTTGTCGCCCTGATGAGCGAGAGGCCGCCGCAACAGCAACAGCAGGTCGCCGCAGTCGCCCGTGTATTTGGTGTTGAGGTCGCGTCTGCCACTGCCGAAAACCTGACGGTTCAGAAGTACGACAAGCAGCTCATCTTGTTCCTTTGTGCCTCTGGCGATGAACCTGCGGGGTCTCTCGCAGTCGGCAAAGAAATTCAGGCAACACAGCAAGCCCTCGATCGTGCCCAGCGACGCGACGATTTTACCCTTCGAGCTGCGCCAGAAGTCACCTTTGCCCGTGCGATCCAAGAGATCGACAAGTACCGACCCCAGGTGATCCATTTTGCCGGGCATGGCTACGCGGATGGGTCGATCGGATTTGCGGATGGGACGCGGGTCGCGGCCGAGGATCTCGAAGAGCTATTTTCTTTGCTTAAGCAACGTCCGCAACTAGTGGTGTTTACCTGCTGCAACTCGCTCAACGTTGCCAAACGTGTTTCGCAGCACGCTGGCGGAGCCATCGGGTTTGCCGGAGCAATCCTCGACGAGGCGGCACAGGCGTTTTCGGCCGCGCTGTACGAGAGTTACGGGGCGGACGACAACACGGCCTACAGAGCGTTTCGACTGGCCCGCCTCTCGACTCGCCCGAGGTACCCTGAAATCGGCGGGGGACAGTTTTTCCCCGATCCTTGCATCGATCAAGTCACGAGTCGATTGTAGATACATTTAGTTTGAGGGAAATTCCAGTGAACCCGTCAACACACACACCGCGTGCCCCGACACGCGTACACGCCCTGTGTTTGTCAGCTCGACATCGAGTTCGCCGCCTCGGGCCGAAATCTGCCGTGCACGCAAACTCGACTTGTCGAGTTTCCGTGCCCACAGTGGGGCCAGCGTGCAGTGGAGTGACCCTGTGACGGGATCTTCGTCGATTCCGTATTGCGGGGCGAAATATCGCGATACGAAGTCGACATCCGGCATGCTCTCGTCGGCCTGTGCCGTCACTGCAACGCCGCGGGCCCCGATCCGAGCCAAACCAAGGAAGTTGGGTGCCACGGCCCGGACATCCGCCGGTGTTTGCAACCGGACAACCAGATCTTCCCGTCCCTCGTACACAGCTTTTGGCTGGCACCCGAGTGCGGCGATCAGCCCTTGGGGGGCTTTGATCCGAGTCGGTGGGTCGGCCGGGAAATCGAGTGTCACCGCTCCATCTGCCCGGCGCGTACATGGCAGACAGCCGTGCACCCGGGTGTGAAAATGAATCGGCATCCGCGGGTTGACGCGCCCGGTCGACCAGAGGGTGTGGGCACTCGCTAACGTTGCATGTCCACATAACTCGACTTCGCATACCGGCGTAAACCACCGCAGATCAAAACTGTCGGGCAATTCAGTACGCGCCACGATAAACGCAGTCTCCGAGAGATTCATTTCCCGGGCGATTTGGCGAAGCACCGGATCGTCGAGCCACGCATCGAGCAGGACGACAGCGGCAGGGTTCCCGGAAAACGCCTGGCGGGTAAATGCATCGACCTGATAAAGCGGAACTTGCATCACCACAGAATACCGCAGCCCCGCCAGGTTGTGTGTGGCTTCATTTGCGGGTATGCCACAAATTCGGCGCACAGTGGCCTAAGACCGGGTGGAGCCCGGAGGGCGTTGTTCGTCGATTTACGAAGCCTCACCCGTCGAAAGACGCCCGTTCTCCTAGCCGATATCCTGCTTGCAGGCGTATTGGATATCGATCTTCGCTTGAAAATCGCTCTGCACCAGCTCGCAGGATGTCGGGCACAGGTGCATAAAGCCAGCCTCGATATAGAAGTTGTTGGGCCCGCAGTTCCCCTTGTTGAGGATCTGTGTAATCTTGATCGGCTCACCCATCCCCATCGGGGTGTAAAAAATCTCAATCGAGTTCAAGTCGATCTCAAAATTGTTCGGCGGGGTGGGTAGGACAAAGTCGCAGGAAACGACAGTTCCTGCCAGCACGCCTTGGGCGATCGACTGAAACACGACATCGTAGGAACTCGTATCGCACAGGGGGTAGCGCAGCGATTGTGTCAAGACGCTCAACGCTTGATGCCCGGTTCCTGGATTGGCGGCTGTTGGACAAGCTGCGTTGGTCAGCGGGTCGAGTGCCGTGTATGGCTCATCCGGCGGATCGTTGTAGTCGAGACCCACGATCGAATAGTAGTTGTACTTGCGTACATTCGAGTTTCCAAACATCTCGGGGGAGAGCGCGAGTAGGTCGGTGTCAAACTGCTCAGCCGTGTTCTGTCCCCCCTGAATCGTGTCGAGGTCGTTGTACGTAGTACTATTGTAGCTACACTCGATTCCGTCATCGCTGATTGCGACAATTGTTTTGATGGAGTCTTCGCGCAGCCACTGCATGTAACCCATCTCACCAAACTGGTCCTCGGCGGTGTCTGGGAAATGTTCGAGCAACTTACACCATGGGTTCCGACTCGCGACCGAGACACTGTAGTGGTAAAATTTCCCTGGATTGTGGGCTGGTTGGGCTGGCGGCGTGTCGCACCCACCGGCCGGAATCCCGCTCAGTGGTGCCTCAATACATACACTTTGCGAGTCACTCCAGGACCCGTGTCGACTGACCATTACCACGCGGTAGTCGAGGCCGCTCTGTTCGAAGATCGCGGCAAAGTTTTGATTGATATTATCTTGGACACCTTTGATCTCCTCACCCATGCTCTCGGAGTTATCGATAACAAAGATGATGTCGACGGGCTTGACTTTGATATCAGCTTCGTAGGTTTGCATCCCACAGGGTGATGGTGGCAGGACACAGGTACTCAGGCACTCGTCGTTATCGTCGTCATTACCGTCGTCACATTCTTCGCCTGGATCGGGCATTCCGTTCCCACAGGTAATGACCTTACATTCGTTGGTACACTCGTCGGTATCGTTTTGATTGCCATCGTCGCAGCCTTCAAATGGACCCTTGTCGCCGTCGCCACAAAAGTTGAGTGTACAATCTTCCTTACACATACTCCCCGGCCCATTGTTGTCCCCGATGTCGCACTCTTCGCCGTCTTGGACGACTCCGTCCCCACACGAAGGACCTGCGGTCGTCGGATCAGACGTGGTGCCGGTTGTCATATCCTGTGTATCATCACTTGTCTCGGGCATCGTCGAGCCGGTGGTCACCACCGTTGTCGAAACGTCACTCTCTTGCTCCGAGCCAGACGCACACCCGGCGACTAGGTAACATGTCACAACTGCGAGTCGGGTTGAACGAACAGTGGGTAACGAAAGGTCCATGGCCTATCCTAGCCCACGGAAGCTGCAATTCACGGTGCCCAACCTTGGGAAATCTTCGCCGCGAGGCGGCACGCGAGACCTGCCTGCTCCGCGTCGAGCATTCATGTCTGTTGTGATGGGAAAACAAACGGGCTGGCCGGCTTTCGGCCGACGGGTTGGATTTCTAGAATCATATGTGTTCCAGCCTGAACACATTATCCCTTGATGTACGCATTGAGCAGAGAAACGACTATTTTGGCTCATGCGCTTCATTCTCGCTCGGGATGATTCCGGCTAGGAAGCCTGTTGTTCCACGAACAATGTTTGCAGAGCCGTTGTGGATTTCCGCTCATATGAGGATGGTGTGATGTGTGTGGATTTGTCGAAGATGAACATGTCCTTGAAGACATGTGATGCGAATGTCTTGCGCGAATATCTATGATTTTATAGTGATGACTTTAACCAAACCATGATATCAGTCGAGTCGGAGGGTGCATGACTAGAAATTTTTTCAAGCATCAGAAATTGACATTGGTATTGGCAGGTGTCTGCTCGATTGGACTCACTGCCTGTGGTGGCGGCGAAGAAGATACGGAGAATGCGACGACAGAGTCGAACACGACGACAACGACCGATCCGTCTACGACCGATACCACGACAACCGACCCGACTGCTGGGCCCGGTAGCGATTCGGACTCCGATACGTTGCTGACGACCGACCCGACGTTGGAGGGTGAGTGTGGCAATGGTCTGGTCGAGTCTGGGGAGGAATGCGACAACGGCTCGGACAACGGAAGCGACGGGATCTGCAACGCTGACTGCACCGATGTCGAAGCGGTGTGTGGTGACGGCGTGCTTGCAGGTGACGAGGAGTGCGATGACGGCGACGTCGGGCCAGACAAGCCGTGTACACCGGACTGCAAACCAAACGTGTGTGGTGACGGCTACCAAGGTCCCGATGAGGACTGTGACGATGGGGATGCAAACGACGACCAAGGCTCCTGTACCACGCAGTGCACGGTGGCCGGTTGTGGCGATGGCATCATTAACGGACCCGAAGAATGCGACCTCGGTCCGGACAACGGCCCGACGTCTGCTTGTACACCGGAGTGTCTCAACAACGTGTGCGGCGACGGCTACCAAGGTCCAGGCGAGGGCTGCGATGACGGCAATGACATCGACGACGATGGTTGCTCCAATGAATGTGCACTCGCCTCATGTGGCGATGGCCAGCTGAACATGGGCGAGGAGTGCGACGACGGCAACTCTGAGAACACTGATGGCTGCCTCGATACCTGTGTGCTCGCGGCGTGTGGCGACGGGTTCATTCAAGACGGTGTCGAAGCTTGCGACGATGGCAACGGCGATAACTCTGATGCGTGTACAACTTTGTGTGCGGCACCAGCCTGCGACGACGGTATCCTCAGCGGGGACGAGGTGGATGTCGATTGCGGCGGTGATGCCTGTGGCTCGTGCTTCGGGTTGTATCAGCACCGTTGGAAAGGCCAGCAGTCGATCTCATCGGGCACGTGGAAAAAAATCGATGACGCCGACTTCGAGATGAACACCCGTGGCGGGCCGCTGGAGATCGAACTCAGCATTCCGCTGGTCGAAGGTGGTGACTCGGCTTGTCGCCCGACCATCGATGGCGACTGGGCAGGACTCGCACAGATGTTGCCGGAGAGCGATCCCTGGCACGAGGGACGCGACCGCACCAACTGGAATAATCCCAACGGCTTCCGCATGTGGGACCGCGTGCGTGTCTTCTACGACATTGAGGCAGGTACCCACGTCGTCGGGGTGGAGTGTCGCACCAGCACAGGCTCCGTCAAGGTCGGACGGCCCGAGAGTACGTCGCTGATCATCACCCGCGAGTATGACCAGATGGACAACAAGATCTATCAGAAAGTCTCGCTGATGGGGGCCCAGACCGGGAGCACCGATCCAATGATCAAAGTCCCGGGTACCGACCTGACCTTTGATGCAGAAGGCGGAGATATCGAAGTTGCGGTAAGCATCCCGATTGGGCTCGGTGGCCACGCGGGCTGCTTGCCGTGGATGGATGGAGCTCCCATTCCGTCGTCGGTACAGACCTACCAAAATGCCCGCTGGCACGCAGGACTTGCAAGTACATACAGTTCGTGGAACATGTGGACCCACTCGCGTGTGTACAAGAACATCGCCCCGGGAACCCACACGTTCTCGATCCGGTGTTACAACGACTCGAACTCCCTCCACCTCGGAGAGCCCGACAATGCAAGCGTCATTTTGGTGCGCGAGCTCGACAACGTGGCGGACCAGTACGGCCAGGGCATCGATAACCACAACAACGGCTGGGGCATCAACAACGGCACAGACTCCTTCTGGTACGACATGCCCAACTTGCAGACGAACGTGACGGTGACCCACGGGAACCTCGAGGTCACCGAATGGCTCGGCTACTACCATGTCAATAATCAGGCGTGGTTTACTTGTCGCCCGACCATCGACGGATCGTGGCTCGGAACCTACGCCGGCCTCAGCTTCACTTCCAACGAAGAAGAAGGAGTCGCTCACCAGCCGGCGAGCAATGGTCACTACGGCGTTTGGCACCGTCGTCGTATCTACACCGATATTCCGCCGGGCGACCATGTCGTGACGCTCCAGTGTCTGTCCAATGGGGACAACTTCTATGCGGCACACCACGGTCAGGGCTCGCTCACCGTGCGCGACGTTCAGTTGATCGCTGACGTTCCCTGATCGTCATCAAAACTGCCCGTACGAATATTCTACCGGCAGGTTCTCGTACAAGCCCGGAGCTGCGCCCACGTGCAGCCCGGGCTGTTCAATTTCATTGTTCATACAATTTGAATGGGAACGAAACCGCGACCGTGACCAGGCTTGCACGGTATCTCGGAGATCGATCGTGAGCCCTCGATCTGCTGGGTCCTACTCGAGGATGTTACCGTCGGCGAGTCGGTTCGTTGTTCCACGAAATGGTTTGCTCAGACCATGGCGGTCCACATGCAACATCGACCCGTGAGCACCGCTCAATTCCGGGTTACAGTGGGATATGGGATTCCTCCACAGGTTTTTCTCCCGCCGAGCCGCTGCCATTTGGCAGGCTGAGACACGCCTGCTCCATCGCTTTGGGTATGTCCGGCCACCCCATGCTGTCCAGTGGTTGGCGACCTCGATGTGCGACCTGAAGTGCCCGCACTGCTATACCGAGGCCGGCAAGCGCGGAAGCGAGGAGCTCTCGGCCGCCGAAGCGTGTTCGCGGATCATCGACGAGCTCGTCGCGCTCGGCCGGCCGACATTTGTGATCGCAGGTGGCGAAGCCTTGTTGCGGCGTGACTTTGAAGAAATTGTTGCGTATGCATATAAAAGGAATGTCCCCTGGGCCCTGCACACCCACGGCGGGCGAGTCGAAAACCTGCTACCGGTGTTTGTCCGCTACTGTCCCTCCATGGTGGCGGTGAGTCTCGATGGTCCGCGCGACTTTCACGATAAATTTCGCGGGCGTGAGGGGAGTTTTGACGGAGCTCTACAGGCGATCGCCGGGCTCAAGCAGATCGGGTGTCCCGAAGTTGTGGCCGGCACAACGGTTCACCGCGACAACGCGGACCTGCTCGCCGACCTGCTGCCAACCGTACTTGCCTCGGGGGCGGACAGTTGGGGATTGCATCTTGTCACTCCCGAAGGACGGGCTGGTGGCCCAAAAGACATGTTGCCGACCCCCGAGCAACTGCGCCGGGTTGCCGGGTTTGCCAGGCGCCTGCGCGGGCTGGTCCACGTCGAACTCGACAACGAGTGGGGCTCGGCAGGTAGCGACGATTGTTTTTATCGCGACCAGCCATTTTTATGTGGGGCAGGGCGGTTTGTCTGCGTCGTGACCCCCAATGGGGATGTCACGCCGTGCACCACGACAGACCGGCGTGAAGCCAGCGGGAATGTACGTACATCGAGATTGCGGGACATCTGGGCCTCCGGATTTACCGCATTTCGCCGCCCCGGTGACCCTACACGGGCCTCCGGGCTCGACTGTTGGTTGCAGACACGCCACGGCCGTTCATGTCGGGGAGCAGCATTTTACAACGCCTCACACACCCAGGCGCCGGATTCGCTGATCCAGGTTCGGGTTGGGAGGGCACGTTAAGTGTATCAGCACAAAAAAATTCTCCGCGGTCGGATGCAGCGATTTGTTGTGCGGGCGCTCGCCACCTGTCAAGTTGCCTTCGGGATCGGGGTCGAGCGGGAGGTCGCTGCTGCCCCTCCTGAGCCGTCGACTTCGCCAGCGTTGTCCCCAGGCGTGCTCGTCGAGTACTACCGGCGTGCGGCCGGACCTTCGCTGAGCACGGAGCAACGCCGGGCCCTGGCGAAACTACTCTACGCGCCCAATACACGCAGTCCCGCACTCGTGGCCCTTGCGACAGGTTATCCTGTCCCGCCCGGGCTCGCAGCGATGTTGGCGACCCCGGGGCAGACGTCCGATACTCAGTTATTAGCGACGCTCGACGAGGTTGAACAGTCCGCGCTCGTGGACGCGTGGATCGTTGCGCTGTTCTGGGGCCGGTTGGCGACCGCTCCCGAGCCAACAACCGCGGCGGCGCGGAAGCTTCGCAGAACACTCTTCGGCCGCTTGCACATGCATGCACGCCTCGCAACGGCGCTGGTACGGGCCCAGTTTGAAGTTTCGCAGATCAAGTTCACGCCGTGGCGCAGCAAGGCCGTACCTCCGCCGGGGTATCGCTCGGGCCCGTCGCCTTTTCAAGTCGCGGGCGTTGTCCACAAGCACCTCAAGACGGCGGACGCCGGCACATGGGAGACGAGTGTCACAGTCGAGCTACGGGTCCAACGCGGGCAGGGCAACCTCACCGTCGTGCGCGCCGGCGTGCCACAACCGGCGGGACAAACCATCACGATCGGTCGCCTCGATCTTTTGGAAACCACAGGCCCAGTGGTACTCGCACACCCGAAATTGGGGAAGCTTGCGATTCCGGGTGGTCGGCAACTGTCTGCCTGGCAACTGCCACCGATCGTCAGTGGCCCCACCAAACAACATGTTGATACATTGATATCGCAGGCCCTCACGGGCGATCCGAAGGCCGTGTCCACGCTCGGTGAACTACTCCTTCTTGTCCACGATCACGTTCGCCGGGCGGTCAGCGCCAAGCCCAGCGAACCGGGGTCACCGAGCTTGCGCATGTTGCTCGCCCTTTACGACGACGCAGTTGTTCGGTCGTCGGAGTAGGGGCCGAGTAGGGTCCTAGGTTCCCAACACCGAGCCGCCGTCGACACTGATCACGGCGCCATTGATGAAGCCCGCGGTCTCGGTGGCCAAGAACAGATAGGTGCGGGCGATGTCCTCGGGCTCCCCGACTTTTCCAACCGGTGTATGCGCAATCATATGCTCGAGTACCTTGGCGGGGATCGACTTGACCATATCCGTAGCGATGAAACCGGGTGCGACTGCATTCGCTGTGATGCCGTACTTGCCAAGTTCGCGGGCCCACACCCGGGTCATCCCGATGACACCTGATTTCGAGGCCACGTAGTTGGTCTGACCGAAGTTGCCGTACAGACCAACCACCGACGACGCGCTGAGGATCCGGCCGTATTTTTGGTTGATCATTGTAGGCACAACAGCTTGGGTGCAGTTGAACACGCCCTTGAGGTTGACCGAGATGACGGCGTCAAAAGCCTCCTGGCTCATCTGTTTGACGACTTCGCCATTTTTGACCTTGACGAGTTGACCGTCGCGGACAATGCCGGCGTTGTTGACGAGGATGTCGAGCTGGCCATGGCGTTCGACAAGTGACGCCACGGCTTCGTCGACTTGCTGACGGTTGGCGACATCGACCCGGGAAAACCCTGCCTCGCCACCGGCATTGACGATCTCGGTTGCGGTGGCATCTCCGGCCTGCTCGTCAAGATCCCACAGCTCGACGGTCGCCCCAGCCTGGGCAAATGCCTTCGCTGTCGCTCGGCCGATGCCGTTGGCTGCTCCAGTGATGAGGGCGACGCGGTCACGAAGACCACCGGGAAACTCGGATACTTGAGGTTGCTGGTTCACGGGCAACGAGTAACGAATCGGGCGGGCCACTTCAATCCTCTGCGGTCGAGGTGATGTGAGCTGTGGCGCATCGTTGCGCAACGTGGATTGCGCAGCCACGTGCGGAGCGTAACCGACCGCTCGGGTCGCCGGTCGTGGTACGTTTCTGCCTCGTCGATCTAAAGTGAGTGTATCAACAAATAAATTGACGAAGGTGACGAACCGGACCCACATCCAGCGAGTCCGTTCGTTCCTACCTGCGACTACTCGACGATGAGCTCGAGGTCGAGGCCACCGGGGTACCAGTAGCTCGTGTACTGACCGTAGCCATACACGCTGATACCGATAGCCAGATCGGACGAGATTTCGTGGGTGCCGTCGCCATTGTTGGCGAGTGCGAGGCGGGCCACGCCGTAGCCGGTCCCGCCGATGGACAGGAAGTTGTTGACCGCGTTGCCATCGAGTGTGACCGACGCACCGTCGGGTGCGACGATGTTGACGTAGCTATACTCGTAGTTGGTCGGGGCGTGGAACAGGTAGTAGTCGCGGAACTGTTCGGTCGCCACGGCGAGGGTCATGGCCGGATCCCCGGAGTTACCACCGGCTTCTTGGCCGAGCATGTACTGCGCGACGATCACCTTGGCGCTGGCCGAGATTTCAAAGTCCTGGTTGTTTTGAGCAATCTCGACATAGCCGCCCGCAGCCGGGATCATCGTCGGCGCACCGCCCTGTGGTGGGTCGTAGGTGAGGGTCGTATTCGCCTCGGTGGCCACGATCCGAACCATCTCGGCCTTGGGCTGATTCGGGTTGGTCGGGATAAGCGGCGGCGTGACAATGTATGTCGTTGCAAGTGTTTCGTAGGGAGGGATACTCTCCTCGATGTGGTCACAGGCTTGGATGTTGTACGGTATGTATGTACACATGCTTCCGCCGATGACCTGAATCGGCTTGTCCGCGGTAATATGGGTCCCGGTCACATCTGATGGGCTTGGGCTACCGCCAACATTGGCAGAGAACACTTCCAAAACATCACCCTGGTTGAGGGTGATTTGTCCGGCCCCGTTGGCCGGCAGGCCGCCACCCGCACGGATGGTGCCACCTGTCGCCGAAGGGGCGATGGTGACGGTTGTGCCATCTTCGCTCGCCGTCACAGCGTAGAGGCCCGGGTACCAAATGTTCCCCAGTGTGAATAGCCAACTGTTGCGAGCCGCGACGAAGTAATCACCCGTCCAGGTGTTCACAGGTAGTAGCAGGGAGGCGTCATTGGTGTAGGAAAAACCGCCCGACTGATACTCGAGTGGGTTGTACTGATAGACGGTCACAGGTTGGTCGGTGCGCAGTCGAAACGCGCCGTCGGGGACCAACATCGAGCCCGCGGCGTCGCTCGCCTTGAGCTGTGTCTGCCACGGAAGCGGAATCACGGCGACTTGGCCGGCGTTGACAGTTCCGGTGTAGACGCTGTTGCTCCCCTGATCGACGCGAACATTTGCGGTGTTACTCGATGTGTTGGAGACGATGACCGCAAAGTTGAAGTTGGTGGCGACGACATTGGCCGTGACCGTCGGGTAGTAGTCGCACCCGATATAGCTGAGGCCGAGAGTATCCGGTGCACATGCACCGATACACTTCCCGAGATCCGCGTCGCACATGACACCTTGGACACTGTCACAAAGTTCATCTTCGTACCCCTGACCGTCGTCGGTGCACACCGTGAGTGTGTCACCATTGCACGTGCCTTCGCCCGGGACACAGAGCACACAGCCGAGGCCGTCGGCGCATTGGTTGTCGCAGGCGGTCTCCTCGGTGTAGCCACCCATTCCGTCGCAAATTTTCGCCACGCCATCTTCACAGATGACGGTACCGGCCTCGCAAAACGGATCCGTGGTGGTTTCGGAATCGGACTCGGTGGTGTCGGACTCGGTGGTGTCGGACTCGGTGGTGTCGGTCTCGGCTGTGTCGGTGGTGTCGGACTCGGACTCGGATTCTGAACCAGAGGGGTCATCGGTTGTTGGACCGGCCGAATCGGGGCTCGTACCGTCCGATGTCATCATGGTATCGCCAGAGCTCGACAGCGTCACCAAACCGGTGGGGCCCGACGATTCGGTTGTCGAATCCTCCTCTCCACCACACGCAACCAGTAGCGTAGGGGTAACGAGTGTGGTGAGGAACAAGGAAAGTCGTTGGTGTTTCATGAAAGCCTCGCGCCTGCATCATATCGATACAAGCGGCCAGCGAGCCGTTTTCCTTCGGGAAGGTTTGTAAAAACATGTTTTTACAAACATGTTTGGGCGGTCGACTGCTTGTTTTGACCCGTTGTGCCCCGCATGACTCTTGTCGGTCCTAGGGTGCCTCGCTTGCTGACACGCGAAACGAACACGGGCTCCCGGTCGTAGCGTCGACGACTTGGAGCCCGTGGACAGCCGTCGACGGGTGACGCCGCAGAGGAGGCGACCACTTCGTCGACGTTCGATGACCAACTCGATTATTGGACGATCAGGTCGAGGTCGAGACCGCCGGGGTACCAGTAACTGGTGTACTGGCCGTAGCCGTACACACTGATACCGATATCCTGGTCGGACGTGACCTCGTGGGTTCCATCTCCGTTGTTGGCAAGTGCGAGACGGGCCACGCCGTAGCCAGTTCCACCGATCGACAGGAAGTTGTTGACCGCATTGCCGTCGAGGGTGACCGACGCACCGTCGGGGGCGACGATATTGACGTAGCTATACTCGTAGTTCGTCGGTGCGTGGAACAGGTAGTTGTCGCGGAACTGTTCAGTCGCGACCGCGAGGGTCATGGCCGGGTCACCCGAGTTACCGCCCGCCTGTTGGCCGAGCATGTACTGGGCGACGATCACCTTGGCACTTGCCGAAATCTCAAAGTCCTGGTCGTTTTGAGCAATCTCGACGTAGTCGCCCGCGTTGGCGATCATCGTCGGCGCACCACCCTGTGGCGGGTCGTACGACAGGGTTGTACCCGCCTCGGTGGCGATGATCCGAACCATCTCCGCCTTCGGCTGGTTTGGATTGGTCGGAATCAGTGGTGGCGTGACGATATATGTATCAGCAAGAGTTTCGTAGGGTGGAATCGACTCTTCGAGGTGGTCACAGGCGGAGATATTGTGCGGCACGTATGTACAAATACTTCCGCCGATGACTTGAATCTTCTTATCGGCGGTGATGTGCGTACCGGTGACATCCGCCGAGCTCGGGTTGTTGCCGACGTTACCCGAGAAGACCTCGAGGACATCACCTTGGTTCAGTACAACTTGGCCGGCGCCGTTGGCAGGAAGTCCACCACCTGCACGGATGGCACCACCGGTCGCGGAGGGGTCGATGGTGACGGTTGTGTTATCCTCACTCGCTGTCACGGCGTAGATTCCCGGATACCAAGCCGAGCCGCCAAATAGCCAGGAGTTGCGGGCCGCGACGAAGTAGTCGCCGGTCCAGGTGTTGACGGGGAGCAGCAACGAGGCGTCATTGGTGTACGAGAAGCCACTTTCTTGGTACTGCAACGGATTGTACTGATACACAGTCACCGGCTGGTCGGAACGCAGGCGGAACGCACCGTCGGGCACCATCATGGAGTTGGAATTCTGGGCTCCCTTGAGCTGAAGTTGCCACGGAAGCTGAATGACCTCTACCTGTCCACCGCCGACGGTCCCGTTGTAGATCGTATTGTTGCCCTGGTCGATGCGGACGTTGGCAGTATTGCTCGACGTATTCGAAACGATCACTGCAAAGTCGAAGGAGTTGGGAACGATATTGGCGGTGACAGTCGGGTAGTAGTCGCAGCCGATATAGCTCAAGCCGAGCGTGTCCGGTGCACATGCACCGATACATGCGTCGAGATCATCGTCGCACATGACCCCCTGCACACTGTCGCAGAATTCGTCTTCGTAGCTCTGTCCGTCTTCGGCACAAACCGTGAGGGTATCGCCGTTGCAACTTCCCTCACCCGGCACACACAGGACACATCCGAGGCTGTCGACGCACTCGTTGTCACAGTCGGTTTCTTCGGAGAACCCACCCATACCGTCGCAGACTTTTTCCACGCCGTCTTCGCAGATGACCGTGCCCTCCTCGCAGAACGGATCAGTGGTGTTATCTGTGTCGCTCGGGTCGGTCGGGTCGGTCGGATCGGTCGGGTCCGTTGGGTCGGTCGGGTCGGTCGGGTCGGTCGGGTCCGTTGGGTCGGTCGGGTCCGTTGGGTCGGTCGGGTCCGTTGGGTCGGTCGGGTCGGTCGGGTCCGTTGGGTCGGTCGGATCGGTCGGGTCTGTTGGGTCGGTCGGGTCGGACTCTGACTCAGACTCCGATCCAGACGGGTTGTCTGTGGTCGGACCTGCGGAGTCGGGTGTCGTACCAGCTGACGTCATTGTCGTCATATCTCCGGTTTCCGTGGTCGTATCCATCTCGGTTCCGGAGTCAGTCGTTGTCGTCTCCTCACCGCCACAAGCAGTCAAAAGTGCCGGTGTCAAGAGCGTGGCAAGGAGTAAGGAAGTTGTCTTGTGATGTTTCATGAAACCCTCGTGCCCTGGCATCTTATCGAGAGTTGGTGCTCAGATCACGAGTACAAAACATGTTTTTGAAACATGTCTAAATAAACATGTTTTGTGTTCCATGGATGATACCGCCCGCGTGAGCAGTCACGCTGGCCGAGACGCGCGTGTGACCAACGCCTCAACCCCGGGTTTGACAACTTCGTGCAGGGTTGTGAGGCTGGTACAAAGTTCAGATCGAAGTCCAGGCAGGCCGAACACTGGGCGTTGGGGGGTACAAGCCTCTGCATGCAGGAGTCTTTGACCTGCTCGATCGATACTGTCCGTCAGAGAATGTTCGATCGCTCGACGTTGGTCCGGATGTGCGCTTTCGATGAGCCAGCGCAGCGTCCGCCAAGCGAGTTGGGCGTGTCTCAACTCGTCGTCTGCAATCAGTGTGTATACATCACGGGTATCGGCGTCGGAGGCAAGTGCGGCAGCTTCGAGCGCTTGGGCGACGCCAATCGTTTCACCCAGACAGGCTTCTTCGAACAACTGCTGGGCAACCCGCACGCGATCGACTGGCCCGGATTGGCTGCCGCGAAGGTCGAAGAATCCAGGGACGGCACAACCACCGAATCGCTGAGACATCTGGAGGCACAGCTGCGTGTGGCGGATCTCATCGGCGAGTGCAGCTCGAGCTTGCACAAGTAGATCTGGAGGTGCCCCCAAGGCCAATAGCTGGTTGATAAACCTGGCAAAGCTAGCGACCGACGCATGTTCTAGCTGCCCGACGTGGCGCCAATGCTCGGCCATCTCGCGGTCGGCGGGTACTTGTGTGAAGTCCATATCGGAAATCCATGTAGATGCACTTTTGGTGGCAATCGTTTTGGCGACCCGAGCATTTCCGGCGACGAGAAATGGGCGTCCGATGACGCATGTCATACCCGTACATTCCCACTTGGTGGTCTCCGTGAGTGAGCCTCGGTCGACCGTCATACCCATACACGAGCGACCCTCCTCGCACGCCCCGTGGGTACGACAGGCGTCACCTCCCTCGCGACAGGCGATGGTGACCGCTTCGGAACAACCGTTGAAGTGGATCGCAGCACCACACTCCCCGGAGGAACAGTCGCTGTCGGTCCGGCACTCGGCGGGTTCACATCGCGGTAGCTTTGTGTCTTTGCGCCCGTCGCGAAATGCGAGGGCACCCGTGCAGACACAAACTTCGTCGGCAGCGCAGTCGTTGTCACCGATGCAGGCGTAGTGGCACCCACAGTAGGTCTTGGTGTCAGCTCGCGCCCACGGACCACGGGGGTAGGCGATACAGCGACCGTGCGGTTTTTCGCCGCAATCCGCATCGGTTTGGCAGGGGCCTTCGGAGTCGCCTCCGGGACAAGCGTTCTCGAGGACAGCCGGGATTTCGCAGGCGACGGCACGACTACGATGCACACTCCCATCGCCGCAGATCGAGTATCCTGTGGGTTGGTTGTCGACGCCAATAATTTCGCGATCACCTGCACATGCAATCTTTTCCCGCGGCGTCGGAGGTTCGACTTGCTTTGCCGGGGGATGGCTCGCCTCGGGTGGCTGTGGTGCTTGTGGTGTTCCCGAAGGATCGGGGTCGGTCGGCTTGTCGATCGACGTGCAACCGGCGAGCGGGACGACAACTGTCAAAATGGCGTGACGAAGACGATGGAGATTGTCCGGCCGCATACCCTATGGTAGCAGCCACAAGCGCAGCTCCGCAGTCGTACACGGTCAATTGTGGGTCAGCTCGGCGACGTATTGGTAGGGCAGCATGTCGTTGTCGACCTTGACCCGAGAAAAACCCAAGGCCTCGAGCTGTTGAAACACGTCGTCGGCAGCGATCCGCATCTCGGCAGGCGGTCCGGGGGCGTCTTCCGGAGCATCGGGTTTAAAGTCGACGATCACGAGTTTGCCCCCCGGTTTGAGGGTTCGCAGAATCGGCAAAAAGAAGCTGTCCGGTTGCTCGATATGGTGGAAGACGTTGCACATAAACACAACGTCGACCGGCTCGGGCAGCGCGGGGTCGATGGCTGAACCTTTGACCGCGTACAGGTTGCTGAATCCCTCGCGCCGGGCCCGGCGACTGAGGTAGGCGACCATTGCCGCCTCAACATCGTTGGCGAACACCTTGCCCTTGGGGACAGCCGCGGCGAACTTCATGGAGAAGTAGCCCGTACCGGCTCCGATGTCGGCGACCACTGCATCTTCGGGGAGGCCGAGACTCGCTACGACTTCGTCAGGTTTTTGCCAAGCGGCCCGCTCGGGCGAATCGAACATCTCAGCCCAAGCTTCGGGGTCATCGAATTTGTGGTGGCCACCTTTGTGCTGGTGCCCGTGTTTGTGTTTGGGTTTCGCTGTCTCGTCCGTGTCTGTCACGTCCGCGCCCTTCTTCGGTCCACAACCGGATGCAGTCAACGCATATACACTGAACACGAGGGCGACAATTCGAAGCATGCCCGCAGGATACACGCCGACATGCCGGTTGCGGCTCTTTGGCGGGTGCGCAAAATTAAAAAATGCCGGAGACGGTACCCGTCAGTAGCTTGACGAGGCCCGCGCGCCCATTTTGCGCGGTTTCGACGGCCATCCGGTGCAGCTGCAAGAGATCGTCAAGGTTGTCGATGCCGGCGAGGGCTGCCCGAAAGTTGACCGTGTCATAGTCGGCACTGATCCGGGTGGCAGCCACCATCGTCAGCTCGCCACTGCTCGGCTTGAACTTGTCCCAGTCGATCTCACCGGAGTCGCTGTCGATGACTTGCGACAGGGTCCCGGTGTAGGTGGTGACGGTCAGCGTCGAGAGGTCTTGGATCTCGTCGGAAAATTTCTTGATTGCGTCGCGGATGCCCATGGTCTTGCGGCCAGTGTACAAAACGGGACACAGGTGGGTGTCTGAAAAGACAGATGAATACGATGGGCACATCTGGCCTTGCATGTACATTATTGACCAGGGTCGGCGGAAGTATGGTCGTGCACAACTTTCCAGCCTGCCGGTGTGCGGACGAGCGCAAGTGAAAAGATGCCCGAACCGGCCTGTGGGGTGTCCCGCAGGTGCCAACGCCCGTAGGCGATCGCTCCGTCCCCCCCGAGACCGCGGACATCGAGGATCTCGAACTCGAGCTTTCCCATCGTGCTGGCGTCGTCGCCGTAGCGAGCGCGGTACTTCTCGAGCGTTTGCTCCCAACCGACCCGAACCTTGGCACCGGAGGTAAAAACGAGCTTGGGCGAGTGTTCGTACCCCTTCATATAGTCCTCGAGATCACCGCGGTTCCAGGCATCGCGTTGCGCGGATAAAAGATCGGCGATGGCATCAGCATCAGCGGGCGAAAACTCGGGGCAGTGCTCGCTGCTGCCACATCCAGGGAGTGCGAGCCATCCGACGAGGGCGAGGGCGGCGAGTCGGTCCATTTGTTGAGGATACAACGTGATCCGGATTCGCGGGTTGACATCGTCCGGCTCCGCAAATTGCGGATCCTAACCTCGGCAAAGTGGCAAGAGAGACATCCACCGCGCGTTCGCGGGACCGGGAGTATTCGGGTGCGCAGTGATGTGTTCGCCGTCGAGAAAACCCACAGGCCGTCGATTGACGGATCTGTGGATGCATGCGATGTCAGACGCGATGTTCCGCGCGATTCCCCAACTATCCAAGATGCTCCAAAACCTGCTCAACTGGCTCGACAAGGCACAAGAGGATGCCAAGACCCGCGGGTACGATGTCGACGTGTTGCTCCACTCCCGGCTCGCACCCGATCAGTATCCCCTGCTCAAGCAGGTCCAAGCTGCGAGTGATGCTGCCAAGTTCGCTGCGGCACGAGCCAGCGGCAAGCAACCTCCGTCGCACCCGGACACCGAGGCGTCACTCGACGAGTTGCGTACCCGCGTCCGTTCGGTCGTCGAATATCTCGGAACGTTCAAGGCCGAAGATTTTGACGCGGGGCGGACTGTCGAGCTCCCGTTCTTGCCCGGCAAGGGGATCAAGGCGGATGAGTACCTCACGGCGATGGCCGTCCCCAACTTCTACTTCCACGTTGTGACGGCCTACGCGATCATGCGCCACAACGGCGTCAACGTGGGCAAACGCGACTTTATCGGTGGCCTCGAGTTGTTTGACCTCGAGTCGGCAAGCTAGCAGCCCGTCGAGTGCTCGACACGGTTGCAAATGCATGAAATTTTGCCGGACGCTGTGACTCTTGCAGGACCGACTCAGTAACTGCGATTGACGGCACCGGCTTTTACCCCTGTCTCGTCGCCCATGTGTCGGTGTTGCAGGCAGGTTGTGTGATACTACAAAAATAATACGTTCATGTAGCCGCAAGTATTTGCTAGCATCGCGCGGTGCAGCGCATCGGTCCAGTCCTGTTGGGTGTCAGTCTCATGTCGACTGGCGGGTGCTTTCCAGACATCGAGTACGAAGGCAAGTACGTTCACCTGGGGACCGATAGCCACGTGCCGCCCTGCGAGGGGACGGTCGATTACCTCGATCTGTACGTCGAAGCGCTCGCCGACTACCTCGGCATCGAGCCGTTCATCATTGAGGTGTATTGGCTCATTTTCGGGCTGCACCGTTGCCCCGAAACCGCCGAAGGCTGTGCCGCAGAGGGGATCGTCGTCACCGCCTGGTTACCGCCTGAGCATGAACTCGCCCACGCATTGTTCGCCTACCAGTCCAATTCCTTTTTCGATGAGGGTACAGCCACAGCCCTCGGTGGGTACAACCCAACCGATGCGCCACCGGTCCCGACTTCACGTGTACACGACCCCCGCGACGTGCTCACGATCGATCAACTTCCGGGAGAGTACTACGAGACTGCGGGCAGTTTTGTGTTGTTTTTGATCGAAAAGTACGGTGTCGAGACATATATGTCCTTGTATGAGCAAATTGATAGTGAGAGCACCTACGAGGATATTGACCGGGCGATGCAAGGCGTGCTCGGTGCAGGTCTAAACCCGTTGGTCGAGAGTTACCTCGCAGCCGATCAGCAGTGCTTTAGCCAAATCGCGTACTGTTCTTCGGCCCATCCGCAGGGCGAGTGGCTCGACGAGTACAGGTGGAGCTATCGCGGAGATGTTGGGTGTGGAGCGGAGACCTCGGTCGGTCCGGCTCCAGTGATTTCGTCACGCTACTGGGCCACCCCGACGGAGAACCGTTCGTTGAGCTTTGTCGAGTTCGATATCGCCGAGCCTGGGATGTACCGCGTGTTTCGCCCCAGCGCCGAGGGGGAAGAAGGCATGGTCCACGCCTATCTCAATCTCTGTACGCGTTGCCGCGATCGCTGGCATGAGCCCGTGACGTTTGCACAGTCCCGGGAATTTGCCTCGGCATATCCCGTGTATTTACAACAAGGTCACTACTCGGTGCGAATCGAAACGATCTACGAAAGCGCTGTCCCTGTGGTCCTCGAAATCGAGCGGATCCCGGAGATTGACAGTTCCGGGTAGCATCTGAATGTAGATGCATCGTTAGCGTACAAGTACGGTCACCGGCAGACCGCCAGCAGGTGTGAGCGTGATCTTCGGCCGTGGGACGAGGCGGTGGCCCGGTGGCAGACGAAAGTGAAATCGCTGAGCGATTGTCGCCAGCAGCAGTGCCATTTCCATCTTGGCAAATGTCGCACCGATACACATCCGTGCACCTGCACCAAATGGGAGATAGGCGTCCCGCAGGAGAGGATCATCGGCGGCAAACCGCTCGGGAATAAATGCCTCGGGGTCGGGAAACAGCTCGGGGTCGTGATGGGTCATGTAGATCCAAGCTGTACAGGTCGATCCGGATTTAATTGTGTATTCACCAATATCGACATCCTCGTAGGCCTCACGCGCAATGACATAGGCCGGTGGATACAGCCGCATCGCCTCGGCGATCACGTTTTTGGTGTAGGGGAGATGATCGAGATCGTCGTAGGTCGGGTCGCGGCCGCCGAGGACCTGCACAAGCTCGTGGTGGAGGTTGGCTTCGATCGCCGGGTGTTGGGCGAGCAGGGCAAATGTCCACGACAGGGCGTTGCTGGTGGTTTCGTGGCCGGCCAAAAACAGCGTGAGCAGCTCGTCGCGCAGGGCCTTTTGCGGCAGACTTCCGGCGTCGTCGTCGAGCTGCAAAAGTTGGGTGAGCAGGTCGGTCGACTCGGCCCGTTTGGGGTCCTGCGCAAGCTCGCGTCGGCGCTTGTCGATCATGCCGTAGATCAACGCATCCATGGCGGTGATCGCCTGTTTGGTACGTCGGTTACCTGCGGTCGGGACCCACTCAGGAAGCAGGTTGAGGGTTCCCATCGACTCCTGAAACACTGTCATGCAGGCGCCGACCGAGTCGCCCTCATCGCGGATGGTATGGTCAAACAGGGCTGAGCAGACGATCCGCAGGGTGGTCTGCATCATTTCCTTGGCGAGGTCGAGCCGGGTGCCCGAGCGCCAGGTCTCCATCATCTGCCGGGCGTGCTCGACCATCTTGTCAGCATACGACCGCAGCATCGAGGTGTGAAACGCAGGTTGGATCAACCGCCGATGCCGACGCCAAATGTCGCCGTTGGCGTTGAGCAGACCGTTGCCGAGAAATTTTTCAAGACCGATCGCAGGCTTGCCAAATGCCGACGCCTTGGTGCGTAGGATGATCTTGAGGTGGGCAGGGTTTTTGGTGACGTAGGTTCGATCGTTGCCGGTTTTGATCAGGTAGATGTCGCCGAAGCGGGCGAACCTGTGGCTGACAAACCCGAGGGGATCACGGGCGTAACGCGTGAGATAGGACAGACGGACGGCGGAGAGTTTTCGAGTCGGTCGAGGTCCAGGTGGATCGCGGGGGGAAGGTTGCATGAGCATGGAAGTTTCGAAGTGCCGGGATGTCACACTCAGGTGACGCGAATGCAGCCGCAGCCACAGGTTGCCGCATGATACAGTCCGCCGATGAACTTCGGACATTCCGGTGGTTTTCTCCTCGGTAGTTGTGCTCTGACGCTCGCCTGCGGGTGCCCCGGGGGACAGGAGACGAGTTCCGAGGTGACTGCACCGACGTCCGAAGCTGCGACGATGCTGCCGACCGAGGGCCTGACGACCGATTCACAGACGAATGCCGGTCCGACGGATACGACGGGGGAATCCGGTGAAACCGAGAGCGAAGATTCCGATGGCCCACCGTGGCCGATCGATGTCCAAGGACATCGCGGCAACCGTGGCAATGTCCCACCGGGCAATACGCTCCCGTCCTATCTCTCAGCCCTCGAGCTAGGTGTCACCACGCTTGAGGGCGATATGCAGATCACGTCGGACCGGATGGTGGTGATGGGACACGACGACGATCTCACGACGACGGGATGTGTATGGGCAGGGGAGAGCGATCCGTCGACGCCGCTGGTCTCGAACATGACCTCGGCGGAGATTACGTCGTGGGACTGTCACCCCGATCTCGATGGGATCCAAGCCCCGCCTCCGGTTTCTGAGGTGCTCGCACTCGATGATCTGGTTCGCTTCAATTTTGAGTTCAAACGCACCGGATCGGCCGAAGTCGATACGTATATGCAGGCTTTACTGACCTACAACGAGCAGTGTGCAGGCTGTCTCGAAGGACGCATGACGATCCAGAGTTTTAATTGGGGCGATTTACAGTATGCCCGTGAGGCCTATACCGACGCGGTCACTTGGGGAGCCGAAGGCTTCCGCAGCGCGGCCCTTGGGCTCGCGCCCCTCCTCGACGACATCGAAGAGGCCGGCACCTACGCCGAGATTTGGTCGCCACACCAGGATATCGTCAGCGCCGAGATCATTGTGCAGGTACATGGATTGGGCCTCGAGGTCATTCCGTGGACGGTCAACGACACCGCGAAAATGCAGGAATTTATCGATTTGGGGGTCGACGGGATCATCACCGACTACCCGGACATCCTCATCGGCTTGCTCACGTCCGGCTAACCCGGTCACTGCAGGGCGTGCCACAACACCCAGGTATCCGCGATCATGCGCGAGGTTGCCCAGTACGCTCCCAAAACGGGCGTAGAGATATGCAGCGCATTTTGCGCTCAGTGTTCATGCGGGTAAAACCATGGAATACGTAGGCGCCCCGCGGGCGTGCAAGCGAAACGCGATTTTGCGTGCGTACCCGCAGCCGACGGCTCCTCTATGCTGTTTCCCACCTTCGACTTTCTCCTGTTCGCGCTCCCGGTCATCGCCGGGTTTTGGCTGCTGGCGGATCGAAAGTGGGCGCGGGTGTTCCTGCTCCTGTTCGCCAGTTACTTCTTTTATATGGCGGGCCCGAAGACGGAACCCCCGCCTGCGCCCTGGTACTTCGCCGGTCTGTTGGTGTTTTCGTCGGTGCTCGACTTTGTCTGTGGCAAGGCGATCCACGGGCTGGCCGAAGCCAGTGAATCCGAAAACGAAGTGGTCGCCAAGGCGGCCCAGCGCAAACGCAATCTGTGGTTGTACGCGAGTCTCATCGGCAACCTCGGACTGCTCGGGTACTTCAAGTACTTCAACTTCTTTATGCAGGCGTTCGCCGATATGGCGGCGACCGTCGGAGTTTCGGTCACGGCGCTGCATCTCGATGTTGTCCTGCCGCTGGGGATCAGTTTCTACACGTTTCAAAGCCTCAGCTACACCATCGATGTCTGGCGCGGACGGTTGCAGCCGGAGACCTCGTTTATCCGGTTTGCCCTGTTTGTCGCCTTCTTCCCGCAGTTGGTTGCGGGGCCGATTGTGCGGGCGAGTCAGTTTCTCCCGCAGTTGCAACGCGGGCCGAGGTTCAGCCGCGAGGGCATTGAGACGGGTGTGTTTCGGATCGCCCGGGGCCTGTGCAAGAAGGTCATCCTCGGGGATTTCATTGCGGTTCACCTGACCGATCGGATCTTCGACAACCCTGAGACCTTTACATCGCCTGAGCTTTTGGTCGCTCTCTACGGGTACACGCTGCAGATCTATGCCGACTTCTCGGGCTACTCCGACATCGCCATCGGCCTCGGTCTGATGCTCGGCTTTCGTCTGCCGGAGAACTTCGACCGGCCGTACCAGTCGCGCGACATCGCCGAGTACTGGCGCCGCTGGCATATGACGCTGTCTTCGTGGCTGCGCGACTACCTGTTTTTTCAACTCCTGGCCAAGTTTGGAGCGCGCGGCGGGTATTTGGCGGTGTGGCTGACCATGTTCCTGGTTGGGATGTGGCACGGCGCCAGCTGGAACTTTGTCATCTACGCCAACATCCACGCGGGTGCGATGGTGTTCAACCGCTGGAACCGACTGCGCAAACGCGATGCGTCCCTGGGCAAGCGTCTGCTCAAATGGGGCTTCGGGCTCAGCATCGCCGCGGCAGCATTTTTCGCCATCGGCTCGACCTTTTTGCAGCTCTCGGTGGAACAGTCGGTCGGCCTCGCTGGGTTTGTCATCACCGCGGTGTTGATCCTGTGCGGGCTGCCGCTGTTCACCCGCAAGAGCAGCAAGTGGATGGGCATGATCCACATCTTTATGACCTTCCACCTGTTGGTCATCTCGCGCATCTTCTTCCGTGCCCCCGACCTCGAGACGGCTCGGGCCTATGTCGCTGGGTTGCTGCAGTTCGACGGCCGGTTCATCCGCCCCGACCTGGTCGACTGGCCGGTTTGGGCGTTGCTCGCAATCGGTCTCGCCTACCACTTCACCCCCAAAAAATGGGTCGAAACCCACCTTTTCAACTTCTTTCGCCGGATGCCCGGCATCGTCATCGGCCTCGGCTTCCTGGCACTTTGCTATGGTCTCATGAAGCTGCTCGAGGGGGCACCCCGGGCGTTTATCTACTTCCAGTACTGAGTGTGTGACCGACGTGAGTGATTCGCCCAAGGGCTTGATGGATGTCGATGGCCGCCTGAAACAAAAGGTGGCTGTACAACAAACGCAGGAATCCTCCGGGATGAGCCTGGCGATGCTCGGGAAAATTGGTCCGGCGATGGCCGTGGTCGCAATCGGGCTGATCCTCGTCTACACCGTGCCCGGGCTGGAGTTCGCACGCCCGTACAAGGATGGGGACCCGGTCCCGTTTTGGAATGTGATCGGGCGGCCGTTTGAGTCCGAGGCGTTTGCCCAACAGTTAGAGCGCACCAACGAGATCGATAATTTTGCCAACGAGGTGCTCGCCGAGCCCGACCCGGTGGTCCCACCCGAGCCCAAAAAGGTTGTCGTCCGCAAGCCGAGCGACGGGTTGCCAGCCTATACGCCCAAGGTGGGGGACGAGAAGCCAGCGGTCCAGTCGATCGAATTGTTTCAAGGCCAGGAGCTCGACCGATTTTTCGCCAGCCTCGCGCGCAGCGATGGCAACCTCGAAGGTGCAATTACAAGGGTTTCCCACTGGGGTGATTCGGCGATCGGGATCGACGGGATTCCAGGGGCAATCCGCCGGAGGATGCAGACGCGGTTTGGCGATGCCGGCCACGGATTTCACCTGATGGCCCAGCCCAACAGCTCGTACCGCCACGGCGAGGTCAAGTTCAAACACAGTGGCTGGAGTCACTGTTTCATCATCTTCCGCTGTCGTAAATCGACTGGTCTGTACGGCATGGGCGGCACGGTGTTCACCTCGGCCGGTGGTGCAACGAGTACCTTTACCCCCCATCCCACGCGCAGCAGCGGCAGGTTTTCGAAATTCGAGGTGTGGTACGCCGATCAACCCCGCGGTGGACAGTTTTCGCTTCGCGTCGACAAGGGCGAAAAAACCTTTGTCAATACACGGGCCGATGCCTACGAAGAACGCTGGCACGCGCTCGACCTCGAGGATGATACCCATACGATCGAGGTCCGAGCCGCGGGCAAGGGCAAAGTCGAGCTCTTCGGCGTGACAATGGAGCGCGACAATCCGGGCGTGGTGTGGGATGGACTTTCACAGGTCGGAGCGTTCACCAATCGCCTCAGCGGGCTCGACCCCGAGCAGCTCAAAGACCACCTGCAGCACCGCCAGACCAACCTCGCAGTGTTCACGTTTGGCGGCAACGACATGATCCGCAAGGTCAGCATGGAGCGCTACGCGGAGGAATACCGCGAAGTCATCCAGCTGTTTCGCAAGGCGAGGCCCGAAATGGACTGCCTGATCATGGCCCCACTCGATCACGGTGAGCGCAAGGGGGTGCGGATCGTCAGCCTGCCGATTGTCGCGGAGATGATCGAAGCCCAACGCAGTGTCGCCAGAAGCGAGGGGTGTGCCTTCTTCGATACGGTTGCGGCCATGGGCGGGGAGGGGTCAGCAGGACGCTGGTTCAAGCGCAAGCCGAGGCTGATCGGCGGAGACCTGTCCCACGCGACTTCCAAGGGGCATCAGGTCATCGGGGAGTTGGTCTTCCGCGGCATCATCGAGGCCTATGTTGCGTATCGTCGGCGAACACGGTAGCCACAGGCGTCCATGGCTCTGCATCACGCATTTCTAGCGATCGCCGACCAATCTCCCCAGCGCATCGCCCTCGAGATCGATCGCGAGCAAATCACCTACGCGAGGTTGCGAGAGCCCGCCTTGCGTGTCGCAGCCACACTGATGCGCCTGCGCAAACCCGGAGCGCCGCTGACCGCCGTGCTGGGTCAGCGCACTCACGAGTGTTTTGCCGGGATCCTCGGTGTCCTCTGCTCCGGTCATGGCTATGTGCCGATGATTCCCAGCTACCCCGCGCCGCGCTTGGCCCACATGATCACGCGCGCCGAGGTGCAGGCGCTGGTGGTCGACAGCTACGGCGAGAAGGTCTTGCCCGAGGTTTTAAAGTTGCTCGAGCAACCGATCACAGTGTTGCGGTTGGCTCCCCGCGGTGATGTGGATCCCGGGATCCATACGCTCCTAGGGCCCGACGACATCGATGCTGCCGACACGTGGCAGGCACCCGAAGTTGCCGACGATGCCATCGCCTACCTCCTGTTCACCTCGGGAAGCACCGGTCAACCCAAGGGCGTGATGGTGGCCCACCGCAACATCGAGCGGTTTTTAAAGGTCGTGACCGAGCGCTACAACTTCGGTCCCGACGATCGATTCTCCCACCTGTTCGAAACGACATTTGATCTCTCGCTGCTCGATTTGTTCGCCCCGTGGAGCCTCGGCGCGTGTCTGTGTGTGCCCGATGAACGCGGCCGAATGCTGCCCGCCCAGTACGTTCGGGATTCCCAAATAAGTGTTTGGTTTTCAGTACCTTCGGCCGCATTGTTAATGAAAAACATGCGCCTGCTAGATCCCGGTTCGTTCCCCGGTTTACGGGTGTCGTTGTTCTGCGGCGAAGCTCTTCCGGTGCCCGTCGCCGAGGCGTGGAAATTGGCTGCGCCCAGCTCATTGGTCGAGAATATCTACGGCCCGACCGAACTGACCCTCGCGTGTACGGCCTATCCGATCGACGAGCGATTGCGTGCACAAGCAATGAACGAAGTCGTGCCGATCGGCGATCCGTTTCCCGGGATGCGGGCCAAGGTTGTCGACCCGGATCTGCGCGAAGTCAGTCCCGGCGAGACCGGTGAGTTGCTCATGGCCGGACCCCAAGTCGCGCTTGGGTACTGGCGCGACCCCGACAAAACAGCCGCCGCGTTTGTTGTCCCGCCCGGCGAGAGCGAAACGTTCTATCGCACCGGCGACCGGGTCCGGCGACCGGCAGCCGACGGCGAACCTTTGATTTTTTTGGGGCGTATCGATCATCAGGTCAAAATCCGCGGGCACCGGGTCGAGCTCGGTGAAGTCGAAGCCGCAGTCATGAGCGAAGCACAGGTCGATACAGCCGTTGCCATCGGCTGGCCGCTCACCTCGGCCGGCTGTGCCGAGGGCATCGTTGTGTGGATCGAAGGCCAGCAAGCGCCCGACCGCAGTGTGCAACGCCGCCTGCGGGAACGTTTGCCGCGTTACATGGTCCCCAAACAGATTTTGGCGGTGCCCAAGTTTCCCCTCAATCAAAACGGCAAAATTGATCGCAAGGCCCTCGCGGCTACGTTGTTGGACAGTTAACCCATGCAGCAGCTCACACGCAAAGCACTTCTCGACTATCTCGAACAGCACTCGCGCGAGGATCTCGCGGACGTCAAAGATGACACCGAGCTGTTCTCCTCCGGGATCATCGACTCGTTTGCCATGGTCGAGTTGTTGATGTTCCTCGAAAAATTTACCGGTTCGAAGCTCGGACCTGAAGATATCGATCTCGACAACCTCGACTCGGTCTCGCGGATCCTCAAGTTTGTCGAGCGGCGCCAGGCCGGTAAGAAGTAGCGAAGGCCCATGTCGACAGACCTCGCCAAGCCTCCGGGTATCGTCATCCTCGGCGCGCCGCGTTCGGGGACGACCCTGTTGCGACGGTTACTCGACGCCCATCCTAACCTCGCCTGTCCGCCCGAGACCTATCTACTGTCGGCCTGCGCACGGTTTTTACATGAAGAGACCTTTGCCCACGGTCTGCGGATCGGCGTACTCCTAGGCCTGAGTTACGCAGACGTTTCAGAAGCCGAAGTTCTCCGACGCCTGCGCGAGTTCGCCTTTGGATTCTTGCAGCAGCATGCCGAAGCCAAACAAAAACCGCGTTGGGTCGAAAAAACTGCCTTCGATGCTTTTCATGTGCCCGCGATCCGCAAGCTGTGTCAAGGGCATGTACGATTCTTGTGTCTACAACGACATGGCCTCGACGTTGTCTTAAGCCTCGAAGAGCTGGTCAAGAAAACCGGTGGATATGTCGAGGAGCTTCACACCTATCTGCGCCGCTATCCCGAGCCCTACGAAGCCTTTGCCCGGGCTTGGGTCGATGTTGCCCAACAACTCGCCGACCTAGTCGACACCGATGAGCTGTCGATGGCGATTCGCTACGAAGATTTGGTCGACGACCCCGAAGCTGTGTTGCGGCAGGTGCTCGCGTTTGTCGACGAGCCGTGGGATGACCAACTCATTGCACGTGCACTCGATCAAACGGGAGGTGTGGGCTTTGGCGACTGGAAGACCTACGCCAAATCCACCATCGATCGTTCGAGCGTCGGTCGGTATCGCAGTCTTCCCACGCCCGTGCGTTCGCATCTCGCAGCGATTTGCAACCCGACCCTTGAGCGGCTGGGCTACGACCGGGTCGAGACCGTCGCCGACGAAGATGCCGAGGCGGCGCGCCGGCGCTACGAGCTCGGCCTCTACCTCAACCGTTTGAAACGGAGCAAACAATCGGACACATGAACGGAAGCGTGACCCCCTCTCACCAAGAGCTCGCCGTGAGGCCTGTTCCTCGGGCGCACACAGGCACACGCCGATGTCCCACGAGGCGAACTCGTCGGGCGGATCGTTGGGACCAACCTGCTCGCACCTCGATGGGAGCACGCAGCAGGGGAGGGATTGTCAAAAAAAATACATGGTGCGGATCGCTTTGTGTACTTACATGCTTGCTTGCCTGCCGAACCGAGTCGCCGCCCGCGACCACCACGATGCCTCCGACGGTGATGGCGGAACCGAGTCAACCGGCCGTTGTCGAGCCGCCATCGACCGTGACGGAGCCGGTCGAGACAGTCGACCCCACAAAACGACCAGTGTTGACCCCGGAAATCAGGGCCGCGCGCGTGTATGCACAACAAACTGTGCTCGCCAAGTCGGCGCCCCTGCAACCGGATCTCATGCCACTACCCGATGGGCCGCTCCCGGGTAAAGCCCTCGCAGCCGAACCGATGCCCGGCTTTTTTACCCAACTCGAAGTTCCCGACGGGCAAAATCCACTCCAGAGTTTTGAGACGGCCCTGAAAGAGCTCCAAGCGGGGACCCGCAAGAAACCTGTTCGATTAGCCATGTATGGAGCTTCTGGCACCGCAGTCGACCTGTGGACGGCCTACCTTCGTGCCTACCTGCACAAACGCTTTGGCGATGGCGGTCCGGGGATGATCGCCGCTGCTCCCCCCACCAAGTGGTATCGCCACCACGAGTTTGTCGTCTCGGCCTCGTCGCTCAAGCGTCACTGGACCAAGCACAACTCCTACCGCCACAAAGATCCGGACAGCAAGGGATTGTTTGGGGCCATGGGAGTGGCGATGAGTGCCAAACATAAGCGTGCCTATACAATTATTTCGCCGAGCAAACGATCTGTCAGCGCCCTCGCGGTCACGACGTTCGACTTTTTTCATCTCGTCAAGCCGCGCGGAGGCAGCTATGTCGTCAAGGTCGATGGCAAGCGCGTCGCGGAGGTTTCGACCAAGGCAAAAAAGCGTAAAGATCCACCGAAACTCGGGTCTCATCGCATCGAAGTTGAGGCCGCGGAGCACGAGGTCCGGATAGAGCTCAAGGGCAATGGCGACGTCCGGTTCCTTGGAGTCGCAGCCGAAACCGGCACACCCGGGGTTGTGGTCGATAACTTTGGTGTCGACGGAGCTCGGATCGCCAACCTCAAACTATGGGACAAACCGCTGTGGCAGGAACATCTGCGTCAACGAGACCCTGTTCTCTACACCCTGCACTTTGGGACCAACACGGCGGTCGATGAAGATGAGTCGATGACCAAGTACGAAAGGGACTACCGCGCCGCCCTCGATATGTTTCGAGAGGCTGTCCCCAACGCCAGTTGCGTCGTGCTCGGTCCCAGTGACTTTCCCAAGGTCGACGGCGAGGTCGTTACCCCACGACCGCGGATCGGCGAAATTCGCGAGGCCCAGCGAAAACTTGCAGCCGAGTACGGATGTGCTTTTTGGGACATGCTCAAGTTTGTCGGCGGAGAGGGGGCCCAGGCCGCGTGGGTCCAGGCCGAACTCACCCGCAAGGACTATCTCCACCTGACACGCAATGGTTACGTGCGGTGGGGGATCGGCCTGACCGATGCCCTCATGTACAACTACGACAGGTCTCGCCAGCAACGGGGCGAGCTCGACACAGCAGCGACGAATCCAGATGTTGCCCCAACTCCGACTCCGTAATTTTTTGTGTGGATACACGAATGTTTCCACGCGTCTTCTCGCAACCGGTCTCTGGTGTAGCCTCGTGGTCGCAGGTTGTGCCCAATCGACGGGTGGAAGTCAGGATGCCGTGACCAAGCCCGCGAGCGGAGAGCAGGTTTCGGCCGACAAGGCTCCTGCTCCTGTGGTCGAGCCCGAGCCCCCCGAGCACGTCGAACAACCGAAGCCCGAAACGCCCGACAAACCGGCCTGGGAACCGCGTGAAGACGATCGCGTGACGCCCCACCAGCCGCTTGAGCACCCCGAGGCACTCGCATATTTTTACGATCGACTCGCCGTCATCGACGATGGTGCGGCCAACGGCGACAACACGGTTGGCCTCGCCAGGGTTGTGCACCTCGGTGCGTCGATGATTGGCACCGACGATTTGACGTCGATCCTGCGCGAGAAATTCCAAACCCGATTCGGAGATGGAGGCGCGGGATTGGTGCTGATGCACCGATACATGTCGAACTATCTCCACCGTTGGGTCGAACTCAAGTCCAGCGGCTGGGACGACTGCTACATCGCCTACCTGTGCCTCAAAGACGGGCACTACGGGCTCGGTGGGACCGCATTTTGGCCGCGGGACAGCTCCGCAACAACCAAGATCTCAACCCGCAAGCACGAGCTCGGCGACGAAGTGTCGAAGTTTGAGGTTTGGTACGCCGACACGCCCCACGGCGGCAATCTCGAAATCCGCGTCGACGGTGGTGAAAAAGTTGTACTTGAAACAAATTCCGACGAACTTACCGACCGCTATCACCCGATCGACGTCGAGCAAGGCCCGCATGCCATCGAGGTCACAGCACGCCACGGTAGGCGTACACGCGCCTACGGGGTTGTGTTGGAGACTGATGGGCCTGGCATCGTCTGGGATCAATTTAGCTGGCTCGGCGCGTTTACCAAGCGCCTACACGGCTACAACCCCGAACATATCAAAGGCCAGATCGCCCACCGCGATCCCGATTTAATTGCATTTACATACGGTGGTAACGACCTGCGGCGGGTGGCCAATAAGAAACTCGACGCCGAGAAGTACAAACAGGAATACCTCGAGGGGATCCAGCGGGTTCGCGCCGGAAAACCCGAGGCCTCGTGCTTGGTCATTGGTATCACCGATCGCGGCAAATCACTGACGTTCACCATCCTGCCAGAACATGTACAGACAATTGTCGATGGCCAACGAGCAGCGGCCGAAGCCGCTGGCTGTGCCTTCTTCGACACCTACATGGCGATGGGGGGGCCGGGAAGCCTCAAAAAGTGGATGAAGCAGCGACCCCCGCTCGCGGCTAAGGACCTCAAACACCTCAACCACAGGGGGAGAGAAGTGTTTGGAGGATGGGTCTACGACGCCATCATGGCCGGGTATATCGATCACCGGCTTCGGAAAAACGGCTAGGGCCGCGGAACCGATCCGCTCAACCTGCGAGGTGGTGGTGCATGCTGCACGCTCCGATCGAGCGTGTACGTTGATGACCTAGCGCGGCAACAGCCCTGCCTTGCGCCGCAACTCGAGTGCCTGCTCACTGCTCCAATAGCGCAGCAAGTCTGCGACCAATTCGGAGTTGATCACGAGGTCCTGTCCTTCGAGATAGGCCAACGATTGGTCTTCTGCCCGCATCAACGACACACATGACGGTAGGTCGCCGGCGATGACTGCTGCCGCACGGGTCGCTGAAAAACGTGTCTCGCTGAGCCAAGCGACAAAATCGTCGGTCGGGTTGGCGGCGTAGTGCTTGGCGGCATCCTCGAGTGTGCGACGTTCCTTACGCGGCATCGCACGCATGATGCGGCGTTGTAATTCGTCGAGTGCTGCCCCATCAGCCAGGTTTGAGCCGAACGAAGGCGCTCCGCTCCGGGCTGCGGCCGCGAGGATCAGCTTGAGATCCTGCGGCTTGAACTTGTACAGAGCTTCGAGGTTGCGGGCGATGGAAAACATCGCACGACTGACGGTGAAAACCTGTTGGGGGACCGGCAGTCGCAGCACCGGGGCTGGAACCAGCATCATCGGAACGCTGCCGAAGTCGATGCTCACCAGCGAACCGGAACCTCGATAGACGTACAGGTCAAACTCGACGACGCCAAAGATCTCGGCGACCCGGTCGCACAGACTGCGGATCGGACTACTTGTACGCGCAGTGATTCGATCCCGTGTCGTCAGGCCATAGTTTTGCAAATCAGCCGGGTAGAGTTTGGCGAGTGCACTCCCGACGACCGCGAGCAGGGTTTCAGCAGGTGCGACTTCGGACTTCCGATCGACCAAAATCCGCAAGAGTTCCACCGGCATTGTCCCGGGTTGGGCGCTCGCCGGCTCGGGTAAAACCTTGGCCAAGGTCCGCATGTTGGCCTCGCTCGCAGTTCCCAAGATCGACATCGGTGCAAGTGCAAGTGCTGCTTCGATGTTCTTCTTGAGGGCGAGATATGCCTGAACGAGGCCACTCCAGCCGTCGGAGTCCTCTGGCGAACGCTCGATCAGTTGCCGGTAGGCTCGAACCGCGTCGGTATGGCGGCCGACCTTCCGCAGCAGGACACCGTACTCGAGACGGAGCGGGCGGTCGTCGCTGACATCCTCGATCCCCATCTCTAACGTTGCAATTGCACGCTTCTGCCGACCGAGCTGGTTTGCCTGGATGCGCGAGAGCTCGAGGTAGGTGTCAACAGCCGACGTGTGCCCTGAGCCCCGACTTCCATGCTGTTGCAAGTATTTGATCAATGTCCCCTCGTATGCCTCCCAGCTATCGTCCTCGGTGAGGCGCGACTTGTACTCGCGGGCAGCCATCCCACTTGGTCCTTCGATGGCGATGGCACTCAGTAGGACCTCCAGAGCCTCGGCCCGGTGGCCCACGTTGAACTCGATTTCGGCGAGGTGGATGATCGACGAAATCCGCTCGTCGAGTGTGGTCGAGGCCCGCAGCAGTTGACGCGCGCTCTCCATCGCCGCCGCAGGATCGCCGCGGCGGCTGTGGATATCGGTCAACATACGCAGGGTCGAACGGTCGTCCGGACGAAGTAGGAGTACAGCTTCGAGGCACGCACGTGCACGTTCGAGGTCACCCAAACGGTCGCTGGCCACCACCGCCAAGGTTGAGTTCGCATCACACAGGATTTCGACATCCGACGACAATTTGATGACGCGCTCGAACATTTCCGCCGCGTCCGACCACTGCGAATTGCGGCTGTAGAAGTTGGCGAGCAGCATCAACAGCTCGATATCTTCGGGGAAATCCCGCATGGTCCGCCGCAGCAGCGCAATCCCGCCGGCGAGGTTGTCGAGATCATCCGCGTAGAGCTCCGCGACCATCATCCACAACCCCGCGGCCCGTTCGGTCGACTGGGCAGACTCGGCCGCAGTTGATAGTTTTTCGACCAAACGTTCGGGCTTTCGCAGGGTCAGAAGATGTACACGCAACTGTGTGGCGACGGCACTGTGGTCGGGCCACCGTTCGAGTGCGAGTTCGAGGTCGCGGGTCGCTCCTTCGGGGTCGTCGAGCCGTTCGAGACGTAGTTTTGCCGTTTGGAGCAGGAGGTCGGCGGCCTTTTCCCCCGAGCGTTCCGCACCGGCGAGGCGCGACATCCCGGCGGCCATCGCCCGCGGGTCATCGAGCGCGGTGGCCGTGCGCACGAGGGCGTGCATCGATCCAAGGCTCGATGTATCTGCACCAATTGCAGCCTCGTAGGAGGCCAGTGCCTGAGCGAGTTGGTCGCGACGCTCATAGATCTGTCCCATTCGCTCGTGGTACGAGGCCATGAGCGCAGGATCCTCGTCACCTTTGAGCGCCTGGGCTTCGACAGCCATCAACAACTCGTCGTTGTCGCTGCCGAGCGCCATCGATTCGAGCTCTTGGAGCGCAATCGAGTCGACGGACGCACGTGCAAGGATATGTCGATGTGCAGCCTCTAGTTGTGTTTGGTCTGCGACACTGTAGAGCTCGATGAGCCGCGTCATTTCCCGCAGGCAGGCGACCTGTGCACCTTCATCGGAGAGTGCTTCAACCTGGCGTTGGTAGACCTCATACAGCGACTTCCACGACGACTTGGCGCGGTAAAGTGGCTCGACGGCCATCAGCGCGGCGAGGTTTTTCGGGTCGCGCTCTAGCACCGATTCGTAGCAGGCGATTGCACGATCGGGCTGCTGCAAGTGTTCGTTCCAAATCTCGCCGGCACGCAACAACGCCGAGATCGCAAATGCTGGCTCCGAGGTCGATTGAGCCTCGCGGGCCAAGTCGTCAACGATCTCGCTGAACTCTTTGCGCTGGGCTCGTACGCGGGCAATTCCGTCGACCGCAGGTCGGTAATCGGGCATCGGCGCGAGTGCCTGTTGATAGGCCGCGAGGGCTTTGGCCGTATTCCCGATGTGTTCCTCGTACACCCGGCCGATCCGGTAGGCCGTGAGTGAGCGTGCTTTGTTCTCACTCAGGCCTCGCAGCTCGAGGTCGAGGACCTCGACGAGTTCTTTCCAGTCACCACGCAGCCGCAGTCTCCTTGCAAGTGCATGTAACGATGGCCCGTGCCGCGGGTCGATGGCCACCGCACGCCGGTACAAGCTGATAGCCTGCGACTCGCGTCCGAGTTTGGTCTCGCACAACTCTCCCATCGCCTGCAGGAGTGCGACGGCTGCCGGGCCTTCCGGTGCAATTGCAAGTTCCTGTTCGTAAATCGCAAGCAGTTCTTCCCACCGACCCATGCGGTAGTACAGTCGACCGCAACTCGCGAGCGCCGGCTCGTACTTCGGATCGAGGGTGAGCACTTTGCGGTAGCGGGCCAGGGCGCCTTCTCGATCGTCGAGATCAGTATCGAGGACTTCGCCTGCGCGATGCAGCAGAGGGACGATGCGCGTGCTGTCGTTCGCGTGGTGGGCCTCGAGCTCGAGGGCTTCGACCAGCTCTTTGTAGCGACCCGCACTTTCAGTCGCCCGTTGCAACGCGTGCATGGCCCCGAGGTGTTGTGGGTGGATCTTGAGGATCCGGCGATAGGCGTGGGCCGCTTGAATCGGTTCGTTGAGCGCATCGGTGTAGATGTCACCGATCCGGAACAGGTACGCGATCTTGCGCTCATTGTCGCGGGTCTGGTCGATGCCCCGCTCGTAGAGTTCGATCAGCTCATGGTGCCGGTCGACCTCGGTAAACAGCCGCACCAGGGCCTTAAACGAAACGGCGAGTCCGGGGTGGATTGTCAACGCCCGCGAGTGGTGCTTGATCGCAGCGTCGTTATCTTGATGGTGGCGCTCGTATAGCTCTGCGATGCGTGCGTGTGCCGCTGCGACCCGGATGTTGTCCGTCGCCGCGTCGGCCTCGTTCATGTTCATCTTGATGAGGGCGTCCCAGTCCTTGCGTCGGGTATAAAGTTTGGACAGGGCGCGAAGGGCAGGTTTGTAGGTCGGCTCGATCGCCAGCGATTCCTCGTAGCGGGTGATTGCCGACTCGTCATCGCGAATTCGCGATTCGTAGAGGTCCCCAAGGCGGTACAACACGCCGATACGCTCGCGCGACTGATCGATCAATCCCAGCAATCGCTCGTGGGTGCGGACCAGGTCGTCGTAGCGCTCGGCAGCTTCGTATAGCCGGATCAGTTCCTCAAACACCAGTCGGTAGTGGGGAGCTTCGGCAACCGACCGCTCGAGAGCCAGAATCGCCTTGTCACGGGCTCCGAGGCGCTCGGACTGAATCCGCGAAATCCGGTAAAACGCCATCGCCCGCAATTCGGCGGATTGGGTCTGTTGGGCTTCGCGCTCGAGTACATGGATCAGGTCGCGCCAGCGTTTTTCTTGATGATGCAACCGTTTGAGGGCTGCGAATGCACCCGAAGCATAGGGATCGAGATGGAGCGCCATCTCGTAGAGCTCGACAGCGCCGCGCGTGTCTCCCTGCTGTACCTCGCGAAGGTGTGCGCGACGGACGATGACCGCAGCCCGGTGCTTGGGGTCGCGTTCGACAGCACTGGCGACTTGACCATATGTATCTGCAAGATCGGACCAATCCGACGCCGATTGGTACGACTGCTCGAGTGCCTTGAGGACCCCGGCATCACCGGCATGGAGGCTGCGAGCACCACTGTAGCTCGCCCGCGCACCCATCGGATCAGACAAACGGTCTTCGAGCAGCCGGCCCTTTTGCAGTTTGAGATTCGCCTTGCGGTTGGGGTCGGAGGTCAGTTTGATCTCGGTATCGAAGAGCTCGAGCGACGCCTTGAATTGTTTGCGAGCGAGCAGTACGCGTCGCGTGCCACGAATCGTCGGCAGGTGGTCTGGGGCGAGGCGCAGAGCTTTTTGGTAGGCCGCCTGTGCCTGCTCGAGATCGCCGAGGGGAAACTCCAGCAGTCGCGCAATCTCATAGTAGAGTCGAGCCGCTCGGAACAGATCCGGCTGTGCGTCGAGCTCGTCTTGCCAGGTGTGGATCATCGACAGCGCTTGGCGGGCAAACGGATCCTTCGCCTCGGACTTCGGTTGGATGCGTTTGGATGCCGGGACGGACTTGGCGGGCCCTGGTATTTTTGATGCAGGTACATTTTTCTCGACGATTGGCCGGGCCGAAGCAGCTGGTGTCACGGGGCTGGTGGCCGGTGAGGTTGCAGCCGAAGCTGTTGAAATCGCCGAAGGTAGTGGTCGTGCTCCCGACGCCTCTGTCGGTTTTGGCGAGGGGAGCGGCGCTTTGCTCGGTGCGGGAGCACTCGCGGCGCGGCGTACCGGCAGCGGGCCCGAACCACTCCCGCTTGACGCGGGAATCGGAGCCTTGCTCGGTGTGGGAGCACTCGCGGCGCGGCGTACTGGCAGCGGGCCCGAACCGCTCCCGCTTGACGAGATTGAAGGTCCGGTCGCGGGCGGCGTTGCTGGCAGGGGACCTGATCCACTGCCGCTGCCACGGTCGATTAACGTCTCGGGCTGGACCGGGGCAATCTCTGTCTTGATTCGCATCGGCGCCGAAGCGGGGCGTGTACGCGGGTGGGGCACGGACCCCGGCCGTACGCGACCAAATAGTGGACGGGAGCCGCTGTCACCGGACGTCGCCGGAACCACAGGAGCAGGGTTTTCTTGTGCCTGCAACTTGTCAGGTTTGGTCGACACTGTGGGTGCCGGAATTGGATCGGGGCTTTTTGCCGCCTTTTTGGGTGCACTTTCGCCGCGCCGCGGGGCGCCAAACTTTTGCACCGGCGCAGCTGGTTCTGGACGGCTACGACCGCGGACGGGAAGGCCTCCGACCGGAAGGGGGCCCGACCCCACCGGGCGTTTCGAGCGGGTTGGCAAACCCGAGAACGCAGGCTTTGACGCCTTACTCCCAGCTTTCGTCCCGTCCTTGGGGGTAGGGGACTTCGTTGCAGACACACTGTTCTCGGGTGATGGCGGTTTCGGTGGTACAGGGTTCTGTACCTTCGCATCGCCTTCGCTCGGCGAATCGTCATCGGTCGCAGCTGCAAATACATCTTCGACCAGCGCATCCATATCCAAGTCGATCGGGATCGTGATCTTGCGGTTCGATCCGGATTGGGTCGCTCCCCTCTTTCGGGGTTGTGCCGAGGATCCCTTTCCGGACTGTTGATCGTCTTTCGCCACCTCGGCAGAGTATCGAAATTTGTCGCTTAGGAGCCCTCGGTTTTTCTCGCGTGTCGCCTCGCGCAGGACGTTTTGATCACGTTGGGCCCGGGTCCAGATCCGGGCTCCGAGCGCGTACATCCCGCGACTACAACGATCAAACGTGCGAATTTGGACTGTTCTGGTGGCGTGGAGAGGGTGGTGTCACCGGTCAGTTAGTTGTACGCACACGTATGGTCAGGACACGACCAACGCCCACAAGTGACCGCGAATGTTTCTGCACCGGTGTTGACCGGCCGGGAATCCGCTACTTTTCGCGCAATGCGCTCGGCCGCCACATCTGTCTCGGATCCGGATAGTCAACCGTTCTTTATCCCGTACCTGGTTCATTCAAAAGCACCACAGACCCGTCCTCCTCTTCGTTCGGTTGTTGAGGCAGCGATTTCGTCGACGTTTTGTGTCGATGGGGAGAACGACCTCGATGAAGCAGTCGACAGTGCTCTGTTCCAAACCGAAGGCTCGACGCTCGTCGATCTCGAGCGGGCAACATCGACACAGGTCGACATGGCAACGCTCGCTCTCCCCTCGATCCGGAGCGTTCGTCTGATTTGGATCGTCGGCGCACTCACTGCATGTGGATTGCTCACCTGGGGAGGCATCCGATGGATACGTGCCACCGATCATTCTCGCCCCGTCGAATCTACGGCGATCGATGCGTCCGTACCGGGCGAAACAGAGCTTAGATCCCCCACGCCCGCGCATATAGTCGAACGACCGAACTCTCCATCCACAACCGATCTTGAGGAGTCGGCGAGCGATGGGGGCGTAGAAGGTGCACATACAGACATAACGCGCACGAGCGCACCGGTGAAATCGAAAAAGCGCCATTCCAAGTTCCGCAAACGCTCCGCTCGTCAGATCCTTGCCGATGCACGTCACCGGGCAATTGCCGGAGACCACCGCAATGCGTACATCCTCGCCCGGAGGAGCTACCGTATTCACCCGACGACCCACGCACTCAAGCTCATGGGCGTATCCGCCTGTAAAACGAAACAGCGGTCGCGAGCGGTATGGGTGAATAGACGGTTGCCCAAGGTCTCGCGCCGCAAGCTTGCGACGATTTGTGCGCGCAATCGTATCGACCTCTGAGCGAACCAGCGCAGCTGTTTTCATTGACATAGCGATGTCTCACCCCGAAAGATCGGCTCGGCGTCCGGGCGCGGTCCCGGAGCTGGGCGTTAGGAAGACTGCAATGGACCGAGACGATCGCGACGAGGAAACACTACCGAACCCCGATGATGAGCAACCGGTTCCACCCAGTGAAGAGCGGGACCCGGTTTTTATGTTCCTCGACGACGATGACGAAGACGACTTCGCGGTCGACGACAAATCGGATCAAGCGGAACAAACACCACCCGATGCGACCAAGGCCCCCGTGTTTTCCTTTGTCGACGATGACGATGGCGATGACGAGGACCTATTCGCCGCCGACGAGGCGAGTGCCGAAGTTGCGGACCCGAGTCCGATCGACGATCTCCTTCACGGTGCCATGACCGACGACGAAGAAGCCTTCGAGCCGGTGCCCGAAGAGGCCTTCCCCGAGCCGAGCCATTTAGATGGTGATGCAAATATATTTGCAGATGACACCAGCGAACTGGGCGATTCGGCCACTGAAGATGCGATGGCGGCATCCTCAGTCGAACAAGCGGCGGCAGTGTCGGAAAATAATTTCGATGTATCTGCATCGTCTTTCGAGTCTGACACCGATGCCCCATCTGACGCGGACGAGGAGTCCGGTGAACCCGCGTCCGAGGAACTCCGCGCAGATGATGTCGCGGACGCAGACGACTCTGCTGCGGATTCAGAGCAGTCGGCAGATGAAGCATCACCCGAGCAACCCGGAGACGAGGTGGCACAACCCGCGGACGAAGCGGTCCACGAGACTCTCGAATCCTCCGACAGTGGCTCGACCGATGTTGCGGAGACTGCCGAAGACGACGCCCCGAGTGACGAGACCGAAGCCGCGAACGACCCGGAAGCTCCCGAACAAGACTCCGCGGACATCCCCGAGCCGGAGCTCGCCGCCGAAGCTACAGATGCCCCCGAGGATGCCCCGCCTGGCGGAGAATCCATCTCAGACGAGACAGACGGGATCTTCGATGACGACGCGGTCGAAACGTCGGAGCTCGATACGGCAGGTGACGGAAGCGAGGATGAGTCATCCGGAGAAGCGAGAGAGGCAAGCGAATCGCTCGACCAGCCGGAGGACAGCGACGAGATTGAAGGGACGGCAGGCGAAGCCGAAGTGGATGCCACCCCTGAAGCACCCGAGAGCGAACCTTCGACGGACGAAACGTCCGTCGAAGCAGAAGAATCCCTCGAGGAGGCGAGAGAACCAAATCTCGACGCCGGCGAGCCGACCCCGGAAATGGTTGTATCCACATCAGAAGCTTCTGAGCTGACGGGAGTTTCCGAGGTGGCCAATGCTCAGACCGAAGCATCGGAACCGACGGACGATGATGATGAGGATTCCGCCGCTGCGTCAGGGGACGAGACACAGACAACAGACGAGCTCGACGCTTCTGACGAGGTCACCGAGGCCACCGAAGAGGTCGACGCTGCTTCCAACGAGGCATCCGAAACCGAGGATGCTGCTACCGAAGAGGTCGCTGAAGATGCCGACGCTTCCGATAGTGCTTCCGACGAGGTCGCTGAAGATGCCGACGCTTCCGACGAGGTCGCTGACCTAGCCCAGGCCGCTTCCGACGAGGTCGCTGACCTAGCCGAGACCGCTTCCGACGAGGTCGCTGACCTAGCCCAGGCCGCTTCCGACGAGGTCGCTGACGAGCCCGACGAGGCTCCCGAGGCTGACGAGGCAGATGCTGCTCCCAACGAAGTTGCAGTTGCTCCCGACGAGGTCGCGGACGAGGCCGACGCTACTTCTGACGAGGCAGATGCTGCTCCCGACGAGGCCGCTGACCAGGTCGAGGCCGCTTCCGATGCGATCGCTAAAGATGACGAGGCAGCTTCCGATGCCGCCGCAGTCGCGGACGAGGCCGACGCGGACACGGACGCAGTCACGGACGAGGCCGACGCGGAAACGGACGCGACCGCGACCGCAACTGACGAAGTCGCGGACGAGACCGATGTATTCGCGGACGAGACCGATACTTCTGACGAAGTCGCTGACGATATAGAAGAGACCGAAGAGTCCGACGACGCGATTGCAGCTTCCGACGAGGTGAGCGTGGTTTCTGACGGGGTGAGCGTGGTTTCTGACGGGGCCGAAGCGGCAGCTGACGAGGCCGAAGCGGATGACTCATCACCGGCCACTGCCCCCGATTCTATTGCAGATACAATAGAGTCAGACAAGCCAGACCTCTACGCAGACTTTGCAGCACACGCTGAGCAAGTCTCCGAAGAAGCAGACGAGCTCGAAGAAGACCCGTTTGCAGCCGACGGTGAGGACCCATTTGGCGATGTGTTTGACGATACTGCCGCCCCGCAGATCGTCACTCCGGCAGTCGTGAGCCCGACGTTGCCTGCGTCTGAGTCGACCAGTCCAGTGCATATACAGGAAAGCCAGGCCCAGGTCGTTGTCGATCCCGTTGTGCTCGAGCCGAACTCCCTGCGCGAGAGCCAGTTACTCGCCTACCGGCACGTGACCCACAGTATCGGCCAAGCGACCTCCAAGGCGACGCCTTTGACAGCGTTGACCCGTGCGGCACATCTGCTGTCTCGCGGGCCATTTGTGAACCCCCGCAGGCGTTAGCAACTTCATCCAGCCGGGCGCTTGACACCTGAGTGTAGCCCGCTACACTCAGGCGGCTGGAGCTGACATGTCATTCGGGTCAGAAAAAAAGTTTGCGTACACCTACGCCACGCGGCGTGGAGGCAGCGCACGCTACCCAGCTTGGCACGGTTGAACCTGTGTCTCACGCACCTGTGTTTCCGTCGGAAGTTTCGGCGGAGAGCTTGTATTGCATCGGATGCGAGCCGTCTTGACGCGATACAGGTGAACTGTGGTCATTCCTGGTGAAGCGCCGGGACAGGGCCGCAATACATGTTTGAACAACTCAAGTAAGCCGGATTGCGTCCGGTTCGTGGCAGTTAAAGGAATGGTAATCATGGGACAGTTCATTGTCGAAATACGTGCTGCCGAGGGGGGGGACGATGCAAAACTCCTCGTCGGCGACCAGTTTGCAATCTACAAGAAGCTCGCCGACCGGGAGCATCTTTAGCGTTGAACCACTCGATAGCCGCCCCGGGTTTCTCGTGTTTCGCGTGTCCGGGAAATCCGCTGCCAAGTGGTTTCAAAACGAAGGTGGCGGGCATCGGTGGCAACGCATTCCACCGACGGAGAAACGCGGCCGCGTGCATACTTCCACGGTTACGGTTGTGGTACTCGAACAGGCACGGCCTAGCGAGGTCCAGATTGATCCGCGAGACCTCGAGATCACCTATTCCCGCGGGAGTGGGCCTGGCGGTCAGCATCGCAATAAAACCGAGACGGCTGTCCGCATTCGTCATACTCCAACTGGCCTGTGCGTCCGGGTCGACGGAGGTCGCAGTCAAACGGACAATCGAGAACGGGGAATGATGCTGTTACAAACGCGACTGCTGGCACAGCAACGCGAGCGCGTGCGAAAGAAGCGGGAACAAGCCCGTCGAAGCCAAGCCGGTTCGGGGATGCGTGGCGACAAAATCCGCACCATACAAGTGCGCAACGATGTGGTCATCGACCATCGTCGGGGGACGCGAATGTCCTATCGCCGCTACGCTCGCGGACTTCTCGGAGACCTCGTAACGAGCTAAGCGGGACCGAGCCCGGCTGTTCGGAGAGCTTGTAGCGTCCGGTCAGCCGGCTTCGAATATACATAGAAAGAAGTAGCAACGAGTTGGCCAAGTTACATCGTTTATAGTGTGACTTGATTACTTTCGCACGAACAACAACTCATCATTGTGTTGATTGACCTTGACAGGTTCGTGCTATTTTTACAAACTGATAATCGGCTGAAACCTGCTGAAAGGAATGTGCGATGAGTGACGTAATCATTGTTTATGGAGGTGAAAAGTGTGGTTGGACAAAAAAGCAACTGGAATACTTTGATGAACATGGTATTCCTTACGAATTTAGGGACTGCGATAAAGGAGAAGGACGGGAGGGCATCACAGCCTACCCCACGCTCGATAATGTGGTTGGCTACCACGAGTTGTAATGTGGACACTCGATCCGCATTGTAACGATTCAATCGATCGATGTTGAACCGCTTTAGGCGTGTGCAATATCGGTTGCAAGATCATGTTATGATTCAGGAGGGCGCGGTTTTCGTCCGCGCCTTCGAATCGTACACTGTGGAGCTATTAATGTGTCGATCTGATTGCGGGGGTCCCACATTGTGTCAACAATGATATGGACCACACCATCGCGAGTGGCCTGAATCTTTCCGCTAACTCCGAGCAAACTGAGGGTCCGGCCGAGCTTCTCAAATCGCTGGAAGACGGTCCCCCAGACGACGAGGTTGACGAAGCCGGTCTCGTCCTCAAGGGTGTAAAACGTAACTCCGCTTGCCGTTGCCGGGCGTTGTCGACACAACACCATACCGACATAGTCCACGGGGGAGCCGTCGCGAAGTCGACGGACACCACGGGCTTCGGCAAAGCCGAGAAGTCGCAACCGTCGTCGCATGAGGGACATCGGGTGTCCTCGGGTGCTGTGGGCCGTGCGTTGGTAATCCCAAACAATCTCTTCGGCGCGCGAGAGTTGGGCAAATAGCGATTGTTGACCGAGGGAGTCTTCGCGCAGGTCAAGGGCATCGTCGACACGCGTCGCCAATCCTCGTAGTTTCCAGATCGCCCCGCGACGATCCTCGCCAAAACAGGAAAATGCACCCGCTTCGGCGAGAGCTTGAAGCGCGGGTCCCCGGAGTTTGGTCGCTTCGACAAAGTGCTTGAGGCTGCGAAATGGCCCATCGGTGGATGCGAGTGCGACCCGCTCACGCGTGCCAATCCCGTGGACGTATCGCAATCCCATGCGAAGTGCATGGGGACCGCGAAAACGTGTATCTGCAACAGGTTCGAGGGTGCAGTCCCACGCGCTGGCCTGGATGTCGATGGGCCGGACTTCGAGGCCGAGCCGCTTGGCATCTTCGACGATGGTTGCGGGGGTGTAAAACCCCATCGGTTGGGCGTTGAGGAGCGCGCACAAGAACACTGCCGGATGGTGACAACGCAGATACGCACTGACGTAGGCGACCAGGGCGAATGATGCGGCATGGCTTTCGGGGAAGCCGTACTCACCGAACCCACGGATCTGGGCAAACACGCGGTTGGCAAACTCGGCCTCGATCCCATTGGCGATCATCCGTGATGTGAGGCGTTCGCGGTGCTGTTCGATTTTGTCTTGCGATTGCCAGGCTGTCATGTCGCGGCGAAGTTGGTCGGCTTCGCCCGGGGTGTACCCCGCAGTCAGCATCGCCAAGCGCATCACCTGCTCTTGAAACAGGGGCACGCCGAGGGTTTTACCGAGCACCCGTTGCAGAGTCGGATGGGGGTAGTGAATCGGTTCTTCACCGGATCGCCGGCGCAAGTACGGATGCACCATCTCACCTTGGATGGGCCCCGGACGCACCAACGCGATCTCGACGACGAGGTCGTAAAACGTGGTTGGCTTGACCCGGGGGAGCATAGCCATCTGGGCCCGACTTTCGACCTGAAACACACCCACGGTATCCGCTCGCGTCAACATGGCGTAGGTCGCCGGGTCTTCGCTGGGAACCGTTGCCATCTCGAGGTCGAGATTTTCATGCTGTTGCAATAAATCGAAGCATCCATGCAGGTGATGCAGCGCGCCGAGGCCGAGGAGATCAACCTTGAACAGACCGAGGTCCTCCACGTCGTTTTTATCCCACTGAATCACTGTACGCCCAGGCATCGCCGCAGGCTCGATCGGAACCAGGGTATCGACAGGAGTGTGTCCAAGCAGGAATCCTCCGGGGTGGGTGGCGAGGTGTCGGGGCGCACCGAGGAGTTGGTTGCCGATACATAAAAGATGCTGGCACGCCGAACTCTCGAGTTCGAGACCTGCCTCGTGCAGCACTTCGGGTTGGAGCTCGGGGTTGTGGCCGTCGTGAAGTCGAGCAGCGCGATCGATCGCCGCGGCGGGTAGGTCGAAGACCTTACCGAGGTCGCGCAGCACCGAACGCGGTCGATAGCGAATAAACGTGGCGACCATGGCGGCGTTGCGTCGGCCATATTGTGTGTATACATGTTGGATGACTTCCTCGCGGCGGTGGTGCTCGATGTCGAGGTCGATGTCGGGGGGTTCGGCACGCTCGCGACTGATAAATCGCTCAAACAACAGGTCCATGCGCACGGGGTCGACGGCCGTGATACCGAGGCAAAAGCACACCGCCGAGTTTGCGGCGCTCCCACGGCCTTGGCACAAAATCCCCTGCTGGCGGCAGAACTGAACAATCTCCCACATCGTCAGGAAGTAGCCGCCGTAGTCGAGCTCGTCGATGAGGTCGAGTTCGCATTTGAGTTGGCGGGCGACAACTTCGGGAATCGTCCCACCGTAGCGCGACTGGGCACCTGCGTAGGTGAGCTGACGCAGGCGACCCGGTCCGGCTCCGTCTCCGAGTCCGCCGGCCGGGTAGCGGTAGTGGAGGTCACCAAGGTTGAATGTACAACGTTCGCGGATCTCGAGGGTACGGCGAAGCGCTTCGGGGTCGTCGGCGAACAGTTCGGACATCTCGCGGCCGGAAAGTAGGTTGTAATGGTCGTTGGGCCGAGTGATGCCGCGTGCCTGGTGAAGCGTCTTTCCGTGGCGGATACAGGTGACGACGTCCTGGAGGGGCCGAAGGTCGCGCGAGTGATAGAGAACTTCGGTGGCTGCGACTACAGGAATGTGCATGCGTTCGGCAACGGCTCGTAGTTGACGTTCACGCGCCCACTCGCCGGCAACTTGGTGACGCACACAAATTGCGTAGAGGCGGCCGTGAAAACTCGGCTCCAGTGCGGGGAGTAACTCGGGGTCAGGTACCAGGGCAATCACGTCAGGCCCGATGGCCGCGAGACTCGACAGGCTGACCCGCGACGACCCCTTCTCGCAGACGAGATGCCCCTGACTGAGCAACTGACAAATGTGGCCGTACCCCGCTCGCGATTCTGCGAGCAACACAACCGGACTTTCGTAGCTCAGGCCTGGCTCGCTGTCGGCATCAAACCCAATGAGGTCCTGGAGGTTGCCGCCGCCTAGACTGACCTGCGCACCAGAAATAACATGTAGATTCAACTCTCGGGCGCGGACGTAGGCGCGGACCAGCCCGTAGACGCCGTCGCGGTCAGTCAAGGCGAGGCTCGTCAATCCGTGTGTATGGGCCTGTTCGACCAACTGTGCGGGACTCGATGCGCCCTCGAGAAACGAGTAGTGGCTCTTGACCCACAGGGGAGTGTAGGAATCGAGATTTCGTTGCATATCAATCGACCCGGCCGTGCCAAAACCACCGGTCGCGCGCGCGGTCAAAGTAGATCCAGCGCAATTCTCCGGTCGCCATGAGGGCGTAATAGTACGCCCGTTGTACGGTCCGAACCCACCAGCCGCCACTGATTTCGAATGGCCCGTAGAGTCTTCTCACTGCAACTGGACAGCGTTTTTCTTTCGGGTGTGTACTGGCGGGGAGGCACCACAATCCATCTTCGGGAGGAGGGCGTGGTGGCAGGGGAAACGGGCGTGCAAAGACCTCGCGGACCATCGGCAAGCCCTGCTCGTAGGGATTGTTGGCCGGGAGCTCGGCGACCTTCGGCTGTGTGATCGAAGAGACAGGTTCCCAAGTGAAGCTCGCCTCTGGCAAGTGCGCAGGGTTGAGGGTTGCACGGGTGACAGCTGCATCGCCAAACAGGGCACGCAAACGTGCAAGTGCAAGCGAAGCATTTCGAGGATCGCGTTTGGGCGGCGTGTCGAGCAATCCAACTTGGGCCGCGTCACAGGTGGTCGCAGAGGCTTCAAACCGCATGTTGGCGACCGCAGCGGGCAAGTCGATCTGATCGAGTCGTAACCGCAAAAGCTCGAGCACCTGCATCAAGTCACAGGTCGGCTCCGCAGGCTCGAGCGTTGTGGTGACAGCTTCGTCGCGATCGAGGTGGTCGAGTTCAAAGCAAACGCTGAGCGATTCGAGTTTTTGTGTACGTGCAATAATTTGAGCCAACAGGGCGTGGAGTGCCCCCTTGGCGACAAATAACAGGCGTTGACGATGGTCGTCAGGCGGATCGAGTTCGACCGCGACCGCGAGTGGCGGCTCGGGGAGGGTCGGCTGCAACGGGGCGAAGGTTGTTCCGCGATACAGTGCATGTAGTTCGGCCGCCTGGGTCCCAAACCTCGATCGGAGCTCCGGTGCGGGAAGACGCAAAAAGTCACCCAAGGTGTGCACGCCGAGCATGCCGAGGCCCCGCCGAAGCTTGCGTGGAAACGACAGATCGTCGAGGGACACACGGGCCGTTGCCGCCTGTTCGGCTGCGGGCGTATCGAGCACCCATGTCGGTTGTTGGATCCGTCCCCAGCGCGCGAGCACTCGGGTGCCGTGCCGCGTAAATCCGACGACCACCGAGCACACGAGTTGGGGCAGTGAGAGGGCCTCACGCAAACTCGTGTGGATCTGCTGACACCAGTTGTCGAGCGAGCCAAACAGTTTGGTCAGGCCCTCGGGATCGAGCCAAAATAACCCGGGCGTGTGGGAGCAGGGCTCGACGCGGGGGGTACAGGTCAACAGGGCGTGAAGTGCAGTATCCTGTGCTTGTACAATGAGTTCGGGAGGACAGACTGCAGCCCGCAAGCCCGACGCGAGGGTCGATGCCGCGGCGAATCGCATACCGATGTGAATGCGTTCCCGCGCAGCCGCCCGATTGAGTTCCAACACCCGACCTGTGGCGAGCTCGCGGTCCAATACAACGACCGGAGCCTTTCGCCACGAGGGACGCTCGCGCAACAACAACTGCAGCGCGAGCGAGGGAATCGACACACAGGCGAGTCTGTGCACACGAGTGCCAGAAACGGCGTCAGGCATAGACGTATCGCCTCGCACACACGATTTCGTCGACATCGGGACTCACACAAGTGGGACGCGTCGGTCAGCCGAGGCCCCAAGGTCCGCGTCGAGGGCAGGGTGGAAGTGTTTGCCGATGCCCAGACTTGTCCTTGAGAACCTTGGTGTGGATATCAAAACCAGTGTTCATACATGTTTTTCCGACGGACGGAGGACTGTGACGGGAAACCCGAGTGGGGGCGATCCGGAGGTTGACGAGGGGGCCGAGGGAGTTCACGTGATCGCGTTTACGCGTGATCACAACCAAACGACTGCGGTGCAGACGGGCCAACCCTTGCAGGCGAGCCTGCCAGTTGGCTTTTCCGCATGACTGTTCAGACAAATCGATGACGATCAGTCCAAATGCGCCCGAGCGTAGGAGAATTTCAGCCGCACGCGGGAGCCCGCGACGGCCGTGGGATGGGTCGATGTGGAGAACGATCAACGCCGAGAGGTCGACGCCAGATGCCGCGAGGTCGGGAGGAAACAGCGGGCCATTGGTCGGTTGAATCCACGCAGTTGTTTCCCCATCGAGTTGAGCCTGACGCACGATTGCGGTCGCGGTTGTCATGCGCGCACTCGCACCATCACCCGAAATCTCGAGCAGTTTTCCAGGTTGAGCAAGTTGCCCGAGCGAAATGGCCGAATGACCAGATTCGCGCTCCGAAGCACCTCCCGCAACTTCCAGCTCTTGGGCCCGAACAACCCCAGAAGTTTCCCAATCACCACCTACAACACATTTTCCCGACTCACCCATGGAGTCTTGATGATACTGAATAAAAAGTCAGTTGTTAAGTAAAACGTAATTCAAATTGCATTAAAATCTATGAAATAATCGCTCCACTGCTTGGAAACACCCATTGCTCAAACCTGCCCCTTCGTGCTCATTCTGGCTCATCGGGCAGAACTGACCAGTATGCACATTCGCTCCACTCTGTGCATTTTCGGTCCTAGGGCGTAGCGATTGTGAGCACTCTGTGTCCCGTCTCTGTCACTTCAATTGTATGTTCAAACTGCGCCGATGGTGAACCGTCTTCTGTCACCACGGTCCATCCATCGTCGAGCGTCACCAGCCGTGGATTGCCGATGGTCAACATCGGTTCGATCGTAAAGGTCATCCCCGGGCGCAGTCGCAAGCCGCACCCAGCACGGCCGATGTGGGATACATGTGGGTACATATGCATGCTTCGGCCGATGCCGTGACCGCCAAACTGCTCGACAACTCCACATTCAAACCGTCGCGCGATCTCCAAGATTGCGGCTCCAATGTCTCCTAAGCGCGCTCCTGGCCGAACCACAGCGATTCCGGCATCGAGACAGGCACGAGCAGCCTGAGTGACCCGGAGGGCATCTCCTGTGACTTCGCCGATCGCAAACGTCGCCGACGTATCCCCGTGAAATCCGTCGAGGCAACTCGTGACGTCGACATTGATGATGTCCCCACCTTTCAAGACCCGTTGCCGTCTGGGAATTCCATGGCACACGACTTCATTTACACTTGTACATACAGCGGCTGGAAAGCCCTTGTAGCCGAGTTGACTTGGCCGTGCCCCGCGGCGCGCGGTGTCTTCCCGCACCCACGCATCGATGTCGGCTGTCGAGATTCCCTCACGCAGTCGCGTTCCAATATGGGCGAGGGTCCGCGCGGCGCACTGCCCCGCTCGTGACATGGCCAAACGTTCAGAAACACTATGAATCACAACTGGCATGTCCAAATCGTTAGACGGACGGCCTGTCTGCGTCCAATACCGTTTAAGCATGAGGGCTACCGGCCCAACTACACCACCGTCCGTGCGTCGGTGTTAGACTCGAAGGATGTCACTCGTGCAGATCGAGTCGTTCGTCGCTGTTGCTGAGGAGGGCCATCTCGGCCGCGCCGCCGCCCGCTTGCATATCAGTCAGCCGCCATTGACGCGACGGATCCAAGCCCTGGAGCATGAACTCGGTGTCACTCTGTTTCGCCGGACGCCACGCGGGATGGAACTTTTACCGCCCGCGAACGCGATCCTCCCAACCGCGCTCAACATTCTGGCCCAAGTCGATCAGGTGCGACGCCTCGCCCGAATCGAGCCTACGCAGCCCCCCGTGGCGATCGAATCGTCCCGTCCCAAGAATCATGTGTAACTGCAACTTTTACCGAAGAATCGACGAGACCCATTCCACAAGTTTGTAGCGACATTATTTTGAGCTCGCTCAAAATAGACGATGCCGACCTGTATCGGCCGGCATCAGCTTCGGAATCCCGACTACCTACTCGGCAGCGTCTGCCAGCTCATCTCCATTTGCCCGAAGGTCGCTGCTCACCAGCTGGATGAGCTCCGACGACAGGCTGATGATCTGGTCCGTGGTGTATCCCTGATCCCGCATGTGGCGAAACAGGGACCGGGCGAGGATGTTGACCGCCCGTGCCGGCTCCCCTTGTTTGATGCTTGTCTGACGTGCGGGTTGCATTGCCTTCTCTCTTCCGTGGGTGCCCGCGGCACCCGTCCCGAGATGATGAAACAGGTTTGTAGGGAATCACCAGGACTATTCGCAGCCTAATTTTTGACCTGTGAGCTCACTAACGATTCCAGCCAGGAGTCCGTTTTGGGGCAAGAGATTGCACATCCCGGTGAGCAGCAATTAACACCATCCCAACCGCAGGCCCGCTTGCTCGAGTCACCGTCGCGGCGGCTGTGCACAGCCCTGCTGTGCCCCTCATTCCCACAATGGTTCGTCCAGACCCCACCTTCAGAACCCTAACGCAGTTGCTCGATCTTTTTCAGATCAGATCGCAGTGGCTCCTTCGCCCAAAATCGCGTCCGCCGACATCCCGCCCGTCCGGTATGCGACTGCACCCGACGAGTTTCCGGCGAACACTCAAATCGCACCAGGTAAAATTTTGGCGAAAACGATGTAGAAGCAATTTTTTTTTTGTCCGCTCAACGTCTGGGACGTTTCTCGGACAGGTTGTTTCCATCGAGGGAGAGCTCGCCACGGAGGAATCGAAGCAACACGTCGAGATGCTGCCAGCGGGTCACCGGCATCTGGTTGAAGGCAATGCCGAGCTGAAACTCCTCGCCGATCGGCGTGCACCACATCACCCTTCCAGACATCTCAACCGTGTCACTTTCGGCCCAATCCAGCACCAGTCGCAGCCCGAGCGTCACCTCTGTTCGCTGGGCAACCGGCCGGTCGGTGTAGACTGAAATCCCGCTCGCGGTCAGGTCGTAGGTCCTGCCAGAAATCGGATTGCGACCTGGTTCCTCGATGATGGCCTCGAGGTCACAAACAAACTTGTTGGGCGCACGCTCCATTCGCAGACCAAGATTAGCAACTCTACGTCGACAAGGCACGTGGTGGTCCGCGTGTGGATCATGAAGACACATGGCGAAAGAGACATACACGCGCATCGGGTCGCCCCGATACCCCTCCGCCGACGATCTCTATTGCATGTCTCTTGGGTCATGTTTTTTCACTCAGCCGTCGGCCCGCAACACGCTCCGTCGACGCTGTTTCTCTATGTCTCTTAGAGCATAAACGTATCAAACGGCGGTCAGACCGATCCCTACGCTCCACTCGTCAGTCTTACCGGACGCGTTGTGATACCCGGAAGGCGCCTTACAAAGCGTAATCGCGTACATTCGCTGCCGAGCTGCCGACCCCTAGTGCCCGCCACGGTTAGCCTCAATGGAGCTGGTGAACACCCCTCGCTAGCTCGGGGCACGCACGCGCGTCGACGGGCTTTTCGGAAACGCGAGCGCAGTCAACCCTTCGAGAAGCGCGGTAATCTCCTGTAATCGCACCCAGGTTTGAACCTGCTTGTCTGGCGGAAGTTGACCTAACTCGAGGGTCAGCAGGCACTCGAGTCGCTCGTAGTAAAGACCCGTGACTTCGGCGAGGAGGCGATGGCGAGCTGACTGCAGATCGAGGCCGGTTTGGGCGACGCGCAACTCGTTGACGTCGAAGACAAGCCGGTCGAGGTGCCAGCTCGCCCGCACCGCAAACGCTCGGCCAGCCCCTTGATCCTCGGATAGTTCGTCGGCAGTGCCGGCCTCTTGGCCCAATTTCCACCCCCGGTCGTTGGCGATATCGACCTCGGCCCGAACCTCCGGAAGAAGGGCCGCGGTGCGTACGCGGCGCAGCCATTTTCGCGTCTGCATGGGATGAAGTTGCATCTGCATGATCGCAGCCTTTTGGACCCGGGCAATGCTGGGGCCGGTCGGGAGTTGTGCGATGAGTTTGTCGATCGAGACGGTCGCGGAGATGTCGGTCGGGACGGGCGGCGGTACCGGGGGAGCAGGGGAGAAGACTGTGTAGATCGTGAGCAAAATAATTTGTAAGTACATGCTAATTATCCTTCGGGTGGGATGGGCAGACCGCAGCCCGCAATGCCGAAACTTCGAGGGCTTGCAGCTGCGGCACGGTTGTGTGTAGGGCAAATTGCTTGACCGATGGGCGTTGGCGTAGACGAGCTAAACTGGCGACTAGACCCACTTTCGGGGCAAATCCAAGGTCGACCGAGACAACGAACGTAAACGTTTGTTGGGACGCGATACCGATGTGTCGACGGTCTGCGCGAATCTGTAGGACCAGGTTTGCCTGCAGTGGCGTGGGTCGGCGGAGTTTGGGGCGTTGTTGTGTTGGGCAACTGATCGAGGCCCGAGCCTCGCACGGGCGAAAGACCCAGCGGAGATGTGACGCGTCGAGCACGGGTAGCCAGCCGTCGGCGGAACATGTTGGCGCGACAACCCGGGGAAGCGCGAGCAACCCCTCCTGCTCGCGCGGGTCGAGTGGGGTTGCCGTAGTCTCGCCGCGTCGCAGGAGGTAGGTCGAGTTGGTTGATGCTACAACGAGAGTGTCGGGGCCAAAAAAACGACCACGGCGGATCCGCGGGCGACCGTCTGGAAACGTCACCGGGGCGAGGCACGAATCGGTCGAGCGCCGATCCCAGCAGATCCAGATGCGATCGGCCTCGAGGATCGCCCATGTACCATCGGCGCCGGCGATCGCAGGCCCGGGCTCCGAGGTCGATTGCGTGAGAACCGCAATCATCAGGATGGCGAGTCGGCCCATGGCGATGTTGTTCGGCTCCCAAGCCTCGGTGTTGCGGCGCGTTGCACAAAAGCGTCGCAATAAGGCCTGTAATCGAGTCGCGCCGGTGCGCGGTGTCAGGCCCGCACTCACTGGAATCGGGCTGAATCGGGCCGATCGAGCTCGAAACAGCCATTTCCGTCTACAAATTTGCAACAGACAGCGGTGCCTGAGAGTTGGCGCCGCGGGGTCGGAAGACACTGTTACACTCGTGCCGATTCTCCCCATGACCGCAGTCCGTGCGCCACATCGTCTCCGCAACATCCGGCTCGCCGGGTTGCTCGTCTGCGTCGCTTCATCCGCCTGCGCCGGAGGCTGGCGTGGCAACGGCGATACCTACTTCAAGACCGATACCGACGAGACGACCTATCGCTTCGGTAATCCGGGTAGCGGGTGGAACCCGGTCAAGGAAAAGGGGTCGCAAGTCGCCTGGAGTCACAGCAGCTTGCCGGCGTTGATCCAGCTGCAAGCCCAGTGTGATCGCCACGGCGACAGCTCGCTCGAACAGTTCACCGATCATCTCCACATCGATTTTCGCGAGTGGAAAGTCGAGTCCCAAAAGCCCGAGACGTTGGCTGGTCGAGATGCACTACGAACGGTCGTCGTGGCATCGCTCGACGGTGGATACGAAATGAAGCTCGAGCTTGTGGTGCTGAAAAAAAACGGCTGTCTGTTCGACCTTCACCTGATGGCCGCGCCGTCGGCCTTCGAGCAGGCACGCCCGGCCTTCGCCCAGGTCGTCGCCGGCTTCAACTTCCCAGTGGAGTAGGACGTGGCCGAGGCGTCCAGCGAACCCGGATTCATCGAACGCTTGGGTGGCAACCTCGTCGCCGGTATCGCGTGGGCCGGAGGCGTGGCAAGGCTTTTTGTGATGGCAGTGTCTGTGGGGCTGCGCCGGCCCTTTGGCACCTACGACATCTTCTACCAAGTCGTGGCCCTCGGGATCAAAAGTCTCCCGCTGGCGTGCCTGATGTCGGTGTTCATCGGGTTGGTGTTAACCTGGCAATTCGGCGAGGCGCTGATGGACTTTGGCGCCAAAAATGCGGTCGGCTACGCAGCTGCACTCGCGCTGGTCCGCGAACTTGTGCCAGGGATCCTCGCCCTCACGGTCGGAGCCAAGATGGCGACCGGGATCACGGCCGAGCTCGGGTCGATGAAAGTCTCCGAACAGATCGATGCGATCGCTTCTCTCGGTGCCGACCCGATCAAGAAGTTGGTCTGGCCGAGGTTCGTCGCAGCGACCATCACCCTTCCGCTGCTCGCCGTTTTGGGCAACCTACTCGCGCTGTTGGGCGGGGCCATGATTGCGGACCTCGTGTTCGACGTACCGATGGCCTACTTCTACGAGACCTACGTCGATGAGTTGTGGCCGATGGACTACCTCTCGGGTCTCATCAAGTCGACGGTCTTCGGTGCGCTGATCGGACTCATCGGCTCGTACCAGGGATTTCAAACCAAGTTTGGGACCGAGGCGGTCGGCGTCTCGACAACCGACACTGTCGTCGCAACATCCGTGGCGATCCTCTTGATGGACTTTATCCTCACCACCATCTTTTTACCGGTCTAGATCATGGTTGCGATCATCGAGCTTCGGGACATCCACAAGGCGTTCGGCGACAACGTGATCTACCGCGACATGAACTTGTCGGTGCAGGAGGGCGAGACGCTCACTGTGATTGGCGGCAGTGGTCAGGGCAAGAGCGTGTGCCTCAAGTTGATCACCGGACTGTTACTCGCCGACAAAGGTCACGTCCTCGTCCGCGGGCAGGAGGTCTCCGATCTCGATCCGGTGGGCTTGAGTTTGCTGCGCCGCAAGGTCTCGATGGTGTTTCAGGGCGGAGCTTTGTTTGACTCCATGAGTGTGGCGGACAACGTCAGTTACGCCCTGCGCGAGCACACGCAGATGGGGGACGAGGAAATCGCGGATCGTGTCCGCGAGTGTCTCGACATGGTCGGTCTCGGCTACGATCCGCACTTGCCCGAGCGCATGCCCGCGAGCCTGTCCGGTGGAATGCGCAAACGCGTGGCACTCGCCCGCTCGATCGCCATCAAACCGGAGGTTATCCTCTATGACGAACCGACAACGGGGCTCGACCCCTACAATATCCGTCGGATCGGCGACATGATCAAAAAACTCCAACGCGAGCTAGGTGTGACGAGCGTGGTGGTCACCCACGAAATGCCGATGGCGTTCGAAGTATCCGACCGCCTGGCGATGTTGCACGACAAACATTTCGGGCATGTCGGCACGCCCGAGCAGTTCCACTGCAGCACCGCCCCTGAAGTGCGGGACTTTATCGAAGGGAGGGTCTAGCCCATGGCCCGGAAAAGCGAAGCCAAACTCAATCTCCAAGTCGGCGTATTTGTCATCGGCCTCGGCATCCTGTTTGTCGTCTCGCTGTTTGTGATCGGCCAAGGAAAGGGTGCCTGGAAGGAAAAAGCCCTGATCTACGCCGATTTCCGCAGCGTCTCCGGCCTCAAAAAGGGCAGCCCCGTGCAGCTCGAAGGTGTCGAGGTCGGCGTCGTCAAGGACCGGGCATTTATCGAACCCGACTATCGCTGCGACCCGCTGACCGAGGACCGCGGCCGCTACAGCCAAAACCGTACCGACAGTTGCGACCGCACCATGTTTTGCACGCCGGAGGGGCAGTGCGGCGAGCTCGAGCCCTATTCGGCCAACCGCGACCTCCACCCCCCGTGTTCGGTCAACGAAGATTGCAACCAGGACGAAATCTGCATCACCAGCGAGTTTCGCCGCCGCTACCGTCGGGTCACCTGGACCGGCAACAACGGTGTATGTGCATCATACTCGACCAGTCACAAGCGCATCCGCGTGACCCTCGAAGTGTTTAAAGATGCATTAGCACATATCCGCGAAGACAGCCGCGCGACCGTCTCGCAAAACGGTGTGTTGGGCGACCAGTTGGTGCAGGTCACCGTCGGGCGCGGCGAACCGATTGAGCCCGGGGGCCGGATTCAGGCCAACCCCTCACTCATCGAGGACATCTACGCAGTCAAGGACCGGGTCGACGGGATGTTCGTCAAGGTCGAAGAGATCATCGGCGGTGTCGCGGAACTCGCCCAAGCCGTCGGCGACGAGCAGACGATCCGCAACGTCCAGGGCCTGCTTGCCAACGCCAACGAAGTCAGTCGCCAAATTGCCGAGGGCAAGGGATTGGTCGGTGCGCTGCTCAACGACGAGGCCTACGTCAAAGACTTCGGTTCGACCCTTCGAAGCATCCGCGATACCGCGTCCGGGCTCGATCGGTTTGTCGGCACGGCCAACCGCAGCCTCAAAAAGATCGACACCAACATCGAGCCTGTCCTCGAAGATGGCCGAAAGGTCATGGCCGATATCCACAAAGTGTTGGAGGACCTCAAGGATCCCAACAACAAGAGCATCGGCTCCAAGCTCCTCTACGACGAGAAGGGCGAGATGGTCAAAGACATCGAGGAGACGCTCGACAACCTCAACAAGGTGATGGCGGCCCTCGAAGATGGGAAGGGCAGCGCCGGCAAGTTGCTCAAGGATCCCAAGGCCTACGACGATCTGGTCAAGATCCTCGGGAACATCGAACGCAACAACACGCTCAAGCGTCTGGTTCGCTACGTGATGGAAAAAGACGAAGCCGCGAGCCCGGCATCGCCCGGCAAGTAATCACGCACGAGGCCGATCGCCAAACGTTGCAGCGTGAGACCACACGCGAGCTACCCGGGCGCTTGTAGATTCGGCCGTACTTGGAGCGGGAAGCCGGTCTTGGCCGAGACGCTGCACCGAGAGACGACCCAAGCGACCGACTAGCGCTGTCAAACTGCCACATGACCAGTGTATACAGCCTAACGAAGCGATGACGACCGCAGTCGCCCTAACGACCAGCCGAGATTTGGCCTTCGAACTGCTCTCGCTGCTGCGAGACCTCGACCCTGCACGTTGGCGGGTGGAGCTTGAGGAGTCGGCGCAAGCCAAGTTGCAACGGATCGCCGCGATGCTCGAGGAGTTGCGGGCGTCGGCACTGTCTGAGTTCGACGGACTCGCCGACCGATTGCGTGAGTTACTGGGCAAACTCGATGAGTATACACCGAGTATGGGCCTCACCGCGAACGAGGCGACCGAAGCGTGGGCACGGTTTCGTGTGCAGATGCAACCAGCATACGAAGCGCTGGCCGGCAAGCTACGCGAGTTCGAGATCCACGTCCCGAGTCTGCGTCCGACCAACTACAAGCGAAATCTGTTCCACCTCGCATCGGCCGGATTCTCGCTGTGCCTGATCGAGTTCATCCTCGACCAGCCGTCCCTGTTGCAGGCCTCGGCCGCCTTCGCGGTGGCAGCGTGGACGATGGAACTTTCGCGCAAGCGGTGGCCAGGCGTCAATCGAACGCTGATGCGGCTGTTTCAGCCGGTGGCGCATCCCCATGAGTCCTGGCGGATCAATTCGGCAACTTGGTACGCGACTGCACTGGTGCTCCTTGCGCTCACCGGAAATCCCGTTGTACAGACAACTGCAGTCGTGGTTCTCGGCGTTGGAGATCCGGTCGCCGCATTGGTCGGCCGGCGATTTGGCAAGCACAAGTTGATCAACGGGCGAAGTGTCGAGGGATCGTCGGCATTTTTCGTGTCGAGTGCGATCGCAGTCGTGGGGGTGTTGCTCGCACTCCACGGACTCCCGCTGGCGACGGTCCTCGTCATCGCTCTGGCAGGGGCCCTCCCCGCGACGTTCGCCGAGCTACTCAGCAAACGGGTCGATGACAACTTGACGATTCCACTCAGCGCAGCCGCAGGCGCGATGGCAGCGCTAAGCGTACTCGGCTTGAATTAGCAGATACCGGCTCGCCTGCCGGTTTGTCGACGGTCTTCGCAAAACCGTACGCAGCACCTGACCTGTTTGCGGGTGCTCGGGAGGTGAATCTCTGCTTCAATCAATGAGTACCCATGGAGAAGCGCGACTACTCGATCTTGGATGAGCTCGGGGAGGGAATCCAAATCATCGGCCCCGACCTCCGTTACGTGTTCCTAAACAAGACCCTGCTTTGCGAGCTCGGTATGCAGGCGGACGACATCGTCGGTCAGCGCATGGTGGACAAGTTCCGGCGCGACAGCCGGAGCACGGGGCTTGGACTCGCTATCTGCAAGAAAATCGTGGCCCGGCACAGTGGTCGGATCTGGTCCAGACAGGACACCCTCTGTTGACACGATTGTATGTAGTTACAAAGGGAGCTCGAACCCGGTACGAGCAACTTGAAAACCGGCCTCGCGAATGCTCCGTGCCGCCGGGCTACGTGGGTCGAGGGCAGGGTTGGAGTGATTGAGATGGATAAAGTAGACGGCGAGCGTTCCATCGTGCACCTGGGGGCCAAACAGTGCCATTGAATCGGTGATCAGAGGATGCCCAATTTTCGCCAGATCCCGCCCAGGAAGCTCTTCACTCGAATAAAACGTTCCGTCGACGAGCGCGACGTCGATATCCGAGACCAACGCGAGAGGATCGCTCGACCAGCGAGACCAGGGATCGGTGTCGGGAAGGTACAGGACGCGGGAGCGAGGGCCGTCAAACCGAAATGCAACCGTATTTGCATATTCATCCCGGTGCGGAACGAGCATCGGCGTGACAGTCACGTCGGAGCCCAGCGCGAGTGTTGATCCGGGAGCAAGCGTTTCGGGTTTGAGATTACCTGTTTGTACAAGTTGTTCCCACGGCGCATGACGCCCGAGGAAGGCGAGTAGTTCGGGAGTCGCGTAAACTGGAATATCCCGGCTGTGAATGGCTTCAAAGCCAAAGAATGCAAGTCCGAGATAGTGGCCAATATGGGCGTGGGTCAGCAAAACACCATCGACCGGATGGCGATCGACACGACCTCGAACAGTGCCACGACCTCGAACATCCGCGAGCAGGTCGAGCTGGGCGCGGACGTCAGGCGTCGCATCGACGAGGAGTGTCCGCTCCGGGAGAAGCACGGCGAGACTCGCAATATACGAAGCACGGTCAGGGTCCGTACGAGCAGCTAGGCAGTTCGAGCAGGTACAAGCAGCGTGGGGCAGGCCACCGTCTTGGGCCGTACCAAGGATCCGTAGACGAGGGCCTGTCACCTGCGCACCGGCTGACTGAGGTGCCTTTTCCAAACGTTGACCCGCATCAGGCTTGACCTGAGAGCTCACTTTTTGGGGAGGCGAGCCCACTTGAGGCAAACATGTGCAAGTCGCAAACGCTGCGAAACCAGATGCGAGCAGTCGGAGACTCATGTTCGTGCAAGACTAGCAGTTGGTATTTGTGGATCCTACGAAAAGTCGAATTCTTGCAGAGCAGCACGCCGATCTGTGGTGCTGGTAAATGGCAATAGCGAGAGTATGCTGACACGATTGAAACGATTGACGCACGGGAGCGGTGCACCTCTCATTCGTTCATGAGATGACGATGGGTCTTTGCGCCGGCACGGCGGATGCCGGTAGCGCTTCTCGGGACCCTGTGCGAGAGAGTGAATTGCGCAATGGCGTGACAATCGTTGGTCGCTACCGACCCCATTGGCCAGAGGGAGGGGTACTTAGGATTGAGCTGGGACGCGGATCCCGAACTCCTTGCGAAGCTCTGGCAAAGCCACGTCCAAGCGCGACTCGTAGTTCGTATAGTGCCAACGCTTGGTCTGGCGACGGGCCTTGAACGCGGCAGCGAGCATCGCTGGCCAAGAGGTTAGTAATAACCACATAATCTTGGTGAAGCCGAGATCCCGAATCAGTTTCTTCGACTCGGGCCGCTTGACCAATTCGAGATAGGTCGAGATGCTGCAGTCCGTTCCAAATAGCGTAAGCGCATCGAGCATCCCCTCGCTCTTGAGGCTGGTGTCGAGTCCGTAGAGTACATGTAGGATATCGTGGTCTACGTAGTCTTGGCCGCCATCGATAAAGCCGGGGGTGCGGGTTTGAAGCTCCACGAGCCCCTCGCGAAGAGTCATAGTGGTGTCTGGTGCTTGATAGTTGTACTCCATATTTGAAGTATGTCCGGTCCGGGTCGTAGGCGAAACGGACCATCCGCGCCAATCTTGGGGACATCGTGCGCCTAGCATGCCGCGAAACATGGCTTGGGGGGGGAAAAAAAATTTGCCCTTTTTTTTTGGTCGTGATTATGGAAAATATAGGTAGCTGCGTTGTATCAGCAGTTTGTGGCTGGCTCTATTGCCTGCCTGTTGCTTCGTAAGCAAGCAGAAAAGAGAATACCAATGTCAACTTTTTTTAACAACGTATTCAATCTGTCTCAAGTCAAGTACGGGCTGAAAACCGTCGCTGGCCTCCTGCTACTCGCGGCCGTCACCATACCGTCGAGTGGTTGTTCAGACGAAAATTTGCAGATTGACGAAGACTTCGAGTGTGGATCGAAAGACTGTCATCCGGGTTTGCGCTCGCCCTATGTCCGTGGTGTTACCATCCCGATTCAAGTTAGCGACGATCGAGTTTTTAACCGCACCGATCTTACTGATTGGAGCCTAGTATCCGACGACGAGTCGGTGGTGACAATCGTATCACATGAACACAATCCAAGCACCGGCAGGATCGATATCGTGGTCGAGACTGTGGGTGAGGGAACGACTGAACTTCTCCTGCTCGACGGCGACGAAGAAGTGCAGGCGAGTGCGGAGATCGATGTACGGGAGCCGACCCGTGTCTCGTGGTGGGACCCAGTCGATAGGACAGAGTTGGCAGCCGACCAGCCTGTACGGATTCTCGTGAATGCCAGAGCGACGTTCCTGGTGCGTTATTGGGATGACGAAACATTGCTTCACGGCAGTGGGGTGAAGATTCCAAACGGGGTCCTCACCGGGAACGCGCTTGCGATCACTGGCGAGTCTTTTGTCCACGACTCTGAAGACTATTTGCAATTGGAAACGGCAGCCATTGGTTCGATTGTGATCGAGTACGAGGTTCCGGGAGGGGGTACGCAGATCGAACTCGAAGGCACACAGGTGCAGGACATCGACAGCCTGTATTTGGTAGAGTCCTCGCGGTTGGAGCGGACCGGAGTCCAGGCCCGCGGTTTCGATGCCAATGGCGAAAGGATTTACGGTGTCGATGCAACTTGGTCGGTCGACGAGACGCAGCTCGACGGAGTGGGCGATATATGTCTATACACTAAAAGTGCCGCTAGCGAACTTCAGCTCCAGGCGAAGGTGGGCGAACAGACGAAAACGATTACCGTGGAGGGGAAGGACCCCACCGTCCATTCGAGCAATGATTTGAGCTGCTCAGTCGGGAGTCGCGACGCCTCAGGGTGGGGGTGGCTGGTGTTCATCGCACTCACGTGCGCACGGCGTCGGCGGACAGGGACGCGCAGTGTCAACTGACGCTGCATCTTCGAGATGGCGCGGTGTTGCTTCACCTCCAATATCGGCGCGGCGCCAGAGCTCGTGTTCACCGAAACGCCGGCCTGGCGGCGATCTTTTGGTTACTCGGTGGTACGCCTCCGGGGCGGAGGTCGAATGTAGTTGGTCGATAAACCTCGCACTCGATCCCTAGATGGTCTCTCGTCTGGGATAGGTTGGAGTCGGACAGGTATCCCGGAGACTGTCGGACTGTTGTCGGGACCCTGGACCGGTTCCGGACGTCGCGGCTCCGCGAGTCGACGACCACGCCCTCATCCATACCGATGGGATTGCGGCGAACAGGGGTCGTCAAGCGAAACGCAACCGTATTTCGCTCACCTGTCGGACGAGCCCTTGCCAAGGATTGGCCCACATTATTGTTATCATTCTCGACCATCCTACGTTATGGTGATGAAGTGATAATGGTATCTGTTGTCTGAATATGGTGACCCGAATATACAGTCTCGAAACCGTTTGACGCATAGGCATCGGCACATCTATCCTTCGTTTGTGAAGTGGCAAAGATGGTTTTTAGCACTGGTGTTCGTAGTGTTGCCATCTTGCCTAAAACCGAGAGCGATACCCGCTGGTACGCCGAGTCAGGAACCTGTCGCTAAAGGATCCAGGGCCGAACCTTTGCCAGAGCTTGTTCCAGAGCCGCCACTTGAACCTCTCATCGATGAGCAACGTGAGACCAGGGGGTGCATCGAGTTCGCGCGGTGTCCCACACGAGCGCAATGGTACGCAGGTCCGTTGTACGCAGGCCGCAACGACACGGAGCGGATCGGGGAGGTCGATCGTTGGTTCCCGGGAATGAAGCCCGTTGTGGTTGCCGCAATTCCTGATGACGAGACAGCGCGGATCGAAGTCGCCTGTATGACCCGCGAATACTGGATCTCCCTGTTCGTCGAGCCAGGTGCGCTCGCCCAAGTGGTACGCGAGGCAGTCCAGGCAGTGCCACGGGTGACATGGGTCGGGAAGTCGAGACGCGAAGGGCTCTACTTGGCAGCAGGAACAAGGGTCGAAGTTGTCGACCGCAAAGGAGACTTCGTCGAAGTCATCCTCCTCGTCGATGACCAACTCGGGGGTACTGGTTGGGTCCCGAGCAAGGCCGTTGGCAGGACGTACACACAACGCGAGGGGGCTACGTGGTCTTACCCAGCGGACAACCGTCATACGTTCAACTGGAACTTCGTGACCCTGGCTGACCGCCCAGGAGGCAATCCGTTTGCAAAGCTGTCCAGACACGTCGAACTGCTCGCACTCGGTAAACGCCGGCAAGGCCAGGTACTGGTCGCCGCGGGTAATAGCCTCGACGAGGGCTCACACGCTGTGGGCTGGATCGACGAAGACGCATTCACAGTCGACGTTGCGAGCCCGGAAACCATACCTGAAGGAGTCCCTGGGGGGATAGACGCGAAAAAGGTACAGCTCTCGCCCGGAACGATTTTCTCGCTCAACAACCGTTCGGTGGGAGAGGTTATCTTATCGGCCACGTTGACGTGTAAAAGTGACTGCAATTCGTCGCGGCCCAAGGTCGAAGTATGGTGCGGGAGCACCCTGACGTTCGAGACACGGCCTCCACACGAGTGACGATCTGCGGTCTGGAACTCGCAAGCGTTTAAAATGCAAGCGCCACCCAGATAATCTGGATGGCGACCTGTCCTATGAGCCCGGCAGGAATCGAACCTGCGACAAGCGGATTAAAAGTCCGCTGCTCTACCAACTGAGCTACGAGCCCGGGTTGTTGCTCGGCGACGACCCCAACGGGATTCGAACCCGTGTTGGCGGCGTGAAAGGCCGCTGTCCTAGGCCTCTAGACGATGGGGTCGGGTGGTGCCGAGCGGGGGCCTTATGTAGCGGACTCTTTCTCGGGTCGCAAGGGGTCTGTAGAGGTTTTGCTCACGATGTTTTTCCCGGGTTTGTTCCTCCTTGCCGGCGTTCGTGAAGCGCTTGCACGTGGTTGGCCGTCAGTTGTTCTCCGAACTGGCGTTGGTCTCGGCGGTGTAGGGCTGGGAACGCCTTGAGGATGTGGCGTACCTCAACCGTGGACAGCCCAAGGTAGGCCATGATGCCGGCGTCGAGATCTGCGAGCAGTTCGGCGTGGCGTCGCGGATCCCACGCATGAGGGCCGTTGACGGGGCCATCGAGCTCGCGTGCGAAGCTCTTTGTCGCGTGGGCTGTGTAGACCAACTCGATCAACTTTGGACGTGCCCACTCCGCCATGGTTCTCGACCGATCCCACGGGCATCTTCGGGACCAGTCCTCGGGATGGAGGGCGGGGGTTCGGCCTAGCACCCCGACCGTCAGCGACGATTGCGTGGTTTTTTGGCGTACCAGGTAGTCGGTCACGAGATTGCACATGCAAGCAACGAGGTAGGGTGCCCGGGCTTCATGTTTCGGTGAACAGGTCAGCGCGTAGAGTGTGTAGCTGAGCGCCACGTCTCCCCATGGGATCACGGCGACGCGGAGCGTTCTTGAATTCGTAACCGAAGTAACGCGTTTGGCGACGGCGAGCCAGCTTCGGTTCCACGACAGGCTTCGCTTTCGGACTTCGGCCGCTCGACACCACAGAAATGCCTGCGCCTCGCGTGCTGGGTTCCGTTTTGCCTCATCGGACAGCGGGTGGGGTTGCTGTGGGCGATGCTGATTGTCGGGGTGCACCTCGATGTCCGCGGCTCGGTGGTCGAGCATGTCCACCATTTTGCCCTCGACGACCGGCACCCACAGCTCCCCGGCGCGGTCGTACAACAGTTGACCAGTTGCCGTTTCGTGCCGGCGAGCTCCATTGTCGAGCAGTTGCTTGCGTGTGCAAAATATTTCGGCATCGCGGGTCATATCGAAGATCCGCGTCATTTTGAGGCCCCAGGATTGCTGTGAGGTAGCCGGGTAGGGCAACAACTTGTGGAGCTTCTGGGATACTTCTGCATCGGTGCGTTCGAGCAGCACAGGGATGGTGTATGTCGTCGGGTTTTGCCGGCAGATATCCTCGGCGGTCAGCTCAATTCTGCGGTTCGGATCATCGAGTTCCTGTACGCTCCTGGCCCGAAAGACATACGTACTCGTATGTTCAGGCGCCCTCTCCCGTGCGCGTCGCACTAGGTTGTTCTCTTGCTGAGGTCGTGGCCCGTGAAATGTTGCTGCACGGGGTGTGCTGTGTACATCGCGAACCGCGACGTCGTGAACATCGGTTCGCGAGGCGTTGTGCCGAGAACGTTCGTGGGCGGCTAGGAGGAGCAGACAAAACCGCATCCGCCTGTCGACGCCGGGGAACATCCCTTCGAGGTTCTCGAACTCGTACCCGGCGACGATGGCCCCGCGATCGAGCAGCGATATTCGTAGACGTGCAGTCGTCGATTCGGTCAGAATCCCCGACGGCACGAGCATACCGAGTCTTCCGTTGGCGTTGAGTAGCTGCCAACCGAGCTCGACAAAAAGTGAATATGCATTGAGGTCCCCCTTGCTACTGTGGCGAAACAGCGGATTGTGGCGGATACTTGCGATCAACCCTGCGTGGTATCTGCGTACGTGTGCGAGTTGATCGCGGAATGCTTCGTCCGTCTCGAGGTCGCGTAGTTGCTGCCTACGCGCGGCGACCGTTGACACGGGACGTTGCCCCGAGGTGGCGAGGAACTCCTTTTCTTGAAACTTGAGGCGCTCCCAGGGTGGATTTCCGAGGATGGCGTCGAAGCCTGCTCGCTCGGCAAACACTTTTTTAAACCCGAGGTGCCAGTGGAAAAATTGATGCTGTTCGGCCAATGTCCGAACCCACGCTTGCCCCTCCGCCTCGGCGTTTGTCGCCATCTGGTACCAGAGGGTCGGGGTGAGTGCCGGAGCCTGTTCGTGGGGCCAAAACGAGGTCGCCACCCACAAATTCGACGCAGACATTGTTGCCTCTACATGTTTTTTTGCACTGCCGCGCCACAATTTTCGCAGCTTCGCTACCGCACCTTTTGGGTCGCCTGGAAGGTGTTCGATGGGAGGTGGACTCAACGGACCTGTTGGCGCTGTCAGGAGGGCATTGCCGACGCGGAGGTGCTCGGTCGGAATTCCGACCTCGGCGTTGAGCCAGGTACATGCTTGTGCAATCGAAAGTGCAAGCGGATCGAGGTCGACACCGTACAGGCATCTGCTGACGACCTGCTGCCGGTACCACGCCAGTTGTTTGGGTGTACCCGTACTCGCCACGGCAGCGGTGAGTTTGTTGGCAGCGGCGATGAGCAGGGCACCTGCTCCACAGGCTGGGTCACAGATCCGGAGCGCGAGTAGCTGATTGCGCTGTTGTGCAAGATCGTTGGAAGCCTTGATGATGTCCGTGATCAGCGGGTCGAGGACTTCATCGACGAGACGTTCAACGAGAACCGGCGGGGTATAATAGCTACCGAGGGTTCGACGTTGGGCGGCGTGAACTTGTTGTAAGTGCAAACGCCCGGCGACGATTTTTGGCTCGAGAGCGAGAAGGCGCGGATGTGCATGCGCCAAGTCTGAACCGGTGATGACTCCCCAGTTTGGAGACGGTTCTCGTTGGAGGCGCGGCAAACCATCGGGGAGTTTGGACAGGTCGAGGGCGGCGACATGTTCGGGAGACCAGAGATGGCAGTGGTGCCACCGATCGACCGCGTGTGTGATGCTCGGCACACTCTGGGCACACTCGATCTGAATCACGACCGCGCGATAGGTCAGGGCCAACAGTTGGCGGTAGGCGTCGCGGGGTGCGAGGTCGGGTCGAAGCGACGTGAACAGCTCGGTCACGGTTGTGCGGCACAAGTCGACGAGCTGTTGCACAGGTGCCGATGACAATACCATTACAAGGCCGCCTCGGTGATTGGTGTACAGTTCGCCGGCCGTGACCAAGCCGAAGCGTACTCTCAAACAGCGGGCCCTGTTGGCGATTGGCAAGCTCGTGCTCAAAGCGACGAGGTTTCAAACAGCGGGCGAACCTCCCGAGCTGGATCAGTACGTTTTGATTGCAGCTCCCCACACCAGCAACTGGGATCTTCCGGTCATGCTGGCCATGTCGTTTGTTTACCAGGTCAAGATCAATTGGATGGGCAAGCACACCCTGTTCGAGGGTCCTTTTGGCTGGTGGTTCCGGTTTTTGGGTGGGATTCCGGTGATTCGACATGAACGTAAGAACATGGTCGAACGGATGGCCGAGGGATTTGTGGACTATCCAAAACTCGTCTTGGTGGTTTCGCCGGTCGGTACCCGGTCCCACACCGATCACTGGAAGTCAGGTTTTTACCACATCGCGCGTACAGCCGGAGTTCCCATTGTTTGCGGATACATCGACTTTAAGACCCGAAAAGGTGGTTTCGGGCCGACGATTTATCCAACCGGGGACGTCCGGGCCGACATGGATAAGTTCCGAGCGTTTTATGGCGAGATGCGTGGAAAGTATCCCGAGCAAACCTGTCCCGTTCGACTTCGCGATGAAGGCCCCGCGGTTGCGGCCGGACAGTAGAAGTAGACGAGCTCGTAGGCTCTCGCTAGCGAAACCGCCGGCGGGCCTTTTTTGAGCTCGGCTGGGCAATCGCGGCCGCAGCCGCATATCCAGCTGCAAACTCGCCCATGAGACCGAGTCCGGGAAAGGTCAGGCGCGAGGCCAGGAACAGGTTCTTGACCGCGGTAGTGTGGGGCAAAAGAGCAACGCCCGCGGGATCATGTGCTGTGTCTCCCAACGTCGGATAGATCGCATCCATCGGAAGGTGGGGAACGTGTTCAGAACCACCGCGAAGGGGTGCACCTGTACCATCGGTCAGACCCCGGCCGTCGTGTGGTGAAAACTGTGCGCGTACATGTTGTTGGACAAACGGTAACACACCGGCCGCGTCGAGTCGATCGAGCAGCCATTCTCGCAGCGACTCGAGGGGCGCGTTTGGATCGATGATGTGGGTCAGAGTCAACCACCGATGGCCAGCATGGCGGGATGGCTGGATTCGCAGGTACGTGGTGCCGATGCCCGTTTGAGTGACATCGTCGGGGCGGTGGAGCAGCAACCCGTCGAGTACCGGCGACAGTCCGGATGTCGGGACCTCGACAAACAGGACATAGCGATAGGCGATTGGGCGCGCGCGCTCGAGGCGTTCGATGACCTGCTCAGACAGGGCCGACACGGGCAGGCTCTCGCCGACGATATGCCGCGGGTCACAGGCGATAAGGATGTTCTCGCACCCATAGAGGTCGCGTTTTCCCAACAGGGAGAGGGCGTGGATGCGTCCGCGCTTGAAGTGGAGTTCGCTAACCTTGACGCCGGATTTGACCCCGCCAGCGTGCATCGAGATTCGTTGTATGAGCATCTCTCGGAGTCGCGACTGGCCGTCGGTGAGATCAGATGGGCCACTGGCGAAGGCGCCGGCGAGGTAGTGCCACACAGCCGGGTGCACGACACGAGCGTCACTGTGGATGAGCCACGGCAGGACGGCTGTGAGCCAAGTGCTGACAGGATCGCCTGTCGGAGACTCACTATGTGAATATGCATTTGCTCCGGCGCGCGCGAGCAGGCGGCGGTTCCACATGCCATCGGGGTGCTGGAAGATGTCCTGCTGCAGAAACTCACTCAGGTACGCGGTCGCGTCTTCGGCCCGTGCGAGGTAGTGGGAGAGGGTGTCTTGGGCCGGAAATCCAGGCCACTCCCGCGCAGACTCGGCGGGAAAATTCTTGCCACCTGGGGTCAACGCGAGTCGATGACCGTCGTCGACAAAATGCGTGCGTGTCCGCAGCGGTCGCAACTCTCGGCGGATCTGTTGCCAGACACCGAGCTCGTCAAACACTTGCTTGATCGCATGGGCGTTGAGGTCGAGGCACGGGGCCGGATCGAGCTGGAGGTGGTCGCTCCCGAGGCGAACCTGGCCATTGGCTGGCCCTGCTGGTAGCACCAACACGCGTTTGTCTCGGCGGGCAACCAGTGCAGCTACAACTAAACCTGCCAGATGATGGCCAATGACGATGAGGTCGTAGTGGTGTCGCGCTGCCACGGTTGAGATCACGTGGGGGAGAAGGTGACTTGAGGATCGTTTGGACCTGAGCGTTGAAGCAGGCTACCGACAACGTGGGGGGATTCACCGCTCTCACGCAGACAGGCGAGTGCTTCGTCGCTGCGTTCGCGGTCGACGTAGAGGAGCATCCCGAGACCGCAGTTGAACGTGCGGAGCAGTTCATCCTCAGGTACACCTTGGGCTTGAATAAGCTCGAGCAGGGGTGGACGGGATACACCGCGAAGGTCGAGGTCGACTGCGAGTTGCTCGTCGATCGACCGCTGAGGGTTTTCGACCAGGCCACCACCGGTGATGTGGGCCGCCCCGTGGACCGCATCACCAAGTGCATCGACGAGTTCAGACATGGCGCGGGCGTAGATCCGAGTCGGCATGAGCATGGCGTCACCAATGGTTGTATCTGCACCGGGTAACGGACTCGCTAGCGAGAGGCCTGCGTAGCTCGGGTCGAGTAGGGCTTTGCGTGCGAGGCTAAAACCGTTGGAGTGCAGTCCGGAACTCGGCAACCCAATCACAACATCCCCGGCGCGTGTCCGCGACGGATCGAGGATCCGGCGGCGGTCGACCACCCCCACAGCAAACGCCGCTAGATCGTAGTGCCCAGCCGCGTACATCCCCGGCAATTCAGCCGTTTCTCCCCCCAAAAGTGCACAGTTCGACTGTTTGCAACCCTCGACAATCCCAGCGACGAGGGTTTCGATGTGCCCGGGTTCGAGCGCACCGCAGGCGATGTAGTCGAGCAGAAACAACGGTCGTGCACCGGTGACCAGAAGATCGTTGACACACATGGCGACGAGATCGATGCCGACGCTGTCGTGACGATCCATGGCGATCGCAACCAGGAGCTTGGTGCCGACACCGTCCGTGCAACTAACGAGGATGGGCTCGGCCATGCCGGTCGGCAGACCGATCATTCCGGCAAACCCACCTAAGCCGTCGAGTTGTTCGGGTCGCCGCGTCTGTGCCACCAAGGACTTGATCCGCCGCACAGCTTCGTTGCCGGCATCGATATCGACACCGGCATCGCGGTAGCGAAGATCGGTGTGTGTGTCCTCAGATGGCTCGCCGTTCGGAGAGGGGGGGCGCACACCTTGCGATAACAGGGCTACCGAACGCTCGCAATGGTCTTGCCAAGCAAAGCAGGTGAGGAGATGATGCGCCGCGAACCGCGGCATGTGCTGCGGGGTTTGCGAAGAAGAGCTCCATGGCCTGGTGGCGACGAAAAAAAGAACCCCTCGACCGCGGCAAGGGGGACCAAAAAAGTTCCGTTCCCCGCGGATTGTGGACCAAATGCGACGGTTGCGGGGAGATCACGTACAGCGAGGAGTTCGTCCAGAACCTCCGTGTTTGCCCGGTGTGTGGTCATCACCATCCGATGCCGACCGTCGAACGCATCGCCGCGATGATCGACCCCGAGACCTGGGAAGAACTCGATACGGAGTTGCGATCCGGCGATCCCTTGGATTTTGAAGATCAGCGTTCGTACAAAACCCGGATCGCCAAGGCCGAGCGCAACGCTGGCACCGGAGATGCGTTTGCCAGCGGGATCGGCAACATCGACGGGGTACCGGTGAGTGCCGGTTTTTTCGTGTTCGAGTTCATGGGCGGCTCGATGGGATCGGTCGTCGGCGAAAAAGTGACCCGGGTGATCGAGCGTGGAATCACGTTGCAGCGACCGGTCGTATTGTTTGCCGCGTCGGGTGGCGCACGGATGCAAGAGGGGATCTTGTCGCTCATGCAAATGGCCAAGACTTCGGCCGCGCGGGCACGTCTACGCCAGACAGGTCTGCCCTACATTTCTGTGTGTCTACATCCAACCACGGGGGGGGTCGCGGCCAGCTTTGCCATGCTGGGCGACATCATTCTGACCGAGCCCAAGGCACTCGTCGGGTTCGCCGGTCCGCGGGTGATCCAACAAACGATCGGCCAGGAACTCCCACAGGGGTTTCAGCGGGCGGAATTCTTGCTCGAGCATGGAATGGTCGACCGGGTCGTGAGTCGGCTGGAGTTGCGCGAGCACATGGGGTCGTTGTTGCGGCTGTTACAAAACGCACCGCGGCGTGAAGAAGCATCCCTTTGAGCGAACCACACTGGCGTGAAGCGTTGTATCGGCGGCGCACCCTCGGTGTCGACCTGTCGCTTGCGAGTGTCGAGAAGGTGTATGTGCACCGAGGCCGTCCCCTCGCCGGCACCCCTGTGGTCCACATTGTCGGAACCAATGGGAAAGGTTCGACGGCCGCCATGGTGGCCCATGGGTTGCGACGATCGGGTCGACGAGTCGGCCTGTTTACAAGTCCTCACCTTCACAGCTTGTGCGAGCGGATTCAGGTCGACGGTCGCCCGATCGACGAAGTGGACCTCGATCGCTATCTCACCACGGTGTTGCAGGCAGAGGCCGATCTGGTCGGTACGCCGGGCATGCGTCTCTTGACGTTTTTTGAGCTGTTGACACTGGCCGCGTGTGAAGCGTTTGTCGCCCGGGAAGTCGATGTCGCGGTGCTCGAGGCGGGTCTCGGCGGTCGCTACGACGCGACCCGCGTGGCGACCTCCACGGTCACGTTGGTGACTCGGATCGGTCGAGATCACGAATGTTTTTTGGGTACCGGGCTGCGGGCGATCGCGCGGGAGAAGGCCGCTGTGATCCATGCAGGTGCACCTTGTTTTTCGGCTCCGCAACAGCCGGAGGCGTGCCTCGAAGTGGAGGCACAGGCAGCAAAAACCGGGACATCGCTGACCTGGGTGGAGCCGACACCACGCCCCCCCGTAAGTCTCCCCGGCGAGCATCAGCGCGTCAATGCTGCGCTCGCTTTGTCGGCTGTGCGGGAGTTTACTCCCGAGGCTGAACTCGAGTGGTTCGACGGTGTCAGCTGGCCGGGACGACTCGAGCGCGTCGAGTTTGGCAACGGACACGTGCTGTTTGACGTGGCCCACAATCCCGACGGGATCGGGAGCTTTGTCCAACACATTCGGACGCTGCCACCTGCGCGGCGAACCATCGTGTTTGGTTGTATGCACGACAAACCAGCCGAGGAGATGCTGCGGAGTTTGCAAACCACGGGGCTTCCCGTATGGCTCACCGCCTGTCGTGCCAAAGGGGCGACCCCCCCCGAGGAGCTAGCAACGCTTGTCGAGACCGCTCCCGAACATGTGTTTCAAAGAGTGGACGAGAGGTTGTACCGGGCGATCGCCGACGAGCTCGAGCGCGGTGGTGAAGTTTGTATCTGCGGATCCTGCTACCTCGTGGGCGAGATCCGAGGAAAATTACTCGGGTTCCGAGACGACCCGGAGTTCGGTGATCCACTCGTGCGACGCCGCTGACCGAGCATACTTGGCCGCGGAGTAAAAAGTGTAGCTACACTGATCTCTGGCGCGAGGCTCTCGAACTTCGCCTGCACGATCCACGGATCTGGCGAGGGTTAGGGTTCGCCGCAAAGCTGAAATCCGTCTACTCGAACTTCGCCTGCACGATCCACTGATTGCTCGTCTCCGGCCCGACTTCGACATGGGTGATGAGCGAGAACCTGCGCGGGCCACAGGCCTGTTGGAGGACTGCGAGAGCATCCGCGGCGCTGTCGTTGCGGTAGTGTTCGTGGCGTGCCTTCGAGCGCTCCGCCCGGGTCGATTGCTTTTGGGTGCGCGCCAGCCCAAATGCGACATTGTCGACGATCGTCAGCACACCGCCCGTGGGGATCATCGCGGTGATGGTTTGTAGGGCGCGCAACGGATCGTGTAGGTGGTTCCAGCTGCGGAGAATCAGCACATTCTCAAACCGTCCGTGGACATCCGGGTCGAGGGCCTCTGCCTCGATCGGATGAAGCGTTGCCCACGGCCAGCGTTCGGCAAGACCTTGCAGGTGCATGGGGTCGGGGTCGATCCCGGTGTAGTCGACCGCACCTGTCCGCACGCGTTCGGCCCATAGCTGTGCGTATGGACCCTCACCACAACCGACGTCGAGGACCCGCCCGCGAATGCGTGAGATCGTTGTGCGTACAAGTTGATCGTCACGGGTAAACACGTCCTCGAGTACGGGCTCGTGCAGGCCGGTACAACTCGCGTGATGTTCACACCCGGTGCACAACGGGCTGCGCCGCAGTTTGACCAGGTCACGGGCAAAATCTGTGGGTGCCGGTTTGCGGCTGATGTCGTAGTAGACCTGCCCGAGATCGTGTTTGATGGTGTGCAACTCGGCGTCCGAAAAATCGCGGGTATCGGCACGAAAGCGGGCTAGCTTGCCGCCGTTGCGCACAAACAGCGAGCGCCCACGCTCCCACGGAGTGATCCCAATATCCTGCTTTAATAGACATGTCCCATCGGACCCAGCGTCACGGACATCGGCGAGCGTGTAATTATAGGAATTGGCCCGTGGACGCCCGTGCACCGGCTGTAGCTCACCATCGCCAAATGCTTCGAAATAGCCGCGGTAGAGACCAGGGCAAGGACCTTTGAGGGCGCAGGCTTCACACGCGGGCGGATGCTGCTTGTTGAGATCGTCGACGGGAAAAAAATCGGCCTCCCCAACTTCGATCATGGTTCGATAGGCGTGGGTCTTGAGGTCGTCGTAGAGGTGCTCCAAACCAGGCAACAGACACAGCGGAATGGCGCCGTGGGCAAATCGTGGGCCCTCGGGCCGGGCATTTTGTCGACCGTGGTCGATCGCCTCGCGCACGCGTCGCGCCACGTGGGTGACCTCGGGCATGAGATGGCGAAACAGATGGTCGCCACCACCTTTGGGTTCAACCATCGAAAACTTGATCAGCAGGTCTTGGTAGGGGAGAAGGGTATCGACGAGACCGAGCAGGTGATCGACGTTGTGGCGGGTGATCACACAGTTGACGCTGAGATCGATCCCGCGTCCGCTGAGATTTTGCAGGGCCGCCATCGCGTGGTCGTAGCCATCGCTGCGGACCATGAGGTTGTGGATTTTGGCCGACCCGCCGTGTAGCGACAGGTAGACATAGCGCAGTCGTTGCTCGAGCAGACGCTCGACAACATCGGGGTAGGCGAGCATTTGCCCGTTGGTGACCAAGCCAAAGTCGAGCCCCAACGACGCGGTGAGCTTGGCCCAGTGGAGCAACTCGGGGCGGATCGTCGGCTCGCCCCCGGACAGCACAACCATGCTGTGGCCCAAGTAGGCCGCCCGCCGGATTTTCTGATCGATCTCTGCGGTCGGTCCATCGATGTGACGGATGTCGAGCGTATGGCAAAAGCTGCAGTTCTCGTTGCAGGCGTAGCCGACTTTGATCAGGGCCTTCATCGGAGCAACCGCAGGGTATCAGTCTGCGATTATTTGCCCCACACAACACAGCGGGCAACCGGCCGACATCTTTCGACCTGGGGTCG
>CAZUPD010000023.1:0-75641 GCA_964621785.1 uncultured Nannocystaceae bacterium
CGTTTGCGCTGAGCGCCACTCGTCGGAGCGACGGCTGGAGGTACGTGCGAGGTCGCGGCCACGTGAAAGCGTGATGACAACCTCCGAAGATGTCCTTCGACACTTTGCAGGTCCTCACACCGGGCCCTGGGCCGGCAGAATCCCGCAACGTAGTTCACTGTAGAGCGTCCGATGCGCGGTCATGCGATCTCCCGGAACGGTACTGATTTTGTCCTGATTTTGTGTTTGCAAACCTAAAGTAGCGAATTTTGGGTTTAACAACCCTCTAGGAGCATACTCGTACCACATCACCAACGTCAACGACGACGGTACGGTGCCACAGGTGGCCGACAAAAACTGGCTCAGCTACAACAACTTCCGCTCGGGCGACTTGTCGGCCAACGACGGGTTGTCGGCACCAGATGTCCAATTGGTCACGGCCGATCTATGTACCAACACATGTATGGGTGAGGAAGTGGCGAGCGTGTGGCTGCACCTCGGCAACGTCGGGGCTGCGCCGCTGACCGCGGGGGTGACCATCGAGGTGTACACGACGGTGATGGGGATGGAATCGCTACAGGCGACGTATCCCTACAACGAGGTGCTCGAGCCGGGCGAGTTTACCGACGCGTTCAGTATCGATGTCGATACAAGTAATGCCATGCAAATTCGCCTCGTCGCGGTGCCGGGCGAGGAGGAGTGCATCGTCGATCCGGACAACGAGGTGATTTTGATGCCGCCGTTTTGCGAGATTCCGGACTAGTCTGGTGTTCCCACAAGCTCCCGGGTGCGCACGTCATCAACGACGGGCTGGTGTCGGCGATTGCTCGCGTTTGGGTTAGTTGTGGAGCACGAACATCAAGTCGTCCCACACCATTTCTCCAGCTTCGAGATCGATGGTGCCGTGGTACGTGGCGAAATCGCCGTACCCAGTCACCTCGTTCCCAGAGCAGGTGTATGCACCCCCATCTCCGAAGTCGGAGAAGAAGTAGAGAAACCATGGGTCTGGGTGAGACCTGTCCGGCGGACGAAATTCGACGGCGCGTGGGCATTCGGGGTCGCCTGCAGGTGGCCCGCAGTCGAACAACTCGACCGTGCGATACTCTTTGCCGACGATGAAGTCGCAAACCCCGGCAGCGCCAGTTGACTCACTGTCGCTGTCGGTGTCATCGCTTTTGTTGTCACAGCCCGGCGACATGGTAAGCGGCACGAGGAGGAACATCGACAGCCAACGCATGCCCTATTGTATCGCAGGCCCGCGGGCCCGAACTACAAAAACGCACGGAAGCGGGCGACGATCCAGGCCAGCAGTCGGATCCACCAGGAGACGGCTGCCAAATAGGCCCGGTCGAGCTTGATTGCATGTGCAAGGTCTAAGTCGAACGATGCTGTGACCGCAGCCGCAAATCCGTGGTCGTCGATGGCGACGTTGCTTTCGAGGTTGAAGCGCAGGGATTGGGTGTCGAGGTTGTGGCTGCCGATGGTGACATAACGATGGTCAACGATGCCGATTTTGGAGTGGAGAACACGTCCGCGAAATGCGTATACATCGATTCCTTCGCGAACCAGGAGGTCCAAAATGCCGTGGGTGGCGAGGTCGACCAGGCGGATGTCACTTTGAAGGGGGACGAGTAGGCGGACGTGAACACCCCGACGGTGGGCGGCGAGTAGCGCGTGGAGGATCACGGGGCCGGGGATGAAGTAGGCGCAAGCCAGATCGATCGAGGTGCGAGCGCGGCGGATGGCGAGCAAATAAGCCCGGCGAATCGCCCGGTTGGGGCTGCCGTAGACGAGGTTGGAGAGCACCCAGACTCCGCGTCGGGTACGGCGATAGCGGCGTCGACTGTTGCGAGGTCGCGTGCCGCCGAGGTACCACCATGTGTCGTAAAATAGCGAACGCAGTTGGTGGGTGGCCGGACCGCGCAGTTCGACAGCATCGTCGCGCCATCCGGCACCGCCCTGTTCGACAGGCAACCACTGCTCCGCGAGGTTGAGCCCACCGGTAAAGGCGGTGCGCATGTCGGTGACCAAGACTTTTCGGTGGTCGCGAAATCGCAGACGCCACAGACGAAAATGGCGGCGCCACGGCGCGAGCGGTCCGTACTGGATCACTTCACCGCCGGCCAAGATCAGCGGTTCCCAAAAGTCGAGCGGGAGGCCGAGGCTGCCGAGGGCGTCGTAGATCACACGCACGGTGACACCCGCGGTCGCGCGTTCGACTAGGGCATCGCGGAACTGGTAGCCGACCCGATCGGCGGCGACCCAATACATCTCGAGCAGGATCTCGTCGCGGGCGCTGCGGATCGCCGTCAGCATGGCCGGGTAGGCCTGACGGGCGTCACTGAGGTGGCGTACGCGATTGTCGCCGACCGAAAAAAATGGCCCACCGTCCGCCATCGCGGCAACTTTACTCGACTGGTTTCAAATCCGGGAGGGGGTCAGCCGCAATCGGTGTGTCGAGACTCCGAGCCCGGGCGATTGGCGAGACGAACCTGTATCCGACAGGTTTCGACAAGAACGCCGGGTCTACCGCGGCTCGAGGGCAAATCCCTCTTCGTTGTAGATCCGGTCGAGTTCGGCTGCGAACTTCTTTTCGAGGGCGCCGCGTTTGACCTTCATGGTCGGGGTCAGCTCGCCCTGTTCTTGGCTGAAGTCGCGGGTGAGTAGGAAAAATCGCCGTACCTGTTCGACGCGCGCGAGCTCGCGATTGCCACGGCCGACCGCTTCTTGGATCCGCTGGCGAAAGTCGGGGTGGTCGACAACCTTGGCCATCGCATCGGCGAGGGCTTGGCTGCGCGACGACGGGTCGGCCATCAACTCGCGGGTGCGGGCTTCGACCTCGTCGGCCGACACGATCCCGCGGTCGCGCCCCCACTCGAGTGTCTCGATCGGGCTCGGGGCGACAATCGCCGAGATGTACGGACGACGGTCGCCGTGGGCATGGACCTGGCTGATCAGCGGGTCGGAATTTTTGAGTGCGTTTTCAATATTTGCAGGTGCAAGGTTTTTGCCGCCGGCTGTGATGATCAGGTGTTTTTTGCGATCGGTGATCCGCAGGTAGCCATCGGCGTCGAGTTTGCCGATGTCGCCCGTATGCAGCCAACCGTCGACGATCGTGGTTGCCGTCGCCTCGGGGTTTTTGTAGTAGCCCATGAACACGGTTTTGCCGCGGATCAGGATTTCACCATCCTCGGCGACTTTGCATTCGACACCCGGAAGGGTCTTGCCCACCGTGCCGAGACGGACAGCATCGGGGCGGTTGCAGTGCGTGATCACAGTCGCTTCGGTCATCCCGTAGACCTCGTAGATCGGCAGGCCTGCGGCCCACAAAAACTCGAGGATCTCATAGGCGGTCGGCGCTGCACCGGTGATGAAGAACTGGACACGTCCCCCAAACGCGGCTCGGATCTTCTTAAACACCAACACGTCGGCGAGTTGGAATTGCAGCGACAAAAGTACGGGGACCGACTGTCCGGCGAGGAGCAGGCGGATGCGTTTGCGGCCGACATCTTTGGCCCAGGCAAACAGTTTTTGTACGGCTGTGGGCTTCTTCTCGATCTCGCTGTGGATCTTGGCGTAGGCCTTTTCGAAAATTCGCGGGACCGAGCCAAACAGGGTGGGTTGTACCTCTTGGACTTCGGACAGGACGGCGGCGATCGACGAGGCGTAGGCCGACGCCATCCCGGCGTCGATCCGCCCGTAGAACCCGAGTACACGCTCGGCCACATGGGCCATCGGCAGGAAACTGAGCGAGATGTCAGCCTGGGAAAACGCGAGGGAATCAGCGTTGGCGGCCAGGATGGTGAGAATATTGCGATGGGAGATCATCGCCCCCTTGGGCGGTCCGGTGGTCCCAGAGGTATAGACGAGGATGGCGAGGTCTTCGGGTTTGCGCGCGGCCAGCCGCTGGTCGAGACGCTCGTCCGAAATTGGTTGTACATCCATCGATTCCGGATCGCGGATTCGCGGGTCGCGGTCGCGGTGGCTGCGGTAGACATCGGATGTCCACGGGATGATCGCCTCGAGTGACTCGAGTCCTTCGACCGCGGCGAGGACAGTCTCTAGTTCGGTTGCGTCTGCAACAAAAATGACCTTGGCCTCGCTGTGTTCCAACAGATACCGGATCTGATCGGGGGCCTGTTTGGGGTAGATCCCGAGGCTGACCAGACCGGCGAGTTGTGCCCCCATGTCCTGGATCGCCCAGGGGGCTTGGGTTGGGCCCAACACGGCAACCCGGTCGCCCGGTGTCAGTCCGAGTTCACACAGTCCGTGGGCGACCCGCTTGGCGAGGTCGTAAAATCCCGTCCAACTCACGCCGACCCACTGCCCGTCGACCTTGGAATAGAGGGCGGGGTGGGGGCCGCTGCGGGCGACCCGGCGGCGAAACATATCACCGACCGAGGTGGCTTCGCGGGCGAGGGAGACAACCGGGGCGTCGGGGGCAGTCTTGAGCATCGAGCGTCCTTGTCAGGCGTTCGACTGTACCAGTCGAACGTTGCCGTCGCTTGCGAAACGTGTATGCACGACGAACGCCATGCGTAGGATCTCAGGTGCACCCAACCATCGTGCGATCGGGCGACCGACCGCACGCTGGCCACGCATCAGACTATTTACACTCGCCGCCTTTGCAGCTCTTGGTGCAGCCCTTGCACGCTTGGATGCAGTCACCGCCGGAGCACGTCAATGTGCACGTGGCATCGTCGGCGCAGGTCTGCGTACAGTTTCCACCGGAGCACTCGAAGTTGCAGGTCGCTCCCGATTCGCAGGTGTGTTTGCAATCGCCGCCCGTGCACGTAGCGGTGCACGTCTTGCCCGAGGTACAGGTGAACGTGCAATTGCCATCGCGGCAGGTCGGGCTATCGGCTTCACCTGAATTGTTGGCTCCGACCTTGACCCCGCCGATATCGATGCCGTCGGCACCCATCTTCACACCGCCGGCCTCGATGCCATCGGCTCCCATCTTGACCTTGTTGCCGTCCGCGTCGACGGCGATGCCATCGGGTCCGACTTTGACATCGGCCTTGGAACCATCGGTATGGACGGCCACGCCGTCCGGTCCGATCTTGACCCCAGCAGCGTTCGCTGCTGCAGCGGCACTTGCTTCACCGCCGGCTTTTACTTCGCCACCGGCTTTTGCTTCGCCACCGGCTTTTGCTTCGGGGCCGGCCTTTGCTTCACCGGCTTTCGCCTGTGCAGGTTTCGCTTTTTCACCGCCGTCGTCGCATCCCATCGGAGCAGCGAGACCGACAACCGCGAGCCACAACCAAGTGTACATACGTTGTTTCACAGTTTCTCCTGGACCGCGTCGCCGGTCCTGCGCGGGCGACAATAGCCGGTTTTGCTGGGCAAGTGTACGCCTGCGAGCGTCGGTCGCGAGCGTGTTCGCTACGGCGCAATTGCGACGAGATGGAGACTGCTTGATCACGGGGCGCAATGTCGCGCTGGTTGAATCGCAGCTGACGGTTCGGTATGGCAACGGCGAATGTCTGTGCAAACAGTTGAGACACTGGTGATCGGAGCGGGCCCGGCCGGGTTGGCGATGGCTGCATGTCTGCGGGTGGCTGGACGCGAGTTTGCGGTGGTCGAACGCGAGGACGCGGTCGGCTCGAGCTGGCGCCGACACTACGATCGGTTGCATCTGCATACAGTTCGCCAACTCTCGCATCTGCCCTATTTGCCGCTGCCCGCCGATTATCCGCGCTACCCCTCGCGGCAGCAGTTTGTCGACTACCTCGAGCACTACGCCCAAACGTTTGATCTTCAGCCCGACTTTGGCACCGAGGTCCGCAGCGCCAAACACCGCGGTGGTGCTTGGCAGGTAGCGACCTCGCGGGCGACCTATCGCGCCGAGCATTTGGTCGTGGCCACGGGTTACAACGCCGTGCCCCACCGTCCCACGTGGCCCGGCCTCGAGCGCTACGAAGGCGATCTTCTCCACAGTCGCGAGTATCGCAACGGCGCGGAGTATGCCGGCAAGCGGGTCCTCGTCGTCGGATTTGGCAACAGCGGCGGCGAGATTGCCATCGACCTGCACGAGCACGGTGCCGAGGTTGCGATCTGTGTTCGCGGTGGTGTCAACATCACCCCGCGGGATATCGGCGGTGGTCCGTTTAAGGTGTCGGCCCAGTACGCGAGTGTCGCGTTGGCCAAGCTTCCCCTCGCCCTCGCCGATGCGATCGCGCGTCAAACCCAGGCGATCTCGGTCGGCGACCTTTCCCGTTACGGCCTACGCAGGCCACACTACGGGCCGATTCGTGGCATCGTCGAGCATGCCCGCATTCCCCTGATCGACATTGGAACCATCGCGCTTGTGACCGCGGGCGAGGTCGTGGTGGTCGGGGAGATCGAGCGCTTTGACGAGGCCGGGGTTTGGCTGATGGACGGCTCTCATCGAACGTTTGACGCGGTTGTGTTGGCGACCGGGTACCGCGGGAATGTCCGCTTTCTCGATGGGTTTGCTCCGCTGACCGACGATCGCGGGTACCCCAAGGTATTTGGCCGGGAGGCCGGGCGACCTGGTCTTTACTTCATTGGATTTCGCAACCCGCCGACGGGGGCACTGCGGGAGATCACGATCGAGGCCCAGCGAATTGCCGGGGACATTGTCCGACGAACATCGATTTGAGTGCGCATGCAAACCATCCAGTGCAAATGCAGATGTTGGCTGACGAAGGTGTCGCGCATATCACGCCCTCGCGGTACGTGATTGCCAACGCATGCATGAACATGTGAGCCTATCGATGTATTGACAGCCATCTTTCAAATCCTTGCTGACGTCCTCGTGTTTCGCCTGCGGCGGCTCGAGATGGCCAACCTCGCGGGTGCCCTGAGCATCATGTTTGTCTTGGGACTGCCGTTGCTCGACGTCGGTATTCGGGTGCTGTTCGCCCTGTTGCTCAACCTCCTCGTCTATCTCAACAACGATTATTGCGACATCACCTGGGACCTGCAGGCCGACAGTCGAGATCGGCAAAAGACTCAGTTTCTCCGCCAACATCTCGGGGCTGCCGTCGCCGCGCAGCTGTTGTTACTCGCCGGGCTCATCGCCTTTGCCCTCGCCTATGGCGGCGGGTTACTGCTCGCGTTGGGTTGCGGAGGGGGCGTGTGTTGGGCCTACTCCGCCCTGCTCAAGCGACGCCCTGGATTCGATGTATTGGCAATGACTCTGTGGGGCGTCGCCATGCCGATGGTCGGGTTTGCCCCCGAGTGGCTCATCGGTTGGTGTCTCGCCGGCCAGCTTGGTTTGTTCTCGGCGGTCTTTGAGAGCATTCAGGTCTTGCGCGACCACGACGAGGATTTTGCCACCGGGGTGCGGACCACTGGTGTGTGGCTGGGACCGCAAAAAAACCTGTGGTTGATCCGTGGACTCATCATCGCAGCGGCCCTCTACATGGGGCTTGTGATCCACGGATTTTTGGGCATTGTCGTCGGACTTGCGGTTTTGGTGCCCTGTCGCAAGGACGCCGTCACCACCTACTGGACCCGGATCCGTATGATTTTTGGCCTCGCTTGGCTCACCGCCTGCCTCTCGTGCTACCTGTATGGGGCGACATCTGGGTTGCTGTATTCGGTGCAGGTACATGCACAGTGGGCCTGGAGTTTCGGCTAGGTCGGTTGCCCCGATGATGCCTGTGTCCGGGAAAATTTGGTTGCCCAAAGAAGGTGGCACATGAGTCAGGTCCCCTCGTTGCGTCTACGTCTCGGCATCGCCCTGACGACCGCCGCGCTCATGATGACTGAGCTGCTGCTCACGCGGATCTTCTCGGTCACGATCTGGTATCACTTTGCCCTGTTGGCCATCTCGGTGGCCCTGTTTGGTTCGGGGATCGCCGCGGCTTGGGTGTACGTGCGTCGCCAGCGACTCGAACGTGCGAATCTCGGCGCTTGGCTCAGTGGCTGTGCAATCGCCCTCGCCATCTCGATCGCCGTCGTCGATGTGGTGATGGTGCGACTGGCCCCGGATTGGTTTTCAGGCATGTTCGGCCTGTTTACGGTCATGACCCTGCGCCTCGGGCTTGTCTTTGTACTCGCCGCCGTTCCGTTTTTCCTCGGAGGTGTGGTCCTCGCGTTGTCGCTGGTACGACATCCATTGTATGTGCACCATATCTACGCGTGGGACCTGTTTGGGGCCGGCGTCGGGTGTTTGTTGGTAATTCCGGCTCTCGCGGTCTTCGGCGGGCCCTTGGCCCTGTGGAGCGCCGCCGGCCTCGCCTGTCTCGCGGCCATGCTGTTTGCCGGACCGCTGCGTCGACGGCTGGCCGGGGCACTGGCGACCGCCGCAATTTTGGTTGTTGTTGCAAGTATTGGCCAGACACAGGGGTTGTTTGCCCTGCGGGCGGCCAAGGGCATTGACCTCGAAAAGTTCCCCCCCGAGTTTGCCCGTTGGAACGCGTTTTCGCTGGTCAGCGTCCTCCCGGATCACGGGTTTGTCGGCTGGGGTACAAGTCCCAAGTTTCGCGGGGACGTGCCCGAGCAAAAGACGCTGGTGATCGACATGAACGCGACCACCACGTTGACGCGATTTACTGGTGATTTTGCCGAGGTCCCGCACCTTCGCTTTGACCTCACCGGATTTGTCTACCGCCTGCGCCCGGTCTCGGACCACGTCGCGGTGATCGGGGCGGGCGGCGGCAAGGATGTGTTGACCGCGTTGCAGGCCGGCGCGCGTCATGTGTCGGCCATCGAGATCAACCCGCTCATCGTCGAAGATGTGATGCGCGGGGCCTATCGCGACTATACCGGCGACCTCTACAACCGTTCGGACGTCAGCGTGGTCAACCGCGACGGGCGTACGTTTATGGAGCAGTCGGGCGAGGCCTTCGACATGATTCAGATCAGCATGGTCGATACCTCGGCGGCCACTGTGGCCGGTGCGTTTGCCCTGGCCGAAAATAGCTTGTACACGCAAGAAGCGACAACGTCGCTGATCGGTGGGTTGCGCCAACACGGAGTCCTGAGCCTATCGGCCCGCAGTTTTCCCGGCCTCTCGCTCGGGGCGCGTCTGGTGTCCTTAGGGCAAGCTGGACTGTGGGCCCACGGCGAGGATCCGGCAACGTCGATGATCGTCCTGCGCACCGTGGACGGCCTGTACAACATCCTCGTCCAGCGCGGCCCGATCCCCCCGGCGATCGTCGAAGCGACGCGGGTCCAAGCGCAGGCACTCGGGTTTGTCCCGGTCTACCTCCCGGGCGTCGACCCGGCCGAGTTGCCGCACGGCAGATTTGATGAAGATCGGTGGATCGAGGCCACCTTGGCGGCAAACAGTCCTGCGGAGGTCGCCGCGGTTCAACGCACCTTTCCCCTCGATGTCAGTGCGCCGACCGACGACCGGCCGTTTTTCTTTTACCAAAACCGCCTGCGCGACGTCGGCAAGGTGCTCACCGACCAAAACGCCCACCTTCTCGGCAACGGCTTGGCCGTGTTGTTACGCGTCCTGGTGATCGCGTTGTTTGGTTCGGCCCTGATGATCGCCGTTCCCTGGTGGCTGGCAAAAAGGACATCTTCGAAGGCCAGTCATCCGCCGATGACATGGTTTCTCTCCTATGCAGCCATTTTGGGGATCGGGTTCATGTTCGTCGAGATCGCCCTGATCCAGCGGCTCAACCTCTACCTCGGCCATCCGACGATGTCCCTGGTTGTTGTATTAGCAATTTTATTGCTCGGCGGCGGACTCGGCAGCCGTCTGATCGCCGGCTACCACACCCCGAAGCGCGCCCTGTGGTGGGGGCTTGGACTTATCATCGGCTATCTCGTGGTGGTCCTACAGTCGGGCTTGCTCCCGTGGTTGTTTGACCAAACCCGGCAACTTCCCCTGGGCGGGCGGGCAGGTGTCGCCGCGGCCGTCGTCGCGCCGGGTGCTCTGGCCCTCGGTACCGCGCTCCCGGCGGGGATGCGGGCGGTCGCAAGTCAGATGCATCTGCAACTTCCATGGTTTTGGGCGGTTAACGGGGCGACCTCGGTTTTGGGCACGGTGCTGGCGACCTTGACTGCGATCCACGGAGGGTTCACGGCTGCTGGCTGGGTCGCGTTGCTCGCCTACGCGCTCGCCTGTGTCTGTGTGCCCAAGATGACCGCCGCTGCAAAACGATGACGATGTCACGCGTACCCAAGGCCAGGGCCGTCCGAGTCGCGGCCGCCGTAACGATCGTCGGAGTCGTGGTGTGGCTACGTCTCCCAGGGCTGTTTGCCGGCTACGCACTCGACGACTACGCCCACCTAGCGATGTTGTCCGGAGAGTACCCACTGGAGCGAGGGTGGTGGGATCTATTTAACTTTGTCGACGGTACGCCAGGCGAGGTCTCGGCACTGCAAGCATTTGGCAGCCTTCCGTGGTGGGCCGACCCGAACCTCCGACTCGCGGCCCTGCGACCGTTGGCGAGTTTGCTGACCGCAATCGACGTATGGCTGTTTGGCCACAATCCTGTGGTTGCCCACCTGCATTCGCTCGCATGGCTATTTGCCCTGTTTGCGGCCTATTTAACTTGTATTCGCAAGTTTCTTCCAGCAGCGAGCATGGGCCTGGCACTGTTTGCCCTCGATGAGAGCCTCACCCTCCCACTCGCGTGGCTCGCCAACCGCAATGCCCTCGTGTGTGGGCTGTTGGTCCTGGTGAGTGTCAGTCTCTACGTCAGCGGGCGCGAACGCGAGATGATACGCGGGAAAAATCGTTGGTCGCTATGGTCGACCTTCAGTCTCGGCCTCGCCCTCTTCTGTGGTGAGCAGGCTGTATGCGGAATATTGTGTATTTGCATGTATGAATGGCTCGGGCGCGCCCCGGGGACGCGGTCTTTCCGGGGCCTGATCGCACCGGCCTTGGTGACCGCCGCCTATGTCTCGGCCCATGTCGCGTTGGGGTACGGTGCCCGCAATACGGGGGGATACCTCGATCCGTTTGGCGAGACCATGGCGTTTGTCGCCGCGGCTCCGGGTCGGTTTTGCAGCCTTCTGGGCGAAGTTGTGTTCGCCGTCCCGGCACTTGCGAGCGAGGGGGCGGGCTGGGTGTTCCCCATGGGCCTACTCGCCCTCAGTCTGATGGCTGCGATCGCGTTTGTCCTCCCGAGCGATCTCAGGCGGCACGCGAAGTGGTTGTCCGCATCATCATGTATGTGCATTTTACCTGCGCTTGCTTCACCACCTTCGTCCCGACTCTTGGTTCTGGCGAGCCTGTGGTGGAGTTGTGTCCTCGGTGTGTTGTTGCACCGGCTGTGGCGGGCGTGCGTGCATCGCAGGCAGGGCCACGCCGGGGTGTGGGTGGTCGCCGGGGTCTTGTTGGGGATCCACGCAGTGGTCGCGCCGATGTGGGCACGCTCCGAAGGAAAGGGATTTGTCGCGTCATCCACCGGTCTACAGCGCGGTGCTTCCGAGGCGGCGCTCGCAGATTCCCGTCGCGTCATTGTTGTGCGTACACATGATATCGCATCGATGCTGTATGTGGCCCGCGCCCGCCACGAGGGAGGAGTTGACCTCCCGGACGCGTGGTGGACACTCTCGGCTGCCCCGGGGCCCCACACCCTGATCGTACATCGTCCGACGCAGCTGGAGCTCCACATACCACGAGGTCTGTTGTCCTCTCCGACAGCGCGGTTTTTTCGCCGCCAGCCCAATCTCCGCGTTGGCGAGCAGATTGAGCTCGGCGAGGGTGTACGGGTGGAGATTCTGGAAATCGGGTGGTGGGGCCCAACCCGGGTTGGCATCACATGCACCCCTGAGGTCTGCAATCAGATACAGTGGCTCCAAATCATTGCAGGTACAATTAAATCAGTGCCACCGCCGCGGGAGGGACTCGTGCTGCCGTTGCCCGTCCCGACCGCTGTCGGGTCGGAGTCGTAGGTCAGGCGCTCTCAATCAAGCGTTGCCCGTGGGCGGGGTCGAGCTGGCTCCTGCGTTCGTGGCGTCGGTCGAGGTGGGTTGCTCGGTTGCGACGGTGAGGGCGGGCTCTTTGCCCTTGGGGAGCAGCGCGAGTAGGGCCTGTTGTGTCTCGTGTTGGATTTTGGCGACCAAGTCGCTAAACACCCGCAGCTCGCCCATCTCGACCTGGCGACCATCTAAAAATCGCTGGCTGAGGATCAGGTCGACGTGCTGTAAACGGCGCTGGAATGCGTTGAACAGGGCGAGGCGGGCTGCAGCTCGGGCCCCGGCGGTTTCGACGATATGCCCGTTGAACCGGAGTTTGGCCAGCGCGGTAAACAGGACTCCGCTGGCGCCGAACAACAGCTCCGCCAGCGTGTTGGGATTTTTGCCGAACGCGACCATGTAGATCGCGATCCCGGTCGCACCGAGTCCGAGGATGAACACGGCCACGGTCATTCCGACCGAGATCCATGTCGCCACGCCGTCACCCAACGCGATCAACTTCATGTGTTCGCGGTGACGTTTGTCGAGTTCTTCGGCGAACAGACGGCGTTGATCGAGGGATTGGCTGCGCTCTTTGATCCGGTCGAACGCCCGTTGACCGCCGAGTTCGACAAACAGGGTCCGGGCAGCCTGTTCCCGCTCCGGGTTGCCGCAGTGCAGGTGCTTATCGAGGGCGGCGACGACTTCGGAACGCGGCATCACCCGCAGGGCATCGGCGTAGCGGCTGAGTTTGGCCGGGTGCTCGGTGACCGCTTCCAAGACTGCGTTCAACGCTTTTTCGGCCCCGATGAGGCGTTCCAAAGCCCGCGCCGCTTCGACAAACACACCCGGGCTCGGGTTGCCGAGTTCTTCCATCAGAAGCTCGGTCTGGGGAACGCCCAACAGGCCCATCGCCCGTACGGCAAACCCGATCATGTCGTAGAAGCGACGGTCGCGACGACGGGTGACGGCAAATCGGGCGAGTGTGTGGGAGGCTTCTCGCGCCCGTGGCGAGTTGCGAAATTTGCCGAGTACCCACAGCGCATCCCAGGTGTGGCTGGCAAAGTCGGCGTCGTCGACCTGCTTTTTGACCCCGTCGAATGCGGCCAACAGCGGGATGGCCCGAAGGGCACGTAAGGCGGCGGCGGTGGTGTCGTGGGGGTTGTAGTCGTCGTCATCCCACTCGGCGACGACAAATGTATCGGCGACGGGAAATGGAGTGTTGCCACCTTCGAGTGCCCACAGCAGAGCCTGTTCGCATGGTTGGTCCCCGTGTTTGGCACCGAGCGCCCAGCACAGGCAGCGGATCAACAGATGTTCATCGGCATCGACCCGCAAATCCTTGCTGCGGGCGCGCGCCCAGTCGTATTGATCCGACGTCCCGACAGCGGTGGCGAGGACCCAGTAGCGGACCCAGTGGTTTTGCTCGTGCGTGCGGTCGGAGAAACGTTGGATCAGGTCGCGCGCTTCGGGATGTTCTTCGGTGACTGCGACGAGCACAGAGACCTGCCACGACCGTGACCACGATTCCGGAGAGTTGCTGTCTTCGGTCCGCCCGGGCTTGAGCTCGAGTCGTAAAAGCTCGACTAACTGGGTTCGTAATTCGTGGCGGACATCCGACCGAAGATGCGGTAGGAGGTCCATCAACTCGCGCCGTGCCTGCTCACTCCCGGTGCGCAGGATCTCGAGCATCTGGTCGATCGTCGGAGTCTGTGTCAGGGTCGTCGGAGGCTGAAACACCGGGCTCGATTGTATCTTGAAATACCCGACACTGGCCTATACAAACGTCACGTTCGCGCGCATGTCAGCGATGTGCATGCAAACAATCTCGACGGGCGCAGGTGGCCGGGTTCGATCACCAGCGGTGATGTCGATTTCAGCGCGCTACGTCGCCCGGGAGATGTAGTACCCTGCCAGCCTATGTCGCGTGGTCGTTTGTTTGTTTTCGATCGCTATCTGCCGTTGTTTGATCCCGACAAGTTTAACGATGTCGGGTTCTACCAAGAGCTCGAATCGATCGGATACCGCCAGATATTGCTCGGGGGCACCGGGGCTGCCAACCTCGCGGGCTTGGTCGCGGAGCTCAAAGCCCAGACCAACCTGCAGGTGTGCCTGTATCCGGCTGGTCCGGATTCCGTCGCGCCGGCCGATGTCGTGATCATGCCGGATGTGATGAACTCGAACTCCCACTACGCCCGCCCCTGTGGGTCCGGCTCGGTGGCCACCGCGATGAACATTCGTCGCCAGGGGCTCAACTATGTGCCGGTCGCCTACATCATCATGGGCAACTCGACCGCGCGGTGGTACTTCGACGCCTACCTGTTGCCTTCGAACAAGATTTTGCTGGGCTACGCCAACTATGCACATATGGTGGGCTATCCCTATCTCGCGCTCGACTACGAAGATCCGAAGATCGATATCGACGCCAAACTCATCGCCGAGCTCAAGCAGATCGGCGAGATGCGTCTGGTCGTCTCCGACGAGTTCACGCCCGAGACTGCAGCCAATGCGCTCGCCGTGGGGGCCGATACCGTGATCACGCCCTCCGATGTCTATGAGGAAGCCGGCGGGCTTGTTCAAGCTCTCGAGCTCGCGCGGGTATTTTACGATAAATTACTCAAGCAATAGTGTAGGTACATTTGGTGGTGGCGAGTCGACAACCCAGTGCGTCCAACCCTTTGCTCATGTCGGGCGCGATCAAGCTGTTGGCCAGCCCGAATCGCTCGAGAACCGCCCGGGCGCCGCGGCCCCTCCCCAAAACACTATGGTCGACGTTTTTCGGGGCGATAGCGATTGGCTCGACGGCGGCGGCGGTCGGTGCCTACTACATCACCCTGACGGTCGTGTTTCCACCGGGGGCACTTTCGATATTTCTCGCCATCTTGGCGGGGTTTGTCGGGCTTTCGATCGTGGCGATGGCGATCGCCCACAACCGACTGACGCGCAAGTTAGTCGCGTGGATCGACCAGCCCGGCGATACTGTCGACCTCGACGCCTGGCGCCAGGCCCTCAACTACCCGGTGATGATGTCGATTGCCATCGGTGTCGCGGCGCTCTTGGTATGTGTCCTTTCGGCCGTGTTGACGACGGTGTTTGTCGGTGGTGCCCTGCTCATTCACATCATCGTCGGGGGGGTACTCGCCGGGATTTTAGATGCACTGTTTGCCTGGATGTTCATCGAGCATCGCATGCGACATGTCCTTCGCGCCATGGCCGCGCGCAATCCGTTGTTGCCGGTTTCCGGCCCCCGGATCATCGGGATCGGGATCGGCACCAAGATGGCGATCGTCATTGTCGGCGTGAGCGTGGTCGGTGCAGTTGTTGCAGGTACACTGGCCTATCGGGGTGCCGAGGCTGCAGTCGCCGGAGGTGGTCTCGAGGGACTCGCGCTCCGGATCTTTGGCGTGACGGTACTCGGGTTGCTCGTCTCACTCAGTGGTTGCCTGTTGGTCGCGCAGCAAGCAACGGTCACGCTCCAAGAACTGACGGAAATGCTGACCAACCTCAGCCCGGAGGGTTATAGCCAGCGGGCACTGCCCTGCGACGGCGACGAGACCGGACACCTGATGTCCGCGGTCAATCGCATGCTCGACGGGCTCGAAGAGCGCGAGTTTATCAAGGATGCATTTAGCCGCTATGTCACTCGCCAAGTGTCCGATGTGGTCCTGCAGGGCGGCCTCGACTTGGGTGGTGAGATGCGCCAGGTGACGATCCTGATGGCCGATATTCGCGGGTTCACCTCGATGTCTGAGGAGATGGCTCCAAAGACAGTCGTCAAGCTTCTCAACCGGTACTTCACCGCCATGGTGGAGGCCTGCATGGAACACGATGGGCTGATCGACAAGTTTATCGGCGATGCCATCATGGTGGTGTTTGGCGCTCCCGCGCGGACCGAGCCCGAGGTCTCGGCCCTCAGCGCGGCCCGGGCTGGACTCGCTATGAACAGGCGCCTACTGATGCTCAACTGCAAACTACAGGCGGAGGGGCTCGACCCGCTGCGCATTGGTATCGGGATCCATTCGGGCGACGCGATCGCGGGCAACATCGGGTCACCGCAGCGCCTCAACTACACAGTCATCGGCGACGCCGTCAATATCGCGGCCCGGATCGAGACCGCGTCGAAGGAACTCGCGCAAAACCTGTTGATATCAGAGGAAACGCGCAAACTACTCGGAGAGCAGGCGATTGTGGGCGTCGGTGAAGTTGTTCAACTCAAGGGCAAGTCGAAACCGACGCGGGTCTTTCCGCTGATGGGGTTACGCGAGGACGCCTCGGTCGAGGCGGTGTAGGCCGACACGTACGGCGCAGTGCGAGTCTCGAGCGTTCTTTCGTGTAACTGTCAACCGATTTCAATGTGCTCGCAAAGACACGTCCGGTAGAACATGGTGCATGTGTCCGGGTGTGCGCCGAGATTGACCGGACCACTGTCGGTTGATCGTGAAACATGGTTGGAAGTTCATCCGCCGGCAGGTAGCCTGGTTGGGTGGGTGATGGGCGGCAGGAGATCGAACGGGTGCAATGGTCGATGCGACAGGTTACCTGGTCGAAAGAGCATGCCGTCCAAGCACTCGACGCACTGTCCCAAACTGTCGAGCAAGTTTGTCGCGTTCACTTTCCCCACGCGGCTGGCTACCGGATCCAGCGGGCGTCGATCTCCGGCTTGATCGAGGGGCGGCGCGTGGTGATCGTCGGCGACGAGATCGAAGCGTTGGTCAGCGCCCAGTGTTTTGATGTGTCTACAACAGATACTGTCGAGACGCAGCGCGAGGTTCGGTTGGTGGCCGTCGTCCGAAGGACGACTCCCGAGCCGACTCCGACACCCTGGCTCACGCTGATGGCCGAGCGGCCAGGCTGGACCCTCTTCCTCGGCACGGTGTTGTTCTTTGCCCTGCTCGGCCAACTGTGGGTCCCGGGGATTGAGGGGTACTTCCGTCTTTCGATGATGATGAGTTTCCTCGTCATGATGGCGCCGGCAGTCGCGTGGATGATGGGCGCGCGGGTCGGGATGTTGCCCGAAGCGCTCGAGACAGCGGGCACGAGCGGATGGGCGAGCCTGCCCCCGGCCCTGCAACCGCAACATCACTCACGTTGGCGGGCACTCAAAAGGTGCGTGCATGATCAACAGCGTGTGGTCGACAGCCGCCGTAGTTTGCCGTTTCGCCGGTCTGTGTGACCTGTTGTTGTGCTCGGCCAACAACCGTCGGACCTGTGCCTGTACAACGAGATATGCGCGATAGTGCCGGTTGTTTTCGCGCGGTGCGCGAGATGGTGCTTGACGCGGATCCCGAGTCTCGCCGAAGCTCGCCCACGTCGCGTCGGGCTAGGCAACGTCCACGCGATGTGTGCGAGTCATGGCCAAACCGATCATTGTCACCCAAGGCGGCGCCGAGTCGCGTTTCAAGTTGGAGAAGCTCGATCGCAGCAAGCTCTACGGCAAACGCCAGCGCCAAACCCTCGACCCCGAAGGCAACCGCTGTGAGCGTGCCGAACTGACCAAGGACGGCGCGCTGCTGATTCGGTCGGGCATGACGGCCCAGGCCTACTTCGACGAAGTGGGCAAGTGGGTCCCCAACAAGGAGCTCATCGGTCTCGACAAAGATGGCAACCCGGTGCCGTCGGTGCCCTCGACCCTGGGCGTCGCCCAGGACCTCGAAGGTCCCGTCGATCCGACCGAGGTACTCGACCTGGCACTTCGGGCAGTCTACCTGTTGACCCCCGAGGATCTCGACGCCGGCCTCAAGAAGGCCTTGCTCAAGGGTCAGGTCTTTCGCTTCACGTTCAACTATCGCGCGACCTACAACTCCGAAATCGCCTACCTCGTGGGCAACAAGTCGGGGTTTTTTGCCCTCATCGGGTCTCCGGGGATCAGCGAGTGGTGCGAGCTCGAGACCGCCGCCGTCGATACCTTCGAGGACGACGACGACGACGACGATTTCGACTTTGAGTTTTAGGGAAGGGGAGCCGCAATGCGTAAGATTCACCTGATGAATGAGGCCAAGCGCGATGCCACTATCGCGATTGAGTCCAGTAAACCTGCGGATGGCGCTTCGTTGGGCGTCCAGGGCAAGAAGTTGGCGTTTCGCCGCTACCTCGCCGCGAGCGAGGGGGGATTGCACATCGAGTTGGTGCGCAGTCACGGCAAGTCCTACGGCCAGGCGCTCGTCGACGCCGACCCCGAGATCGACATCGAGTCGGTCGGTCGGGCGTTGGGCGATACCCAAACCGTATTCCTATCGGCCAAAGGCGATGTCCTGCACGCCTCGCCCAAGATTGTCGAGGTGCTCTTTGGGACAGATGGAAAAGAGCGCGAGCGCAAGGATCCACAGGACATCCCGGGCAACTGCAACGACGACCAACCGGTGCGGTGGACCGGGCGCAAGCTCAGCAAAGGCGATGCCATCACCCGGTTTGCCTTTCGCCGGACCGTCCAGATCAAACACGTCGACGGCCTGACCTACGACTTTTTGTACGCCATGGCCAAGGAACTCCACGAGGAGGCCAAGGTGGTGATGATCGGGGCAGGTGCCAAAGGTAAGGCGCCGCTTATCTTCCAGGACAACGGTAAACCCTACCGCGGATTTTTGGAGGGACGCATCGACGGCGAGCGCTACAAGCTGTTGCTGCACCTCAGCGATATGGAACTCAAGGCGCCCGAATAGCCGGCACCACACGAATTGAAAGAGGTGATGAAATGAGCCTGTACACCACCGATTCTGCCCGTCCTTTGGGAAAGGGCTTCCAGTCCCCCGCCGGCAGTGTGCTCGACCGCGAATTGCAGTCGATGCTCCGCAACTACAAGCGCAGCACCGCCGGCCGCTACCGTGCGGTCGTCGAAGATGACTTTTTAACCTCGTTGCCCCACGGCGAGCTGATGGTCTCGCCCAAGATGGACGGCGAGATGTGGTTTATGATCCTCGACGAGAAGGACGCCTTTTTGGCCAACCCCAAAGGCCGCGTCATCTCGGGCAAGGTGCCGATTTTGGAAGAGGCCCAGGCTGCGTTGGGTCGCGCCAAAGGGCGGACGATCATCGCCGGCGAGTTGTTTGCGGTCAACAAAGACAAGTCCCGTCCACGCGTCGGCGGCCTCTCGTCGGCGATGGGTGGCGAGGCCAAGGCCCAGGTCGGGCGTATGGCATTCGCCGCGTTTGATTCGCTGATCGGGGGCGATGCCGAGTCGGGGGGCAGCATCCCGCTGTACGCCGATCGTCTCGCCATGCTCGAGCGCCTGTTTAAGGGGGGCAAGCGGGCCAAGGCCATTCGCACCGAGCTCGTCAAGGGCGGAGCGAGTGTGGCCCAACTGTTCGAGCAGTGGGTCGCCGGAGGTAAGGGCGAGGGCCTTGTCATCCGCACACCAGAAAACGCGATCTTCAAGGCCAAGCCGACGATCAACCTCGATGCGGTGATCATCGGCTACACCGAGTCGAGCGATGGACCCGACAAGGTTGGTTCGGTCCTGTTGGCGTTGATGCGCGACGACGGCAAGTTTCACGTGTTGGGCTCGTGCGGCAACATGCCGACCGAGCAGCGGGTCGCGTTTATGAAACAGCTCAAGACGACCGTGTGCGGCTCGGAGTACCGCTACGCCAACAGCCGCGGCGCCCTGTATCGGTTTGTTCGCCCCGAGACCGTCATCGAGATCAAGGTGACGGACATTCAAAGCGACGATTCGAGCGGCGATCCGATCCAGCGTATGGTGTTGGAACAGTCCGAGGGCAAGTACAAGGCCGTCCGCCAGTTGCCGGGCGCCAGCATCCTGCACCCGGTGTTTGTCCGCGTCCGCGACGATAAAGGCGTCAACCCGACCGACATCCGCCTGGGACAGGTGTTGGAGCGCTGCCTGGTCGAAAACCTCGACAGCAAAGCCGAGAAGTTGGTGCTTCCAGTCAGCACCGTACTGCGCCGCGAGGTCTACACCAAGACTGTCAAGGGCGAGATCGCGGTCCGCAAATTAGTTGTATGGCAAACAAACAAGGACAAGATCGATCCCACGTTCCCAGCGTTTGTCACCCACTTTACCGACTACAGCCCTGGGCGCCGTGACCCGCTCAAGCGCGAAGTTCGGCTGGCACCCGTCAAGGACGAGGCCCTGCGGATCGGCGATGACTTGATCGCCAAGCAAATCAAGGGGGGCTGGTCGTTGGTCAAATAGACCTCGATCAGGTTGCACACAAAGGGGCCTGCGGGCCCTTTTGTCGTTCGAATCGGACGAAAATTTATCAAAACCGGATCGCCGCTGCGATTGCCTGGACGAGTTCTTTGGCCCGTTCGATCCACAACAGGTGCCCGGCTCCGGGGTACTGGGTAAACGACCCGGAGACCGAGCGGCGAAACTCAGCCGCCAAGTCGGGTGGGAACAACCAGTCGCGCTCGCCCACGTAGATATGGATCGGGCAGGAAAGTGGCATCAGCCACCCGCGTCCGTCATGGTCGCGCAGGGCGGCTAGTTTTTGTTGCATCGCGGCTTTGGTCGAGGTGAGGTCGCTGGCAAATAGTTGCAGCAGCACCATTGCTCCGGGGCGGGCGAGGTACTGCGGGCTGAGCAGCAACAGGACGAGACCACGCAGGATCGCATCGACGGGCATATCGCTTTTGAGTTGGGTCAGCAGGAGGTCGATCGCCGCGCGTTCGCGTGCCCGCATCCGCGGGGCTGTTGCCACAAGGTGGAGGCTTGCGAGTTTACCGGGTACTTTGCGGGCGAGATACTGGGCCCACACACCGCCATACGACAGGCCGACGACGTGAAAGCGATTGAGCTTTTCTCGCTCGAGGTGTGCGAGCAACTCCCCGGTGATGTGTGACCACTGCTGCGCCGGTTTACTGTCGCTGGGACCTGCAAGTGGATCTGTCTCAACAGCCAGGACATCGCGCCCGACCGCGAGGGCGCGAGCGAGTCGCAGGGCCCCCTCGATCCCTCCGGGCGTCCCGGGCAACAGCAGCACCGGTGCGTGGTGACGTTTCGATGTCTCTGGGGACACCTCGTTTGGCTGCCCCGACACATCCGGCGCCGCGGTGGTATGGGATGGTTCGTCGCTTCGCGGGCGGAGACGTGGGTGCTGGCCCGGTCTGAGGGTGCGGGACTCGGCAAAGCCGGCGCCCGGGGTGCGCGGCTGCTCTGCCCGAAACCATTGTATCTTCACGGAGATGTCCCTCCGACGGCGAGCGTCACCTCGGCGGACAAAACCTGTGTGCCGGTTTGCAGCGCAACACCACGAACTTCAATGACTGCCATCCCCATCATTTGTCGTTTCGCCCTCACTAAAAATACGACAGGTCCCGCGATTTCTCGCACAACTTTGACCCGCTCATAGCTGGCGACGAGTCGTGGGCCTGGGGCGGTGAGCTTGTTCTCGGAAACACACAGGCCTGCCGCTTGGGCTCCGGCGTCGAGGAGATGGGTCCAGAACCACGTTGGCACGTCGCGCGATTGGTACTGCAACCATCCGTCGCGCGGCGGCAGCACCTTTGCAATCAAAAGCGCTGGCTCGCGGTGCCGCAACCGCGTCAGGATGTAGTCATGTGAAGGTGTCACGAAGCTCCGCTTGGGCAGACCATGCATGCGAGCCTGCGACAACGACACGCATCCGCATACCACCTCGGCGCATCTGCGCCCGGACAAGGATGGGTGTATCGGGTCGAATGGGCCGGCGAAAAATGACCCGGTGGATCTCGGGCTGATGGCGCCCGGCAAGGTGTTCGGCGACATCGACCATCAGGCCGAGCACGTGCGCGCCGGGCACGATCGGTTCTTCTGGAAAATGCCCTTCACACATGTTTAAAAGAGCATGTTTTTCAATCCTTGTTACTAAACATGTTGGCGTCCGCTCGATCACGGTACACGCATGTGTCCGCGAGAGCGCGACTAGGGTCGGAAGTACGATCTTGTCGCTGTCCACCGGGATTTCTATTATAGGCGCCCGCGTCGCTCTCGTGAAGCAGTTGCGTCGCGCAGAGGTTTCTTGCCCAACCGTGTTGTCATCACTGGAGTCGGGGCCTGGACGCCACTCGGTCCGGCTTGGAGCGACGTTGTCGAGGGGATGCAGTCTGGTCGCTGTGCACTCCAGCCGATGGGCAAGCGCATGCCGGCACAACCCGAGATCTTTGCGGGCATCGTCGGCGATCTCAAGCCGTTTCGCCGCCAGTTTCCCCAGGTCAAGCCTCCGCTCCCGAGTCCGCTGGCTCGCATGCTCCTCGTCGCAACGCGAGAATCACTTGTTCATGCAAGTGTTTCTCAAGCTGACTACGAGCGGGTAGGATTGTTTGTCAATCGAAACCGCGGGCCGTCATCCATCGTCGCCAAGGCCCTGCTGCCGGTATTGCGCAAGGGGCCGCGGAAGATGAGCCCGTTGCAGTTTTCACGCACGGTCGCCAACGCTCCGCTCGGTGTCACGGCAACGACATTGGGTGTGCGCGGGCCAGGGTTGTTAACCATGGGTGGCGGTGGGATCGGCCCCGTGTTTGATGAGGTTCGAGCGGGGTACCCCGGTCCGATTGTATGTGCAGGGATCGACGAGGTCGACGGCCATACCTACAGGGCAGCGATCGAGAACGGTCACGCGGCCGCTGTACGGGATCCGGCTGACTATCGCCCGGGAGAGCCGGGGTCAAGCTTACCCGCGTTCGGCGAGGCTGCAGCCGCAGCTGTGTTTGAGTCCTATGAATGTGCAACTTCTCGCGGCGTGCAGCCGCGCGTGGAACTCCTGGCGATCACCCAGGGGATCGACCGTCATGTTCGGGCCCGTGCTGATCTGGTCGGGTGGGGGGCCGTGACCGCACAGGGCTGGCTGGAAACGTGTCAGGATGCGCTCGAGTTGGCCGGGGTCGCGCCCGAACAGGTTGCGATCCACGTCGGTGGTGCCAACGGGCACCCCGCGGTCGATCGTGCGGAGGCAGATGGTCTTCGTCAGCTCGGCCGGGAAGACCTGATTGCACAGCGCCATCTTCCCAAGCGTATCGTCGGAGAAACACTTGGTGCTGCAATGAATCTTGGGCTTGCCTGGGCCTATCACCAACTCGTCGCTTTCGACCATCCGTCCGGGAGTGTCGCTCTGGTCACGAACACGGAGTTCCACGCGCTGCACGTCGCAGCGGTTTTGCGGTCGCTGCCATGAATGAGCCGAATCAACCACCTGTCGCCCTTGTCACCGGAGCATCCCGCGGAATCGGTGCCGCCATCGCGCGGGCACTCGTACGACGCGGAGTCCGGGTCGCTCTTGGCTATCACCGCAGCGAGCAGCAGGCCACCGAGCTCGCCGCGTCGTTGACCGGAGAGGGAGGCATTGTTGAGCTCGCCCAGGGGGATGTCGCCGAACCAGCGCAAGCAAAAAAGATTGTACGCGCAATCAAAAAACAGTGGGGAAGGCTCGACATCCTCATCAACAATGCTGGTGTTGTGGCCGAAGAGTTGTTTTTCCTCAGCAACCTCGAACGATTTTGGGACCTCCAACGGATCAATCTCGGCGGGACGATCAACTGTTGCCGGGCGGCGATTCCGATGCTCTCGCGTCACAAAAATGGATGTATTATCAATATGTCGTCGATCGCGGCCCAACACGGTACGACGGGCCTGTCGGCCTACGCCTGTTCGAAGGCGGCGATCGAGGCGCTGACCAAAGTTCTCGCCCGTGAGCTCGCAGCGGTGGGCGTCCGGGTCAACGCCGTGGCGCCTGGGTTGGTCGCTACCGAGATGACCGATAATTTACGGGACCCGGCCCGTCACCAGGCTTCATTGCAGATGCAACCTGTCTCGCGCATGGGTACCCCGGAAGAAGTAGCGAGCTTGGTGACCTACCTCGCCCTCGACGCGCCAGCCTACCTCACCGGCGAAATTGTTCGCATCGATGGAGGGGCCGCCATTGCTTGATCAGCTGTCAGACGAGGCTGTTGTGGTCACGGGGATGTCGGTGTGGTCGCCGTTTGGCCGCGGGGTCGCGTCTTTGCTCGATGCCCTCGAAACCGGGCGGAACGATGTCTGGCCTGCGAGTTGTATCGACCAGGACGAGTCGTGGTACACGGCAAAACACGCCCGCGAAATTCCAGTATGTACAACGATTTCGTCGTCGTTCGACGAGCGCAGCTTTGATTTTCGCAGTCATCAATGGCCCGCCTGGTTGGCTGTTGAGACAGCTCTCGATGCTGTGGTCGCGGCTTCGCGCGTCACCGAGCGCTACGCGGCCAAGCGGATCGCCGTGTGCAACGGAAGCTCCCACGGATCCAACCACGGGCTCATCGAATACCTCCGTCAGACGCTCGGCAGCGAGTCCCCCGACGCGTCTCTCATCGAAGATTCGACCGCAATGGTCGCACGCACGATCGCGGCACGCCTCGGTGCGAGGGGGCCTAATCTGACTTTTAATACGGCTTGCTCTTCGGGCATCAACGCCTTGGGTCAGGGGGCGCGAATGCTTGCCAGCGGACGGGCGGATTGTGTTGTTGCAGGTGCACACGATACGTTCTCGCTGCTGAGCTTCACCGGGTTCAGTTCGCTTCAGGCCCTCGATCCCGCGCCCTGCCGCCCGTTCGACATCAATCGTCAGGGACTGACGCTCGGCGATGGTGCTGCGTTTGTTGTGCTCGAGCGAGCGGGTGTTGTGCGCGCGCGGGGGGGCCGTGCCCTGGCCGCACTGACAGGCTATGGCTACTATAACGAGGGGTATCACACCACTGCGCCGCATCCGGAGGGGGAGGGAATTTTTCAGGCGATGATGTGGGCGCTTGCCGGCGACCCGACCCCCCATCAACTTTCACTTGTATGTGCACATGGTACCGGCACACAGGCAAACGACGGCGCCGAAGCTCGGGCGGTTGAACGCGTGGCACAGGCCCATTCGCCGGAGCAGGTCGTGGATGTCGTCTCGCTCAAGAGCCAGCTCGGACACAGTCTCGGGGGCGCGGGGGCGGTTCAAGCGGTGGCGGCGATCGCCTGCATGAATCGTGGGCTTCGTCCGGGAAACATCGGCCTGCATGAACCCATCGCCCACGCTCCGTCCATCGCATTCCCTGCATCGCCACAACCCGTCACGACCGAGCTCGCACTGTGTAACGCGCTCGGATTTGCCGGGAGTGTGGCCTCGCTCGCCATCCGCAATCTCGCACCCCCAGGGGACCCAACTGATGCTTGAACCACAGGAAATTCAGCGACGTATCGTCACGACTTTAATTGAACGCCTCGAACTCGAGGACGACTATACCGAGGACTCCTTTCCCTGCGAGGCACTGCTGTTTGCCGATAGCGAACACGGAGGGCTCGAGTTTGACTCGATCGCCAGTCTCGAAATCGCGGCCGGACTCGCCGATGAGTTTGACCTCGAGCTCGACGATATCAAGCGCGAGGACTTTTTGACAATCCTGACGCTCACCGCCTACGTCACCCGTTCCCTCGAGGCCGCCGGTGAAGATTGAATCGCTCGGTCACGCAAACTTGCTTGTGCACGGGAAACAGGGCGTTGTCCTGTTTGACCCTCTGTTGTACGGGATCCATCAGGAGGGGCTCTACGATATCTTTCCGCCGCGTGAGCTCGATCTGCACGCGTTGCCGCCGATCGATGTGGTCGTCATCAGTCACGCGCATCGCGATCATTTCGACCCGGACTCGCTCGCATTATTACCGCGGGAGATCCCGATCATCGCGGCCGCGGACCCGTTACTACTCGGGTGCCTCGATGGACTGGGGTTTGAGAACATTGCGCAAGCAACTAATTTTTCTCCGATCACCGTCGGGAGCTTGACACTGCTCCCGACGCCATCGAGCCCCGGTGCGCTTGAGCACGGGTTTGTTTTGATCGAGGACGATGTCGCCGTCTGGAACTTGGTCGACACGTTTCCAAACCGCGAGGTGATCGCTCGGGTGGTGGCGTTGTGCGGCGGGATCGATTTGTTGATCGCTCCGTGGCAGCCACTTCAGGACACCACGCTATCGAGCGGCACCCCAGTGCATTTTCCGTTTGGGATGTACGAGCGGATGATGGCGACCATCCAACAGGTTGAACCGCGCTACTTTGTGCCCGGAGCCTGTGGGTTTCGGGCGGTGGGTCGTGCTGCGTTTACCAACCATCTGTTGTTTCCAGTTACCAGGGAGCGGTTTTTGTTTGACCTACGCCAGGCGGCTCCCAAGACCGCCGAGACCGCGGTGTTTCTGGATGCCGGTGATGCTCTGACCCTCGAGACAGGTAGGATATTACACGAGAAGCAACTGTCGCGTTTTTGCCGTCATGAGCGTATTCCCGACGCTTGGCGCGTGCTCGAGTTTCGGCCCCATGAACTCGGATTTGCGGTGGCCGAGCACCGCGGCGTGGATTTTTCGCGCGAGCAGTGCCACGAGGCTCTTGCGAGTTTGTTCGAGCAGACGCTGCAGCAAAAACTGCATGACGAGCGGGCGCGCTACAGCTGGCATCGACGGTGGCAGGTGATCCGTCAGTACGAGGTTGTCTACCACGGGGGTGAACGGGCGTATTGGACGGTCGATTTTCGTGAGACGCCGGCAGTTGTGCGAACGGGTCCGAGTCCGCTTGCCCTTGCCCACACAGCATGTCCCGCGAGCCTACTGGTCGGCTTGATCGCAGGCACCATCTCCTGGGACTTTGCCTGCATGAGCGGCGAGTTACGGCGCTACGACCATACATACATGTTCAATGAGGCAGGTATGTCGAGGCCCACAAGTGTGAGTCTCGACGACCCACTCGCAGAGTTGTTCTCGGGTGAGCAGGCCGAAGAGCATCACCTCGCACTGACGATCGAACGAATCTCACAAGAAGAATTTAAGATGTCTCTTGGAGCATGTGAACATGATGGGGGAGAATCTCGTATTGACACCGCATCCGTGATGAAGGATGTTCTGCAGCAGCTGGGTGGGGTCGACGTGCTCCGACAGCCGGATGGCAGTGCAGAGGAGGTATGAAATGAAGCAGGATACACGGCGAGGACTACTCGCAAAATTGGGTGCCGGCGCGGCAGCTCTTACAACTCTCTCAGTCGCAGGTACTGCGGCAGCGACGGATAAGCGGTTCAAACGCTTTAGTCCTACGCTCCACAAACCGCTGATCCTCGACGCTATCAAGCGACCCGAGACCCGTATTCAGGTCAAGGTTGCGATGGGCAAGCAGGGGTTTGTGATGCAGGCCGAGCAGGTCACCAACTCGAAAGTCTACCTCGGGGCAGGCCTTGATAAGGCAGGACGTGTCCTCCAACTCGGAGTCGTCCTCAACGCGGGGAAAGTCGAAGTTGTCGGGCTCGAGAGCTTGGCCAATCGTGTCGGTAGTGCCGCTGCGGCTGGTCGCTGCGTGTACGGCAAAATGGATCCGGCGGCTGAGGTGATCAACCCGGCCGACGACCTGCTCAAGGTCGACGTCAAGAACCTGGCCAAGTTCTAAACAGCGCCATGACAGGGAGTCGTGCCGATCACTACTGGCTGCAGGCCCATCCAGACCTGAACCGGGTAGCCGGCACGACAACCGTTTTTTTGCGGGGTGAGCCCGAGCAACTGCTCGAGCTCACCCCCGATACGTTTGAGCTACTTGGATTTTTCTCGCGCCCCCGGCCACTGTCCGATCTCCTACCCGACCCGACGCCGCAACACTGGGCGGTGATCGAAAAGTTGCTGGTACATAAAATTTTGCTGCGTTGTGATCAGGAGACCAAACTTCCGCCGGCTCCAGAGCCGCAGCTTCACCCGGTGCTCCCGAGTTTTGCCAATGTCCCCCGGTGGCGATGCGGCCAGATGTGTGAGGGGGCCGTGGTGGTCGTCGGGGCGCCCTTCGACAATCATACGCTGGCCTGTTATCGCCGCGGGTCCGCATTTGGACCCGCAGCGATCCGGCGGGCGTCCCAGCAGTTCCGCCTCGATCCGAGTTTGGCGACCGGCGCCCCGGTCGGGATTTGCGAGGTCGAACAGGGCCGTCTACTCGCTGCTGATACAACGATTCTCGACGGCGGCGATCTCCTGCTGTTCCCGGGGGTTTCGGGGGAAACCTACTTCGACGGGCTGACTCGGGCGTTGCAGCAGATCCGTGGTGCGGGAGCGAAATGGCTGCTCCTCGGGGGAGATCACAGTGTGACCCTCGCAGCGGTCCGGGCCCTTCATGGCGAGCGCATGGGTATTTTGCATGTGGATGCACATACGGACTATGGTCCGATCCGCTACGCCGGCGATCTGCACCATGGCAACGTGATGCGCCACGTCCACAACCTCGACGGGGTCGAAGATATTGTGGTGGTCGGAATTCGTGGCCTCCAAGCCAGGCCGCGTGAATCGGGGTACCGGGCGTTTTCCCCCCGCGAGATGCGAGCGCTCGGTGGCGAGGACGTTCGGCGTTTGCTGCGGCCCGGTCTTCCTTATTATGTCTCATTGGACATCGATGCGTTGGACCCGTCGATCGCCCCTGCGACAGGGGTGCCCGAGCCCGATGGCCTGGGTTTAGCAGAACTACGCGGGTTTTTGAACGCTGCCCTCACCGATGTTGACATCCTCGCCGCCGACCTGACAGAGGTTTCTGGTACCCATGCCGAGACAGACCTTACCGCGCGATGTGCCCTGCAGATCCTCTTTGAATTGCTCGACTTGATGTAGCTACATGATGCCTCGCAACAATGCACAGTACTGGCGAAGCATGGCCTCTCGGTCGATCTGGGCCCATCGAAATCAGGGCGCATTCGACGAGCGGATCGAGACGGCCCTGATCGGTGCGGTTGTCGGTCTCGCCGGGCGGATGTCACGGGCGGCGATCCGCCGAGTCGCCCGCCGGGCTGCGCTTCGACTCCCATACTACGAAGTTCTGTGGCGCAACCGCAGCGCTTGGCGCCGCATCGCCATTCATCACGAGCCCGAACTTCGTCGCCGAATCAACGAGGGCCAGGGGGTTATACTTGCACCTGCACATTTTGGTCCGTACCGCTGGCTTGCGATCGAGTTGGTTGCACGCGGGTACCCGGTGACCCTCCTGATCGATCCCGACAACCAAGCCTCGGTCGATACGGATGTTCGCGCGCGGATGCAACAGGTGTTTCCCGACCTCGATTGGGGTCGGTTTGAGACCGTCAACAGCGGCGAGCCGACGGCTCTGTGGCAACTGGCCCGCGCGCTTCAGCGCGGACGCGTGGTGCTGATGTTTGCCGACGGAAATAGCGGAATCGATGGTCGGGCCGGTCGTCGCGGGGCGCTTCATCTGACGTTTTTGGGTCAGACGATCCGCGTGCGTCCCGGTATTGCGGCGCTCGCTGGGACAGCCGGTGTCGCGTTGATTCCGGTGTTTCCCCATGAGCATCGGCGGTATCCGACGTTTCGCCTCGACCAGCCGATCGCGCGCGAACCCGAGGAATCGAAGCGCGCGTTTCGAGAGCGGGCCATGCGAGAGCTCTACGCTCGGCTCGAGCGGGAGATCCTGGCGCGCCCAGGTGACTGGGAGGAGTGGTGGCTTTTGCCGCAGTGGCTCGAAGGGCCGCCGAAGGTCGCTTCTTCGCGCCAGCCGCAGGACAAGCCCTTGCGGGTCTCTGGGCCGGCACTCGTCGGCCGCAAGCTTGTCCTCCTCGACGCGGCGACGTGGTCGCTACCTGTCCGCGGAGACGTGTTTGACTTCGCAAATCGCCACTCCCTCGGCCGCGATCCAGAGCTCGTGCGCTTGGTGTGGGCCGCCGAGCAGGAGATGTCGGCAAGGACCTGGCTGACACAACAGGATGATCCCAGCAGGGCCAAGCAATGGCTACGCGAGCTCCACCGTGTGGGCATTGTGACCGCCCGACGAAGCTAGTGTTGGTACATGTAAAATTGGTCCAAGAGATCGAGGGAGCCGACATGGGGGCGGGTGCAGTTCCAAGCCGAACTTCAGACTAGAGTCCACCACCCGACCGATGTACCCTGACGCCGCCGTGCCCGAGTCCCTCCTCTCCGTCATGTATTGGCTGCATATCGCGGCTGGCGGGCTCGCCCTCGCATCGGGAACCGTTGCGGTACTCGCCCGCAAAGGGAGGTCGGTACACCGCGGTGCAGGTAAGTTGTTTGTGGTCGCGATGATGACGATCGCCGCGACGGCGGTGTGTCTCGCCGTCGTGCGGACCAATCGGTTTTTGTTGTTCCTCGGGCTGTTTTCGGCCTACCTGACAGCCTCAGGTCGGCTCGCTCTGACGCGCAAGAAGTTGCCGGTCGACACCCCGGCCCCTCGAACTCACTGGGTGTTGCCGAGTTTGATGCTCGCTGTCGTACTCGGGTTTAGCGTGTCGTTGCTCGAGCGGTTCATGCCGCTGCTGGCCGGCTTCATGGCGCTGAGTGTGTTGCGCTCGAGTACCGAACTCCGGCGTATGCGACGCGGATGGTCCGATCGCAATCACTGGCTTATCGAGCATCTGTTCAGCATGGGCACCGCTTTCATCGCCAGCCTGACTGCTTTTGTCGTCGTCAATGTCGGTCGACTCGGGGCGGGCCCGGTGGTCGGCTATCTGTCGTGGATCGCACCGACGGCTGTCGGTGTCCCCATCATCATTCGGGCGACGCGGCGCTACCGTTCGAGCGCCGAGTAATCGTTGTCTCTACAAGTTTGCCTCGACTCGCGGGCTTAGTTCGCCGATTCGAGCACCGAAACATCGAGCGACGCGTCGCTCGCCAACCTACGCAGATGGGTCAACCCCGAGGTTGCATTTTCGGTTTTTGCCAACTGTGCGGCGATCTCCTTGAGGATTTTCTGCTGGCGCGCGGCGGGCAGCAGGGCCAGACGGTTGGTGATCTCGTCGTCCGCCGGCGGGCGGTCGATCAGCTGCAGCAGTTTTCTGGCGCGGACCTTGCTGATCGGCAAGCCGTCGACCATCGCTTCAAAGTGTTTGCGATCGGCTTCGCTGATGTCGCCGTCGAGCCCGAGGACGACCGCGACCATGCTGGCCTGAAGTTCACCTGACTCGACAGCAGTCGCAGTCCAGGCACGCCGCCACTTGTTCGCCTTGGGCGGGTGGACGTTGAGGGTTCCGGCAATTTTTTCAAAGATCCGGACCTCGGCCATCGAGGCTTCTCCGTCGACTAGCGCCATCGACCAGACTTGCTCGAGCAACGGTTCGGGATCCTTGACCCGCGGGGCCGGTAGGGTGTCGAAGTGCTTTTGCAAGCCCTCGAGATCGGTCAGCAAATCCATCCAATGGTCTTGGTCCTCGGCATCGACATGTTCGTTGACGATCGCCAACACACGGCCGGCTTCGGTTCCCTTGAGCACGCGATCAGCCATGGCGATCATGGCTGACGAGGTGAGGATCCATTCCTGGTCAGGCGTAAGTGGCACGGTGACTCCTCGGTAGACGTGGCCAGACGGTTGATGGTCCGCGGCCGACATTTTGGTTGTACTACGGATGACGGCCGACATAAACGCAGGACAATGCGTGTTGCCGCGCGCCTTCGCGTGTATGCGCACATTTTTTCACCAACGGGTGTACCCTGTGGACATGTTGACCTCAGCCGAAGTTGCCCGTCTCGAAGAGCCGCGTCAGGCGGGGCTACTCGCCGCAGTCACGCCGTTGTGCCAGCCGTTTGCCGGAGGTGTGATGGGGTTTCACGAACCCGGATCGTGGCAAAACCAAGCCTGTGGTGTGGGCCTTTGCGGGCCGGTTTCGATGGCAGAAGTCGATGAGCTCGTGGCGTTTTACCAGTCGCGCGGGGTTGAGCCGCGGGTTGAACTTTCACCATTCGCCGATCCGAGTTTGGTCGAGGGCCTCGGAAAACGTGGGTTTATCGTCCGGGAGTTCGAAAATGTGCTCAGCCGTGCGTTGCCCGCAGGCGAAGATCTTCGGGGCGTGCTTCCCCACGGCTGGCCCGAAGGACTTGTGATTTGCCCGGTCGAGCGCGGTGACGAGAATGGGATCGACCGCGCGGTCGAGCTGACGTTGGCGGGATTTTACCCCAAGGGCCATATCCCAGATCCGATGCGTGCGGCGTGTAAGACCACGATGACACTCGCATCGACGGAGGTGTTTGTCGCCGAGGTTGCCGGAATGCCTGTCGCCGCCGGATCCCTCGGCGTCGCCGAGCGCGTTGCCAGCCTGATGGGTGTGTCGACCGATCCAGCCTATCGCCGACGCGGGGTCCAACAGGCGTTGATCGCCCATCGTCTGCAGGTTGCGCGCGAACGTGGATGTGTACTTGCAACCATTGCCAGTCGCCCCGGGATCCCGACCGAGCGCAACGCAGTACGTATGGGCTTTCATGTGGCCTACACCCGGGTTGTGGTGGTCAAGACTGGGGCGGGACTTGTGCCATCACCGTAGCATTGAGATGGGATTGATTGTATCGACAAGCATGCGAGGCAACCGGACTACCGGCCGCGTTTGGAAAACGCATCTCCGCGGACCAGCGCCTGCGGATCGATTGTCGATGGTGCCCCGCCCAAGTAGGTGTGAAACCAGTCGAGGTGGGCCGCGTAGTACAGCGGCATCGACTTGATGTAGCTTGGCCAGTGACCGTCGTTGGGGAACACGATCAGGCGTGCGGGGATGTTTTGCCGCCGCAGCGCGGTAAACAGTTGCAGGCTTTGGGTGTAGGGCACGCGGTAGTCGAGCTCGCCGGTGATCACCAGGGTCGGAGTCTCGAACTTTTGTGCGAGCAGGGCCGGGTTATGCTTCGCGTATGCTCCGCGAGCCTCCCACACCGGCCCGCCGAGGTCCCACTCGGGAAACCACAGTTCCTCGGTCGCGGCGTAAAACGACGGCAGGTCGTAGATCCCCATCATCGAGGCAATCGCCTTGAACCGGTTTGTATGGCCTAAAAACCAGTTCATCATGTAGCCGCCGTAGGACCATCCCATTGCGCCCATGCGTTCGGGGTCGACATAGGGGAGCTCGGCGAGGGTCACGGTCACGGCCATCAGGTCGCGGTACACACCACCGCCCCAGTCGTTGGAAATCGCGTCGGTGAACGTTTGCCCGTAGCCGGTGGAGCCCCGCGGGTTTGCAAATGCAACCACATATCCGGCGCCTGGGTAGACCTGCCAATCCCCGCGGAGTTTGTCGACCCACTGCGACTGTGGTCCGCCGTGGACATTGAGGATCAGCGGGTAGGCCTTGCCGGCTTGAAACCCGTGGGGCTTGACCACAAACGTGTGGATCTTGTGCCCGTCGGGCCCGTCGATCCACAGTTCTTCCGCCGGTCGGATGTCGTATTTCTTGGCGACCGCCCGGTTGAAGCCCGTCAGACGTTGCACACCCGTGCCCGCTGGATCGGCCGTGTAGAGCTCAACCGGCGTGCCGACATTCGCAAATGTAAATGCAAGATTTCCCTGGTTGTCGAGCGACCAACTCTGCGCCGAAGGAAGGGCGAGATCTTCGATGGTGCCGGTTGCGACATCGACCTTGAACAGTGGCGTTCGACCCTTGACGTCGGCCTGAAAGACGATCGACTTGCTGTCAGCGGTCCAGGCAATGTCGGTCACCCAGTTGTCGAAACGCTCGCTCAACACCCGGGTTTGGCCCGAGGCTCGGTCGTACACCGCGAGGCGGAAACGGTCGGCCTCGAATCCGCCGCGGGTCTGGCGGCGAAATGCGATCGCGCTACCGTCGGGTGCGTAGACCGGATCGCCATCAAATCCGGGGTTGTCGACCGTTAGATTGAGGGGTTCACCGGCGGGTTTGCCTTTGCGCAGGGGAATGACCCACAGGTCTTTATTCGTTGTGTGTGCACGGTTTTCTGGAGGCTCGCGGTTGCTCGTCACACACAACTCGCGGCCGTCGGGCGACAGGGCAAACGCCTTGGAGGAGGCACGGAAGGCCGGTGAGTCGAAATCCCCCGGGGTGAGGTCGGTGATGCGTTTGCGGGCGACATCGTAGGCCAGCACATGGGTGCGGCGGCCGTCGGCGTAGCTGGTCCAGTGGCGGTAGAGCAGGTCGTCGGCAATGTGGGCCTTGACCGGGTTTTGCTTGTGCTGCTCGAGCCGGAGTTTTGTTTTTTTGGCATTGGCCCCGAGGTCGGGGAACACTTTACTTGTAAAGACAATTATTTTGCCGTCCGCGCTCCACTCGGGGTTGTGGATCCCGGTCGGAAAGTTGGTCAACACCTCGGCTTCGCCCCCGTCGACGGGCATGCGATACAGCTGGGAGGTTCCGTCGCGGTCGGACACAAACAGGATCGAGCGACCGTCGGGCGACCACCGCGGATGGCTGTCGGAGGCCTTGTGGTGGGTGAGTTGGGTGCGTTGCTCGCCGTCCTTCGAGACCCGGTAAATATCGCGATTTTGGGTGCCGTTTTTGAGGTCGTACCGGGTGACTGTCAGGACCAGACGCGAGCCGTCGGGCGACCACTGGGGATCGGAAACCGCCTGAAGATCGTAGAGGGCCTCGATCGTAAAGGGTTTTTTACGTGCATCTGCACGGTTTTCCGGGTCCCGTCTTGCTCGCAGATCGACGCCGCCCAACCGCTGGTTGTCAGGATCGGTCGAGGGTTCATAGGGAACCTCGAGCTCGACCACATCCGTCGGTGCGGCCGTGTCCGGGCGGACGACATCGCTCGAGTCAACCGGTTGGAGGACCGGCTGTGGTTTTGCCCCGTCCTCGGCTTGGGTATTGGCTTGGTGCGCCTTTGGCTGCTGCCGCGGTTGGGTCTGGCAGCCGACAACCGCGATCGACGCGGCGAGCAGCCACGATGCATGGGACAGGTGGGACATTGTCGGGGGCGCAGCGTAACAAATCCGCGGAGTAGGGCACAGATTGGCCGGTGGCTACGGGCAGCCGATCTCCGGTCGCCGAACCAGCAACCGTGCCGCAGACAAGGGGTGCTCCGTTGCCGAAATTGCAGCGACCACCGCGAGCGAACTGTCTGTGAGGTTGTCCTCGCACGACGGAAAAAATGGGCCTGCTCGGGCTTGAACCGAGGACCGTCCGGTTATGAGCCGGCTGCTCTGACCAACTGAGCTACAGGCCCGAACCCCGCACATCGCGCAAATCACAGCGTCAGGATTCGATAGCGGCGACTATACGGGAACGTCGACACGCCGGCAATCTGAGTTTCGCACGTCATGTAGCGAGTGAACGCCGTTGCAGTCTGGTAGGTTGTCCCCATATGGACTCGATCGAGACGGTCCACCGGCTTCAATTCGCGTTCACGGTTACGTACCACTACCTCTTTCCCCAGCTGACCATGGGGTTAGCGCTGTTGATCGTGGTCCTCAAAACCATTGCCCTGCGCACGGGGAGCGTCTGGGCGCACGAGGGCGTCCGGTTTTGGGCCAAGGTGTTTGGCCTCAGCTTTGTCATGGGCGTGGTCACCGGGATCCCCCTCGAATTTCAGTTTGGCACCAACTGGTCGCGGTTTTCCGAGGGCACCGGCAGCGTCATCGGTCAGACATTGGCGATGGAAGGTGTGTTTGCATTCTTCCTCGAGTCGGCGTTTTTGTACGCAGTCCTCACCGGTGAAAAGTGGCTCAGCCCGCGGATGCACTGGGTCGCCTGCGTCTGCATTTGCCTCGGCTCATGGCTGTCAGGCCTGTTTATCGTCGCCACCAATGCGTGGATGCAACACCCGGTCGGCTATCACCTCGACGCCGACGGTCGGTTTGTTCTCGACAGCTTTTGGGCCCTGTTTCAAAATCCGTGGTTTCATTGGCAATACATGCATACGATGCTTGGCTCGCTGGTCACCGCATCGGTTGTGATGGCCGCCACCGGGGCGCTCTACCTGTTGCTGCGGCGCCACCGAGACCACGCCAAGTTGTTTGTCCGGACCGGCGTGGTGGCTGGCCTGTTCGCCATGGCGATGGTGGCCTTCCCCACCGGGCACATGCAGGTTGAAAATGTCATTGAGCACCAGCCGACCGCATTTGTAGCCATGGAAGGGCACTTTGAGACCAAATCGGGGGCGGGCATGAACGTGATTGGCCAGCCCGACATGCAGGCGTTGCGGCTCGACAACGTTATCGCGGTTCCCCAAGTGTTGTCGGTGCTGACCCATCGCGACCGCACCGCCGAAGTCAAGGGGCTCACGAGTTATCCGCGCGAGCAATGGCCGAGCAACATCCCGCTTTTGTACTACTGCTACCACATCATGGTCGGCCTTGGGACCATCTTCCTCGCCATCTTGAGCCTGTGTGCGTTGCAGTTGTGGCGCAAAAAACTGTATGAGCAACGATTGCTTCTGTGGGTGCTTGTGCTCAGTACCCCGCTGCCATTTATCGCCAATACAGCCGGGTGGATCACCGCCGAAACTGGACGTCAGCCGTGGGTGGTCTACGGCCTCATGCGCACAGCCGACGGCTTCTCACCCGGCGTGTCGACGGGCAACGTCCTGTTTAGTCTGCTCGGGTTTCTGGGTCTGTACGCGCTGTTGAGCATCCTGTACGTGTTGTTGTTGACCAAAATCATCATCGCCGGCCCAGGCGGGGAGACCGACCATGCTTGAGCCCATCGTCGAACAAATATGTATCTGCATAAAATGTAGTGAGGCGACCTGTGGCTGAGCTGTGGTACGTGATCGTCGTGGCGATGATCGCCACCTATGTCGTGCTCGACGGCTTTGACCTCGGTGTCGGCCTGCTCCAGCGGCTTGTCACCCGCACCGAAGCTGAGCGGGCGGCGTGCATCGAGTCAATCGGCCCGGTGTGGGACGGCAATGAAGTGTGGTTGATCGCCGGTGGAGGTTGTCTATACATGGCTTTCCCGAGCTTGTACGCCACCGGGTTTAGCGGGTTTTACCTCCCCCTGATGTTGGTGTTGTGGCTGCTGACGCTGCGGGCGATCGCGATCGAGCTCCGGCACCAGCTCCACCACGAGCTGTGGGCCACCCTGTGGGACACGGTGTTGGCGTTCGCCAGCGGATTGCTCGCCCTGGTGTTGGGTGCCGCTGTGGGCAATCTCGTCCGAGGTGTCCCCCTGACCGCCGATGGTGGGTTTTTCATGGGTTTTTGGACCGACTTCACAGCGACCGGCGAACACCTCGGGGTTCTCGATGTTTATACAATCACTGTCGGTCTGTGTGCCGTCGCACTGATGGCCTTGCACGGAGGGCTGTGGTTGCTCGACCGGGTCGAAGGAACCTTTCAAACGCGCACACGGACGCTGTGCAATCGCCTGTTTGCTGCCGTCGGTACCCTGCTCGCCGCCGTCACAGCCGCCAGTTTTTTTGTCCAACCAAACCTCGGCCAACGGCTGAGCGAGTCGAGTTGGGGGGTCGTGTTTCCGGTGGTCGCCGCGGGTGGCTTCGGGTGGGCGCTGTGGCAGCACCGACGAGGCCATACCCGTCAGGCTTTTTTAGGTTCATGTGCACTCATCTATGGCTTGGTCGCCAGCGCGGCCTACGGAACCTATCCCTATGTACTCATCGGAGTCGAGCCGGGGACGGGGCTGACAATCGCCGAGTCCGCGGCACCGCCGTACGGACTCGAAGTCGCATTATGGTGGTGGATCCCCGGACTTTGCCTGGTGCTTGCCTACCACTGGTTTGTGTATACACGAATGCCGCGCACGCTGACCGTCGATAAAATCGCGGAACCCTGACGAGGACCTGACGATGGCTGCGAGTCGTCCGTAGAAAAAAATAATTGTAGATGCATTTTAGAGCCGCGCGTCCGCCTCGCAGATCGTATGATGGGCAACATCGCGAGACGCCGACGAACGGGCCGCCTGGCCGCTGGGATCGGAGTCGACCGATCGGTGTGGCGATGCGTATACTGCTCCCATGGTCCGCATTTCGCTTGTCGCTGTTGTGATACTCGCCGCGGGGTGTGATACCCCGAAGGCTCCGGACGCGCACGAGCCCGAAGCCCCGGCGAACGTTGCGTCCCACGCGAGCGTCGAGCCGCCCGTCGAACAACCCGTCGAGCCAGCGGTCCATGGACGGGTACGGATGATCGATGGCCAGCGTGTTGTCAATCTGTGGGGCAATGCCGAACAGCGGGGGTATGCCCACGGCTATCTGTTGCGGACCGAGATCATCGATGTCGTCGAGGGCTACGTATTCGAGGCCCTCGACCCCAAGTTGTTTGCCAGCTTGGCACCCGTCTATGCCGCCAATGCCCATATCGATGACAGTCTGCGACTCGAGGCCAAGGCCATGGTCGCTGGTATGCGCAGTGCCGGTGGGGTCGAAATCGCGGGGCTCAGCCGCGAGCTGACAGCCGCCGATATCCTGTTGATGAATGCCATGACCGACCTCGTTGCCGTCGGTTGCTCTTCGGTGTCGGCTTGGGGGCGAGCGACGGCCGACGACCCCGAACTCGCCGGTGCTTTGGCGGTGGTTCGCAACCTCGACTGGACGGCGAACGAGGCCCTGCTGCGCAGCCAGACGGTGATGGTGTTTGACCCGCAAGAGTCCGATCAACAGCCGCTGGTCTCCATCGGATTTGCCGGCTACCTCGGGTGTTTGTCGTGCATGAATGAAGCCGGCGTCACCACCCTGTTTAATATGGGCTACGGCAAAGGGGCAGGTTCGCGGCTGCAGGCGGCCAGCGGGTTTGCCCCGGCCAATCTCCTGCTGCGCACCGCGATCCAGGCCCGGGATGTCGACGGTGACGGACAGGCGACGGCCCAAGATATTGTGCATACACTCAAATCCGCGACGCACATCGGCAGCTACATCGTCCATGTGTTGGAGCCACCCCAACAGGCCGCGGCACGGGGGGCACAACCGGCACAGGTGGCCGAGGTCGAGGCCGCTGGGGTCGCGTTCCGAACCCCGGAGCAGGGGTCGAAGTTGGGTGGGGAGATGCTCGCCGCGACCAATCACCTGCGCGTCCGCCAGACGCCCCAGCCGGGCCGGCGCTACCGCGAGATCGAGCGCACCGCGAGCAAGGCGGGGCAGTCGGTCAACCGCGACGCGCTGTGGACGTTGGGCGAGCGGGTGCAGATTTCCGCGGATGTCGTGCACACACTGCTGTTTGTGCCCGAGCGTGGAGAGGTCCGCGTCAAGCTGCGGGCTCCGGGCAAGGCGATGGCCGACTCCCCCGGGCCGGTTGTCTATACATGGGATCAATTGATCGCACGTACGAATTAAATTTGCGTATGCAATCCGTGAACGGGGCTGACAGGTTATTCCCGCAGTTCGCGTGCGTGAAGTCTCAGGTTGTCGTCGAACGGATCGACATTTGATGTCAGACGTCGCGGTATCTCGGACTTTTTTGTGTATGCACACGTACCAGACTCGTGCATCGGAGACACGCGGGATGTCCAGTTGCGTGTGCCAAGTCTCGGGTTGTCGTCCGGTTGACATCGGTTCTCGATCCTGCGCACACTCGCGGAGTTGCTTGCTCTTCGTTCACACTCGCAGCCGTGGATGGCGGCCGTCGTCGCGGGAGCCTTCGCAGTCTCCTCGGGTTCGGCTGCGGCATCGGATCGCCGCCCGGTCGCCGGTGATGTTCCGCTCTCGGTCCCCGGTGAGGGCGAAGCTCAATTAACCGGCCCGGCGCCCGATCCAGAGGCCGCGCAGGCCGAGCAAAAGTCTGTCCCAAAGACCATCCCGACAAAAATAGATCCGGCGACCCAGGAGGTTGTCGCCGTGGCGGTGGGTCTCGGACCCCAGGCGCCGGGCAGTCGACCCGAGCGGGCGTTGGTCGACCGCCTCGAAGCCGGTGTTTCGGCCTCGACCCACCCCAAGGCAACGGTTCGGAGGTTCCGCGACGGCACTGGGACCGCGCGTCAAATCTGTCGCCAAAACCAGGTTGATCTCGTCATCGCGGTCGACTACCTGCCCGATCGTCCGCTGCCGACACTTCTCACCCACGACTGTCGGCTCGACCGTGCCCTCGGTGTGCGGGCCGGCGAGGCGGCCGGCGACCCCCAACTGGTGGGGGTATTGTGGGATGAACACCGGCAACTGGTCCGTGACGGTGTCAAGGAACGCCGGGCCATGAAATTGAATCCAAAGGTTCGGACAGGTTTGCTGGCGGGTGGTGCTATTGTCGTTCTCGGCACGGCCATTGGGGTGTTGATCGCCAATGGGTTGCGCAAGGACACAGTCGTACTCACCGTCGGGCCATGAAAACCACAACAACAATTTTCCACAAGTTGGTGCACGCAGTGCTGGTGATCGCCACCGCGCTGATGTTGTGGTTGGGCGTAGCCCCGCAGGCGCGGGCCGAAGCAGGTGTGCCGACCGGTTGGGATGTCGAGCTGGCCAACCAGCGGATCCAAGTCGGTCCGGTGCTTTTAAAGTACGAGCCCGAGTTAGAGGAAGATGCCCGTGCCCTCGCCGAGGCGATCCCAGGCTACTGGTCGCGGATCGAGCAGGAGTTGGCGGGAGACCTCGAAGATCGGATGACAATCATTTTGGTCAACCACGCGGGCCGGATCGCCGAAACAACGGGTGTGCATCGCTGGGCCGCCGGGGTCGCCCACTCGCCGTCGGGCCAGATCATCGTTTCGCGGCATGCACCGGATGGTTCGCGCACCGAGCTGGGAAACTTGCTTAAGCATGAACTGGTCCATGTCGCTCTGTACCGCGCCGTCGGCAATCGTCCCCTACCGCGGTGGTTTCACGAGGGCGTGGCTGAGAGCTTTACCAACAACATCGACTTCGCCCGCTCGCGGACACTGGCAGCGGCGGTCTTTGGGCCGGGGGTGCCGCGGCTCGAGCAGATCGAGCGCGACTTTTACGAGGACGATGCCCTCGCCGCATCCGTTGCCTATGCAGCGACGCGCGACCTGGTCTCGTTCCTGCGCGCCCGCGACAACCAAGGTTCCGACTTCCGCCAGTTTCTCCACGAGATCCGCGAGGGGCACGGATTTGACGCCTCGTTCATCCGCGCCTTTGGACTGACACTCGAAGAACTCGACGCCGAGTGGCGCGCGGGGCTGTCGGGTCGGTTCGCATGGTTCCCGATCATCGGCAACGAGGGGCTGCCGCTGGCCTTGGTTTCTCCCCTGTTTGTGGTTGCGTTGTGGCGCCGGCGCAAGCGCTTCCGCGAGGGGCTAGAGCGGCTCGAGCGCGAGGAAAACCAGACGCGCAACGGAAGGTTTGGCCGCTACCACGGCGGGTACGCAGGCCCTGTGCGGGCCTGAACGCCTTCCTCGTCAATGTGTATGCACTGGTGCGCAAAATGTGTCGGCAACGCGAGGTTCCACCGAGCGGCAGTTTTGCTCGGTTGGGCTCAACCAACAACCGTGAGCACATCGATTTGCGTTTGGCCGTAGCTACGCGTCCGCACCAGGTCGAGCCCCGGGGGTCGTTGGAGCTCGGGGGCACGCCCGCGAAAACATGCATATTCACGGACGATGACGGCGTCATTGTCGAGCCAGTTACCCGCGACGAGCGAGGCCAACACCTCACCTGTGAGTCGGTCGTCAAACGCAGCAGTACGCGGGTCGGGGGTGGCATACGGAGGATCTAAAAACACCAATCCAAAGGGCCCTGCGAGCGGAGGCTTGGCAGGTGAACGCAGGAATTTGCAGGCGTCGCCGACCCAGACCCGCGCAACCGATGCGAGGTCGAGGTGGTTGAGTTGGGCTTTCAAATGCTGGGCAACTTTGGGCTGGCGCTCCAGGGCCACACCAAAACTCGCACCCCGACTCAAAGCTTCGATCATCAACGCTCCAGTGCCGGCAAATACATCGAGGACGCGACGCCCAACGATCACGCCCCCGGGGCGACTGTTGGCGAGTGAGTCAAACACAGCCTCACGCACACGGGCACCGGTGGGCCGAACCCCAGAGATCGCGCTGGGCAATGGGCGGAGTTTCCGGCCGCGAAGGGTTCCGCTGGAGATACGCACGTTCGAGATATAGCACGGGCCGTCGAGCGCGCGTCGTCGATTTTGAGTCACGACAATAACAATGTCTATACATCGATGGCCTCCCGAGGCCACACAGAATAGCGGTAGGTTGCGGGCGAACCCTAGCGAGTATATGCATTTGCAACCGAAACCCAACCCCGAATGGGGCCAGCGCGCTCGCGTACCGGTTGCACTGGTGGCGCAACGCTTCTTCGGGCAAACACGCGGGGTCTCGCGTGTCGGCGGGCCAGGAGATTACCCAACATTCGCGCGGGCCTATGCACGGTGTCGATACACCGAACAACTCGAGCTTGACGCCATCGACTACAGGTGCTCCCATACCGCCCGTGCATGCCTCTGCCGAGCAACCTCCCCTGATCGCGGCTGAAGACATTTGGACCCTCCTCGACCGCGGCGAGGTCGACTGGTCGCCCCAGACCCGCAGCGCCGTCGCCGGGAGCGGACTTGTGTTTATCTGCCTGCGCGCGGGCGGTCGTGCCCTCGGTCAGGGCTGGGGCGAGGACGCCCTGGGAATCTATGCCCTCAACAGCGCCCTCGAAGCGGCGAAAAAAGATGTGGGTACACCAAAAAGCCCGGTCGATACCGTCGAAATTTTTGTGTGTACAGACAAATCACCGGTCGACCTTCACGACCAAGCGGGCCTGCGCCGGTTGTTGGCCAACAAGCATCGCGGTGTTGTCGGGATCTCCGTAGCGACTTCCGCAGGGGTGGCCCGTGTCAGTCCGACGTCGGTCATCGCGACCAACCGCAAACACGAAAAGGTGCTGTTGCTGTGTCGTCAGCAGCTACAACTGACCGAGCATGACCTGCTTCGCAGCGCCCAAATTTCGACCCTCGGCGGGTTTCAACAATTGGTCGTGCGCACACCCCAGCCGCGGAGTATCGCCCTGTTGCGGGCCAAGCCGTGGGTGCCACCCGAGGCGGTGACACGCGAGCGGATCGTTGCATTTGAGCGGGAACTCGGCGACTTCTTGGCCCACAGTGTGCAGCCCGACGGGCGGATGCAATACATCTATTACCCCAGTCGCGGCCAGGAGGACACCACGCGCAACAACATGATTCGCCAGTGGATGGCGACCCTGGCCCTGATTCGAACTGGAGTGTTTCGCGGTGATAAAAATTTCTTTCGCTTGGCCGAGGACAACCTCCGCTACAACATCCGCACTTTTTACCACGCGGCTGGGAATGTCGGGGCGATCGAGTATCGCAACAAGGTCAAGCTCGGCGCGGTGGCCCTCGCGGCGATGTCGGTTCGGGAGCACCCGCGGCGAAAACGGTTCAAACGCGTCGAGCCCAAACTGTGGGCAATGATCGACTACCTGTGGCGAGAGACAGGTGAGTTTCGAACGTTTTTCAAACCGGCCGATCGCAACGATGTGCAAAACTTCTATCCCGGGGAGGCCCTGCTCGCATGGGCCGAGCGCTGGCTCGAGACCAAGGACCATGGGCTGCATACCCGGTTTATGAAGTCGTTTGCCTATTACCGAGACTGGCACCGGGCACAGAAAAATCCGGCGTTTACTCCCTGGCACACCCAAGCCTACTACCTCGTTTGGGAACAGACGCGGGATACTGAGTTGCGAGACTTTGTGTTCGAGATGAACGATTGGCTGTTGGCGATGCAACAGTGGGACAATCTCGAGTACCCGGATATGCAAGGGAGGTTTCACGACCCGCAACACCCGGAGTACGGACCACCCCACGCATCATCGACCGGTGTGTATATGGAGGGCCTGATCGATGCGTTTCAAATGGCCCGAGCCTTGGGCGAACATGAGCGTATGTACAAATACCGTCGGGCGATGTTACGAGGACTCCGGAGCTCGCTTCAGCTGTGTTTTACCGATGATCTACATATGTTTTATGTCCGCAAGCGCAAGCGACTGCGCGGCGGGCTGCGTACGACGATCTACGACAATGTCGTGCGAGTCGATAATGTGCAGCACGTGCAGCTGGCGGTGATGAAGATTTTGGCGGTGTTTACCGACGAGGACTGGGCGGCTGGGGTGGAGTAGGCACCCGCCAACGCGACGCCCGGCAAAATCAGTCGCGCGTCACGTGTAGACCGGACCGCTGTGCATGGCGGGCCAGCCCGAACTCGCACAGCCGGGTGATCAGCTCCGTGTACGAAATCCCCGCGTGCCCGATCAGTTTGGGGTACATCGAAATACTGGTAAATCCCGGCATCGTGTTGACCTCGTTGAGGTAGGGGACCCAGGTTCCGCGTTCGACTAGAAAGTCGATCCTTGCCAGCCCGGAGCAGCCGCAGGCTCGGAATGCTTGTAGACTCAACTTTTTGAGGTCCTCGACCACCTGTGCGGGGAGCTCGGCCGGGATTTCGAGTCCTGCGGTGTCGTCGATGTACTTGGTCTCGTAGTCGTACCACCCGCCCGGCGGGAGCACGATTTCACCAGGGGCACTCACGATGGTTTCCGGGCCGCCGTCGCCGAGGACTGCGAGCTCGACCTCGCGGGCGTCGATCGCTTTTTCGATCACGATTTTTGGGTCGTAGCGGGCGGCGAGTTCGACTGCGGACGTGAGTGCCTGTGCATGTTTCGCTTTGGAAATGCCGACGGAGCTGCCTTGGTTGGCGGGTTTGACAAAGCACGGATAGCCGAGTGTTTCACCGACCGATTCGCGCAGCCGTGCGATGGCAGTTGGCATCGTGCGGGCGTCAAACTCGATCCACGGGACTTGCGGCACCTTTGGATCGAGGTGGTGCAACAGGTGTTTGCTGACCGCCTTGTCCATGCACAGCGCCGAGCCGAGGACGCCTGAGCCGACGTAGGCGAGGCCGAGGACTTCGAGCAGGCCTTGGAATGTGCCGTCCTCGCCGTAGGGTCCATGGAGGATGGGGAATACGATATCGGCGGCGAGCTTGCGGATGTCGGTGACTTCGGTTCCCGATTGGATGATGGCAGCGAGGCGTTCGGGCGAAGCTTCGGCGGCGGTCGGGCAGGGGCCGGTCACCCAGGTGCCGTCGCGGCGGATCCCGAGTAGGGCGATGCGAAAGCGGTTGCGGTCAGCTGCCTGCAACACCGAGGTCGCGCTGCGCAACGAGACTTCGTGCTCCGAACTGCGGCCACCGAATACGAGGAGGAGGGTACGAAGATTTGTATGCATATGCACTTGTTCGGACAGCGATGTCCGATTGTTGGCAATCTCGCTACGCCCGAGTTGTCCCGGTGATTCGCACCGGACGCTCGGTGTGCCCCAAATGCCCCACCGAAAGCTCGAGGCGAGGCTTGAAAGGTGCGGAGCCATGAACGTCGAGGTGTGACGTCCAATGGCTGCGTGCATTTTCAATGCTAGTTTTTGGCGCGTTCGGCCCGAACTTCGGCGGCGCGACGACGCAGGCGAGCTTTGAGCTTGAGCTGGCGACGGCGGCGACGCATTTTGGGGGTTCGGCGGTTATCGAGTTTTCCCATGGATCTATCTCGCTTTGGCTGAGGCCGCGGCTAGCGGCGGTGACTGGCGGGCGAGGATGGACGACGTCCCTCCGCAGGTCAAGTCGTGGCGGGGCAACTTTCTTCGGTGTGCGTCCGATGCCAAAGCTCCACACCGATGCATCTGTGGTGATGATTCGCGATGCCGCGACGAGCTCAAACTGCGTGAGCTGGCACAAGAGCTCGGGATTCGGTCAGAGCTGTTCGCCGCATGGCAGACGCGATCGACGAGCTAAAAGTCCGGGGCCATGCTCGACATCAAGGTATTGCGCGACTCGCCCGAGACCGTCTGCGACAACCTCGCCAAGCGGAGGGTTGTGATCTTTGAAGATCTCGATCTCAACACCGCTGATTGGGCCTCGCAAACGACCGCGCGGCTGCGTCAGCTCGACCAGGATTTTCTCGACCTGCTGCACCAACAGGAGCAGTTGCGGCGCCAGCAAAACGAGAACTCGGCGGCGATGCGCAAGGTCGGTAAGTTGCCCAAGGACGAGCAGGCCGAGGCTCGCAAGCCGTTGATCGCGGCAGGCCGGGAGCTTCGTGATCGCGAAAAACAACTCGCCGATGCGGCAGCCGCGGCCCAAGCCGCCCGTGATGAGGCCTGGGGACACGTGCCCAACCTGACCCATCCCGCTGTCCCGACCGGGCATCTCGACAGCGACCACCTCGAACTTCGTCGCGTCGGTAGCCCGCGGGATTTCGCCAGCGAAGGGTTTGAGCCCAAGGACCACCTCGACCTCGGCGAGGCCCGCGACTGGATCGACTTTGCCGCGGGTGCGCGGGTGGCTGGGCAAAAGTGGTACTACCTCAAAAACGAGATGGTGCTGCTCGACCTCGCCCTGCAGCACTACGCCCTCGGGGTCGCGCGCAAACATGGCTTTCGCCTGCACATCACCCCCGACCTTGCGCGTCAGGACATCCTCGCCGGACTCGGCTTCAACCCGCGGGGCGAGTCGACCCAGGTCTACAGCATCGAGAATTCCGACCTGTGCCTGGTCGGCACGGCGGAGATCACCCTGGGCGGGATGTTGGCCGACAGCATTCTGCCCGAAGAAGACCTGCCGGTGCTCGTCGCCGGTCTGTCCCACTGCTTCCGCACCGAGGCGGGGGCGGCCGGGCAGGAGTCTCGCGGACTGTATCGCGTGCACCAGTTTACCAAGGTTGAACTATTTGCATTTACAACACCGAGCCAGAGCGAGGCGATGCACGAGCGCCTGTTGGCGATCGAGGAGGAGATTTTCACCGGGTTGGAGATCCCCTATCGCGTCATCGATATCGCCAGCGGCGACCTCGGTGGCCCGGCCTATCGCAAGTACGACCTCGAGGCCTGGATGCCCGGACGCGGGTGCTACGGCGAGATTACAAGCACGAGTAATTGCACCGACTACCAGGCGCGGCGGCTCAAGATCCGCTACCGCCCCGAATCGGTCGACGGCAAAAAGCAAAAGCCGCGGTACTGTCATATGCTCAATGGGACAGCCGTGGCCTGTTCACGTGCCCTGGTTGCGATCCTCGAAAATCACCAACGGCCAGACGGCAGCGTTCGGATCCCAGAGGTGCTGGTACCGTGGGTCGGGGCAGATGTGATCGGCTGAGGTCGGGAGCGCCGTGGTTCAGCGCCGGATGACCTGCTGCAGTGCAGTCTGTACGGTGGCGTAGCTGGGCACGCGCAACAGGTCGGTGCCGAGTGAGGCGAGTGTTTGGGCCGCAGTCGGAGACAGCCCCGCAAGCATGCTGCGGGCGCCGATGAGGCGAGCTGCTGCGATCGTTCGCACAAGTGCGTCGGCCGAGCTCGCACCCAGATGCGGGACGCCGGTGAGGTCGAAGATCACGTGACGCGCACCCCGGGCCGAGACGGCCGCAAGGGTCGTTTCGGTCATGGCACAGGCGCGGTTCTCGTCGATCTCACCAATGAGTGGAAGCACCAGAACACCCTCCCACACCTGAATAAGGGGCGTTGAGAGGGTTTCGATCATGGTTTGTTGGTCGGCGACCAACTCGAGCTTTTCCTGTAGCTCCGAGGTTGCATGTTCGACCATGTCTTGGAGCCGGCGTTCGCGTTCACTGATTTGAACCGCGCGCAGGTGTTCGATCTCGCGGGCGATGGTTGTCTCCGCCGCGTAGACATGGAACTCGACCGAGATTTCGTCGCCGTCGAGCACCATGTTGACCTCGTCGGCCCAGCAGCGCGAGCCAAAGGCGTGGGTGAAGATGCCGATGATCTTGCCCTGCAAAAACGGGCAACCCCAGCGGTCTTCGGTGCCCTTGACCATCATCAACTCCCACGGGTTGACGATTTTGACCCGTGCGGTGCGGCCCTCGAGATCGAGATGCGGTAGCTCGAAGCGGCCCCATCCGGCGGTCGAGACCGCGGCCCCCCAGGCCAAAAAGCCCTCTGCGAAGGTCTCGCCCAGCTGCGTGACCATGGCGTGGTAGTCCTCCTCGGTGCCCTTGCTCGACTCGTGGGCGACGAGTAGGCGGAACATTTCGACGCCACAGATCTCGACCAGTGGCTTGAGCATCCGGTACAGCGAGGGATTGATCCAAAACAGCACCGACTGCAGACCAAAAAAACTCAGATTGCCGGCGCTGACATCCCAGGCGATGGGGACGTTGTTGAGGGTAATAGAGTGCTTCTCGGTCATGTCTTTTGTGCCAGTTTTAACCTACGCAGGGTCTGCAGCATCAGCAAGGTTCCGCGTCCGTGGGTACATACCGTCCCGTTTGGAGCAGGGCCGCGACGCAAATGGTCCACCGTCGCTCGAACACGGCCGTTGCAATGGTGAGCTCCACGGTGCGACCACCCGGCGATCGCAGGAGTCCTCTGGGACACTTTCTAAGTTGATTGTGAATAGCGAAGGCTTCTCGGCAACAGCCCGAGCCCATCGTTCCGATCAGTGGTGGTGATACCAAAACGAGGTGCGTTCGGCTCCGTGTTGATGTGCGAGGTTTGTCGACAAAGATTCGTGCATTATGATGCGCGCGCAGGAGGCGACGGATGTTAGCACTTGGCCATCGCGGATTACCCGGGGGAAATGCGGTCGAGAACACGATCCCCGCGTTTCGCCGCGCCCTCGAACGCGGCCTCGACGGGGTGGAGCTCGATGTTCAGTTGTCGCGAGACAACGAAGTTGTTGTGTTTCACGACCGCGATCTACGACGGCTGTTCGGGCGCTACGAGCGGGTCGACTCGCTGACGTGGCGACAGTTGGCGGCTTTGCGTCTCCCCGGAGGCGCCAAGATCCCTCGGTTGACGGATATTGTCGATTTCTGGCCGACAGGAAGTTGGTTATGCATCGATCTCAAAGGTGTATGCGAAACTCTCGCAGTTGCCTGTGTCGACATCCTGCGCGGGCGCCCGGGAGTAATCCTCAGCTGTAAAGATCCGCGTCCGCTGCTCCACGCGCGACGGGCGGGTAGTGGCTACGACCACGTACTCGGGTTGTCGGCCGCCAGTACGCCTTTTTTGCATCTACATGGAGCCTCGCACTTTCGCTTCCAAGGGGTGGATATCGATCATCGTTTGGCGACCCCGGCGATCGTGCAGCGCTACCACGATGAGGGACTCAAAGTGGGTGTTTATACCCTTCAATCGGCGACGGATGTCCAGCGGGTCCGCGGGATGGGTGTCGATCGGGTGATCACGACGGTCATTCCGGGCCCGTCTCTCGAGCGAATGGCGACCGCCTAGCCCTATTGCGTCACCCCGACCACCCGCCAGGCGCCGAAGCGCTTTTCGAGGATCAGGATAAAGTGGCCGCCGCTGACGGTGGTGACCGCGTAGTTGCGCGGGCGGCCTTCGCTGATTCCCGCGGGTAGACTTCCGAATTTCTTGCGCAGCTCGGCGGCTGTATAGACCTTGACCGGCCCGGGCTTCTTCGCCGACTTTGCCTCGTCAGACATGGACTTGAGGACATCCGTCAGTTCTTTTTTTGTACGCGCAACGATTTGATCGCCGGCGTAGAACGGGACACTGCTGCGGCTCGTCAACCGTGTGATGTCACCTTTTCGCAGCAGGGCCAGCCAGTCGCGGGCGACACCTTTTGCCTGGGGATCGGCCGTCTCGTTGGCTTTGGGTTGCTCGCTGCGGGGTGGGAGGAGGGGCACGACATTTTGTCCACCCGGTCGACGGCTGGCCTGTGGGCCCGTGCCGGTCGGTGCTCCCGGGCCGTGGTTGTGGCCTGCGTGTGGTGGCCCGTGGCCTTCGTGTGGACCGTGATTGTGACCTGCATGTCCCCCTCTGGGTGGTGGAGGTGTTGTCCCGGGCGGTGGCGCGGGGCCTTCGGGGCCGCTCACGGTGGGGCCGACCTGACGTGCGAGTCGGCGACTTCGGTTCGCCCGCAGTTGCGAGTTGGTCGCATGCACTTCGTGGCTAGGATCGGGGCGGTCGCCGTTGCCCGCGTTGTCGAGAATAAATGGTGATGCACCGAACGTACCGCAGGCCCGGGCATCGCGGTGAAACGCCCAGTGAAGATAGATTTTGCCGTTGCCGCTGCGGATCGAACGCGGCGGATTGGGAAACGGCCCCGAGGCGTACACGATTTCCCTTGCAGCTGCATCGAATGTCATGTTGCCCGAAAACCGCACGGTGCGGACCTTGTCGATCGTCCCGTCGCCGTTGAGCACAATCTCGACCCGGGTCCACAGTTTTTCGTCGTTGAGCGGATGGCTACGTGCGCGGGTGTCGAGGCCGTCCAAGTAGCCCCAGGCCCAGGCGTCGTGGATGGCCCGGTGCATCTGGGCGATGTAGCGGGCGAATGGATGCTTGCGGGATTTGAGTGCGGTCTGATTGCCCGGGCGGACTTCGGGCACCATATTCTCGAGCGGCGATTGCCAGCGCTTGCGGGCGTCTTCCCAGATCCCCTTCTTCTTGCTTTCGCGTTGGCTGATGATGTTTTTCTTGGCGTCGAGGTCCTTGCCGTACAGGGCGTCGAGGTCGTTTTGGGACAGCTTGAATTGCAGGGTCTTGTCCTTGGGTTTGACCCGCGCCTGTTGGTTGCGGGCCTCTAAGCTCGCCTCTTCGGGTCGATCGGGGGCCATCGTCCCATCGTTGGCCGCACTTGCGAGGGCGTCGTGGCGGGTCATTGCCTCTTTGTGGTCACGCGGTGCCTGCTCGCGCATCGCCAGCAAACTCGTCGGATTCGGGTCGCGCTGTTCGGGCCGTTTGTCGACCGGCTTCGGCGGTTCGTTGGGAGCTTGGCGGTTGACCTGGCTCTTTTGTTCTTCGAGCTCGGCGATTTTGGTCTCGTCTGCCGTACCGACCTCTGGCTGCTGCGAGGGTTCTTGCTGACTGGCTTCGGGAACCTTTGCATCCTCAACTAAATTCGTCACCTCGGCCCGCGTCTGGTCCTCGACATCGCGGTTGATATTCGACAGGTAATCGGCGTCCTCTGGGCTTTCCTTCTCGTCGAACTCGTCGAGTTGCTCAACCATCTTCAGCTGCTCGAGCACGAAGTGTTGTTTTTCAGGCTCCGGCTCGGGTTCGGGTTCGGGTTCCGGTTCGGGCTCCGGTTCAGGCTCCGGAGTGAGCTCGGGTTCGGGTTCGGGCTCGGGTTCGGGTTCGGGCTCGGGCTCGGGTTCGGGTTTCGGCTTGGGTGGCTCAGGCTCCCGCGGTTCGGGTTCAGGCTCTGGAGGTTGCAACTCAGGCGAAGAGTCCTCGAGCAGGGCAACTTCCATGGGCACCGGAGCTGGAGGACACTCGGCACCGAGGAGAAAAGCTTGGACGCCGTCGACGACTTGCGAGAGGTCGCCGGTCAATGAACTTTGGAGCAGATCGCCACCGCGTTGCAGCCCGTTGCGACACGACTTGATCCGGGCGTCGGCCGTGACCATCGCCGGCCGATCGCGTTCGGTCAGGAGTTTGAGACCCACGCCGGCACCGACGAAGTTGATCCCCAGTGACAGGGCGAAACAAAGCGCCAGTACGCCTGCCGAAGTTCTTTTGCGGGTCGTCCGCACGTGCCTCCCAATGTAGCCGAAACAAAGAAAAAAGCGGTGTGATGGGTCGCGTTGTTTGCCAACCGTCGGGCCGGCACGGGCACAACTGAACAAGGTCCGACGGTATGCCCTGGCTTATCTACGTCCACCGAAGCGGTTCGTTTCGCGGGAAACCGCGGCATTTGTCGCAGGCCAGTGCACCGCGTCGATTCGCTTCGCTGGATCGAATGACGACACAGAGACCTTCGGCACACGGGGGGGCGGTCACTCTTGCACCCGCGCTGCTCGAAGGTTGGGTCAGGGCAGTGCAGACGATCAGGAGGTCGAAGCGTTACTCGCGCCAGATCTCCGGTCCACGAGGCGCCTTTGCGAGGGCTCTCTTGCGTTCCTGTCGAGTCGTCCCCCGGCGTACCGTTTTTAACATCACGCGACCCGAACAATGGGCTGGAGCGGAACAGGCCGTTTCTTGGCATCGGTGGATGCACCAGGTCGTATGTGTTCCATCAACCATGTCCGTACGGCCCGCCCCGCACTGGGAGGGCTCCGTGGGTAGCCGGTGCTCGGAGTGGACAGGAGGGTTGTCGGGAGCCATTAAATATTTGTGTGTACATGTTCAACCTGGCGAATCGTTGTGTCGCGGAGGTGGATTGACACTGCTCGCTCACGCGCGTAACGTCGCGCCCGTGGCGGAGACATTTTCCATCAAAATGATGGTCCAGACCTATTACGCGAGGCTCGACGACCAGGAGTTTCAGCTCAAGCAAGGCCCGCGCAGGACGACGGTTCCAACCTCTGCGATGCGGCATTTGTATGTCGAGGACGAGGGCGCGATGCAACTGATGTGGCTCGCCTACGAAGCTGCGGATGGAAAGCTCAAGCGGGTGAGTATTGGGGCGAACGCGGGCGACCCCGGTTTGACTAGGTTGGTCGAGGCCCTCGTGTCGGCGCATCCTCAGATCGACATTCGTTCGCAGGATCGCAAGCAGGCCATGAAGACCCTTGGCGCGATGTCCCGCGGCTTGCGAATGGTCATTGGGCTGTCGATGACAGTCGTCTTGTTGGTGGTCTTGTCATTCATCGCCGAGTATATCGGTGGAGCATTCGAGTAATCATGGTTGTTTACAACATGTGGGCCATGATGGCCGCAATCATCACGGCGCTTGTCTATGCACCTCTGGTGTATTTCTTCGGCGACTTGGTCACAGCAGACACCCGAGTTCTGGCATTTGTCGTGCTGTTTGGCGTCGTCGGAACGGTACTCGAGTTTGGCTACAAGATTTCAGCGCGGCTGTTTTGGTTGCCGGTGTGGTTTTGGGGAGTGGTGGCGATTGTCGGCTCGATCCTCGATGCCCTCGGTATGCACGGGATGCAGCTTTTTGGCACAACTGCTGCGATCGCGGTGGTCGCCGGCGCGGTCGTCCTTTGGCAGATCCGGCGGTTGGGTGGCGGGCAGGCTGCACGGGCGCTGGCGAGTGCCCGCGAGTTACTCGCGGCCAACCGACGTCCGTATCGGACCCTCGCGCGTGCCATTATCGTTGCACCTACACTCAATGTGGATCAGCGCAAGCACACGACAGCCTGCCTGGAACTGATCGTGGGACACTTTGCCAGGGACATGCCCGAGGCACTTCACAGCGATGTCGAGGCGCTACTCACACAGCTGCGGGCAGGTGAGGGCGAAGCTGTCATCGATCCAAGTCGCCTCGAACGCATGGTCAACTGGCTCAACGAACAAGCCGCTTTTGCGTGATTGCAGTCGCTTGCCGCCATCCGGTTTCTCACCACGCTTTCGAATCTCGTTCGGACCGAGCGGCCAAATAGAGCGCGCGGGAGCCCAGTTGAAGAGACGAAGCCCGCGCCAAGGTTCGGGGAGGAATTTTGGGTGAGGTTGGGCCCGGGCGAGGGGCAGGTGTGGGTCATCGACAGCAACCTCGTTCGGACCGAGCGGCCAAATAGAGCGCGCGGGAGCCCAGTTGAAGAGACGAAGTCCGCGCCAAGGTTCGGGGAGGAATTTTGGGTGAGGTGGGGCCCGGGCGAGGGGCAGCTGTCCTCCTACTGCGTCTCTCGTTCGGACCGAGCGGCCAAATAGAGCGCGCGGGAGCCCAGTTGAAGAGACCAAGTCCGCGCCAAGGTTCGCGGAGGAATTTTGGGTGAGGTGGGGCCCGGGCGAGGGGCAGCTGTAGTCCTCCTACTGCGCCTCTCGTCCGGGCCCCACCTCACCCAAAATAACCCGCGCGTTAGTTCACATTTCTATAAACGCCGACAACTTTGCCGAGTATGTCGACCGCCCGCGCATCGGTGCGACTGATGTAGATCGGCTGCATCGTCGAGTTGGCCGGCTGCAGGCGGATGCGGTCGCCCTCGGGGTAGTACCGTTTGACCGTCGCCTCGCCCTCGATCATGGCGACCACGATCTCACCTCGCTCGGCCGTCGCTTGTTTGCGAACGAACAGGTAGTCCCCGTCGAAGATTCCGTCTTCGATCATGGACTCGCCTGAGACCACCAAACCGAAGACCTCGTTCGCCTTGGCCGAACCCAAGAAGTAGCGATCGATGCTGACGCGCTCGCTGATGTTCTCCTCGGCCAAAATCGGCGCACCGGCGGCGACGCGGCCTAGGATTGGTACCTCGACGCGTTTGGTGCTCGGCTTGACCATGTCGACCGGCCGCAGCGCCCTGCTTTTGAGTTCCTCACGTACCAAGTAGCCCTTGCGCTCTAACGCCTTGAGATGATCGTTGACCCCATTCGTCGAGCGAATGCCCATGTGCTCCCCGATTTCCCGCAGTGTGGGGGGGTAACCGCGCTCGGTGAGACAGTTCGAGATGTAGTCGAGTGCTTGGCGCTGGCGCTGCGTGAGGGCTGGTTTCACAGGGATCTCCGGTCACAGGGTGGGATTACTGAACGGGTGTATATAAACAATTCGCGCAGGTCAAGCATTTCACTATGTTGTGAATTTAGGAGTTTAGAGGTGAATTAGAGCCTAAATATAGTCTTGCGCAGACCCCGTGCATCCGTTCAGATCAAATCGTGTGTTCAGTTTTTCGGAGATCACTCGCGTGAAGATGCACATTGGTGCGCAATCACTCGGATTTTTGAGGAATCCGCCACTAGGAAATCTAGTATTCACTGAATTGTCTGTTTTTATCGCTGGAAATCCTCCGGTTTGATACCGTTGCATCGACGGAGACTTGAACCATGCAGCGGACGACACATCGCTTGACATGGCTCGTTTGTGCAGGGTTGTTGATGGCGAACCCTGCCTGCGGGTCGAAAGATGAGACCACGGCTAGCGATAGCGCGAACAACACGACGGACGGAACCACCGGGGATCCTACCGCTGGTCCAACGACCGACGGGATGACGAGCTCGACGAACGATCCGACGACGACCGACGGGATGACGACCGTCGCTCCGACGACCGATGAGCCGACGACGACGACGGACGATCCGACGGAAACGACCAACCCGTTCTTGATCGACCCCGACATGATGATGTTGAACCAGTGCGACCCGACTTCGCAAAACTGTCCGGATGGACAGAAGTGCACGGCGGTGTCGATGACCGAAGGTGAGCCGTGGGCGATCAACGTGTGTGTCGATGTCAATGGCTCCGGCCAGGTCGGTGACCCCTGCGACATCGAAGGCGGGAAGTACACGGGCGTCGACAACTGCGACGTCGGCTTCATCTGCCTGTTGACCGACGACGAAGGATTTGGCGGGACCTGCACCGAGTTCTGTGATTCGAACATGGAGTGCCCCCAGAGCGGGAACGAATGCGAGGTCTACAACGACGGCTCGCTGCCGATCTGTCTCGGGACCTGTGACCCCCTCGTGCAGGACTGTCCCGACGGACAGGGCTGCTATCGCGGTGGCGGTGGCACCACCTTTGTGTGTTTCAAGGTGACCGGCGAAAGTGCCCAGGGAGAAGAGTGCGGATACATCAATCAGTGTCTCGCAGGCTTCAACTGCTCGGCACCCGACTCGGTCGAGGGCTGCCCCGGCGGGGTCAATGGATGTTGCTCGTCGTTTTGCGACCTCAGCGATCCCGATCCCAACGCGGTGTGTGTCGGCAGCGAAGAGTGCATTTCCTTCTTCGAAGGACAGCCACCGCCGCAGTACGAAGATGTCGGCGTGTGTCTGATCCCGACGCCGTAGTTGGCCGGCCGGTGAGTCGGTAGGTCGGTTCGCGCCTGCGTAGTCACGTGCACGTCGCGTGTGCGTGACAGCTTGCCGACCGCCGACTCGAGAAAAATCGCCGTTCGATAGGATCTGGCTTCGAACCTGCTAGCATCGGATTCATGCAGACGCTGCTAAAAGCTGTCATCACCGGGTTCGGACTCAAACTCGGGGCCGACATCTACAAACTGGTCACCCGCACACTCGGGTTCGTGATCGACGATGACGACCATGGCGATGACGAGGTCGAGTCCGCCAGCCAGGCGTCCCGTGAGGTCGGGCAGGGTGACGAGTTCGACACGCCCGAGGATTGAACGCGTTCGACCTTTGTGGTCGACGTTCACCGTTGGTCGCAGTACCGTGGGGCCGCTATGCCAGTCTACGATGACGACGAAGACGAGTTCGAAGCACGCGATGCGAATCACTCGAGCTTTCGCCGACGGATAGGCGAAGGGCTCGCCGGACTGCTCGATCCCGAGGGGGCGATCGGCAACAGCCGGCGGTTTGTCAGCGAGCTCGCCACCGGAACCAAGTCGGAAATCGTCCGCATGGTCTCGGCCGAAGTGCGGTCGTTCCTCGACGGCATGGATACCGTCGACATGATGCAGCAGGTCATCGCCGGACTTCAGATCGACGTCGAGGCGCGGATCAAGTTCTCGCTCGACCCAGAGCACAAAAAACTGCAGTCGACCGTCGAGACGCGCAAAGCCAAGGTCAGCAATACCAAACCGGAGCCGGAGGACGTGCCACCCGAAGAGCCGGAAGAGAAGGCAAAACCCAAGCCGGCGGTGTGATTTAGTGTATTTGCAAGCCGTTTGTGACGACAGGTTCGTCAGGTCGGTGAATCTACAACTTTTATGAGGCTCCTAAAGCGCCGCTTCGATGGCGTCGGTGAGCGCTGGATCGAGTGGGGCGACATCGGGCTCAAACCGGGCGATCGGACGGCCTTCGCGGTTGACGAGGAACTTTGTAAAATTCCATTTGACCTCCCCTCGGATCGCCTTCGGGGTCTGCTCGCTCAACGTCTTGTACAGCGGATGAACGTCGGGGCCCTTGGCGTGGACCTTGGCGAACATCGGAAAACTGACCTGAAATTTTTGTTGGCAAAATGTCTTGATCTCCGCCTCGGACCCCGGCTCTTGGCCGCCGAAATCGTTGCTCGGAAATCCGAGTACGACGAGGCCGCGTTCTCGGTAACGGTCGTAGAGCTGTTGTAGACCCTCGTATTGCGGGGTGAAGCCACACTCAGACGCTGTGTTGACGACCAGTGCAACCTTGCCGTGGAACTCAGACATCTTGCGCGGTTGACCGTCGATATCGACAACTTCGTGGTCGAGTACCGGTTGTGCAGGGTGCGAGGCCGGAGCGGGTTGCTTCGGCGAAGCGCCACAGCTGGTCAGGATAAGGGCGAGGGCGAGGGTCACAGGACGGGTCGGCACATTCGCCATACTACTCGGCAAATCTGTGCTGTCGAACGATGGGATCGATCACATCGTTGGGCGGGGCCATACCTGTCGACTCCGGTGGTCGCGGGCGTATAACACCCCGCACATACATCGGCTCGACTGTTTGTTGGGCCCAACTTCAAGCGAGGAACAACATGGCGATCCGACTAGGCGACACTGCTCCTGATTTCACGTCTGACAGCACCGAAGGCACCATCCAATTTCACACGTACCTCGGCGACAGCTGGGGGATCCTGTTTTCCCACCCCAAGGACTTCACCCCCGTGTGCACCACCGAGTTGGGCGAGGTCGCCAGGCTCAAGCCCGAATGGGACAAGCGCAATGTCAAGGTTATCGGCCTGAGTGTCGACCCGGTCGCCGACCACAAAAGCTGGGCCAAGGACATTGAAGAAACCCAGGGGTCCGCCCTCAATTACCCACTTTTAGGCGATCCCGAACGCAAGGTCGCAACCCTCTACGACATGATCCACCCCAACGCCGACAACACCCTCACGGTGCGTTCGGTGTTCATCATCGGGCCCGACAAAAAGGTCAAGTTGACCCTGACCTACCCAGCATCGACCGGGCGCAACTTCGATGAGATTTTGCGGGTGGTCGACTCGCTGCAACTGACCGCCGACCACAAGGTCGCAACTCCCGTCAATTGGAAGCACGGCGAGGATGTCATCATCGTCCCGAGCATTTCCGACGCCGAGGCCCAGGAGAAGTTTCCCGGCTACAAAACGGTCAAGCCCTATCTGCGGGTGACCAAGCAGCCGGGGACAGGTTCGGCCGACTAGCCCGAACGTACAGGTGCACGGCACCCCACGTGCTCCGTGAAGCCCGCGTCGCCGCGGGCTTTTTCGTTGGTGATACAACAATCCTATCGCGTATATACCTACTAACAATTGAGTGTACACTGGGTTTCGGCGGGCGATAGTGCGAATGACGAGTTCGCGCGGGTACGGGCGTTAAAAGCCCGGGATCTCCCATCCCTGGTAACTCACATAGATGTGGCTCCAAACACCTGTTCTAGGGGCCAACTGCTCGGAAATGGCAGACAGGGGCCTTTCCAGCTCGGCTTAAACTTTTGGCCCACATTGTCCGATCGAGATCAAGCTCTTGAGCGACATTACTAGGCGTCCCGGCGGGACGTCGACGCCAATCGGCCCCCACCACCTCCTCGCCAACGCTGGAGTTCCCGATGAGTACAGCTACCGAACCAACAAGCCGAGAAGACATCCAGAAAGCATTTTCATCCCTGGTCAAGGTCCACGACCGGGTTGCCGCCCAAATCACCACGAAGGCCGAGGAGGCCGCCCGGGCCGAAGACAAGCAAATTGTCGATCGCGCCTCGGGCTACACGGTGAAAAACATCATCAACGGCCTGGCCGAACTCCAACTCGAGTTCGGGACCAATTTAGAGACACTGGCCGATCGGATGGAGAGTGAGTCGAACAAACTCGACGAACTCAAACGGGCCATCAACGTGGAGTCCGCACGTCTGGCAGCCGTCAAGGATGTGACCGTCGCCGCCGAGGCGTTGGCGATTCTCAAACAGGACCACGCCCGTCGCCTGGCCGAGTTTGAAGAAGAAGCCAAGTCAGCGATCTCCGACCTCGAAGAGGAAATCGCCGAGCGCAAGGCCGAGTGGGCCCGCGAACAGGCCGACCACGAGGCGGATATCGCCGCCTACGATGCCAACCTGCAAAAGGAACGCGCCCAATCCGAGGCCGACCACGCCTACGAATTGGCCCGCAACGACAAGCTCACCGCCGACGACAACGCGACCAAAAAACGTGACCTCGAACGCCAACTCGCCGACACCGAAGCGTCGAAAGAAAAGGATTGGGCCGCCCGCGAAAAAGAACTCGATGCCCACGCCGAGGAGATCGCAGCCCTGCGGACCAAAATCGAAAACATGCCGGCGATCCTCGAAAAGGCTGAGACCTCGGCCCGCGAAAAGGCCATCAAGTCGGTCAACCGCGATGCCGCCCACGAGGCCCAACTGCTCGAGCGCCAGCTGCAAAGCGATATCGAGGTCTACGAACTCAAGATCAAGACCCTCGAAGAGCGGATCACCAAGCAGGGCGCCCAGATCGAAGACCTGTCGCAGCGCCTCAGCAACGCCCTCGAGCGCGCCCAAAACCTCGCCACCGAAGCCCTCAAGGGCAGCCACAAGTAAGGAGTCATCGCCATGTCCGTCATTCGCAAAGTTTCTAGTCGCGATACCAAAGCCAAACTGCTTGCGGCCTACAACGAGCTGGCCAAGGCCTACCGCACCCTCGAGTCGCAAAAGTCCGCGTCAGCCCCTGCGGCCGCTCCCGCGGCGGCGGCTCCGGTCAGCAAGGTCAAGTCCGTTGCAGCTACATCGAGTACCGATCTCGCTGGTGTCGTCCGCACCTTGCAAACCGTCCGCGGCCATATCGGCGGGTCCTTTAGCGGCCTTCAGCAGTCGCTGACCACCGAGGCAACTTCCCTCGAATCCCTGCGTACATCCGTCGGGGAGACCCTGACCCAGCTCAAAACCCTGCACGGGATCGAAGTCGGCGACGACACCCTTGGCGAGCTTATCGGGACCTATCGCAAGACCAACGAGACCGCCGAGGAAGCACTTTCCACCAAGCGCGAGGCCCACGAAAAGGACCTTGAGGGCAAGCGTTCCGACTGGCGAAAAGAGCAGGATGAGCACGCTCGCAAGGTCAAAGAAGCACTCGTCGAGCTCAAGAAGTCTCGGGCCCGCGACCTGCAGGAGTACAAGTACGAGCTGGCCCAAAAGCACAGCGTCGAGGAAGACCAACGCGCCCAGGCGCAAAAGGCCTTCGAGGCCCAAATCGCCAGCATCCGCGAGACCAAGGAAACCGCCTGGGCCGAGCGTGAAAAACAGGTCAACACCCGCGAGGAGGAGTACGCGGAACTGACCGACAAGGCCGAGGCCTTCGACAAAGAGGTTGCATCAGCAAAGAAAAAGGGCGAGAGCGAAGGACTTTCGATCGCCCGCCGCGAAACCAAGGCCAAGGCCGAGCTGCTCGGCAAGGAGTCCGAGGGCAAGCGCCGTGTGTTCGAGCTGCGGATCGCGTCGCTGCAAGACACCATCGACAAGCAGATGGAACAGATCAGCGCGCTGTCGGCAAAACTCGACACCGCGCTCAAGCAGACCCAACACTTGGCTGTCAAGGCCATCGACGGTGCCGCCAACACAACCTCGTTCGAGGCGATCAAAGAGATCGCCATGGAGCAGGCCAAGAACAGCGGCAAGGGCAAGTAACCGCGAGAAATATCTTGTGTGTACAACAAGGGGTGTGTCCATGGGGCGCACCCCGTTTCAATTGTGGTTGCGGTCCTCGCCATTGCCCCTAGAGGGCACTACTATCGCCACCATCATGCCGCCAAAGACCCGACCCAAAGGGCCCCCGTTGTGGGCTGTCGATGCCGTCAAACACATCAGCCGCAAGCTCACCCGGTTTCAACGCAAGCTCGCGCCGGCTCCCGCCGCCTTGGTCGAGCTCGTGGCCAGTCGCTGGCGTGCACATGCCATCCGCGTGGTGGCCGAGTTTGGTATCGCCGATGTGTTGGCCAATGGTCCGCGCGACATCCAGGACATAGCGACCGCAGTCGGAGCCGATGTCGAGGCACTTCATCGGGTGATGCGAGCCCTCGCCCACGATGGCCTGCTCACCCGGCAAGGTACGCGGTTTGGCCTGACGCCGATGACCGACGCCCTGCGTACCGATCATCCCCGCAGCGTGCGAGCGGTCGTGCGGATGTTGATGGCCGACTACAACCAGGAGACGTGGATCCGGCTCCTCGATGCGGTCAAAACCGGAGAGCCGCAGTTCGCCGCCCACCACGGCGGGCGTTCGGTGTGGGAGTGGTTTGCCGAGGAGGCGCCGGACATCGGTCAGCTGTTTCACGACGCGATGCTCGACCTGACCCGCCTCGCGAGGCCGCTGTTGCTCGCCGCCCACGACTTCGGGCAGTACCGCCGCATCCTCGATATCGGCGGAGGCCAGGGAACACTGATCTCTGGGATTTTATCTGCCAATCCCACTGTCCACGGAGGCGTCCTCGACCTCCCGGCCGCCCTTGAAAAAACTCCACATGTGCTGCGCGAAGCCGGAGTCGAAACGCGTTGCGAGTTGATCGAAGGCAACGCATTTGAATCCGTACCAGGTGGCTGGGATGCGTATGTCCTCAAGCACATCTTGCACGGTCTGTCCGACGCACCACTCGCAACCGTACTCAAACACCTGCGAGCCGGAATGGACCAAGCTGCCAAACTTCTGGTGATCGAGGCTCTCGTTCCAGGTGGCGACAAAGGGGTCTATCCGGCCAACCTCGATATGCAGATGCTGGTCTCGAGCGGCGGGCGTGAGCGCAGCGAAGCCCAGTACCGCGAGTTGTTCGACGCCCATGGATTCGCCCTGCGAGAGGTGGCTCGAACCGCCGGTCCCTACGCGGTGATGGTCGTCGAGCCCTGCGGGTAGGTGCCGCCACACAAACAGGTTGCCATCGACCGGCGGCCTCGATGACAACCTGTTGACTTCGACAGGTCCGAACCAACCTGTTGGAAGCGACGGTTACGCGCGAACCCAGTCGACCGCCTCGCGCTTGGCTGCGGCCGGAAAGTGCTTTAGCTCGGCCGCGACGAAGTGGGCCGCGATTTTTTGCATGGCGCGAAACAGGGCCCGGTCGCTGACAATGGCCACGCGCGCAACCTTGGTGTGGTGTTCTTTGACAAATCGGAGGTGTGCCACAAAGGCGCCAAAACTCTCCCAGCCAGAAAAACCCGTACCGTCGAGCACAATCCCCTGGAGGTTGTCGTGGTTTTCGAGGTAGGGGTCGACCTCGCGGGCGAGCTCCTCAAAATCCCCGGCGCACAGCTCCCCGTGGGGGGTCACGAGCAGGATGCCTTCATCGGGCAAAAACTCGTGCTTCAGTTCCGAGTGATTGAGCCAGGTAATCGCGTCTTCAACGGCGTCGCCGGGAAAAACACGGATCGACCCCGGGACCGCAAATCCGAGCATGTTGACGGCGTTGGTGATCCAATCAAAGTCACTGACCACCGCAATTCGCTCAAAGTGGGTAAAGTGCAAAATCCCGGTGACAGCATCCTCGAGCATCGCGCCGCCGGTGTAGGAGGAAAATTCGGGGCCAAACTGAAACAAGAAGCGAATCTTGTGATGCCCTTGGTGCGCCTTTTGTAGCGCCGGGAGCAGGACCTGTTGATAGTCGGTGGCAGTGACCTCGCCGACCGCTCGGAATCCGACAACGTTGGGGGGGAGATCTGCAATGGACTCAAGCATGTGGTTTCAACTTTCGTGGGTTCGCCGGCCTCCAGTGCATACGCTGTGCCATGGGCACCTCGTCACAAACAGTAATGTGCATACAAGCAACCTACGTTCACACCGACGACAGAAGAGCATGCCCAAATGCTTTCCAGGCCGTCCCGTACCCGCGAGCGAGGGCGTGATGATGGTGGGCAAAATTGGGGAGGCGAGGAAATTTTCCGCTGGGACGAGCGCGACAACATCCGAGGGAATGGGCTCGGAGGGTCCGAGTACCCTGACCGACTCGGGTGGCGAAGACGATGTCGGGGGATGTTCGTGCCGGACGCGGGAGGCTCCGGTGGCGTGGTGGCTAATCGGACTCCCGCTCGTATGGCTGCGTCGGCGCAGTTCATAACTCCACGCGCTCCAGCGGTTGCAAATGCACATGAGCCATTGAACGTGCGAGCAGCAACTCATCAAGTTCATGCGGGTACATCGACCGCATCAACCCGTTGGATTGGCACGCGAGAAAAACCACGCCTCTCATCGAGCGAGGAAGGGCGAAATCGGCTACGGTGCGCGAATCATGACCCACCCGGTTTTCCGATCGTCCGTTCCCCTCGTCGCAGCGTCGCTCCTCCTCGCCTGTAGCGGGGAAGAGACCGACAGTGCAACGGAATCGAGTACGAGTGAGGCGCCGACAGAATCGACGTCGCAACCCACCGCCGGGCCGACCGGGACGGTGACGGACCCAGGTGACTCTCAGACCTCCGATCCGACCGACTCGACCTCAGAAACATCCGCTGACCCGACCGAGAGCTCGAGTGCGTCCGATAGCGACCCGTCCGACACGACCGACGCGGAGTCCGAAAGCGACTCAGAAAGTGACTCAGAAAGCGATTCCGACACCGATCCAGGACCGTGCACGCCGGGTGAAATGCAGTCCTGCTACACCGGCCCCGACGGGACCGAGGGCGTGGGGATTTGTACCTCCGGCATCCAGACCTGTAGCGATGAGATGTCCTGGGGGACATGTGAAAATGAAATCCTGCCGGCATCCGAAGACTGCACAAGTCCCGGGGATGAAAACTGTGACGGCGACGAGGATAGCTGTACCGGAGATGGCATCTGGGCCTTCGGGTACGGCGATCAGTACAACCAGTACTCGCGCGCGATCACCAGTAACTCGGTCGGCGATGTCGGGCTGCTCGCCAAATTAGAAGGAGGGGCCGCGACCATTGATCTCGGTGGCGGACCCCTCGGTGGTGAAGGCAATGCCTCGGCCCGCCACGCGGTGCTCGGTGCCCTCAACGGCGATGGGCAACACACGTGGAGTCAGAGCTTTATGTTCAGCGCCCACCTCGGGGATGCCCGGACGGTGCGTTTCGACGCCGCCGGCAATGTCTATCTCGCCGGGTCTTACAATGGCAGTGTCAACTTCGGTCAGTCCGGCCTCTCCGGCGGACTCGAAACCGATGGCTACCTCGTCAAATTCGATCCGGAGGGCACCAACCTGTGGGCCCGCGATTTTGGCGATGACGGAGCACAAGTTGTACGTGCACTGGAAATGGGTCCCGAAGGCCAGGCGATTTTATGCGGCTCATTTGAGGAACAAATCGACTTTGGCGGTCCGCCGCTGTTTGCAACCGGCGCCCACGATGCATACTTGGCCGCGATCGATCCGGATGGTGGGCACCTGTGGAGCAAGCGGTTTGGCGACAGCACCAACCAGTTTTGCGAGGGACTCAGCGTCGATGACCTGGGTGCGAGTACGATCGCCGTCGAGACCCAGGGCTCCATCAAGTTTGGGCCCGAAACCCTGCAAGCTGCCGGCAGTGGCGACATCGCGTTTGCCCGGTTTGACAGCGATGGCAACCACGAGTGGAGTCATCTCCACGGCAACACCAATGTCCAGGTTTTGTGGGACGCGGCGGGCGGTGCCGATGGTTCGTTGGTAGCGATGGGCTACACGGCCGGCGCGGTGGATTTTGGCAATGGCGAAGCAACCGACACGGGCAACTCCTCCGATGTCTACATGGTTCGCTACCACGCCGACGGTTCGGTGGATTGGGTCAACCTGTTCCCACGAACAGGTGGTGAGATGATCACCGCCATCACCCTCGACCACAACGGCTACGTGCTGTTCGCGGGGGCATTTACCCAGATGATCGACTGGGGCGGGGGCCCGGTGACCAACGGCAACAACGACTGGGATGGCTTTGTCAGCAAGCTGACGCCCGGTGGTGCACATGTCTGGACGCACATGCTCTCCGATGCAGATGAAACCTATGCCGCCCAACATGTCGCCGATATTGCAGTCGACCCCGACAACGCCGTCCTCATCACCGGACATTTTTGGCGGTCGATCTCGATCGCCGGCATTGAGTTGCTGACCGAGGAGGACCCGATGTACCGGGATATTTTTGCCGCCAAGTTGGCGCCGTGAGTTCCGGCTACGGGATTTCCGTGTAGACCGCACCGCTCCAGGTCAACTCGTTGGTGTCGGGGTCGTACGAGCCCATGTGTGACGTGGACGAGGTGATCGTCAGGCCGTCGCACATGACAGTGCCGGATTCCTGCACATCGGAGTAGGTAAACTCAAACGTCAAATCGTCGTAGAACTGGACAATCCAGGTGCATGGCTCCGGACCGTCTGGGCCGAGACCACATTCCATTTGGGTGACCGAGCCATAGGTCTTCCCGGAAATGATTGCACATGCATCTTCTGGTGTCGCCGTATCTGCGTCCGTCGTCATCTCGTCGCCGGTTGTTTCCGAATCGGCGTCCGTTCCGGAGCTATCGTCCGGGTCACAGGCGAGTCCCAACGCGCCGAGCAAGGCGCAGACAAGATATGTTCGAAAGGTCATGAGGTAGGTATCATAGCGAACACCGGCGACCGCGTGGGCGAGCGGTACGCCGGTGTCGTGTCGAGAGGCGCTAGGCGTAGAGCGACTCGATTTCGTTTTGGTACTTCTCATTGACGATCTTGCGCTTCACTTTCATCGTCGGCGTCAGCTCGCCGCCCTCGATCGTCAACTCGTTGGGCAATACCTTGATCTTCTTGATGGTCTGTACGCGGGCGAGTTGTTTGTTCACCTTCTCGACCTCAGCCATCAAGAACGCCTGGATTTTTTTGCAATCAGCGGCCTCGGCTAGGGTCGTGGCATCACTCCCCGCGTCTTTTGCCAGCTGTTTGAGCTTGAGCTCATCGATGGTGACCAGGGCTGCGAGGTACTTGCGGCGGTCGCCCACGACTACGACCTGGCTCAAGGGACCGATCGATTTGAGCATTCCCTCGAGCAACTGCGGGGCGACGTTTTCGCCACCTGCGGTGATCAGGATGTCTTTTTTACGGTCGGTGATCTTTAGAAATCCGTCGGCGTCGAGCTCTCCGATATCGCCGCTGTGCAGCCATCCGTCGGCGTCGATCGTCTCCGCTGTGACAGCCTCGTTTTTGTAGTAGCCCTTGCACACGTGACGGCCGCGCATACAAATTTCGCCGTCCTCGGCGATCTTGACTTCGGCGCCGGGTAGCACCCAACCGACCGAGCCGGTGCGGTAGCGGTGCGGTAGGGAGATCGTCGCAGGGCCGGTACACTCGCTCATCCCGTAGACCTCCATGATCTGTACGCCCAGGCTCAAAAAGAACTCCAGGGTGCTTTTTGCGATCGGAGCTGCAGACGTGATTTGCACCCGGCAGCGGTCGAGGCCCAGCTGGGCGCGGACCTTGCTAAAGACCAACTTGTCGGCGATGCCGTAAAACAGCGGCACACTCTTGCCCTGTTGTTGGGCGTAGCCACCGGCCAGACCCTGTTTACGCGCCCAGGCACCGATCTTCTTTTTGAGCCCGGTGTTTTTGGACCCGGCCTCGACGATCTTGGCCTGGATTTTTTCCCACACCCGCGGGACGGCGAGGAAAATCGTCGGTCGAACCTCGCGCAGATTGTTGCCCAACAGATCGATGCTCTCGGCAAAACTTGTACATGCACCACCGACCATCGGACCGTGGAGCGACACCACCTGCTCGGCGATATGCGACAGCGGCAGGTAGCTAATGAGCTGGTCGTCGGAGCGGACCCCGAGGGCATTGAGCGCGGCTTGGGCGGTCCAGGTGATGTTGTCGTGGGTGATCATCACCGCCTTGGGATTGCCCGTGGTGCCTGAGGTATAAATCAGTGTGCATACATCTTCGGGTTGTTGCGACTCGATCCGCGTTTCGAGCTCGGACTCCGGGGTGTTTTTACCTTGGGCGAGCAGCTGCTCCCACGAGTAGACCCCGTCGTCGCTGTCGCTGCCGGACATCATGACGATGGCCTTGAGTTTGGGCAGCTGGTCACGCACTGCCTTGAACTTGGCCAGCTGCTCAGCGTTTTCGACCACGGCGACCGCACTGTCGGAGTGGTCGGCGATGTACTGGCACTGTTCGGGGGAGTTGGTGGTGTAGATACCCGCGGGAAATCCACCAGCGTAGATCGCCGCCATATTGGCGATGGCCCACTCGGGGCAGTTAAATCCGATGATCGAGACGCCTTGGCCAGCACTCAAGCCGAGTTTGATAAATCCGCGGGCGGCGAGTCGGGTTTGTTCGAGGTAGTCGCTCCACGAGGTGGTCTGCCAGCTACCGTCTCGTTTGACGCGCAGAGCTGGTGCGCCAGCGCGGCGTTTGGCGGTGTCGTCGAAGACCTCCATGACCGTACGTTGCTTCATCAAACTTGCTCCTTGGGGTGCCCTGCAGTCGGCGGTGCCGTGGGCGCGGCGACTCTAGCAGTCCGTCGTGAAAGTCTCTACGCACCCCTCTCGGTAAAATGCGCGGGAAGTTGCCGAGCCAAACCATGTACGCCGCAAATTCGCGCCCGATTTGTTGTCTATCCGGGCACAGATCGCAAAAATGCTCCTCAGCCCGTGGTGTTTCTCGCGTGTTGGTGCGAACCGAGGTGAGCGTGAAGCGACGTGGGAGAGCCCGAAGTTTACCGATACAGACGACTGGCGGAGTCGGGCATGTTTGAGGCTTCGCCTGCCGGCGATCGGGTGGCGAGCCGGGTGAAGGTGGTTGAAACGGACGACTTCCCCCGGAGTCGGGCGGTTGAACCGGACGACCCGGGGACGAGCCTGGTGCGTTTGGGACTACTCGGGGACGAGCCCGGTGCAGTCAGGCGTGACCTTGAGTTTTTGCCGCCCGGCTTTCGGCTGATAGAAGGCGAGGGCGGTGCCGTCGCTATCGAGCAGCCACACGCCCTCGGTTGTACCGGCAAACGAATCCCTGCGTTGACGCAACAAAATGACATCCTTGCCCGAGCTCGACGAGGCACCCACGCGGACGGTGACATCGGCCTGACACGCGTTAAACACCGAAATGTGGAAGTCGGTGACGCCCGTCGCCGCCGCTTGTGTCGGGACATTGGTCGAGCCAGCCTGCGTATCGCAGGCACAAAAGGCCAACACCGAGGCGGAGAGCCCGAGGGACAACATCGTTGCGCGCTTGCTCATAGGTCGCCAAGTTTACCGCGAACGCCCGGGTTGAGGGGAAATGTCTCGCATTTATTTTGAGAGGGGAGGCAGGTTTCCGGCTCGGTTGTCTCTCAAATCATTGATGATACATGGATGTCCCGCGTGCGTTGGGCCTGGCAACAAGTGGAAGACGAGGGCGGCGGAGTCGCCCGGCAATGGCTGCACGATCGGGCGACGGGGGTGAGGGACCCGAATTGTTGTTGATACAATTTTAAAAACGCGAAGTACTTCTGCTCGCATCACACCGTCGGCCGCGGAAACGGGCCGCCTTGAATCCCGCCGAAGTCTCCGGTCCCGCCCCCGCGAAAATAACAGGTCAGGCGTTGGCCCGTGCGCAGGGTCGCCAAAATCGGCTCGAGCATCGAGTGGAGGTAGTGGATGTAGATGACGTTGTCGCGAAACTCTGGCAGGCCGAGGGTCGAGCGGTCGGGATGGAAGTAAGCCACCCCGTGGATCCGACCCGCCGGGTTGCATTTTTCGTTGTCGAACAACAACAGGGAGGGAAACCGGCCGAGCACCGGATCGGTATACGGCGGCGCAGCGATCATGTTGACGAAGTAACCGCGGATCTCGAACTGCGGGAACAACGACTGCGAGGCGGGGGAGATGCGGTACTCTTCGGTCATCGTGGGTCCGGATTGTCGCGCGCCTCGGCTGGGACTTCAATTCGTTTGCTCGTTTCCTGCATCGCCCGGCTTGCAATTGCCACAATGGGTACATGGCTGTTGTTTGATGGCGTTTTGAGGTCGTCACCCCGTCGGATTGGTTTCGCTCAGCAGGCCTGAAGTTGCGGTGTCCGGAGGATTCGCGACAGAAGTGGGTAACCGTAGAACCTGTACTTTTAATCATGTACTGAAGGCGAGACCGTCGTCGTCGAACTTGCAACTGCACCAGATTGTTTGACGCTATCAAGCGCATCGACTCGGTGAGCGGATCGTCGAAGGGTTCGACGGTCAGCGCACGCCGAACCATACTCCGGTCTCGGGTTCGCTCAAGATCGGGCAGCGATCGACCGGGCATCCCGCGCCCTCCGTCTCCCAGCACAGGTTGTTGCCATCGGGGCACAGATCACTGCCCTGGGTGCCGCACCAGCCGAAATCCGAATCTTTCGCGTGGAACATCCCGAGGCCGCGGAACGTGGAACAACCATGTGTACACACACTGATGACGGCGTCGTCCTCGTTCCCGTAGCTATCGCGGTAGCCCCAGTCAAACGCCTCGTCGATATCGGCGAATGGTAGCTCGTTCTCGCGAAAGTTGATCATCCACTGGGTGCCGAGCGAATCGCCTTGGTAGCGGACCTCGCGATATACGACGATTTTTTCGCGGTAGGCTCCGGGCAGGCCGCCGAGGGTTGCACCGTAGACAAACCCGCTGGAGTCGCCGACCGTGCCAACATCGGTGAACAGTGGGTAATCCCAGTCGGTGACGTGACGCAACAGGGCGAACACCGTCCATCCGCCGCCATCGATGTCCATATTGCAGGCGACCGGGATGGTTTCGTCGATCGAGAACGGCGGTTTGGGGTCGACCAAGTACACGCCCGAAGTCGCCTCTGGATCGACGTCATGGATCTGTTTGCAGTTAAGTGCATGTACACATGAAAAGCAACCGTCGGTGTCGATGTCATTGCCATCGTCGCAATCCTCGACGCCATCGTAGACAATGCCATCTCCACAGGTCGCTGCGGTACAGCTCGTCGAACAGCTATCTGTGGCGATCTCATTGCCATCGTCGCATTCTTCGACTCCGGCTTGTACATATCCGTCGCCACAGTAGGCCGGGACGCATGCGGCACATGCATCTGTGCTGTCTGTGTTGCCATCATCACACTGCTCGACGCCCTCTTGCACTACACCGTCGCCACAGGTTGCCTGCTCGCAGCTATTGCGACAGGCATCGGTATCGATCGTGTTCGCGTCGTCACACTGCTCGACGCCTGCGTGGACAAATCCGTCGCCACAACTCGGGAATTTGCAGGTTTGCAGACAGTCGTCTTCGTTGCTCTGGTTGCCGTCGTCGCACTCTTCGCCGGTTTGCACGACTCCGTCACCGCATGATGTGTTGAGCTTGCAGGCGTTGGAACACAGGTCGTCGTCGATGTTATTTCCGTCGTCACATTGTTCAAAAAGCGGTCGGACATAGCCATCGCCACAGCTTGCGACTTCACAGGTGTCGAGGCACGCATCGGTATTGTCGTCGTTACCGTCGTCACAGGCCTCGCCCCCCTCGTGCAACCCATTGCCACACTCCGACATCGGGCCGGTCGTGGGACTCTCGGTGGTCGGATCCTCGGTGTCGGTGGTCGGCCCCTGTGTCGTCGATGGGTCGGTCTCGGATGTCGTCGGACCTCCGGTTGTCGGGTCCGAGGTCGTCGTGGGATCGGACTCCGTTTCGGTCTCCGTCTCGGTTTCCGTGTCAACCGAGTTGCCGCCGCACGCACCCAGGAGGATGAGACCTAAAAGATATGTTCTATTTTTCATGTTTCTTTATTCAGGTTATAGGTTCCCATCCGAGGATCGCACAAGCTTCGCGAATCGCGACGGTCGACGGGCGAGATGTTCCTTTCGCCAGGTGGTATGTGCTCGGGTGTGGACCGGTTTTTGTGGTGTCTGCATGGGCAGAGAGCAGGGCCGAGGCGGAGATACATCACGGTCGCCGGGCCGTTCGCAAAGGCGCGAACGCTCGGGTCGTCAGGCCACACAGGCTCGTATCCGGGAACTGAGCGAAGCAGCACACTTGGAGGATGTGCGCGCATATGCTTCGCAAGCACTTTTCGAGGCGATGGATTACGGATGAAATAGGAATCATCCGCCTATGAATACCGCCGCGCTCCCAGCTCCCAATGAACACGCGATCGTCATTGGTGGTGGGATTGCGGGCCTGCTCAGTGCACATGTCTTGACCCGGCATTTTCGTCGGGTGACGCTGTTTGACCGCGACCGTTTTCCCGAACGTCCCGGTGTCCGTGCCGGCATCCCGCAAGCCCATCACGTCCATGTCCTGTTGACCCGGGGCTATCAGATTCTCAAGGAGCTGCTGCCCGGATTTGATATGCATCTACAACAAATGGGGGCGCCGCTGATCGATTGGACCGACGATGTCGACTGGCACGTCGCCGGCGGCTGGACGTCCCACCACCCGTCGCATCTACGGGCCCGGATCGCCAGCCGTAGTGCGCTCGAATGGGCGATTCGCGAAGAGATCAAGGCGATGGGCCGCGTGCGGCTGTGCGACGGTGTCGATGTCAAACGCCTGGTTCCCGACGCCACGGGGACACGTGTGGTCGGCGTCGAGGTCGAACCGAAACTCCGCGTGTCCGATGTCCGAGCGGGGATCCATCGCGCCTGCGTGGTGGTCGATGCCAGTGGCCGCCGGTCGAAAGGTCCTGGATGGCTCGAATCCCTCGGCTACCACCCGCCCGAAGAAACCGTTGTCAATGCACATCTGGGCTACGCGAGCCGCGTGTATCAACCTCCGAGCGGGTGGAGGGCCACTTGGAAGACCCTGTACATCATGAACGAGCCACCCCACAATCCGCGTAGTGGTGTACTTGCAACAATCGAGGGTGGTAAGTGGTTGGTCACGCTGGTCGGGTACAACAACCACTATCCACCGACCGACGAGGGCGGGTTTGCGGCCTTTGCCAAGAATCTGGCCGAACCGACACTTTATCACGCGATCCGAGCGGCGACACCCTTGTCGCGGATCCATGGCTACCGCCGGACGGAGAACCGTCAACGACACTACGAGCGGATGCGACGATGGCCCGGTGGGTTTTTGTGCATCGGCGACGCTGTTTGTATGCTCAATCCTGTCTACGGCCAGGGCATGACTGTGAGTGCAATTGCGGCTCAAACACTGGGGCGTTTCCTCGAGCGCTCCACAAAAAAGACGCTCGATAGCAAGTTGTGCCTGCGGTTTCAAAAACGCCTCGCCCGCACCAATTCTCCGGCGTTCATGGCCGCGACGAGCGATGATTTTCGCTGGCCCGAGACCCAGGGTGATCCCCCGCGCGGCCTGGCGCTGATGCACAAATATATCGACCAGGTGTTTCGCGCAGCCCTCGAGTCGGACATCGTCCACGAGCGTCTGCTCGAGGTGATCCATCTGACCCGGCCACCGTCATCCCTGTTGCGGCCGGAAGTGGTGGGAAAAATTCTCAGGATGCGACTTGCCGACCGACGAAACGTTCAGGCGAGGGCCTGAATAGGACTTGTACGTGCATCTACCGCTCCTATGTCGAGTCTGGCGCAACGAATCGTTGTTTCTACATCTGATTTGCGGCGGTTGTGCGTCCCCTCCGGCTCATGTGCTGAGGGACCACGGACTCGAATCGAACGCAACGCTGGCGACCCAAATCGCGCGCTGTGGCCAGATGTGAGTCCCTCGCGGTGGGATTGTCAGTCATCGGCTGGCTGATCGATGGTTTCCCCCGCCGTCCGAGCTGTCTATACTCCCGCCGCCAAGCACCGGACAGGACCAACGATGATCACGCTCAAGCCCATCCCCCGCGCCCTCGTGCCGATCGATTCCGACGCCGCCGCTCGCATCAGCGGTCTAAACTACGACGAATTTCAAGGCGACGAAGAGATCTGGGAGCTGCTCCAACGCCAGCCACAATCGGTGCTGCGCGTCACCATGGCCCATTGCGATGCGCCCTCGCTCGACCAGATGATCGAAGACGGCGGCGCCGAGGCGCTTACGCGATCCACTCAAAACATGCGTGAGCTGATCGAGCATGCAGATACACGGATTGTGCACGATGTCGTCTACATCTACCAAATTCGGCCAAAGGCCCGTCCGGGGCATCGCCAGATCGGATTGGGTGGGATGGCCCAGGTCTCCGAGATCCTCACCGAGCAAACGCCGCGCGGCACCATCATCCGCAACGAGGGGATCCGTCCCAAAAAAGCCAAGGGGCGTGCAGATCTCATTGAACATACACAGGCTTTTATCGGCACCGTCAACAACGCCATCGATGACGACGACGGCAGTTTTGCTGCGGCCCTCGAACAGGTGGCCGATACCCGCCCGAGCGATCTCTCCGTGGTCGATGAGCGCGGCGACCGGCACGATGTCTGGCTGGTGAACGAGCCCTCCCAGGTTCAACATCTCACCGGGTTGCTCGCCCGGGCCCCCCACGCCTATGTCGCCGATGGCAACCACCGCAGCGCCGCGGCAGCATTGCTGGGGCAGGGGGGGTTTTTATCCGTGTTCTTCACGGCCGCGCGGATGGGGATCGCTCCCTACAACCGTCTGGTCCAGGCGCCAGGTGTGCGCGCCGAAACCCTGCTCGGCCAACTCGAGTCGTCCTTTCACATCGAGAAGCTCGGTGGCGGCTCAGACTATCAACCACAAGTCCCCAACGACATCGGGTTGTACTGCGAAGGTTGCTGGTACAAGCTTCGTCCCCATGACGGACTGTTCGATCCCGCGGATGCCGTCGCCGCGATCGATGCCGACATCGTCCAGCGCCACCTATTCGCTGCGATCCTTGACATCAACGACCCCCGTGACGAACGCTTGGGTTTTGTCGGTGGCGACCGCGACGCGACCTATCTGCGCAAGCGCGTCGACGATGGGCCCTACGATTTGGCGGTCACGCTGGCCCCGGTGACAATGGACCAGTTCATCGCCGTCTGCCACCAGCGCAAGTACATGCCGCCCAAGTCGACATGGTTTGTGCCCAAGCTACGCAGCGGACTTGTGATCGGTCTGCTCGGGCAGGGGGCGGCCGCGTCCTAACAAACGGCTCGCGGGGTCGACCTGCCGCGTCATCCCGCGGGCTCGATGTTCGTTCACGGTCAACAACAATGCAGATGCATCTCATATGAGTGCAGATACAACTACGTTGAAGTGAGGTCGAGCTAGACGCGGTAGTCCGGAACTTGAAAATCGACGCTAAAGTTCGGTTCTGCGATACCACGCTGGGTTTTTGGTCGGTTCGGCTGCGGAGCACGGAGTGGCGGCGCGGGTAGCTCGAGCTCTATTCCGCATGGTTGAGGGTCGGCATCGGGAGCCCGGGGTTTGCGGTTGCGGTGAGCCATACTTTGTCGACGCACGATCCTCTCGCGTGTTCTGTTGACGCGTTACAATCTCTCGGGCCGGATATGCAAACAATCGACGAGAGCCAGCGTGCGAGCGCGATCGGACTGTCCGGTTTGGGATTGCTCGGGTCGCTGTATCTCGCCCAGGGATTGCCGTTTGGATTTTTCACCCAAGCGCTCCCGGCGATGATGCGGATCCGCGGGATCTCGCTCGAAGACATCGGCCTGACATCCCTACTCGCGCTGCCGTGGGCGCTCAAGTTTTTGTGGGCACCGTTGGTGGACCGCTACGGAAGTCGTCGGATCGGCCGCAGACGTACGTGGATCCTGCCCCTCCAGGCACTGAGTGTCGCGACTTTGCTCGGACTCGCGGTGATCGACCCCTCCGCCGACCTGTTTTGGATATTGGCCGGGGTCGCGGTGATCAACTTGTTGGCGGCGACGCAGGATATCGCAACCGACGGCCTTGCAGTCTCGATCCTGCCGCCATCGGCCCGAGGGCTCGGCAACGGGATCCAAGTCGCCGGCTATCGCCTCGGCATGATTCTCGGCGGTGGCGTCCTGCTCATCGTCCTCGACGCGCTCGGGTGGTCGGACGTGTTTGTCATGATGGCGGCGACACTCGCCGTCGCGAGCATTCCGATTTTGTTGTATCGCGAACAAACGTCCGAACCCGAGCAGGCGCGCGAGCCGGGGTTGTGGACAGCGTTTACGGCGTTGGTCCGGCGGCCGGGGATGTGGCTGTGGCTGATCGCCCTGGGGGCCTACAAGTCGGGAGAGCACTTTGCAACCGGCATGTTGCGACCGCTTTTGATCGACCTCGGATTGACCATGGGCGACGTCGGTTGGTTGACCGGAACCGCGGGATTCATCGCCGGTTTGGTCGGTGCTCTAGCAGGTGGCTTGCTCGTCAACGTCCTCGGGCGCGCCCGATCCGTGCTTGTGTTTGGTGTGATGCAGGCGATCGCAGTCACACTTTATGCACTTACAAGTACTGCTCCCGTCGATCTGACCGAGCTGTACACGGTTTGCATTGTCGAGCATTTTGTCAGTGGGATGGCGACCGTGTCGCTTTTTACGATGATGATGGACCAGTGCGACCCCAAAACCGGCGGCACCGACTACACCATCCAGGCGAGTGTAGTGGTCTTGGCCTCGGGGGCTGCGAGTGCGGTGTCGGGCTACAGCGCAGCATCTCTCGGGTATACCTGGCACTTTTGTATTGCCGGCATTGTGTGTTTGGTGACATTGGTGCCGCTGCTTGTCTACCTGGCCCGGCCACCGTCGCGACGCCGTGGAGATGTCTCCACCTAATTTGTAAGTACATGAAAGGCTGTGGCGGTGCTCGACAAACTGTCGATTAGCTGTCGGCCCTGTCAAGTGCTCCGCCCAAGGTCCGATTGAGCATCCATCGCTGGACTGCGGGATGGCGCAGGGCCCAAAGCATGTACATACCAATGATGATCGGGAGGCCGATTGCCACCGCGATGATCGCTCCTGGAACCGTCATGCTGATATGTGGCGCGACCGCGAGGAGGACGATGACACCGGCGACGACCGTGAACGTTGCGCCGATCTGCAACAACATCCGGACCCCTTCGCTCCCTTTCAAAAACCCGATCAACAGTAGGATTCGCACGATCAGCGTGACATACGACGCTTCGGGGCTTTGAACTGCAAACTCGATCCCGCTGATGAGAATGTTGATGACGAGGCACGCGGCGAGGAATTTGGCGGGCAGGGGCATCTTGCGAATCCTATCAGGACCGTGAGGAACGGACGCTCGCTTCGGGGTACGTGCAATGGCTCATCGGTCGGATTGCCACACGAGTTTGCCGGCGTCGTCGAGCACCGTCACCCCGTCGACACCGATTTGGACGCGTTGATGGCCCTTGGCGTCTTCTAGAATCATTTGCCCACCCTCGGTGGTGCGGCCGAGACGGATGACCTCGCCAGACTCCCCGGCCCCAAACACCGCGAGGGTGTGGGTACTGACCTTCTTGAACTGGGCGGTGGTGCTCGCAGCACCACAGCTGATCGCAACCGCAGCCACGGCGAACAACGCAAAGCCGAGTCGGCGCCGACTGTGTTCGAGCTGCTCGACGCGGGCGCTCAGTTGGCGAATCGTTGCGGTCATCTCATTGTCTGGTGCTTGGTACATGTTTTAAAATGCTAACCCGCACCAGACATTTTGTGGCGATGAGATGGCGCCTTGACGAAATCAGTCGGCGATTTTACGGGCTAGGTTGACGCCGTCGCGGACCGACAACAGGACCTGTTCGACCCGCGGGTCTTCGAGCACGTGGCGGTTGTAGTTGACGATCCCGT
>CAZUPD010000024.1:0-22740 GCA_964621785.1 uncultured Nannocystaceae bacterium
CCACAAAATCCCTCACCCTCCGGTTTGCAGAGACTGTCGACACACTCCAAGCCTTCGTTGCATATCGAACCATCGCACATACAACCTTCTTCACCGGGCGTACACCCGGCGGTCGTCGGTGTCGTTGTCTCGGTTGTGTCGGTCGGATCGGAGGTCGATTCGCTTGTATCTGAATCACTCGGATCGGTCGGTCCTGCGGAGGTCGAGGTGTCGGACGTCGACTCACTGGTGTCGGTCTGTGTCGTTGTCGACTGTGTGACTGGTCCGAGGCTCTCGCCCATGCTGTCGTGAAAACACCCGGCGAGCGGGATTAGTAAAACGCCCGCGCAGGCGAGTCGCATCTCGCGTGCTGGGTCTAAAAATAAGTCATCCATTGCGCTGGGCTAGGTTAGCGCATCTCAGCACAATCGCTCCCGCGAGCCTGTGGTTTTTCTCGCGCGGCTGCGCCAGGCTTTTCGCGGTTTTTCGCGCACTTCAACTCACTCAAACGTGAAAGGTTCGGACTGCGCACAGGCGGATGTCCGGTTGCACGTGCACATAGTCGGTCGGCCTGTTGACTCGAGCTTGCTTCCTCATTTGTCCAGGAACGCGTCGGGAAAATCCACGCCCTGCTAGACCCCAAGGGGTTTTTTAGGGCGTTTTGCGAGTTCGTGAAAATGCGCGGTGGCTCGCGTCAGCAGGTCTTGCGATGGGGTCGGCAGGACAGTCCCCTTTCGCCGAAAAGCTCCGGCAGTCAGGGGATCTGGTCCATCGACCAGTTCGCGGACATGTACTCCTTCCGGTAAAAAAGCCGCGCGGAAGGTCGAGACTACGGCAACGCCAAAGCCCCGGGCGACAGCTTCGACCACCCGCGGCGAGGAGCCGACTTCAAAGGCGGCGTGAAATGTCAACGGCCGTCCCTCGTAATTGGCGAAGTGTTGTTCGAGTTGTTCGCGGGCCGGGCCCGAGCGCGTGACGACCAGTGGCAGACCTTCGAGGTCGGCGAGCTTGAGTGTCGCGGGCAGTTTGTCGGCAAATTGCGAGGATGCGATCACGGCCCAGGGCAGGGGACCTATCGCCGTGAACTCGAGGTGTCGCGGAAGCTCGCCGGGCCCGAGGGTGCCAAACCCGAGATCGACTTCGCCATCGCCGACCCCTTGGAGCAACTCATTGTCGGGGTATTCGACTACGTGGAGCGAAGGCGCAGGTTCGCGATTGCAAATGTCGGCCAGGGCCTCGGCGATCAGGTCAAACGCCCCGGCAAGCACGCCCACGCGGACAGCGCGCTCAGTCGTGGCCAAGACATCGCGCGTGTCGACGACCCAGCGATCCCATTGGTGGAGAAACATTCTTGCCCGTCGCGCTAGTTCAGAACCGGCGGGAGTCACACTTCCTGTGCGTTGCCCGGGAGCGCGTTGGAGCAACTCCGTGCCGGCAAACATCCGTTCGAGATCCGCGAGGTAGCGTGCGTAGGTGGCGCGAGCGTGGCCGCGATGGCGCGCAGCTGCTTGGATCGACCCGCGTTCAACAATTTCGAGGAATGCCTCGAGATGCGCGCGGGTGAGTGGTGTTTCGGACACCGGACGACTGTACCAAGCTTGCGTCACCGTTGTGTTCGGTGACATGTGTCGTGCGACCGCCGCGTTTTGTCTCCCGGCTTGCGATCATGGCGAATAGATCCGGGATCCTGCATGATGGGACGATTCATGAAAGCACGCCGACGAGCCGCGTTTTACCCCGTTGCCCTGTTGCTGCTCGGTGCATTGGTCGCACCCGGCACACATGCCGCGGCCATGCCCTCGCCCGAGGATGCCTCGCCCCAGACGATCTGGAAGCCGGGCATCCGCGACGAAAAAGCCGGCTTTCCCGGTCCATGGGTCCGCGAACTCAACCGCCGACGCGAGGTCTTGCGCCGGGCATCCGGTCGGTCTCCGAATGCGATCACCGGGTTGCTCGGCCTGCTCATCGACCTCCACGGTGAAGTACCGAGCCAGGAACTTGCGACCCTGTTAGAAGGTGTCGCAAAGGACAGCCGACGTGACCCACTTGTCCGCAGTTACGCCGGCTACTTGCGAGCCCAACTCGCGGCCTCCGAGGGGGAGCAACGACAGGCCTACGAAGGTTACCGACGCGAGGGCTACCTGCTTGATTGGCAGATCATCGGTCCGTTTGAAAATGCAGGTCGCGCCGGTCAACGGCAGATGTTTCCGCCCGAGAAAGATGCGTTTGACGCCAACCAGTTGATGTTTGGCAAGCTTCCCAGCGAGCTACTGGAGTGGCGGATCTTTCGCAATGAAGAGGTTCAAAGCGGGACCTTTGTTTCGCTCGATGCCCTACTTTCACCCAACACCCAAGTCACTGGATATGCAACGAAATGGGTGAAAGTCGCCAAGGACACCTCGGCCGCCCTGCATGTCGGCGCCGGTGGTGCTTACAAAGTGTGGGTTGGTAGCGACTTGGTCGGTCAGTCGGAGCTGTACCGTTCGCCCCATCCGTTGCAGGATACCCACGCGATCAAGCTGCGTGCCGGGTGGAACCGGATCCTCGTCAAAATCAGCGCAGATGAGGGCCTTTGGGGGTTTACTGCGCGCATCAGCCAACGATCGGGGGCGCCACTGACCGGTATCCTGACGACCACGGACCCTCAGACTGGAACCCTTGCACCTCCTGCGCCTGGAACCGTGGTTGCCGAGACCGGGAAGCCGGGCAAACCGCCGCACTCCCTGCGGGCGGCCCTTGAAACCCGGGCCGAGAAAAACCGTCCCCGCGTAGAAGATGTACTTGCAAGAGTCGAGTTTGAACGCTGGGTTCGACTCTATGCTCCTGAGGACAGGACTTCGGCCGAACATGCCGAAGAAGCCGATACGCTCGCGCAGACGGCCCGCAGCGCCTATCTCCTGTATCTCGCCGATCCCGATCCGAATACCAGTCGCACCGCCCTGGCGACCGGGATTGAGCGGGCGCGCAAAGAGGGACTGCCAAGTGCCTCGCTGCTTGCCCGGTTGTTGCGGCAACAGGCCTGGAGTTACCAAGCGCTCGGGTTTGACGACCGCGCCCGCCGGACCCTTGACGAATCGTTCCAGGTCGGCCCCGACGACGCCCACACCGAATTGGCGCTCGTCGAACGCATGGCAGAAGATGGCTATACACTGAGTTCGCTGAGCTGGCTCGAGAGTATGGTTCGTCGCTACCCCGAGTCGGGGATGTTGTTGCGGGCCAAAGCTTCGCGACTGGCCGAGCTTGGACGTACCCGCGATGCGCTGACTGTGTACGAGATTCTTCTCGCCCACCACCAAGACGAGGGGTACGTCCATGGCCAGATGGTCGAAGCCCTACTCGAGCTTGGTGAGGCCGATCGTGCGACCGAGCTCGCGCGCGACCGCGTCAACAGTGTCCCGGGGTTACCGGCTGCGTATGTGCAACTCGCCCACCTCGAGGAAGCTCGAGGGAGTGTCGGCGCTGCCCGATCGGCGCTGCAAAAAGCTACCGAGCTCTCGCCCCAAGATGCCGACCTTCACAACCTCCTCGGAAGGTTGTTGGCCCGAAACGGTGACACGGCGGGGGGCATTCACAGCCTCAAGCGCTCGCTCGCCCTCAAGCCACAACAGCCCGGGCTGCGCGATCTGTTGGCCTCGCTCGACACTTCGCAGGCCGACGATATCTTCGCCCGCCACGACATCGATTTTGAAAAGATTGCAGCTACACCAACTCCGAAAAAATGGGAGGGCAAGGACGCTGGGATTCTCCATCGTCGGGTCGCGGTCCATGTTCTCGAAAATGGTCTGACCGAACGTCTCGACCATCGTGTGATCCGAATTCTCGACGACCGTGGTACACGCAGCCAATCGGTTCAGGCGATCGCATTTGACCCCGGGGAGAGCTATGTCGATGTTCGCCGCGCCCGGGTCCGTCGGAAAAATGGATCGATCGAACAGATCGGATCGCCCTCGGTCGTTTCCATGACCGAAGCCGGCTACCGCATGTTTTACGACCGCAGGATCCAACGCGTGATCTTCAACGGGCTGCGGCCTGGCGACACCCTCGAGGTCGCGTTTGTGCGTCGCGACGTGGCCGCGCGCAACAAGTTTGACGACTACTTCGGCGAGCTGATGCCGATGGAGGATATCCTCCCCGCGCTGCACAGCGAGTATGTGCTCGAGGTCCCGGCTACGCGTCCGCTGTATTTCAACCGCAAGGTCAAGAAGCTTGAGAAAGAAGGTGCGGATACAATTACGTATCGCTATCTCCTCAAGGATCAGGCGGGTATTTTGCCCGAAGCCCACATGCCCGGGTGGACCGAAGTCACCGACTATCTGCACGTAAGTACCTATGCCAACTGGAACGATGTCGGGCGTTGGTATTGGAACCTCGTCAAAGAGCAGCTCGTCGTCGACAACAAGATCAAGGCCGGTGTGGCCGAGGCGATGGAAGGCCTGGGGAAGGACGCGAGCGTACGCGATAAGGTCTCGGCCATCTACCGCCACGTGATCCGCTCGACCCGGTATGTCGGCCTCGAGTTCGGGATCCACGGATACAAACCCTACCGGACCACCGATGTCTACGACCGGAAGTTCGGCGATTGCAAGGATAAGGCGAGCCTGCTCAAGGTGATGCTCGCCGAAGTTGGGATCAATTCCCACCTCGTCCTTGTGCGGACCCGCGACCAGGGAACCATCGGCAAGACCCCCGCGAGCTTGTCGGCGTTCAACCACGCCATCGTCTACGTCCCCGAACTCGACCTCTATCTCGATGGTACCGCCGAGTTTTCCGGGCCCGACGAGCTCCCCGCCGGCGACCAGGGGGCAAGTGTTCTGGTCGTCAAGGACGGGGAGGGTGCCGAACTTCGGCAGATCCCGATGAGCCAGCCGACGGTCAACCACCAAGTCACCTTACAAAAGGTGCAGCTACAAGAAAATGGCGGGGCGTTGGTGACCCACAACCTCACGATGCGCGGGGCAAATGCGGCTTCGTGGCGGACCAACTTGCAGTCGACCGAGAGTCGAAAAGAGCGTCTAACGGCGGTTTGGGGACGTTTTTTCCCGGGCGTTCGGGTTTCTGAAATCGACACACCGCAGATCGAAAACGTGCTTGCGCCGGTGAAGGTCGGGGCCAAACTCGAAGTGCCGCACTGGGATCAGTCGCAACCAGGGTCGCTGCGATTTACCCCTCTCGGCTATCGCACCAACCTCGTCGGGTCACTTGCCGCCCAAGCAAAACGACGCCACGACCTCGTACTTTCGATTCCCTCGCTTGAAGAGCAGACCATCGAATACGAGTTACCGCGTGGATATACATTTTCCCAAACGCCGCAAAACAACAAAATTGAAAGCCCGATGGGGAAATTCGAGTTGAGGGTCGAAATCAAGGGTCGCAAGGCCACGGTCTACAGTCGCCTCGAATACAGCGTAACCCGGGTACCTCCCGCAAAATACCGCGAGTTCCGCGAATTTCTGCGTCAGGTCGATGCCGCCCTCCAACAGGTGTTTGAAGCCCGTCCTGGTCAATAAACAGTTTCATGCAGATGCATACAAAGTCCGACTCTCCGCGAATCTCTCACCTCCGGCGGTGGTCTCGTCCACTTGTCCATGCGTTTTTCGCCCTGGCACTGCTCGCCTGCCGGCCCAAGGAGCCACCCGTCGAGCCGCTGAGCCACGAGGATGCGCAGGTTCAGGTCGACAAGTTGGAGCTATACCTCGCCGATCATCCCGAAGACCAGGCGGCCTGGCGCGACCTCGGGCACTTGTATTGGATCCACCTCGGCGATATCGGCAAGGCCCGGCCGATTCTCGATAAGCTCGCAGATGCCGGAGACCCGGTGGCGACAGCCTCGGCGTTGGTCCTGGCCGATTTTCGGCTCGAGTTTCCGCGCGCTCGCGAGTTGGCATTGCGGATGGTCAAGCTGGCCAAACAACCTCCTGCTGCTCAGCCGACTCCCCGGCGAAGCCCGGCGAAGTACGCCCCCGTCGACCGCGAGACGATCATGGGATTTGCCGCGTTTGCAGCCAGGGTCCTCGCGCGCAATCACGGAGAAACACCCGACGACGACGAGGTTTTCGCAACTTTTTACAAAAGTCTTTCACTCGACGGCTACCCGGTGGGTGTCACCCAACCACTGTTGAGCCTGCGCGCCCAAATCGCCCGGCGTCACGGCGAGGACTATCACACCTATTACGACCAGCAGGGCTGTACCCGCGATTGGGTGGCGGGTCCGCTCGAAGGCTCCTTGGCCGCACTCGAGCTGCGGCACCTCGAGGAAGACGCAAACAAGCCGCTCAAACCGGATGCAGATGCAAATATAACGGCTCTGTCTTGTGTTGTACGTGCATGGAATCCAACGCCCCGCGCCGGGGTCCGCAGGATGCAGACGGATCTCGAAGTTTCGGGGAATGTCGTGGACCTCGAAGTCGCGTCGCAGATGCCGATGCGTGTCTACCTCGACGGCAAGCCGGTCTACCGCGGTGATTTGACGACCCGGTGGCCAGCTGACCACTCGCAGATCCGTGTGCAGACAACTCCGGGACACCACCGCCTCGAAGCTCACCTGACCATCCCGAATGAGCGGGCGTGGTTGATGATCCGAGCGACCGACGAGCGGGGCAAGGCGATCCCGAGCGGCAAGCCTGGAGCGGACCGCAAACCGAGTCAGGGGGTCACCGCGCAACCGGTTGAGCAGGTATTTTCCGCGGAGCGTTTCGAGCGCCTGCCGCCAGATGCGTTGTTTCGCGACCCGCTCTACCGACCGCTACGCCAACTCTATGATCTCGCTGATGCCCTCGCACAGGGGGATAGTGACCGCGCGGAAGAGGAGGCCCATACCCTTCAGGCCCAGGCACCCAAATTTGCAGATGCACATATTCTGGTTGCGGCCTTTGAAATCGAAGATCCGAGCCGTGAACGGACGGCCTCGGAGGCTCGGCAGCGCAAAGCACTTGAATATGCACTTAAGCTTGACGGCACACTCGACAGCGCCCGCATTCGTCTGCTCGAGATGGACTTGGAGCGGAGCGAAGTTACCGACGTCCTCGAACAGTTGCGGGAGTTGCCAAAAGGGAGTCTCAGCCATGTCCAGGGTGAGCTGCTCCGATTTCGTGCCTACCTCGCGGGGGGGGACGAATATGCAGCGCTTCAGGCCCTTGAACGCGCGGCGGTTCGTGATCCCAACGGATGCCAGATTCTCAAGGCACAACGCCTGGTCGCCCGCGACCGTGACGATGTCAAACGCGAAGATGAAGTGACGGCCGGCCTCGAGCATTGCTCCGGGACGTTAGGGCTGCGGGCCAACCTCGCCCGCAAGCGCGGCGATCTCAAACTCGCCAAGGAGCTACTGGCCGAACGGGTGAATCGTGCAGCCGACGATGTCGATGCCCTCGAAGCTCTCGTCGAGGTAGCGATCGCCGAGCGCAACTTCGACCAAGCATTGGTGCACCTGCAACAAATTCTGAACTACCGGCCGTATTCCGCCGGTGCACGCCTGCGCGTCAGCGATGTCCAAGCCGATATGAACCGGCTGTCCGAGGCGCGGAAGTCACTCGAGGCAGCGATTGAGCAGATACCCGCGAGCTCGTCGCTGTGGGTCGTCGCGGAGAACCTAGGTGTTCATGATGACCTGTACGACTTTCGCACCGACGGAGCCAAGGCGCTGGCCGCCTATCGGCAAGAGCCCGATCCCTATCCCGGTGCGAGTGAAGTGTTGGTCCTCGATCGTAGTGTCGCGCGTGTCTACCCCGACGGTAGCCTTCGACAAATTGTGCATACAATTTCCGAACTGCGAACCAAAGACGCGATCGACAGGTACGGCGAGATCACACCACCCGAGGGGGCCCGCGTTCTCACCCTTCACAGCATCAAACCGGATGGCACGATCGTCGAGCCCGAGGTGATTCCCGGCAAGGAAGGGTTGAGCCTGCGGGGGCTCGCACCCGGCGATGCGGTCGAGTACGAGATGGTCTTGGGGCAAGGTCCCGAAGCATTGCTCCCGGGGTACATCGATGTATCTCGTTTTCGCTTCCAGTCGGCGGCGACACCTTTTCACGTGTCCGAGATGATCGTCGTCAGCCCCGAAAATCTCGCGCTTCAGGTCGAGTCTCGCAACAACGCACCCAAGCCGCGTGTCCGCATGGAGAACGGACTCAAGATCCAGCACTGGCAAGTGCAGCGTTCCCAACGTCTCGGTGTGGAGCCGGGGATGCGATCGCTTATCGATGAGGTTCCCTCGGTCCGTGTATTTACACCACCCGATACTCACGCCTGGCTCGAAAGCCTGGCCCTGAGTTTGTACCCCTCGCAGCGCAGCAACCCCGAGTTGCGTGCCAAAGTCCGTTCGCTCACCTCGGGTATCTCCAAAGGTCCCAAGTATCGTTCGCTCGTCCTACGCGCGATCTACAATTGGGTGCTCGACAATGTTGAGGAGACCGGTGACCTCACCAATGGAGCGACGCTCACGCTGTCGGCGGGCAAAGGCAGTCGCCTGATGCTGCTCAAGACGATGCTGCGTGAAGCGGGTCTCTACAGTGAGCTTTGGGTCGGGCGCGACCGCTTTGGGCCCCAGGATCAAAAGGGCGGGCATCCGCTGCTCGAGGCCTATGCTGCACCTGTCCTTGCGGTCTGGGTCAACAGCGACGGACCCAAAGGACAGCCGGTGATCGTGTTGACAAATGCCAAGGCAATGCCGCTGGGGTATGTCCCGGTGAACCTCTCCGGTGCTCCTGGTGTCCGGGTCAGGCTCGACGACAGCGAACGTCCCCCCGGGTTTCTCACGTTTCCGGCGACACCGGGTGCATTGCTCGACCGCCGGAGCCACGAGCTCGAGCTTGAGATCGATCGCAGGGGCAACGGAACGGTCACCGGTACGATTGAACTACAGGGGATGGAGGCGCTCGCGTGGCGCAACCAGCTGCAAAATATCGACCGCGCCCGTCTCAACGAGGGGTTTGAACAGGCGGAGCTCGCCCACCTGTGCCGTGGAGCGACGATCGACCTCACCAACCTCGAACTCGTCCACGAAGAGGAGACCAGCAAGTCGTTTCAACTCCGGTTTGAGGCCACGATCCGCGGTGCCGTTGGCAGTCAAAACTCGATTTGCTCGCCGGTTGTCCCGATGAACATGGCCCTTGGTTATGCCGCTTTGCCCGAGCGCAAGACCGGGATGGTTATTTCATATGCACCAAAGAAGACGGCGAAAGTGACGATCCGGCTGACCGACGGGCAATTTGCCGATATCCCCAAGGCGGCACAGGTCCGCGATGATTTCGGTTCCTATACCCGCGAGGTACAGGGGGGGGGCGGTGGTCAAGAGGTCACGATCACTTCGGAGATGAATCTGACTCTTGGGACAGTTAATCCAGAAGACTATCGCGACTTGGTCAACTTTGCTCGCGAGCTCAAAACCATCGAAGACGAGCTCGTGCGGGTACGTTAGGTTGCGTCCGGCACCGGCCGACCGGTCCGGGAGCTTGGGGGTCCTCTCACGCGCGAACGTTGATTTAATAACCAATAAACATGTCATTTGTGACATGTTTACTTGGTCATGATTGATAAAAGCTCTCCACGTATCCTTGCACTCGGCTTCTTTACGGTCGCCTCACTCGCTGTCGGCTGTTCCAACAACTCGGGCACAGACACCGAAAGCGGGACCGATTCGACGACCGACGCTTCGTCATCCGGGGACATGACGACGACTAGTCCGACAACAACACCAACCTCCGCGGGCCCGGGGGGTTCAGAATCGCAAACCGGCGATGGCGATGGTGACGGGGATGGCGACGGCGATGGTGACGGAGACGGTGATGGTGACGGAGACGGCGATGGTGACGGGGACGGCGATGGTGACGGGGACGGCGATGGCGATGGAGACGGCGACGAGTGTCTAGAGGGGGACGAGCAGTGCAAGGAGGGCGGCCACCAGACCTGCGTTGGTGGGATGTGGCAGGACGATCCATGTGCTGAAGGAACGTTCTGTGACGAAATCGGCGATGAGTGTATTCCATGTACATGCACGCCTGGAGAGCAGGGGACCTGCGTCGATATGGACAACATTGAGGTCTGCAACGACGAATGTTCCGGGTGGGATCCAACGCCCTGCGGAGACGGTGTGTGTGTCGCGGATGCGTGCGTCGACCTGATCTGCGCCCCCAACCAGCCTGCGTGTGTCGACATCGACACCTACCACGAGTGCAACGACGACGGGACCATGTGGAATCCCGATGTCGACTGTTCACCGGGCGATCAGTGCTACAACGGGAGCTGCCTCAGCGCCTGCGAGTTGGCAGAGTCGACGCTGTCCAACGTCGGATGCGAGTTCTGGGCCGTCGACATGTCCAACCTGCCGCCACGCGATAAGTACACCTACGCGGTTGTGGTCTCGAACCCGAGTTTCGACTTCCCGGCCGCCGTCAGCATCTGGGACAAGCGCAACGGCAACGAGACCGAGTTGATCACCGACCAAGTTGCCCCGCGCGAAGCCAAGATCTTCAATCTCTCGGGTTCACACGCCGGCTACACGAGTTACTACAATGGTCAGGATTCCGGCTTTTTGGGCAACGGTGTGGGCCTTGGGCGGGCATTTCGTATCGAGACCAGTCAACCGGTGATCATGACCCAGTTCAATCCGATCGGCGGTGCGACGGGCTACACGACCGATGCTTCGTTGTTGCTACCGACACACACGCTCGGCCAAGACTACATTCACTTGGGCTGGAACCGCGGCCACGGTGATGGGTCGTCGATGAATGTGGTTGCGACCGAAGACCAGACGACCATTACGATCACGCCGACCGTCAATACGGGTGCGGGACAAAACGGACTTCCGGCGATGACGGCTGGTGTTCCGACTGACGTTGTCATCAACCGCTACGACTACATTCAGATCGGTGTCAACGACCTGAATCTGACCGGTTCGCTCATCGCGTCCGACAAGCCGGTTGCTCTGTTTGGCGGCCACGCCTGCGCCAACGTACCGATGGAGAACGTCGGCGCCTGCGACCACGTCGAGGAGCAACTGTTTCCGCTCGAGACCTGGGGAACGAACTATGTAGCTGCACGCAATCCTCCGCGTGGCAACGACCCGATGCGTTGGCGGATCGTCGCAGCCGAGGACAACACGACGATCACCTTTGATCCGGCGGTCAGCATTGGGGCGCAGACAGTGCTCAACGCTGGCCAGATGGTCGAGTTCGACGAGACACAGGACTTTTATATCTCGGCCGACGATCCGATTCTCGTCGCCGGGTACATGCGAGGAGGCAGCAGCGGCGGTGGCCAGGGCGATCCCTACATGGTCCAGATGGTCTCGGTTGAGCAGTACCAGCAGGACTACGTGTTCCTCGTCGACTCGAGCTACACCAATGACTTTGCCAAACTCGTGCGGCCGGCCGGGGCCGAAGTCACCGTCGAGTGCCTCGGTGTGGTGCCCGAAAACCGCTGGAACTCGATCGGTGGCAGCGGATTCGACTGGGCTGTTATCGACATGAATCCCGGTGAGGCCAATTGTTCGCCGGGGACCAATCAGGCCACCTCGCCGGAGGGCTTCGGGATCATTGTCAGCGGTCAGGCGAGCTACGCCAGCTACGCCTACCCGGGTGGGCTCGCACTGCAGCAGATCAACCCGCAGTAGTTGCGACTAGATATCAATCCTCCGCCCGTGACGTGGCGGAGGGTCGACTTGTGCGCGGTCGCCTAGATGCGTACCGATTGTAAATACACGAAAATTGGGTGCGTCGTGACGGCACTCGAGACCTCAGTGCACACCACCGGCCTTGGCCACCGTGCGTTGATAGGCTGGCCGTTGTTTCATCCGCCCGACCCATGCGCGCAGGTGCGTGGTCTTGGACTCCGGCTGGCGTCCGCGTTCGACGAGCGCCTCGACAGCGAAGTTCATCATGATATCAGCCCCTGTATATGCATCTCCAGTAAACCAGGTCCGGTTGGCTAGAATGTTGTTGAGGTACTCGGTGTGCAGTTCGATTTCGGCGGTGATGAAGCTCTGTTCGACCTTTTTGACCAGTCCGCGGATAATTGGGCGGATGAAAAACGGTGCCTTGGTGGCCGCGATCTTGTCGAAGATCAACCGCATCAGCAGCGGCGACATCAGGGAGCCCTCGGCGTAGTGCATAAAATAGCGGTAGTCGCGGGCCGCCTGTGTACCTGGCTCTGGGACCAGGCGACCGTTGCCGTAGGTCTCGAGTAGTTCTGCGATGATAAATCCCGTCTCCGCCATCACCCGGTCGCCGTCTGTGACAAGCGGCACCTTGCCGAGTGGGTGGACCTCTCGCAGGCTCAGCGGGGCGCGAAATGTCCTTGGATCGCGCTTGTATTCCTTGGTCTCGTACTCGAGCTCGAGTTCTTCGAGCAGCAGCATGACGGAGCGGGAGCGGGAGCGGTCGAGGTTGTGGAGGATCAGTGTCATGTCATCGCGTCCTTGCTGCCTGTGGCTTATCTTTTGCCCCGGTTGAGTTTCGAGAGCCACCGCTGCATGGGTGGCGCCGCAAGTTTTTACGATACTCAACCGCGGTGAAAAGGGCCGCGAGGCGGTGTGTCGAGAAAATTGACTGGTTACTAGGCCAGGGAGGCTACGAGCTTGCGGATGTCGCGGTTTTCGAGCACCGGAGCATCATACCCTGGTGTTTCGTGGAGTGCGGCGTGGACCATCGCGGCTGCGAGGTCTGTCGACGGCAGCCCGACATTGGGATAGATGCAGCGGACAACCGGGTAGAGACTGCGAATGATGCGGTAGCTCAGGTTTGGCTCTTTGCGTGGCTGCACTGGGTAAATGTAGCCTGGGCGAAAAATATGGACCCGGGCAAACCCGTGTTGTAGCAACGCATTTTCAGCCATGCCCTTGTAGCGGGCAAACGCCATCCGTGCTGATTCTTTTGTATCTGCACCTTGTCCGCTGAGAAAACTGACGACTGCCCCCGGGGATTGCCTGTGGAGCTCCTTAAAAAACGCATCGGGGACGTCGACCGTGATCGAGCGGAAGGCGTCGTCGGGCATTGTACCTGTGTATACACCGATACAAAAAATTGCCGCGTCGACGCCGGCAAAGTGCTCGCGCACCGCGGCGTAGTCGAGGAAGTCCGTGTGGAGCACTTCGTGTAGCTTGTCGCCGGCGGCTCCGGTTGCCCGTCGGCTCAGGACCGTTACTTTGTCGACATCGGGGGATTGGAGGCACATTTCGAGGGCGTGACCTCCGACCATCCCAGTGGCCCCGACGATCATGACGTGTTGTCCCATCGCTTGCTTACGCCTGATCGAGTGCTTGGGTCAGGTCGCCGAGGAGGTCGTCGATGTGTTCGACACCGACACTCACCCGGATAAAGCCGTCGTGGATCCCTAACTTCTCGCGGTTTTCTTTGGGTACCGAAGCGTGGGTCATGATCGCCGGATGTTCGATGAGACTCTCGACCCCGCCGAGGCTCTCGGCTAGGGAAAACACGCGCACGGCCGACAAAAATCGCCGTGCCATCTCGAGGTCGCCGTCGAGGTAAAACGACACCATTCCGCCAAAGCCCTTCATTTGGCGCTTGGCGAGCGCGTGCTGGGGATGACTTTTGAGCCCGGGGTAGATGACCTGTTTGACCTTGTTGTGGGCGGCCAAAAAGTCGGCGACTGCGATCGCGTTTTCTTGGTGCCGATGCATCCGCAGCGCCAAGGTCTTGAGCCCGCGAAGGGTGTAGTAGCAATCTTGTGGGCCGGGCACCGCGCCACACGAGTTTTGCAAAAATGCCAGCCGTTCGTGGAGTTCGGCGCTTTGCGTGACGACACTTCCACCGACGACATCCGAGTGCCCGCCGATGTACTTGGTTGTGCTGTGGACGACTAGATCGGCGCCGAGTGAGAGCGGCAGCTGAAACACGGGCGACATAAATGTATTATCAACGGCTAATAGGACTCCGTGCTTGTGACAGATATCGGCGATCGCCTCGATATCACCGAGTTTGAGCATTGGATTGGTCGGCGTCTCGAGCCAGCACAGCTTGGTCTCGGGCCGGATCGCGGCCTCGACCTGGGTTGGGTCGGTCGGGTCGACATAGGAAAAGGCCTGTCCACGCCGGGACATCACCTTGTCGAACTGGCGAAATGTTCCTCCGTAGATATCGTCGCCGGCAATGACGTGGTCGCCGGCGTCGAGCAACTGGATGACTGTCATGGTCGCGGCACAACCACTTGCAAATGCAAGTCCATAGGTCCCCCCCTCGACCGCCGCCATCGCCCGCTCCAAGGCGTAGCGCGTGGGGTTGTGGGTTCGGCTGTACTCAAACCCTGTGTGCTCGCCAGGGCCTTTTTGGATGTACGTCGATGACTGGGAAATCGGTGGCATCACGGCCCCGGTGACCGGTTCGGGGTGTTGCCCCCCGTGGATCACCAGGGTCTCGATGCGGGCGTCAGCCGGGATGTGGTCTTTGTCGCGTTCGTAGGTTGCCATGTTACTTGCTCGCAGCCTGCTCCGAGGCGAGGTAGTCGATCAGATCGATTTTGGTCAGAAGTCCGAGGAGACGGTCGTTTTCGACGACCAGCACCACCTTGGCGTCGTTGAAGATGCTCTTGAGCAGTTGGATCCGGGTGTGCGGTGAAACTGTTGCATAGTCACTTGTTACGAGCTCGCGCAACGGTTGATCGAGCTGCCCCTCGTTTTGCAGGAGGAAGTTGAGGAGGTCGAGTTCGGAGACGATGCCGCAGTGGCGCTGGTGATCGTCGAGTACCGGCAACTGGCTGATTCCGTGCTTTTTGAGCAACTTGATGCCGTCGCGGACACTGCTCTCGAGCGACGCGGTAATCACCTGACCGGGCTTTTGCTTGAGGATGTGCGCGACCGTTCCGGAGGTCTCGTCGACATCTAAAAACCCGTTGGAGCGCATCCACTCGTCGTTGAAAATCTTGCTGAGATATTTTTGTGCGCTGTCGGGGAGCAGCACCAAAATCTTCTCGGGTTTTTTGAGCCCGCGGGCGTATTTGATGGCACCCATGACTGCGGCGCCGCACGAACCCCCGCAGAAGATGCCCTCGCGGCGGACCAGTTCGCGGGTCATCAAGAAACACTCGCGGTCGTCGACTTGGACGACATCGTCGAGCAGGCTCAGGTTCATGGTCGACGGCAAGAAATCCTCACCGATGCCCTCGACGTAGTAGCTAAAGGCCTTGGTCAAGCGACCTGTCTTAACGTACTCGTAGTAGAGCGAACCAATCGGGTCGACGCCGATGATTTTGAGGTCGGGGTTGCGTTCTTTGAAGTAGCGGCCACAACCCGAAAGCGTGCCACCGGTGCCCATACCGGCGACGAAGGCATCGAACTCGCCACCGGTTTGTTCCCAAATTTCCGGTGCCGTGCTGACGTAGTGGGCCTCGGGATTGGCGGGATTGTGGTACTGGTTGGCGTAAAATGCCGCCGGGGTCTCCTCGACGATGCGGCGCGAGACCGAGTAGTAGCTCCGCGGGTCGCTGGGCTCGACCGCCGTCGGGCAGATCACAACCTTGGCCCCATACGCCCGCAGGCCGTCGATCTTTTCCTGGGACATCTTGTCGGGCATCACAAATACGCACTTGTACCCGCGGATGGCCGCCACCATGGCGAGACCGGCACCTGTGTTGCCGCTGGTCGCCTCGATGATGGTTCCGCCCGGCCGCAACATCCCGCGCGCCTCGGCGTCCCGGATGATGTTCATCGCCACCCGATCTTTCATCGACCCGGCCGGATTGAGGTACTCGACCTTGACGTAAATCTCCGATTTGACCTCTTCGGCGACATGGTTGAGTCGCACGATCGGGGTCATGCCCACCGCCGCTGTGATATCCGAAACGGCACCCTTCATCAGCTCGTCTGTCATGGTTTCAGTCCTGGCTGGGCGGACTCTAACAGCCGGGCTCACGGCTTTTGTCGGGTCGCTACGAGAGTTTCCGCCCGCGTGGAGCCCGGCTATTTGCGGACCTCCGGGGAAAACCATGTGAGATTGTCAGCATCGCATCGAGGATGGCTGGTCGCCGGGCGATATTGAAAGCCCCCGGTTGCCGTGCCTGCCGAGATCTATGCTGATACATCGAAGTGCCACCGCGAACCATGTATCGCACGTCGACCTGTGACCGTTCCAAGCTGCTACCATGGTGGGCAGGATCATGCTCACCTGCCCCAAGTGTCAAACAAGTAACGTCGCGAGCGCCAAGTTTTGCGAGTCGTGCGGGAAGAGTTTCGCTTCGGTTCATGAAGCCGATGACATGATCGAGCACGCCCTTCTACAGGAAGCCCGAAAAGGCATGTGGGCCCTCGGGGTGGTGGCGCTGGTACAGGTGCTCTTCGTCCTGATCTTGGACCCCGGCAGCGGTATTTTGTGGGGGATTGCCGGGCTGTTTGCGGTACTTGCGGTATGGGCTCTTCGCGCCCCGTTGCTCGCCTCGTCGATCGGACTCGGAATTTATATGCTCTTACATGTAATGGATGCGCTCGTCGATCCGATGGCGCTCACCCGCGGTATCATTCTCAAGATCGTCGTCATCTCGCTGCTAGTTTCGGCCATCCGCGGCGGGTTCAAGCACCGCGAATTTCGCCTTCAGCGGGGTGTGTCATGAGCGGATATCGCCGCCTCGAACCCTCGTTTTGCCGCGCTTGCGGTGGGCGGTGGACCCCGGGAAGCAAACGTTGCTCCGTCTGTGGCGAGGCCCTCGAGCGACCAAAAATCGCGGGCCCCGACGGCCGGGCGCTACGCACGATGACATCCGTCCTCGTCGTCAGCGGTCTGTTGTTGGTGACGCGCTGGACCATTTTGGTGCTCGCCGTCGATCTCGCGGTCGAGCAACTGTGGGTGTATTCGCTGGCGCTGCCGTGTCTCGTCGCGTTGGTCACTGCGTTCGCATGGTATCCGGGCGATATTCGCAGGTGGTTGGGTGGCCGCAGTCATGTGCATGCATGGATTTTTGCAGGTGTCGCAGCAGCGGGGTTGACTGGATTGACGCTGTGGAGCCACCGTGCAGGAACCCTCGATGTACTGCCAACTACACCGTTTTGGGTCGCAACAGCGATCGCGGGTATCCTCGTCGAGGAGCTCGTGTTTCGCGGTCTCGTATTCGCCGGCATCGACGCTGTCGGGGGTCGGAAGAACGCAGCCGTTGCATCATCACTGATCTATGGGATCGTGGTGCTTCACCCGATCGAAGTTGTCGCCGGGATCCTGGCATCCATCACACGGGCCGTCGGAGGAACCGTGCTCCCGGGGATTGCTTTGCGGGTACTGGCGTTGCTCGTCGGGTTGTGGCTGCTGTAGTCGTTGCCGTTGTCTACTGCGAATTTTCATTCACGGCCGGGCCCACCCCTGTTCCGAGCCGAATCTTTTGCCGGGGATTCGACGAGAGCGGACTGTTGTTGCGCAGGCAGAACAAACAGGATTGTTCTTGCTATATGTTTGAAAGGTCATGTCCTAAAAGCCATTAATTTGCTTGTTGCCGAGACATGGGCTCTGTAGCTTGGGCCCCGTGGTACGGCTAAATTCTGTTCTGTTCACGTCTGTGTGGCGCCAAGTCGATCGGGTCCCCCTCGGTCTCTCGATCCTCGCGCTGTGTATTTTACCTGGATGCGGGAACCAGTGTCTCGATGACGGTCTCGCGGGAAACCAAGATCCTGAGCTTTGTGATTTTGGCGGCTCCGACAGTGAGAGTGAAACGGGGTCGACGACGGACGACCCGAGCACCACGAGCCCGAGTACGACAGACGAACCTACGACGATGGGCCCTGATTCGAATTCGGATTCGGATTCAAACTCGGATTCGGATTCGGATTCGGAGTCGGAGTCGGACAGCGATAGCGAGACAACCTCCGGGACCACGACCTACTGCAAGGACGACGACAACGACGGGTTTGGTGATCCGGAGGAGTGCATGGATGCGACCGAACCGCCGGGGCCGGGCTGGGTGCCGGACAACACCGACTGCGACGACGATGACGAAAACACCTATCCGGGCGCGGCCGAAAATGAAGATCCGGATGCATGTACACAGGATGCTGACATGGACGGTTGGGGCAACGACACGCCGCCGCCAGGTGTCGACCCCGGGAGCGATTGCAACGATGAAAACCCGAATACGTTCCCAGGGGCAGCCGAGAACGAGAGTGATTCGGAGTGCATGGAAGACGATGACATGGACGGGTGGGGCGACCCGATGCCCGACGGCGGCAACACGGTGCCCGGATCCGACTGCAACGACGAAGATGCAGGGGTTTTAGAGTGTGAGCTGTGGTGCGCCGACATGGACATGGACAGCTTCGGTGACCCTGATAACTGTGTCGCTGTCGTCCCGGGCGAAGATCCTCCCGACGGCTACGTGATGGACAATTCCGACTGCCTCGACTCCGACGAAAACGCGTTCCCGGGAGCGGCCGAGCTCGACGACCCCGAGGCGTGTATGCTCGACGACGATATGGACGGGTGGGGCAGCGACATGCCCCCGCCGGGCGTCGACCCGGGACGCGACTGTGACGATGCGGACAACACCCGCGTTCTCTGTGTCGATGCTATTCCAGCATGTGTAGATACAACGCTCGGCAACAATGCCCAACTCATGGCGACGGCCACCGGAGGCGATGGCAACTACGTCTACGACTGGATGCCGCCGGAAACCCTGAGCGACGCGATGGTCTTTGACCCCCTCGCCACCCCGACCGACATTACAACCTATACCGTGACGGTGATGGATGGCTCGAACAACATGGGGTCGGATCAGATCACAGTTCACCTGACCGATAAGGCATGGGTACTTGGAGGCATGGATGCCGAGTGTGAGGCAGTCGGGCTCACCGCCAACGCTGCGGCGCACTCGTTCTCAATGAACGGGACAACGACGTGTACGACTTCGAACTCGGATCCGACGGTCTTTATTTGTCCGACAGTCCACGAAGAAGCCCACATTACGGGAACCATGGGGGTGACCAACGACGCTGGTGACGACGACTGGATCGGGTTTGTCTGGGGATGGCAAAACCAGGACCAGTTCTACCTGTTCCACTGGAAGCGAGCCTCCCAGACAATCGGATCGTGCACGGGTGAACTGGGCATGGCGGTCAAGAAGGTCGACGTCACCGAAACGTTGGATAACGAAGACCTGGGTTGCATCCAAGATTCAGCGGATGTCCAGGTCCTGCTCGGGCCCAACGAGACCTACAACCTGGGATGGATCAGCGGCCGTGAGTACGGCGTCGACATCCTCTATGCCCAGGACCAAACTGAGATCACGATCACCGATTTGTCCGACAACTCGCAGGTCGCCAACTTTACGGTGATGGACAGTAGCTATCCGAGTGGCCAGTTTGGGACCTACGACTGGTCTCAGGTCAACGCCTGCAACGGACCGTGGATGTCGAGCTGTCTCTAACACTTTGATGTGTGTACAGGAGCTTCGCCGGCGGTTCGGCGGAGCTCCGTCTGCGTCACCTACTGGGTGAAGACCTTGTCGTCGACGACTTCGCCGAGCGTCACCGACTCAACCGTCTCGACGATCTTGCCCTGGGGCCCCTGGGCGGTGATCTTGTGGGCGATCGGCACCCCCTTGACCGTGCGGTAGTCCTCGAATCGGTAGGTCGTCCCGATCTCCTGACCGTCTGGCCCCGCGGGCAGGTAGCTTTCGACCTTGAGCAGGTGAAAGGACTTACTTGACACATGCATGATCACCGAACCCCCGGTTTTGACCTTGCGGCGGACGACGATGGTCGGCTCCTTGTCGAGGGTACCGGCACGCAGGATTTCGGGGGTCTCGAACGCAGCGTTGTTGGGGTCGATGGTGTCGAACATCGCTTCGAGTTCGAAGGCGTTGGACTCTTCGTTCGACAGCGGTAACGTCTCGGTGAAATCGGAAGTCCGGGCGGCAGTCCCGTTGCCGTCGACAGTGATGAGCATGTTTCCGATCTCGCGGCCGAGGCCCTTGTAGATCACATGTTCCCGCAGCTTGTTGGGGTAGGCCCGATGTACCTCGTGGATGCCTTGGAGGCCCTGGTTGACAAACTCGACGTTCCCGCGGGCGACGATGGTGCCGAGCTTGTTGAGTTTGTCGCTCTTGGCCGCCTTGCGCATGCGTGCAAACAGTTGCTCGGGTTTGATTTTTGGGAACGGCTTGCGCGCGCGCAGCTCGAGATCGAGGGTGGTGCTGGGCTGGGTGACCTTGAGGCCGATCAGTTTTTTACCTTCGCGCACCGGCTCGACCTTGAAGGTTTCTGGCATACCGGCGAGGCCAAGCGTACCGTCGTCGTTGGCGACCAATGGCGCCGGATCCTGGCCTGGCGGCATCAGGGCAACTCGGCCTTCGCTGAGCCCAACTTCGATCTCGATGTCCCGATCTTTGATTGCATAGACACCTAAGAGCTCACTCAGATTGTCAGGAATGCCGGCTTTCTTGACAGCTTCGAAGTCGGCCTCGATCAGGCGGGGCATGACCATCGGCCCTTGGGGTTGCTCGAGCAGCAGTTCTTGGCGGTTGGGATCGTCCTGGCGCGGTCGGAAGGTGGCGTAAAAGCCCGAGGGCGCGGGCGGTCCGAGCCTGTACTTACGTGCAGCCGCGTTTTGGACGAGCAGTTCGTAGTTCGGTTGGCGCGGAACTTTGAGTGTCAACTTGTTATCTGCAAAAATGACTTCCATCGTCGCCCCACCGACCACGCCGTAACGCCCGACCTCGTTTTTCGCCGACACGGGCAGGGCGGGCGTCGCGGATGGATCCCCGGACTCCGCTCCCCAATTGTCGTCGAGGAGGGCGCCAAACACCTCCTCGGTCACGTAGCCGTGGATGTCGCCGTTTTGGATGTTGGTGAACAGGGCAAAGCCGACCTTGTCCTTGGGCAAGAGGGAAATCAGGGTGACAAATCCATCGATACCGCCTCCGTGGTGCAGCCGACGATGGGTTTTGTACAGGTCGCGCATCCACCCGAGTGTGTAGGTCAGTGGGCCCGCGATTTTTTGCTGTGTCTTGGTGATCTGACGGAAACTTGTATCTGAAACGAATTTGTTGCCGCCGTAGGTTCCGCTGGCGAGCATGAGTTGGAGCCACGGGGCGATATCCCGGATAGACGTGTTGATGGCTCCCGCAGCGGCGACGTTATCGATCGGGCGCATCGGCACGGGCATCAGCACCTCCTCGGGCCCGGCCTTGGTGTATCCGATCGCACGTTTGGGATGTTTGAGGTTCTCGGCGACACTGATATTGGTACCGTGGGTCATGCCGAGGGGGGTGAAAAACCGCTCCTGCATCAATTCGACGTATGACTTTTTGTACAGGTTGGCGACGCATTCTCCGGCCGCCGCGTACATGACGTTTTGATATTGAAAGCGTTCGCGCAGGTCGGCGGTGGGTTCGGCTAGGCCGGCGACGCGAATGATTTCCTCCGTCGAGAGTTTGCCGGTGTACCAGCCGAGGTCGGTACGCATGAGACCAGAGCTATGGGTCAGGAGGTCGCGCACGGTGATTTTGGCGTCGTCCTCTTTGTCGCTGAGTTTGAAGTAGGGGACGCACTTGCGCGGGTGATCGTCGAGTGAAATCTTACCTTCGTCGACGGCCATCATCACCAGCATGGCGGTAAACGCCTTGGTCGTCGAACCGATGGCAAATAGTGTGTCCTCGTCGACAGGTTCGTTGGTCTGGAGGTCGCGGACACCGAAGCCCCGCGAGAGAACGACCTTTCCGTCCTTGACGACGACCAGCGCGAGGCCAGGGATTTCGAGTTCCTTGCGTTTGGCCTCGATCCGGGCGCTGAGGAGTTCCATCCGCGCCGCATGGGGATCGGCAACTGTCGATGCCGTATCGCTGCTCTGTGCGGGGACCTGGCTTGGTTCGGGAGCTGAATTCGTTGCGCAAGCAAGGGATAGACACGACAACAACAGCAGGCGGCGCATGCCGGGACGATAGCGGCAGTCGGCAGTCGGCGAAAGGGAACCGATGTGATATCCCCCCATACGACCGGTGAAACCCGGTGCGTTCGCACGAACGCCGGCGGTTTTTCACACACTACAGTCGGCTACGGAACGAGCGCAGTATCGTAGAGCTTGAAGTCGTCGATCGTTCCGAAGGCGGGCCAATCGTTATTCGGAAAGTGGCCGATGAACATGCTCCGGTTATTGCTCGCCGAAGGCATGGTTTGCGGTCCCAGAGGAGGATCGGGATCGATGAGCTCGACCCCGTCGAAGTAGACACGCAGATTCTGCTCGTTGGGCCCGACGGTGAAGTCCCAGCTCACGGTGATTCGAACCCACTTTCCCGCATTCAGTGCATAGTCATTTGGATCGATCGCTAGCTCGCCGAAGGTCCCCATATCGCCTGGCTCGAGAAACAGGACTTGAAACGTATTGTTGTTGTTCATGGCCGCTTTGCGCATGCGGATGAAGCCGCCGCCGGCGTTCATGGGAGCTCGAGCATCAAACAGCGCATGATTCAGTCCGTCGGTGTGGTCGAAGTCGGGGCGGAAGCAAAAGTCGATCGTTCCCTGTTCGAAGTTGATGTTGTTGTTGCCGTTGGCCCGCTGGGGAAAACCTAAAACGTCGCTGCCTTCGTCGATGTAGATACCATTGCCGTCGAGCGCCGGAACAAAGTCATCGGCCGGCATCGTCATCACTTGACCCGACCCGGCACCAACGGCTGGCGTCGTGACCGAGTCGAGGTCGTCGAGTGTCGAGTGGAGCAGCAGACCGGCGTTGCCCAGGCCCTCGCACCCTCCCATCATACCAGTGTCTGTCGTGTCGGTATCCGTCGGGTCAGTGGTCGAAGGGTCAGTGGTCGAAGGGTCAGTGGTCGAAGGGTCAGTAG
>CAZUPD010000024.1:22840-56873 GCA_964621785.1 uncultured Nannocystaceae bacterium
TCGAAGGGTCAGTGGTCGAAGGGTCAGTGGTCGAAGGGTCAGTGGTCGAAGGGTCAGTGGTCGAAGGGTCCGAGTCACTTTCGGATCCGCTGGGACTGGTACTTGGGTCTTCGGTCGTCGGCCCCGCTGTGGTGGTCGCGTCCGTCTCCGAAGACGTTTCTGATCCGCTCTCTGAACCACTGGCATTGGTCCCTTCTTCGACGCTGCCGCAGGCACAGAGGGAAAGGACAACTACAGACGTCCATCGGTGAAAGTCGGTCATTACGATCCAATCAAATCAAGCAAGGTGCCCCATCATCGCCTATGGGGTGTTCGCCGGCAAGAATGTGTGCTTCGATCACCCGCGGTTGAGGACCTTCTCGCCGTTGGGTCCCCGAGGTTGCGGGGGATAACCGAGTTTGCGTTGTAGGCCAAACACGCGGTCAGGGTTTTTTTGGTGGCAGCCGACGCAGTTTTTGACCTGCCCAGCGGCGGTGATGGTTCCGTCCGCCGCGATGGTCCCGTACACCCATCCGGCGTCGGTTTGGGCCGTGGTGTCCTTCGGTTTGAACATGATGTAAAGGCCAGCTGGATCGCCGCGTCCATACAACTTGCCCTCGCGTGAAGCAGGTGCCGGGTCGTGCAGTCCGTGCTGTGGTTGTTCGACGTGTTGGGGTACAAAAGTCTCCTTCACGATCGCTTGGACAACCTCGGGCTCCGGCCGTTTTTTTTCGTCGAGCCCCGGCAGCGGGAGGTTGACCGTGGCCGGCGCTCCATAGGCCACCGGATCAAACGCGTACAGCGAGTAGATCTTTTCACCGTGGGTTTCGACGTCCGAACTTTTGGAGAACTCGAGGCGACCGCCGGTCGGCATGCGACACAAAAACGGGGCAAACCGATACTCGTCGTCGACCCGGCCCCACGCGTTGTAGGCGGAGGCGATCGTCCTCAAGGTTGCGTGCCAGTGCTCGTGGTTTTCAACCGGAGGTGTGTCGACCACAGCTGGCGCAGGATTGGGCGCGGGCTCAGAGATGGTTTTTGGGTCATCTTCTTGGTGTGGCGGGATTGACTCGGCCGGGCCCTCGGTAGCCGTACACGCGAGAAGAAGAATTCCGAGTAAGCCTGGGACGAGGCGGAGCAGCATCACGCGGCGATTGTGCCACGGCACCTGCCCACGAGCGCAGGTAACCGGGAACCGAGCAGCCCGTGGATTTTCTCGCTTGCCGATGGGCGGGACGCGAGAAACACCACGGGCTGCTCGCCTATAAGAGCGAGGTGGCGCCTGTACGCCGTTATTTCACCGTGTCATGGTGTCGCCCTTGGCCGATCCGAATCGCGGAACGACGCCGGTCCACGGGGCCGCGCGCACGGGAGTGATGCTGTCGCTGTTCGCAACCGCGTTGGCGTCGCTGTACTTCATCCCGTTTAAGGTCGCCGGCCAGGCGGTGCCCCGCGAACATGCGGTGTTGTTGGTGTTGCTCTCGGCAGCCGTCTTCAACTCGATCACCGCGGTGAAGACAACGGCCGGCCGTGGGGTGCAACGCGATCGAACGTCGCTGCGCACGATCGCGGTGTTTGGCGTCCTCACCGTGATCGGCAACTACTGCGTCGCCCAGTCGCTGGTCCATGTAGATGCAGGTGTCACCAGCGTCCTGCACCAAACCCAACTCTTGTTTGTCGTCGTTGGCGGGGCGCTGATGCTCGGCGAGCGAGTGTCGCTGCGCTTCGGACTGTCGATGTTGATCGTGATGGGCGGGATCCTGTTGATGCGTATGCCGACCGGCGAGACGCCATCGGTCGATGCCGAAGGGATCTTCTGGGGATTGTCATCCTCGTTTTGTTTTGCCTGCATTCATCTGTTGACCCGCTACGTCGCCCACAAGGTCGATCTGGTCCAGGTCAATGCCCTGCGATTGTGGTTGGCAGTTGTGCTCCTACTGCTGATACCTGGAAATGCAGCTGCACTGTTTGAGTCCGGCGCGGAGATCTGGCTGTTGTGTGCAGCTGGGGCGCTGGCTGGGCCCTTTATCTCCCGCTTGGCGCTGATGTTTGCCGTCCGTCATATCAATGCTGCACAGTCGTCCATGATCACCCTCACTGGTCCGGTGTTCGCGTTCTTGCTCGACTACTCGATTTTGGGGGTTGTGCCCGAACGCTGGCAGCTGATTGGTGCGGGCGTGGTGCTCCTCGGGGTCGCGTTGCCGATCCTCGAGTTGACGCGGCGGACAGGACCGGTCGCCTGACCAACGTTTGAAGCATTGCAAATGCACGCAACTCGTCGCAGATGGTCGTATCTACAAATGCGTCTGTTCCCGATTCTTGCCGACGTGCTAGTGTCAGGCGAATTTCGGAGGGCAGATGGCCAGTCGAACCCAGAAAAATTACGGACAACTCGCCGCGGTGTTGGGCTTGCTCGCGTGCACCGGGTGTTCGGGCGAGCCCGACTCGGCGACCAGCGAGGCGTCGACACAGGCGTCGACGACTGAGGCGACGTCGGACACGACCGATGCCAGCAGCGGGGACAGCAGCGACAGCGATGACACGGGCGAGCCACCAAAACCGGTGATTCCCGGCGAGCCGGTGATGCCGCGGCTGACGGCGGTCCAGTACCAAAACTCAGTCGAGATGTTGCTCGGCCTCGGTCTGCCCGAGCTGCCCCTCGAGCCAGATACCAATCCCTATCTGTTTTACAACATCGGGGCCGCGACCACGGTGTTGTCTGAATTGGGTACACAACTCTACGAAGAGTCGGCGATGGCCATCACGGGGGCAGTGTTTGCCGATGAGGCAAGGCGCCTGACATTGGTCGGGTGCAACCCCGTCAGCGATAGTTCATGTACAATCAATTTTCTCGGTCGTTTCGGTCGCCAGGCGTTTCGCCGGCCGCTGTCGATCGACGAACTCGGCCGCTGGGTGGCGATGGCTGAGGAGTTGGCCGAGGGCGATCCGTGGCAGGGGTTGCGCTACGCGGTCGCCGGGATGTTGCAGTCCCCGAACTTCCTGTACCGGATCGAACGCGGCGAGCCCGATCCCCACGACGAGACCCGCCGGCGCTACACCGCGTGGGAGATGGCGAGTCGGCTGTCATTTTTGATCTGGAACAGTCCCCCCGACGAGTTTTTGTTGGCGGCCGCCGAAAGTGGTGAGCTGCTCACGGTCGAAGGGATCGAGGAACAGGTCGAACGCATGCTCGCCGACCCGCGCACACGCGTGGCGATTCAGAGCTTCTTTGCCCAATACCTCGACCTTTCGCGTCTCGACGGATCGACCCGCGATCCCGAGGTCTACCCGCTGTACACACCGAGCTTGATCGTGGCAATGCGCAAGGAGGTCGAGCTGTTGGTCGACGATTTGGTGTATCGGCAAGATACTGATGTCCGTCAGCTGTTCAGCACCCGTCACACGTTTGTCAATAGCGAGCTGGCGGAGCTCTATGGGCTCGATGCTCCCGGGGCCAGTCCGATTGCGTATGTCCCCGTCGAGCTCCCCGAAGATGGTCCGCGGGCGGGGCTTTTGACGCTCGGTGCGTTTTTGACGATGAACGCCCACGAGAGCTACAACTCGCCGACGGCGCGCGGGAAGTACATCCGCGAACGGGTGCTGTGCCAAGAAGTTCCCCCGCCGCCAGATGATGTCGACCTCAACCTCGATCCCGATGGCGACGATCAGCCAAAGACGCTGCGCGAGCGACTCGAGGAGCACCGCGAAAACCCGGTGTGTGCTGCGTGCCACGAGTTCATCGATCCTCCGGGGTTCTTGTTTGAAAACTTCGACCCGCTCGGCGGGTACGTCACCCTCGACAACGGCTTGCCGATCGATGCCACGGGCGACCTCGACGGGGTGCCCCTCGCCAATGCACGCGAGCTCGCCGAGTTGCTCAAAACGGACGGCCGGGTCGCAAGTTGTATGGTCACACAACTCTTTCGCCACGCAGTCGGGCGCAAAGAGGAGTTCACCGAACGCCCCGGACTCGCCAAGGTCGAAGCTGAATTTGTCGAACACGGTCACCGCTTCCGCGAGTTGCTGCGCGCGCTCGCCATCAGCGAAGCTTTCCGTTACGTCGCCGACGAGGAGGTGCTCCCATGAGTGCGCACAGCAAGCGTCCCGTTCCCACCGTGGCCCAACGCCGGAAGTCCGGTCGCGGGATTTCCCGCCGCACACTGTTGCGCGGAGCCGTCGGGGGCAGTGCAGTCGCCCTCGCACTGCCGTGGCTCGAAGCCATGCTGCCGACCCGTGATGTCCACGCCAAGGCGACCGCATTGGAGCCGATTTTTGGCCTGTTTTTCTGGGCCAATGGGGTGCCCTGGCACGCCAAACACGGCGAGCTCCAGGCCCAGGGCAATCACCCGGACCTGTGGACACCCGCCGAAGAGGGTCTCGGGTTCACACCGTCGCAACTCATGACACCGTTAGGCAGCCATCCGTTTAGCGTGGCAAGCGGGTTAGAGCCCAAGACCGAGGTGCCGTCCGATCCGCCAGGCCAGAGCGACGGGCATATGCGGGGCTTTATGGTCAACCTGACAGGTGACCGGATCAAACCCGAAGGTTTTGATCACCCCTCGCACACGCTCACGGCTCTGCGACCTTCGATCGATCAGTACGTCGCCAACCACGAGGGCTTCTACGGATCGTTCCCAACCCGGTTTCGGTCCCTCGAGATCGGCGTGAGCACGGCGAGGTTTCACGATTACGGCCACTGGAATAACATCTCGTACAACGGCCCAGACTCGCAAAATCCGGCGATACTCAGTCCTACGCAGCTGTACAATCTGCTGTTCAATGTCCCGGACGATCTGGTGGCTGTGGGCCGCCGCGCCCGGTTGCTCGATGCCGTGATGGAAGATGCTGGCGATCTTCGCCTGAAACTTGGGACAGGTGACCGTGACCGCCTCGATGCCCACCTCGAGCATTTGTCGGAGATTCAGCGTCGGCTCGAGCTGACCTCGGGGACCTGTGATTCAGCACCCGAGGTGCCAGGTGACTCGAGCGACCTGTTGATCAAGACAGACATCATGGCCGAGCTGCTGGCCGTGGCCCTACAATGTGGGTTGACCCGGGTGTTCTCGTTTATGTTGACGTCTCCGGCGACGACCCACGTTTTTTCAAACCTGGGAGTCAACAACGACATGCACGCGACCTGTCACGCCGGCGAGTGGGAACAGGTACGTGCGATCACCGACTACCAGATGCAGGCGTTTGCCCGTCTTCTCGACCGGTTTGCCGCGACCCTCGATCCGATGGACGACTCGCTACTCGACCGCGCCTGTATTTTTGCCACCTCGGAGTACGGCGAGGGCTGGCAACACAGCGTCAAAGAGATGCCGATCATTGTCGCTGGTCGTTGCAACGGTAACCTCAATCCGCACTTCCACGTACGCGAGGCGGGCGGCAACGTGTCCAAGGTCCATGTCACCATGTTGCGGGCGCTCGGGCTCGAAACACCGAGTTTCGGATGGAACGGCGGGCAGACGTCGGACGAATTGCCAGGGTTGCGCAACGGCTAGCCAGCGGCCGATCGAGGGTCAAACATGCGGATACATGTAAATCATGTGTGCATGCAGGTATTTGTAGCGACCTGCCTCGTCACCGGGTGCTCTGCCGCCGAACAGGATCCGTCCGACACCGAGTTCACGTCGAATCCCTCGGCGAGTAGCGATACAAGTGGCGGTGAGTCGGGCTCCGAGTCCGACTCGGGTGAAACGTCCACGTCGGGAGAACCGGGAACCGAAACCGGGGAGGGGTCCTCGACCACCCACGAACCGATCGATTGTGGCCCGTACACGCAGTGTGGCGTGTTGTGTGTCGACCTCCAAAGCGATCCAGAAAACTGCGGGGTCTGTGGGGTCTCGTGTATTGTCCCCAATGCGATTCCAACCTGTGTCGAGGGGATGTGTGCTCTGGGCGATTGCCACTCCGGGTGGTCGGATTGCGACGCCGATATCAACACCGGCTGCGAGACCGAGCTCCCCGATGGCGAGAGCTGTCCGCTGCTGTGTGATCCACAAACACCAGAGGTTTGCAATCTGTTTGACGACAATTGCAATGAAAGTTGCGACGAAGGGGTCGACGGGTGTCGCCACGGGGTACACCGGGCGTCGAGTCCAACACTGGGCCACCTATACACGACCGACCTCGCAGAGGCGTCGTCGGGTGACTTCCACCTCGAAGCCGAGAACTACTTCTTTCTCTACGCCCAGCCACAGGCCGGTATCGTGGCATTGCACCGCTGCCTGCTCGGCAACGGAAAACGCTTTTACACAACCAGCAGTAGCTGTGAGGGTGCAGGGACCAATGAGGGACCATTGGGCTACCTCGCCGGCGAGCAGATCTGTGGGTCAGCCCCGCTGTACCGTCTGTACCATCCCCAAAACGGCCACTTCTATACGACGAGTGCGGGCGAGCGAGACAATGCCGTCAATAATTTGGGTTACACATTCGAGTCGACAATCGGGTTTGTTTGGAGCGGGCTCTGACGGGCGTGCATCACCCCGACTTCGTCGTTGTACCTACAAAAAGACGCGCAATGTGCGTGGAAACAAAGGCCTGAACTTTCGAGTAGCGGATAACGCTGTGCGTGAGATTCCTTTGGCCTTTGCTTGTAGCGACAAGAAAATGGGAATAGAAAAAAAAATCTCCCAAAACGAATTGACCTGAGACTGGGCGAGAGGTTATGGGAAATGCACATGCACGCACATGCGTGCGAGTGGACTTCCACACCCCCTCAACGGCGGAGATATACGAATGCGCAGGAGTGCTTGGATACCGATTTTGGGCGCCGTCGTGGCAACACAGGCGGTCGTCATCCAAAAGGCGGAGGCCAGTCCCAACGACGCGGTGTTGACCGGTGTCATCCGCGACCCGGCCTCGGGTTCAACCGTCGAAGGTGCTGTCATCATCGTCACCGGCGAGAAGTTGCTCGGCGAACGCACGATGGTGACAGATAGCAACGGTCTGTACCGTATCCCCAATCTGCCGCCTGGCGAATACATGATCCAGGTCGTGCACCAGGACTCTGGGGCGGGCAAAAAGCGAGAAGGTTTGAAGCTTCGCGCGGGTAACACGACCCGCATCGACTTCAATCTCGAGCTGACCTCGGGTCTCAACCGGACGATTGTTGTCGAGTCTCCCCCGGTCGACGTCGGGTCGAGTACAACCGGCATGTCCTTCGACAAAGAGATCTCAAAGCGTGTCCCGATCGCCAACCCGACGGGCAAAGGTGGCGCCAACCGGTCGTTTGAGGCGATCGCCGAGGCGACGCCGGGCGCCAACAACGACACCTACGGAACGTCGATCGCCGGTACGACCTCGCCGGAGAACAAGTACTACGTCGACGGTCTATCGGTGAACGACCCCGGCTTTGGTCTCAACGGCACCGCCCTGACCGTCGAGTTCCTCGAGGAAGTTCGGGTCGAGGCCGGTGGGTACATGCCGGAGTACGGCCGGGCGACCGGCGGTATCGTCAACGCCGTCACCAAAACCGGTTCCAATGAGTTCCACGGTGGCGTGTGGGTGTTCTATACGCCAGGTCAGCTGCAGGGCAGGCAAAAGCAGCCCCAGCGCGAAGGCTCGACGATTCAGACCCAGCGAAACCTCAACTGGCTAGGCGATGCGGGCTTTGATGTCGGTGGGCGCATCATCAAAGACCGGTTGTGGTTCTACGGCGGTGTCAGCTTCTCGCGTACGGTCTACAACCTCGACACCACGTGGAACAAGTTGCTGCTCGACGACGATGGCAACACGATGGTCGACCCGGAGACCGAGTACACACTCACCGAATTCATCCCGGGGTCGAAAGAACGTAAGAAGGCCCAGGCGACCACGATCCAAGCCCTCGGCAAGTTGACCTTTGCCCCGGCCAAAAACCACACCTTAGAGCTCATGGGGATCTACGCGCCGACCTTCTCAGGCGGGCGCGGGACCTACGGGATGAATGCTCGTACAGGCCTTCCCGAGATCAGCAATGCTCTCGGAACCTACGAAGCATTGGCCCACTCCTACCACGACGATGCTGGCGACTTGCAGCTCAGCTGGAACGCACTCGCCGACAACAACCGCTGGGAGATCGACACGATTTTCGGTTGGCACCACCAGGTCAATCAGCGCTTGCCCAACGACGGCAGCGGGGTGGGGACCAACAACGGCCTCGCCGGGCAGCCCGGGGTAATTTGGCGGCGCAACCAGCCGTTCCACTCCGTAACCGACTTCATCCCGCTCCCCGAGGATGCCGCCAGAGATGCCTGTGACGCCTTCGTGCCCCAGGATCCGACGCTCGATCCGATCGAAGTCTGTCCGGTAACTTCGTTTGCTACCGGCGGTCCGGGCTTCATCTACGACCGCAGCCTCGACCGCATCCACGCGCGCTCGATGGCCTCTCGACTGGCCCAAGGTGCAGGTCACCACGTCATCAAGTTTGGCGTCGACTTCGAGTACATGCAGTACAACAGCCACCGCGGTTACACCGGCGGCACCCTGTACCGCGAGTCGACCAGCGGGACGAACTTTGCCGACTACCGGCAGTACGGGTTTTTGACCGGGCCCGACGATCCGTTCATTCTCCCGAGTCTGCGCTGGACCGTGTTCTCGACCACCATCGGTGGGTTCTTGCAGGACAGCTGGTCCATCATGGACAAGGTGACCCTCAACTTCGGTCTACGGTACGACGCCCAGCACATGTTCGGCGGGGATCGGCAACTGTCGATGGCATTGCCCAATCAGATCTCACCGCGTGTGGGCCTGATCTGGGATCCGACCCAAGCGGGTCACTCAAAGTTGTTTATCAACTACGCCCGCTTCTACCAGAGCGTGCCACTCAACCTGGCCGATCGCGCAGGTTCCGGCGAGCCGTCGATGGCGTCGTTTCACGATGCCACAGTCTGTGACCCGACCGATCTCGACTCGCACACAGGTGTTTGCCGCGAAGACGACAGCCGGCTGCAAGTCGGCGGTGCGACCGAGCCTGACCAATTGTGGATTTTGACCGGTGCCGGCAAAACCCCGGTCGACCCCGACCTCAAACCGCAGTCGAGCGACGAGATCGTCCTCGGTGGTGAGTACGAGATCGTGCCGGGCGGCCGCCTTGGACTCAACTACACCCACCGCTGGCTCAACCGCGTCATCGAGGACATGAGCCGCGACGAGGCGACCACCTACTTCATCGGTAACCCGGGTTACGGCATCGCTTCGGACTTCCCGAAGGCTCGCCGTGTCTACGACGCCGGTGTGTTGTACTTCGACAAGCGGTTCGCCAAGAACTGGTTGGCATCGGCGAGCTACACCCTCGCGTTCTTGCGGGGCAACATCGCAGGTTTGTTCCGGCCGGAGACCGGTCAGCTCGACCCGAACATCAACTCCGACTTCGACTTGATCTCGCTGCTCGACAACCGCTTCGGTTCTCTGCCAGGCGACACGCGCCACACGTTCAAGGTCTTCACCGCCGGCGAAATCCCGTTCAAGAATGGGCATGCACTTCTCCTCGGCGGTGCCTTCCGCGCAAGTTCGGGTAACCCGACCAACGTACTCGCGTCGCACTACCTCTACGGCAGCGGCGAGGTGTTCGTGTTGCCCCGCGGCGCTGGCGAACGACTGCCCTGGGTGTTCCGGATCGACACCAACATCGGTTACACCAAGCGCTTCAACAAAGATCTTGCGGTGTCGATCACCATGGATGTGTTCAATGCTTTGAACTTCCAGCAGTACACCAACATCGATCAGACCTACACGAACGATGATGTGTTGCCGATCCCCGACGGCACGTTCGACGATCTCGAAAGTCTCGAGACAACCGACGGGATGCCGATCGTCAAAAACCCGAACTTCGGCAACCCAACTTCCTTCCAACGACCGCGGACGTTCCGCTTTGGTGTTCGGCTCACGTTCTAACCCGGAGGTAGTCCAATGAACCGCCCGATTCAACTTGTACTCACCCTCGCAGTTGCCCTCACCGCAGGCGTCGCAACGACGATGTCCGGCTGTACGCAACCTCTGATGAACTGCACCAGTGCGCACGGTACGTTCGCTGCCAAGTTTGAGCTCGTCGAGGGCGATCCGAATACCGCCTGTGGCTCCCTGGTGGGAGATGTCCTCGGGTTCCAGTCGTACTACTACGAAGGTGGACTCAACGACACGCCCGACTACAACCGGGCCAAAGTTGCCATCCGCCCGGAAACACTTGGCCTCTTGCTCGAGCACGCCGTCTCTCAAGGCGTTCCTGTTGCGGATGCCGAGCCCAACGCGATCGGTGATTTCGCAGCAGGCCTGCCAACCGAGGACGAATTCTGCGAGATTCCGCGGTTTCAGCAACACTCCGAGGCCAACATCCCGTTGGTGCCGGCGGTACCCGACGACCCCGAAACGCCCGATGAGGACGAGAGTATCCCGGAGCAACCGGCGACCTACCTCAAGTACGAGTGGAAGAACGCCAAGGTGTTGGTTTCGGCCGACGCTCAAGGGACACAGTTCGCCGCAGATCTGCGGTTTACGCAGGACAACTGCACGGCCGACTACCGCGTGACCGGGCTCTATCCGCTCGTCGGCTGTGAAAGCGATGACGATTGCACCGCCGACGACAACGGCATCAACCCCTCCTTCTCGAAGGAATGCCTGACCGAACTCGGCATTTGTGTGCTGACGGGCGAGCCGCCAGCGTACAAAGAGTAAGTCCACACCCCAACCAACGAGGAACAGTACATGGGACCTTTCGCAAACAAATCTCGTGGGCATCATTCTCTTGCGGCACAGGCTGGGGTGTTTGTCACTGCAGTGGCCCTGACACTGGCACCGACCTATGCATATGCACAGGGAGCACAACCGGCCCAGCCAGTTCAACCGGTCCAGCCAGCGCAACCGGCCCAACCAGCTCAACCGGCCCAGCCAGCTCAACCAGCGCAGCCTGTCGCTCAACCGCCGCAGCCGGCACCCGTTGAAGCACCCGTCGACGATGGGATGCCAGCACCGCTTACCCCGCAGGAGATTGCCGCCGCGACCAAACTCAAGAAGATCGGTGGCGGGGTGATGATCGGTGGTGGTGCAGTCGCAGCAGCCGGTTTTGGGCTCACGCTCGCATTTACACTCAAGGTTCGTAAACTCGAGGGTGATAACGCTCCGATCGAAGACATCGACAGCGCTGACAAGCTCTCGATGGTCGGGGGGATCTTGCTCGCAAGTGGAATTGCTGTGGTCGCCATCGGGGGGATCATCCACCGGAAGGGAAGTAAACGCCTCGAGGTACAACCGACGCTTGGAGGCCTTGTTCTATCTGGGCGTTTCTAAGCGAGCATCGCCCATGGCGAGATAAAGGCACACCTTCGGGTGTGTCTTTTTGTTCATGTCTATAAAATTATGTCGGATTTGACTTGAACGACTCAAACCGAGAGTGAGTGTGTCTTTTCGTTCATGTCTAATAAATTCGAACCGTTGCTCGGACGCATGCTTCAAGTTCCCAGGGTCTGAATCGAGCATCGGCCATGGCGAGGATGGGCGTTTCGCGGTCGTGGGAGCGCGTGTAAATGCACAGACCTCTGTGCTCGGAGACGCTTCCTGACGAGAGGCGAAATGGCCGCGAGGGGGACATGAACACGGTAACCTTCCGTATGCCTACTTTTCCCCGATTGCTCTCCACAGTCCTCATTTCGAGTTGCCTCGCATTTGCCCAGGGATGCGATGACGGCGGCGATGGAGGGTCGGAGTCCGATAGTTCGAACGCGTCTGAGACTGACGATGGGACGACGACGGAGGGTCCCGCCGATGTGTTTGTCGACGACATTTACCCGAACATCATCAGTCCCAATTGCTCGTGCCACGTCGGTGGCGAGGTCGGAGGGCTAGCGATGCCCGACGCGGATACCGCAAAAGCAAACCTGGTTTCGGCAGCGTCAGGTCAGTCCAGCCTCAGCCGGGTGGAGCCGGGAGATCCGGAAAATAGCTATATCATCCACAAACTGAAAGGTACCCAAGCCGATGTCGGTGGGAGCGGTGACCAGATGCCACAGGGCGGGGCGGCACTGTCGGACGGTGATATTTCTTCGATCGAGTCTTGGATCTCAGGGCTCTAAGCAGGTTTACCGCCAGCTCAATTCACGCAGACCATCCACGACGAGATCCGGCCGGGTCCGTCATGGATGGTCTGCCTGATCGGTGAACATACATCCTTGTCGAGGTCGTTTAGACACCCCGACAGGAAACGGATGTTCCGTCAAACTCGGGATTGTAGTTCTCGCAAGTCATATCTTCGGAACACCCGCAGGAGCCCTCGTAGCAGGTATCGGCGTAGTCGAGTGGTGCGCAGTCGGCATCACTTGCGCATTGGCAGACGCCTTCGGCACAGATCGAAGTTCCTTGCAGTCCGGCACAGTCTGAATCTTGGCCACACTCGCAGTGGTTGGTCTGGGTGTTACACACCGGGAAGTTTGGGACAACGCAATCAGCGTTTGAAGAACAGCCGTTGATGCAGAATTTAGCTTCGGTGCAGAGCGCGGTTGTATTTTTGCAAACTGTGATCTGCCCGCCCTCGATCGCTGGTGCTTGCACTTCTTCCTGGTTGATGTCCTCACACGACAGGAAATCTGACGGTGCATACACACACTTTCCGGCTCCGTCGAGATTGATACATGCCTGGGTTACTGCACAATCCGCTTGGGCGGCACAGTTGTCGCCAAACTCCCAGCCGCTGAATTGGATTTGGCACTCCTCATCGTCGGTGCAGCCGGCGAAGTCGGTTGTGCAGAGGTTGTTGCTGCCGCAGGTGTAGCCCATGTCTTGGCCATCGAGGTTGCAGTCGCTGTCGTCCTCGCAGGACTCGAGGCAGAAGCTCGCCCCGTCGTCACCGGTTGTCGGATCTGTATCGCTCGTGCTCGGGTCATCGGTCGACGCGGTTGTCGGATCGTCGGTCGTGCCGACGCTTGTGCCGTCGGTCTCACCGGTCGTTTCGGATTGGGTTTCGGATTCGGACTCGGACTGCGTTTCGCCCGCGGTGTCGGACGCGGGACTCGTGCTAGGACCGACGGTACCCTGCGTGACAGAGCTGGTGGATGCATCGGTATCCATCGGGTCGTCCTTGCCACAGGCGACACAAAGGATGAGGGCGAGGATTGAGTAGGGAAGAGCTTTGACCAGACGCATGGGGCGCGAGCATGTTCGAGCCGACGTCCGTTGTCAATGCATGTGTGCACGAACTTGCCGTTGTCACTCTTCCGATTGCACACGTTTGGTGATGTGCTTCATAAATATGATGATACATTGATTTAGGACTCTTACCGGCAGCTCCTCCGACACGACGTCGCTGATGGGTTCGGGGCTAGAACGAACGGACGTCACGCAGGTTGTGGATACAGTGTCCCCGTGGATCGACGAACCACGCAAACACACCGCCACGTCCGGGTGTGTACATGCACTTGAGGATCCCCGCCATCGGAAAACCGGGAAATCGGTGCCCGAGCAAATGACTGGCGAGGGTCGACATGATCGGTTCATGACCCACCAGCGCGACGGTTGCGTCGTCGTCGGCCGCGTCGGGCCATTCGAGCACCGTGCCAACAGAACCTTCGGACAGCGGGCGATGGACCTCGATCGCTTGTGTGTATCCACAATGATTTGCCACGTGCTCGGCAGTCTGCACCGCGCGGACCAACGGACTGGTGACGATGTGTGTCACGTGTTTGTCGGGCATCAGCTCGACTGTGCGCGTGATCGTGGCGCGACCGGACGTCGTCAGCCAGCGATTGCGGTCGCCCCCGGCGATCGAAGGATTCACAGCCTCGGCGTGACGTACGAGGATCAAATGCATGTCTACTCACTAACTCCGTTGAGGGCATCGACAACCGCGACCAAATCCCCCTGCTGGAAATAGTCGATGCCGATGAAATTGGGCAGTCGCCCGGTTTGTTCGAGACAGTCGATCGCCCGCCCATAGATGACATCGTACTGGTTGACGATCATTGCATCTGGCTCAGAGGGCAGGTCAATGATGTTGTTGACCCAGTGATTGATGAGAAAGAGGTCGTTGTCGAGGCTGCCGCGGTTGAGTTCGCAGGAGAAGTCGTCGGGGCTCTTATGACTGTAGGGCGTATCCCAGATGAGGTCCCAGGCGTGGTGGTACCAACCCGGCGGGGGGCTGCCGGACTCCGCGGTGACCAACAGGCGGGTGTCGGCGTCCACCATCTCGCCGAGGGTCGGCCACGGTGTATTATCTTCATGTGTGTACACGTAATTGACCAAGCCCGACGAGACGTAGTCGGCCTCGATCGCCGACGGCTCGACATGATCCTCGTAGATGATCGCCAGAATCTCGTGGGGGTGTTGTTCGAGGAAGTCGCGGATGATCTCGACAACTTCGATGTGGGGCTGGCTGCCGAGACCACAGGGCCCGTGGCACAGGGTGGTCTCGCCGTCTTCGAGGTAGACATCGAGCATCATGGCTCGGATCCCGGCGTCGAGCTGGTCTTGGACACCTTTTTGGTGGTTGGCGTTGAGTCCGTAGCCCTCGCTGACTGCGGAGTGGGCATTGTGTGTACAAGCAAATACAACTTCGTCGAACGGGCGGTCACACAGTTCCGCGTACCCGTTGCAGCGAAGTGGCTCCGAGTCCGTCGTTTCGTCGGAGTCTGAACCAGGCATTTGCGTGGTGCCTGGACCTGTATCGCTTGTATCGGTCGTGCCTGTGCTCGTACCCGTCGTACCGTCCGTCGATGACGGACTCGAGGTCTCGCTGGCCGACGATGTGGTCGACGTTCCCGTATCGCTACAGCCGGTGGCGAACAGTCCGACGAGCAACACACCGAAGAAATGTTTCTGCGGAGGGCAGGAAGTCACAGAACAAAACTATCAGCCTGTTGGCGACCCGTCTGCTCACCCGGGCGTGACATGGAGTGCCGAAAAATCCCCACCCATTCGACTTCGTGCGGCCCTCAAAGCCCGTAGGCATGGACGACGATCGTGCCGTCCGCGAAGTTGACGTGCCCGTGGCCCCAGATATTGAGTGTGTTCACCCAGCGATAGGCTTCGTGCGAGCTGTGGAGCTCGGCATACTCCCAAAAATCCCCGATAGGTGCGTCGGGCCTCGGTCGACAGACACCTTCGCCACGCAGGGCCAGCTTTTGCCCGCCTTCGGTTGTGATGACGAGTTTGATGTCCATGTCGGCACGACCGTCGGCACGCATCCGCAGGTAGTCGATACCTTCGATCGTTCCCGCGAGCTCCCCCTCGGCCTTGCCGGTAAACGCAACATCGAAGCGGGCGCCGTGTGGAGGGACGGCGGTCTTTCCTGCCAAGATGTCCCCGAGACTGACACCGAACTCGGTCGAGCCGGTGATCTGGAGGTTGAGCGTGTACAGTTTGCGAGCGTTGCTGAGATCGGGGGTCATACGGCCGAGCTTCGCGTGTCTTCCTAACCTGGTCAAACAAGCAGATTCACGCAGCTTCCATCTCAAATTCGTCTGGGTAAACACGGTTGGACTGCGCTAGAAAGCACATCTGTGCTGTCTCGACCCGAGAAGACCGCCGATGACACGGTTTGGGGTGATACCGTGGGCTATCGGAGAGCGGTATGGGCAAAACGGTTTTTGATCAGGCACTGAGGGTCTTGGCCTGCGAAGCGTGTGGCGCACCGGTCCAGGGCACGATCGCCGGCGGTCGGGTTCGTTGCGACTACTGCAACGCGATCAACATTCTGCCCGCACGCGATGACCAGCGGGACAAGGCGACGCACCAGCACGCCAAGATCAGCGAGGGCGAACGTTACCAACGTCTGCGGGAACAGGACAACAAGCCGCTCATGCCTCCCGCTTCCCTGCAGGGTCTGATGTCCCAAGGGCAACTCGCTGCGAATGCGGTGCCCGAGGCGACCAAGCAGTGGACACTGGCCTGTGACGAGGTGACCAAAGGGGCATCTTTTGGTGCGAGCGAGCGACTGTTCTTCCTCGCCATCTTGCTATACGGCTACCTCTCGGAACAGGGGGACGAACTCAAGGTTCGGGCGCTGATCGAGACCTCGTTGCAGCACCTCGACGATCCGACGTTTCGCGCTGTTCTCCACGGGATGTTGTGCCGCAACGCCGCCCGCTTGGGGGACCACGACGCGGCTGCCTACTGGCTGTCGCTGTGTGATCCACAAAGTGACAACCTTCAGGTCGATAGCTCCTACCGGTTGTCGGCCGCCTACTTGGCGACCGCCAAACGCAACTTCGACGAGGTCGTGCGCCTGTTGGGGTCGCGGATCGACGATGTGCCGATCGCTGACAACAATGACTTTGTCTGTGGGGTGTTGCGGGCCAATGCCCTCGAACACACCGGTCAACTCGACCTCGCTGTCGAGCAGCTGATGCACTGGAGCTCCAAGTCCGGAACGGCCGTGCAGAAGATCGTCGCCGCCAATGCGAGCTTGCAGCTATGTGGCAAAAGCCTCAAACGTGCCATCACCCAGGCAGCGGAATTCGAGGCGTCGATCATCGAGACCAAGTCGGGGATCAAGGTCGGGAACATTGTGTTGCCGATCATCCTCACAAGCACCGTTATCCCCATCGTTGCCGGGGTCGGGTTTACGGCCTTCGACCCCGACATGATGGCCTGGCTGCTCCCGGTCCTTATCGTTGGCATGACAGGGCTCATCTTCGTGAGCGTGTTTCGCTCGATCGGTGCGGCTGCCCGCACGCGGGCTCAGCTCGAAAAGATCGGGGTGGCCGCGACCGGCACGATCCTGGCGATCGAGGGCACGGGAACACGGATCAACAACCAGCCGCAAATGAAGTTGCGCATGCGGATCGAAACCCCTGGTCAGCCGCCGTTTTTGGTCGAACACCGCGAGGTCATTCCGACCCACCAGCTCGCACAACTCCCGCTTGGTACCCAGCTCAATGTTCGCTACAACCCCAACGATCGGGCGATGTTGGCGATTATCCGCAATTAAACATGTGCGTACATAAGTGTTGCGGCATCGACGTGCGGACTTCCTATGGCCCGAGCAGCTCGGCTGTCTCGTTTGCCGCTCGCTCGCCGCTTTGCAACGCACCTTCCATGTATCCACACCATTCGCTCGCGGTTTCGGTGCCGGCCCACAAGACCCGCCCCCAGGGTTTGCGCAGGGCAGGCCCGAACCGTTCCATGTTGCCCGGACTCATCACTCCGACGGGGCACCCGCGGGCCCACGGATCGGCGGACCAATCCTTTTCGAGATAGCCTATGGGATCGACGGCCTGGGGGCCGAGGCAGCGCACCAGTTCTGTCACAACCCGTTCCCGGCGCTCGACGGGTGAACAGGTGCCCCATCGACGGGCTTGATCACCGCCGAAAAACGCGACGAGGGCGGGCTGTTTGCCGCTGGCATCGGTGTTGTCGCACACAAAGCACAGCGGGCCGTCGGTGCTGACGAGCTCACCGCTCAACTGGGTGTCGCGCCACCACGTACTCGAGTAGGTGAGTATACATTTGATTAAGGAACCCTGGGGCATCCGCTGCGACAACTGAAGACGCAGGGGAGGAGGCGTGGGGGAAAAGTCGATGCGTGCACACAGTGCGGGGGGAATGGCGATAATACAGGCTTGGGCTGTCCAGGTTTGCTCGCCCGCCTCGAGGGTGACTCCGTCGCGCGACTGACAAATTTTGGTGACCGGATGTCCGAGGAGGACGCTTCCCGACGGAAGTCGGCTGGCGAGACCTTCGGCGAGTTGCTGGGCCCCGCCGAGGATTCGCTGCTCCTGTGCCCCGCCCGCGAACTCGGCGAGTTTGAGGAGTCCGCCACCTGATTGCATATAAAACAAAAAGTACAACAGGGAGATTTCGGCGGGTTCGGCCCCCAAAACGACCCGGGTGAGTGCGTCGATCAGACCGCGGACAACTGGGTTGACGATGTTGCGGCGTTTCCAAGCTTCGAGCGAGATGCCGTCGAACAGCTGTGCACGGGATTCATCCCAGGGTGTGTCTACACTGATCTGCCTGCGCAGCCGGTCGAGATGGGACAACGCGCTGTGGAGTTCGAGTAGGGCGAGGGGAGACACCCGCGGGATCGAGGCGCGATAAGTCGATAGTTTGCCGCGGTCGTCAAGGCGTTTGCGTCCGCTGTGGAAGCTGGGGAACCTTGCGAGACCGAGTTCATCTGCCAGTCGCAGGACGCGGGATTGATCTGGACCGACCCATTGACCCCCGAGATCGACGGGCATCAGAGGTGGTTTTCCGAGCTGGGCAAAGCCGGGTTCCTGGACCGAAGTCGGACCCACCGTCCATGTTCGACCTCCGACCCGTGTGCGGGCCTCGAACACACGTACGTTTCGTCCGGCTTCGACAATCCAGCGAGCAGCTTGGAGTCCCGCGAGGCCCGCCCCGACAACAACCACATCGGTTCGTTGCATAGCCGGGGTGTATCAGACACCATCGTCATCGAGAATCGGAATTGGCGCTGTGGTAGTTATGTCTTTTGAGACATGTCAAAGCTGATGAACACCGTTAGGAAGGTCACAACTCGGTTCCAAAAAAGGCTGTCACTGCGGTTGTTTGCTGACTTCGATTGTGTAACTAGTGCGATTCGAGGTCGTTGACCTCGTAGTGGGAAAGTCGCGTAAGGTTAGCAACCGGGTTTTCGTCCGGGATTTGTTCGGTGTCGAATGCCCCCATCGCAAACATCGTCGGTATCCGACTTCAGCTGGCACACGCTGTTGAAGCTTGCGTGGCCGGTCGTCGTGGCCCGATCGACACAGGCTGTCATCGGGTTTTGCGATGCGCTGATGACCGCTCCGCTCGGTGAGGCCGCATTGGCGGCAACCACCACTGGCGCGCTGAACTCGTTCGCGGTGGTGATCCTGCCGATGGGAACGATCTTCATCATCCAAAGTCTCGCCTCGCAACTCAAGGGCAAGGGGGACTATGCCGCCGCGAGGCGGTACGCCTACTACGGACTGATCGTCACGCTGATCACCGGCGTGTTGGCGATTGTCGCCACGGATGCCGTCGATCCGCTCCTGCGACTCCTCGACCTTGAACCCGTTGTGCACGCGCTGATGTGCGACTACTTGGTGATCCGACTGTTCGCCGTGTTGCCACTACTCGGGATCGAGGTGCTCGGGAGCTGGTACGGAGGTCTCGGCAATACCCACATGTACATGGCGTCGGGGATCGTCGCCATGGTCGTCAATGTGTTTTGCAATTGGTTGCTGATTCAAGGAAATTGGGGGGCACCCGCCCTCGGCGTCCAAGGAGCGGCCTACGCCAGTGTTATCGCTAGTTGGGTGAGCTTTGTCGGTGTCTTGGCCCTGTTCGCCAGTCAGCGGTATGTCCCCGAGAAGGTCACGGGACCACTCAAGTTGCGCATGCACGAAATGTTGCGGATGCTGCGTTTTGGGATTCCCAACGGGATCAACTGGTTTCTCGAGTTTGCTGCGTTCACCCTGTTTATCAACGTGGTCGTAGCGGATCTCGGGACAACGGTTCTCGCCGCAACTATGGCCGTCATGGCCGTCAACTCGGTTTCGGCAATGCCGGGGTTTGGGATCACGTCATCTGGGGCGATCCTCGTCGGGCAGGCGATCGGCGCTGGCTTGTTTGCTCAGGTTCGCGTGGTTGTCAAACGCACCGTGGTCATGGCGATGGTTTGGCAGGGGTTCGTCGGACTCCTCTACTTGGTGTTTCCGGGGTTTGTGATGTCCCTGTTTGCACCCGAAATCGGTACAGGTGAGTTGCTCGAGGTCGCCACCGTGCTGTTGATGATCAGCGTCGCGTGGCAGTTGTTCGATGCGATCGGCATGACGATGTCCGAAGCGCTACGCGGCGCGGGGGACACGGCATGGCCGATGTGGGCCCGGCTGTTCGTCGCGTGGATTGTTTGGATGCCTGCGAGCTATCTGTGGATCACGATCTACGACGGCGGATATGTGGGTGCGATGGTTTCGGTCGTTGGGTACCTCGCCGTGTTGGCGGCCGCGTTGACGTACCGCTTCTATGCGGGCGCGTGGCGAGAGATCGAACTCACCGGGACATGATACCTACCTACGCATCGGCGACCCAGTGGCCGTGGAATGTTGTAGGTACATGGTGATCAAACCACAGACGCGCGACCGGCCCGTCCTCCATGTGCGGCCCGGCAAACACTGCGAGATGGCTATTTTCTGACTTCGGGTCATAGACGAGGCACAGGATGTGGCCCGCGAGCGGATTGTCGTCGCCTGGCTGGGGAACAAACACCGGCTCGGAGGTCCGGCGGCCGTCCGAGAAAGTGAAACTGCGCTGGCGACCTGTGGACAGGTCGAGGCACACGAGTTTGTCGCCGTCGGGCTCGGAGCCCTCCGGTTCGTCTGACTGTCCAACCATCCACACATGGGAATGACTACGCGTCAATTCGTTGGGATGCACCTGTGGGAACTCGCAGCCGTGGGCGAGGACCTCCGTGCGAAAGCTAGTCGTTTTGGGATCGATCCGAGCGCGGACATACGTATTGTCGAGCGACGCGTTATCGTCACCGAGTTGCTGCAGAATGTCGAAGTTGTCGTAGCGGACAAAGTCGACCACGATCTCGCCGGCATCTTCGAACGCGTTGGCAAAGTGGAACTGAAAAAACGCGTCGGTGTGGAAGCGTCGGGTCGCGGATGGATCGTCGAGCGGGACGACGATGACTTCGGTGCCCTCCCGCGGATCCCAGTAGAACAGTTTTTCAAATGGCCCGATCGAAAGCATCGCCCGCCACGGGCGGATCTTGGCGGGGGAGACCAAAAACACGAGGTGACGGTCGCTGGCGATAAAGTCGTGGAGCATCACCGGATGGGCGAGGGGCAGCCGGTGAAACAACCTCGCGTGGCCGGAGTCCGGAAGTTCGTAGATCATGAGCTCGGTATGGCGACGGTAGCGAAGACCAAAGTTGAAGATGGCTTTTCGACCAGGTACGTAGTGTGGGTGGGCCGAGAATGTCGAGGCCACCACCTCGAGGTCGGTTTCACCGATGGTCGTCAGATCGGTCTGTGCCACTTCGATCGGCAACGCAGCTTCCATCAGCGCGTAGAGTTTGCCCTGCCACGTCATAACACTTGTATTGCCAGTGTTTTTGACCTTCTTTTGAAAGTTGGCGGCGACCCGGCGCCACCATGGTGCATTGAGACCGTACAGCGGTTTTTGTCGCTCCCGTTCGGCCCTCAGCCCCTCACTGACGACGACCCGGTGTGCACCGTGGGCGTTGCCCCCCGCGATCCGGACCGCACAGATCGCACCATCCCCTTCAAACAGGTGGCTGTAGGGTCGACCAAAACACTCGTAGAGCCCCGGACCGTTGCGGAACAATGTGCCGTTGAGGTCCGCCGGGAGGGTGCCCTCGATTCTCAGTGGTTCAAATCCGTGTTCGCGCGTCAGACTCGACCGTAGGCGGGAGGGGGGACGCGGTGTGGTTTGACGGGAAGATGCGGGCACAGGACATCTTCGTCGGCGACCGACTGGTGCGCAAGCGTCACTGCACGACGACGCGGAACACTTCGTAGGGACCTGGGGACTGGCGTTGGGCACGTGCGATGGACCCCGGTGCCAGCGACAGAAAACGGCCGTTGGGCGAAAGCAAACACAGCTCGCCGTCGGCCGGAATGGGTGCGGTCGAAGCTGGAGCGTGCGGATTGAGTACCTGCCAGCGGGAACGACCCTCGCCTGTCACCACCTCGACGACTCCCGCGACATCGACCGCGACATACCCGTTGTCTGTCTGGATCTCTACCTCGTCACTGTAGCGCGTCAGACCATCTTCGCGGGGAAACTCGGGGTTCATAAACACGGATGAGGGCGTTTCGGCGGTCGTAAGATGCGTTTGTTGAACCTGCAACCATCGCTCTTCATCGGCACACAGGGACACTCGAGATGCAGCTGCAAGTGGTCGTGACGACGCAACGTTTACGGGTTCGAGTGTATAGGCAAAAATCTCGGCCTGGTAGGATCCAGCCCCCGCCGGACGCAGGTGAAATGGACCACTCGCCGGTATCCACGGGTCGGCGTTGTCGACTTCGATCACGCAGTCGAGGCGGCGCCCGTGGGGGGGGTCGACATGGGCGACGATGGGGCTCCCGCAAACAATCGGCCGCATGCTCATCGGATCGTCTGGGCTAAAAAATTGTATGCACAATTTTAACGAAGGCCCATCCGGTGCCGCGGCAGTGCACAGCACACGATCGCGAAAACGCAAAACGTGGGGTGGGGGCGATTGCATCGAGCAACTCGACCGGTTCAGTATGGGCGCAGTTGCTGCAAAATGTCTATTGGGACAGGTTTCGAGCGTGCGCGAGAGTGGGTGTGGCGGAAGGCGTTGCAGCGCGATACCATTCGCGTCATGACTTCGTCGCCTACGTCGCTCCCGCGCGAGCAGCTTCGTCCGTTACTCGTCCGACGCAACGGCCCAGGGCTCGCCCGTTTGGCGCTCCAGACTGGTGTGCTCGTCGGGTCGGCCATCGCAACCGTGTCCTTGGCTCAGCAAGGCCACAGCGCATGGTGGATCACTGCGGCAAGTGGGGGGTGGGCGTTGACGTTTTTCTTTCCATCCCTCCACGAGTCGGGTCACAAGACAGCGTTTACCAGCGGACTTTTAAATTCGGCTGTCTGTTGGATCAGCGCGATCTTGATGCTGCAAGCGCCGAGCTTTTTTCGCGAGTTCCACTGGGCCCATCACCGACATACCCAGGATCGAGAGCTCGACCCCGAGATCGCATCTGCGCCGGATTTACTAGCAAATTGGCCGAGCAATCCCTTCGTCTACTTGGCGCTGGTCTCGGGCCAGTTGTTGATGGTCGGAAAGTTGATGTTCACCATCAGCTCCGCCGTGATGCCGGCTTCGGGGTGGGACAAACTGTTCCCGTTTATTCGCCCGGAGTTGCGCGGTCGGGTCGCGTGGGAAAGTCGGTTTGTGCTGCTGGTGCTGGCAAGCTTTTTTGGGGGCGGACTGTGGTTTATCGACGGTTTTGCCCACGTATTTGTGATCTGGTCGATCGCACATCTCGTGCTCGGTTTTTACTTGATGCCCGAACACACCGGTTTACCCCACGATGGCAGCCAAGCGCACCGCACCCGGAGTATCCGGTCCAATCGCCTGTTTGAGTGGTGTATGTGGAACATGCCGTATCACGCCGAGCACCATATGCATCCGGCCGTGCCGTTCCACGCCCTACCGGCGTTGCGCGAGAAAGTGGCTCCTACACTCGAACACGAAGTACGCGGTTACTTGCGATTTCACCTCATGGCGATGGCTCGCGCGTTCACGGGCCGTTTGGGCTAGCCCAAATCATATTCGCCAACCTGCTCCTAGGCTGTCCCGTGTATAGTCGACGGAGCGCGGGAGGTGGATTGGTGGCCGACCCAGAAAAACGTCCTCCACTCGCAGAGTGGATCACACAGCGTGGACTCGATGCCCTCGCGGAGTCGGTCTACGTCTACAATTCGGAAAGTACGTTGGTCGCCGGCAATGCTGCAGCCGAAGTCTTTTGGAAAGTCCCCAACGCGGTATTGATCGATCAATTTCGTCTCAGCGACAACGTGGCGACGCTCGGGCAGGATCTCGTGGATCTGTTTTTTCGTGCTGTCAACTCGGGTGAGAGGGTCTCGACACCGCCGCTGCCGCTGCATGTGAGCAAGGACGATGACTTGCCTGTACAACAAAATATGGAGGTATGGCTGCAGATCGACTACGTCCCGCTGCGTGACAACAAATGTGTCCACTATGTGATGGGCATCGGGAAGATCGTGACCGACGACGTCAAGCGGGCTTCGGCGATCGCCGAGGCGGAAGAGAAGATTGAACTGCAGTCCAAAACCATTGCGTCACTCGAAGAGGCCAATCAGGAGATCGAGCGCCAGCGGGCGATGATCCACGAACTCTCGTCGCCAGTGATCGATGTGTGGGGCGACGTCTTGCTGATTCCACTCGTTGGTTCGCTTGAGCGTGAACGCGCGGGAGTGGTCGCCGAGCGGGTGTTGGCCTCCATCACACAACGCCAGTCGGTGTACGCGATCATGGACCTCACCGGCGTACCCGACCTCGACACCGGGACCGCCGATCACCTGATGCGAATTGCGAAGATGATCAAGCTGCTCGGGGCCGAGTGTATCGTCGCTGGCATCCAGCCGATGGTCGCCCAGACGATCACCAACCTCGAGCTCAGCCTTGGCGATATGCGGGTCTTTCAGGCCCTGCGAGATGCTTTGGAATACTGTATGGCCAAGTCCGAAAAGCGTTCGCGAAAATAGTTGCTTCTGCAAAATTATAATTGGGTCGTCCACCGCCCAAACCACTCGAGGTGCGGGGATGCTGCGGCAGCTTCCCAATTCATGATGATACATCGATTCAGCCCCTGTGGAGGCGCCGGTAGTTGCTCGGTGTCATCCCGACCTGCCGGGAGAACGCGCGGGTAAAGCTTCGCTGGTCAGAAAACCCAACACTGCGAGCAACTGCGGCGATCGTGGTCGGGGATTTGCGAAGCAGTGAGGCCGCGTGACACAGCTTGAGGGTGCGTAGGTAGGCTCCGGGGGTGATGCCGACAACAGCTCGAAACTGGCGTAGGAAGTGGTATTTGCTCAACCCGGCTACCGCGGCGAGGTCGTCGAGGTCGAGCGAGGATGTGTCCTGCAGATCGCGGCTGCGCAGAAAACCGACCGCCTGAGAAATGGCGCGGTTGTGGACGCGATTGGTAGGCAGCAGACGCGGCTCGTGGAGGTTCGAGTAGTTTTCGAGAACATGTCCAAGCAGCTCGTGAACCAGGGCCTCTCGCGTGGCTTCGCGATCGCGTTCACCCGTCCGACAGTGCTCGAGCAACGCGCAGATACGGCGGCGGACGACCGGGTCGTTGTGGATCTGGATGTCGGTAAACTCAGGTTGATGACAACTCGCGGGCGTGACCTCGCGGGCGACTTCGATGAGGCGATCGGGGTCGATGTAGAGGCTGACATACTCGAGTTCAAGGGCGCCGGTGGTATTGCCCGTGTGCACCTGAAGCGGATTGATGAGCACCAGGTCCCCCGGCGAAAAATGATGCAGCCTCCCGGTTACGTGGCAAGCTTCGGTGCCCCGAAGTTGCAGACAGATCAGGTACTCGGCATGAAAGTGCGGATGCAGTGAGAGAGCACTGCGCGGCCCGTGGGCGTGGAGCAGGGAGAACCCGCGCTCGCTGAAATACGAAGGCTGCCGGGTGCGACGCACGGATACAAGGTTAGGCCGCCTGCGGTCTCGGGTCTACAGGGTTCGCTCACCCGGCACAGAGGTCGTGATCGATCGCAAGGGTCTGCAGCCGGGCATGCGCAATCCATTCGGACATGCGACTGGTTGAGCATGTTTGACGACGGACTGATAAGCTGCATGCGTGACCAAGGATCCATGCAAAATCGAGGCGTCCGACCTCGAAGAACTCGAGCGTCTTCAACGCGCAGAAGCTCCGGTTCCGAGTCGGCTCCGACGTCGTGAAACATCGCGTGTACGCATACCCGAAGGCGGAGAATTGCCGCAGACCCAGGCGTTGTTGCGGCGGATGTACGCAGACGACTTTATCGCCGTCGAGAAAAAACCGCTCGTCGTCGACACGCGCAGGTGTTGGGGTCCGTACATGGTGTCGATCGACGAAAAGTCGCTCGTCGTACTCGATGCATGTTCACAGATCGCCACCCTCAGCCACGGGTTTGCCCACCCCGACATCCTGCGTGAGCTCCACTCAGGGCGGTTTAATAACTGTCTGTGGAGCAATCCCGATACAGCCGTCGAGCGCGTGCCCGAGGTGCAGGCCTTTGCCGACGCTGTGCGGGTTGTGGCGCCGCAGCAGCTGACCCACGTGAGTCTCGTGTGTGCGGGCGGAGCGGAGGCCAACGAAAAAGCGCTGCGGATCGCTAGGTTGCATGCACCTACAGGGAATCGCAATCGCGTCCTGGCATTTCGAGGAGGGTTTCACGGGCGCACGTTTGCCGCCCTGATGGCAACCTGGAACCCAAAAAAGCGGGCCTCGTTTGAATTGCCCGGGTACGAAGCCGTGTTTTCTCCGACCGAGCTCGACGTCGTCAGCAACCTGCTCAAGACCCGCGGCAACGAACTGTACGCGATCATTGTTGAGCCGATGATGGCCGAGGGAGGCGAGCTCCATCTGACGGCGGAGTTCTTCCGCGGCCTTGTCAAACTCGCCAACGCCCACAAAATTCCACTCATCATCGATGAAGTCCAAACTGGGTTTGGCACCGGCGGGACACCGCTGTGGTGGCAGCGGCTCGGGCTTACAGACGATCCAGACGCGACGCCCGACCTGATAACCGTGGCAAAAAAAGCAGCGCTAGGCGTGGTGTTGTCGCGTTGGCCCGACCCCGAGGATGCGTACAATCAGGTCAATGTCGCCTCCGCGATCCGTGGGCATATACAACTTTCGACCTGCGAAGACATGGCCGACCTCGAGTTGCCGTTGGCCGAGGAACTCCATGCCCTGACCAAGCGATTTCCCGAAACGATCAGCAACCCCCGGGTGGCCGGGTGTACGTTTGCGTTTGAAGTCGGGTCGCCCGAGCTCCAAAACGCGTTTATCGCCCAACGCCTGCACCGCGGGTTTATGACCTACGGGGCAGGGGACACGACGATTCGCTTTCGCCTCAATGCCCAGTACTCGCGCAAGCACATCAGCCGTTTATTTGTGCGTGTCGCCGCAGCCCTCGAACGCCTGACCGATAAAGATGCGTGTACATGGAAAACCGAAGGGTCGCGCAAGCGAGTCCTCGGCCAGGATGTTGCGCTGCGCGAGGTGCGGGAGGCCGACTGGCCCGAGATCATGAAGATCGAGCGGGCCACCTACGAACCGGAACGTTGCGACAGCGAGGCATACCTGCGGCGGTGCGAACAGGGAGGCGTCGGGATCGTTGCGATCGACACGCGCTCCGGGACGACGGAGAAGGGCCCGATTATCGGGTTTTGTGTCGGTGCACCCGTCGAGCGGTTTGAAGATGTCGGCGGCCCCGATCGCGATCCGAGGTTGCATCGCGGCGACACATTTTATTCGGCCGATGTCACGGTCGCGCCGGGCCATCGCGGGCGCGGTGTCGGGCGCCTGCTCAAGCTGGCCCAAATCGAGTGGGCCAAGGTTCAAGGATTTCGCTACGTCGCCGGCCGTAACCGGGTCGGGATGACAATGGGGATGATGCGACTCAATCAGTCTCTCGGGGGCTACGAGGTCGAACACCTGCTCAAGCAGTACGGTGGCAAAGGCGAGGCGATCTACTATCACATCCCGCTCGGCGCCCCACCTGACCCTCCGGCCATCCCCGACTCCGTGACGTGTTTCGCCTCTGGGATTCAACGTCCGTTCGGCCCGCGTCCGGCGTTTATGGCGACCCGCGAGTTGGAAGGGCCACTGGCGAGCAAGCTCAACCTCAGCAACTACGCGACCATCGATACAGTCCACTACACCGAGCTGATGCGTCGGCTGGCTCCCCGGGGTACTCGACACATGTACTTCACAAGCTCGCGCGACGAGCTGATCGATAAATCGCTGCGCTGCCTCATGCTCTCGCGCCCGAACGGAAGAATCGCGATCGGATTTGAGGGGGGATACGTCGGACACATCACGGCGGCGGCACGCTCGCTGTCCGACCCCACCGGGTTTGGGCCCGACCTGAAACTGTTTGACTGGCCGCGGATCCCCCATCCCCAGGTGGGCATTACCCGCACGTTAGATGCACTGGAGCGGATCGTCGCCCAAGAAGGTGCAGATACAATTTTAGCCGTCGTCGTCGAAGTCGTCGGCGAGCGCTCGGGGAACGTACTGGCCGGCGAGCAAGCGGTCGCATTCTCTGAGCTGTGTCGCAAACACGACCTTCCACTCGTGTTTGTCGAAACGGCTTCGGGCGGCTATCGCTGCGGCCCCGGCCCGTGGGCATGCAACAATCTCCCGCCGTCGGTCGTCCCCGACATGGTCCTGTGGTACCCCGGCGGACAGCTCGGAAATATCTTTGTCAATGACCGCTACTGGATCGCCAAACCACTGACGCTCATCTCGACATGGGATGGCGACGAGGTATCGATCATCCGTACCCACGAGCATCTGCGTGCTGCCCACAAACTCGGCGCGGGTCCTCTCGTCACCGCGGGTGATGCCTTGGGGCGACTACTGAGCGAGGTCGCAGCCGAAGTCGACGGGGTTCGTGTCGGCGGTTCCGGTCTGTACCGCACACTCTCGTTTCCCACACCGGAAGCAGCCGAAGCGTTTCACAAGGCTGCGCTGCAACACGGCATCCGTTTTGGACGTGGACTCCCGCAGATTCTGATCGCAGCGCCGTCGCTGGACATCGAGATCGATTCCCTCGCAGGGATGCGCGAGCCGCTTTTGCAAGCGCTCCGGGCGGCAAAAAACTGAGCCATTCATGAATCTACAACCGTCGGACCTAGAAGTTCTTATTCTCGAGCAGGCAACCCCCCAACTGCGCGGAGAGGCCCACGGCGAGCACTGGCGCGACGAGATCCAGGCGCTCGCGGAGATCCGGACCGAGCTGTGTATGGTCAAAGGGTCGTTTACATCGCGTGAGCAACTATTTGCAGTTGCACAGTTACACGTCCCGGCTCTCGCAGAATTCTCGGCTGACCTCGCCGACGAACTAGACGGAATCGCCAGGGCAGCGAACATCAGCCAGGCCCAAGCCGTGGTCCTCAACCACTACACCGATCTGCGAGATGTCCACCCGGCAGTTGTAGCAGCCGCCGACGATGACCCGGGAGGGTGCACCGCGCTGTATGTCCACGGGCCGGAAGGGCCCGTGCTCGGGCAAACATGGGATATGCATGGAACCGCGGCCCCGCATGTCCGCCTCCTGCAAATTCGTCCACCGGACAGTGATTTCGAGGTGATGTGTTTTACAATCGTCGGATGTCTCGGCATGACAGGCATCAACCAGGCAGGGGTCGGTGTGACGATCAACAATCTCACGTGTACCGACGGACAGGTCGGTGTGATCTGGCCGGCACTTGTACGACGTATGCTCGAGCAACCTACGGCTGTAGAAGCACGTGACCTGTTGATGGGTACGACGCTCTCGAGTGGTCACCACTATATGATCGCCGATCGTAGCGATTTTTTTGGTGTCGAAACCACCGGGCAGCTCAAAATGGTGACGCAGACCGGAGCCAAAGCGGTCCACATGCATACCAATCATTGTTTTGACCCGGTTTTACGCATGCATGAAAGGGTTTCTCCTGTAAGTACAACGTTTCGGCGACTCGAACTTGCAAGTACACTTTATGCCCAGAGTCACCCGCGCACCGCGTCCGAGATGTGGTCGTTCCTCGGCAGTCACGAGGGGTATCCCAAGAGTATCTGCTCGCACGTGGACGATGTGGATGGCGACCCATCGGCTTCCCGGACGTGCGGGGCGATGGTGATGGGTTGTCAGACCGGTGAGATTTTTGCCAGCCGCGGTTGTGTTCATCGACCGCCCCCGGAGCCGAAACGTTTGCAGCGTTGGCAGTCTGCTCCGTAAATTGAGGTGAATATGCAACATTCTCAGGACCTCGCAACTGACCAACGTGCGCGTGTGCTCGTGACCTGGTCAACCCAGAAACATGTCGCGCCACTCGAGATCATTGAGGCGCGCGGAGCAAGGTTTCGAACCCGTCGACACGGGTGGTTATGGGACCTCGAAAGTCAGGTCTACAACGTCAATGCCGGCCACGGGCACGACCATATTCGCAGGCGTATGCACGACCAGATCGATGCTGTGCCAGCAGCCAATCCCAACGCCGTGCTGCCGATCCGTGAGCAACTCGGACGCATGGTGTGTGAGCGAGCGGGATTCTCCAAGGCGTTTTTCACCACTGGTGGGTCCGAGGCGGTCGAGAACGCGATCAAGATGGCACGGCTTGTCACCGGCAAGACCCGTGTGATTACGCGTCGTCAGTCCTACCACGGGGCGACGTTGGCCGTGCTCGAGGTTGCGGGTGATCGTCGGAAAGATGCATTTGCACAGACAATGGCGCCGGGGCTACACATCGACGACCCGTACCCTTGGGAGCTGGAAAATGGCGTGTCCAACTGGGTCACGAGTCTGCAGCAACTGCTCGAGCGGATTGGTCCCGAAACGGTGGCCGCGATCCTACTCGAGGGGTTTACGGGGACCAACGGGATGCAGCTACCGCCACCGGACTTTTGGCCCCGTGTCCGCGAGCTTGCCACTGCCCACAACATCCTCCTGATCGACGACGAGATTTTTAGTGGTTTTGGCCGCACGGGTCGCTGGTTTGCATGTGAACATTGGAACATACGTCCCGACATGATGACGATTGGCAAGGGCCTGACCTCGGGCTATGCCCCGTTGGCGGGTGTGTTGGTCAGTCAATCGATCGCTGACCATTTCAATGATCATACACTTTGGTGTGGACTCACCCACTATGCCCACCCGGTTTCCTGCGCTGCGGCAGTTGGCTCGATGGAAGTGATCGCACGTGAAAAACTCGTCGAGCATGCCGACACCGTCGGGGGACAGCTCAGAAAAGCACTAGAGGAGTTGAGCGGAGGCAACCTCGGGATCGTGGATATCCGTGGTTTGGGCTTGATGATCCGTGTCGAGCTCGATCGCGACGCTGGGCCGTACCACGCGATCATGCGCGAACGCGGCGTATTTTTGCCGACCCGCGACAATGCATTCTTCGTGTGTCCACCGCTGTGCCTGCCACAAAACGCTGTCCCTGAGATCGTTGGAGCACTGGCCGACGGGCTCGCGCAGGGCTAGGTGGCCCAACAAACGGCCCCTGCACCGAGCCAGTAGCAGGTTATCTTTGGGCCATGTCGGAACGTGATGTCGAACGCGCGTGTACCCGTGAGCAATTTGTCGAGGCCCTTCGGCGTGCAGCCGATGCCATCGAGCGTGGCGAATCGTTTCGGATCCAAGTTCAGCAAAAACGCTTCACCGTCCCGGTGTCGACGCAGTTCTCGATCGAACATGAAGTCGAGGGTCGCGACGAAGAGCTCGAGTTTCAGCTCAAGTGGCGACGGTTGATCTAACCCCGTGTTCTGACTCTTGGGTCAGGTCGTTCGCTGCGAGGTCCGGACGACCGATTAGACGTGCTGATCGACCAAAATCGTGTTGCCGTCGGGATCGGTTAGTGTGAAGTGGCCCGGGCCTTTGCCCTGATCGTCGAGTTGTCCGTTCGGTTCGATCCCAGCTGCGCGGAGTTTCCCCGCGAGCTCTCGGACATCGGTAAAGGATGATGGTGTCTTCTGGTCGGCATCCCAACCCGGGTTAAAGGTCAGGATGTTGCTGTCGAACATCCCCTGAAACAGACCGAGCACCGTGGTGCCGTTGCGTAGGATCAGCCAGTTTTGTTCGGCCACACCACCCACGGCCTCAAAACCGAGTTTTTCGTAGAAGGCCCGTGACGCGGCGAGGTCCTTGACGGCAAGGCTGACAGAGAAAGCTCCGAGTTCCATGGCGATACCTTCGCATCAAATCGGACGCTTCGCCAATCACCCGATGTAGATGCAAGGGATTACGCGGGGGCTTGATCCGCGAATGGCAGGCATGCTGAGGCCTTGAGGCCACGTCCGACGAGGTACTGTTCGGTCGACCCAGATCGGGTATTGCGGGCGTGGAATGGCTTTGCCTCTTGGTAGGTCGTTTGCAACTCGCGTAGGAGTTCGCGGAAGTTGCCCCCCTGAAAAACTTTGACGGCGATCCGACCTCCCGGGCGCAACACCTGGCGCCCGAGTTCAAACGCGCGTCGGCACAACTGCTCGGAGTGGAAAACGTCGGTATGGCGATCGCCGGTCGTCTGGGGAGCCATGTCGCTGAGAACGACGTCAAACCGAATAAAATCCCCGTCGAAGGCTTCGTGCGGATTCCATGTGTATACATCTGCTACTTCGGATTCAACCCACGAGGGGAGTGCGAGCTCGACTTCCCGTAGATCGATTCCGTAGACGTACCCATCTTCACCGACTTTGGTCGACACGTATTGCATCCACGAGCCCGGCCAACAGCCCAAGTCGAGCACGCGGTTGCGCGTTCGCAGCAGGCGGAATTTCTTGTCGAGCTCCTCGAGCTTGTAGATTGCACGGGCCGCGTAGTTCTCGCGTTTGGCCCGGCGATAGGCCGCGTCGTGTCGACCGGAGCGGTCGCTGAGTTTTTTGCGGCGTGCCATACAATACGTGATGATACAACAAAGCCTGCCTCGCATGCGGGCAGGCTCTTGTTGCGGGATGAAATCTAGCCCTTGTTGTTACCCTCGCGGATCGCCTTTTTGATGGCGTGACGCACGGTAATGTAGGAGTTTTTCGATCCGGGAACCGGTCCGCGCACGAGCAGCACACCCTGTTCGGGGAGGACGCGGGCGACGGTCATGTTTTGTTGGGTGAGGCGTTCGTTGCCCATGTGGCCGGCCATCTTTTTGCCAGGGAGGACGCGACCCGGCGTTTTGCGGCAGCCGATCGAACCGCCGTGGCGGAAGGACTCGTGGTTGCCGTGGGTACGTTGCTCACCGCGCATGTTGTGGCGCTTCATGACGCCTTGAAAGCCTTTGCCCTTGGTTGTACCGGTGACGTCGATCGACGCGCCGGCCTCGAACAGCGACAGCGGAACCTCGGCCCCGACCGCATATTGCTCGAGCACCGAAGCGGCCACGCGAAACTCGCGGACAATGTATTTGGGGCTGATGTTGGCCTGCTGGAAGCGGCCGAGCTCGGCTTTGGTACAACGCGAGGGCTTCTTCTCGTCGAAAGCGACGACCAGAGCGGAGTAGCCGTCGCGCTCAACGGTGCGATGTGCGAGGACCTGGTTGCCAACAGCACGAAGGACGGTGACCGGTACGCGGCGGCCATCCTTCTCAAAAATTTGGGTCATGCCGATCTTTTTTGTGATCAGACCGAGTTGGAAGTTCATTGCAGTCTCCAGTTATCGGGTTGTTCTCGCCGGCCAAAGTGGTCGGGAGAAAGCTCCGATGGGAGCGGGACTATGGAGGAGCGGGCCGCAGCCGTCAACTGCTCGACGCAGCTGTCGGGGTGGGTAGATTCAACAGGCGCCGCGTGTTCTCACTGGCGAGTCGGGCGAGCTCTCGGGCATCTTGTCGACGTTCAGCCGCGAGATGTGCGCAGGTAAAGGCGACAAAAGCCGGTTCATTTTTTCGCCCGCGATTGGGGACAGGAGCGAGAAATGGAGCGTCGGTCTCGAGCAAAATCCGGTCGTCGGGACAGATGCGGGCTGCCTCACGCAAGGGAGCCGCCGTCGGAAACGTAGCGATCCCGGAAAACGAAATATGAAATCCCCGGTCGAGCCAACGCTTGGCCTCGTCGGGTGTGCCGGTAAAGCAGTGAACGATCCCCGGGTCGTCGCGCCGAGGATGTTCGTCGACGAGATGGAGTGCATCGTCATGGGCATCGCGGATGTGCAGGACAAGCGGCATGTCGAGTCGGTTTGCGAGTTCGATGTGCCGTGAAAATGCTTGCTGTTGCACATTTCTTGGCGAGTTGTCGTAGTAATAATCGAGTCCGGTCTCACCGATCGCCACCACGCGCTCACGGTTTTGCACAACCCGCTGCTCCAGTAGCACCATCGCTTGGTCGTCGACCGTGGTGCCGTCGTGGGGATGGATGCCGAGCGCCGCGAAAATCCGTGGATCGGAGTTGGCGAGGGCAAGTGCGCTATCGAATGCATCGAGTCGACATCCGATGTGGAGAAACTGTACGACCCCAGCCCGTGCAGCCCGCTGAAGTGTCGCCTCGAGGTCGTCGGACATCGGCGGGTAGTCGAGGTGGCAGTGACTGTCGATGAGCCCCGGGATCGACGGGGGAGCGACGCGAGGTTTTTTCTTGCCCACGGGCGCGGAGGGTAGCAAGTCGCAGAAACTTATCTAGCAGTTGTGGATTTTCTCGGCAGCGACTCGCTTGCCGATTTTGCTGCGTTCGGGCCCCGTGAATTTTACGGGAGCACCGACTCACGGAGCCCAACCTCGACAAAATCTTGTGCGAGAGGCGGCATTCACCCCAAATATCCGAGACTGGGGAGTGCGTTGAGATTGGCAAGAACTGGTGAGAAACCAGCTACTGGTTGCGCGACCGGAATCGCAGAAGCAAAAATTTAACCCGCCGGACGTCACCAGCTGCCCGGCCGAACACCGCTT
>CAZUPD010000024.1:56883-70287 GCA_964621785.1 uncultured Nannocystaceae bacterium
ACCTTGCAGCAGTTGCAGAATCTGCCGGGCGTGACCGCTTCGACGGCCGCCCGCGAACCGGTGACATCGGTCGACGGCGGGAGCTTGGCCCAGACTTCGGCAAATCGCTCGCGGGCCGCGAGGCAGCTGTGGAGCAGGGGAAAGGTCGCCATCGGGATACAGTGTCGATCCCAGTCTCGGCCCCACGGCGGGTCGACAAACAAAATGTCGCGTTGTGGGTCGGTCACGACTGTCGGTAAGACCTGTTCAACGGTACCTGTTTTTACAGTCAGTTCTGTGCCGTAGCGCGCTGCGTTGTGGCGAGCATCAGCCGCACGCTTTGGGTCGCACTCGATTGCGGTGACACGACAACCCGCCCGGGCAAAGCCGATCGCATTCCCGCCACAGCCACAGCCTGCGTCGACGACATGCACACCTCGGGCACGTTTGCCGAGTTCGAGGGCGAGCTGTTCCGGAGTCAGGGAAAATCGGCCCTCCTCGTCAAGGCGTACACCCGGACGCGAGAATCCGACAGATGTTTGGCGTCTGCGTCTCGCGTCTTCGAGTCGAGCCGCCCGGACAGCCGTCCGCGGCAGGGGGGGTGTACATCCGACGAGCACTCGCCGGCCGCCGAGACCGAGATTGCGCAACCGGGCTCCGAGGTCAGCCGCGTCGCTGCGGGGGAGTTGTGCCTGTGCCCGAACCCAGCCCCCCTCTGCGGTGAGGGACCAATCTCCGGGGCCGAGCAGTTGCCGACTGTCGAGCCAGTGCGGGAGATTTTGGACCGTCACCCGATGCGTCACCGGACAGATGGTAGCCGATCGGTGTGGTTGAGCACGGTCGAGATGATTGATATACAACCTCCGTGACGAACCGCGCCCGGACGACCCGACTGTTGTGTGGACTCGCGCTCGCTGTCGGACTTTCGACAGCCGGCTGCACCTGCGAAGACAGGCCTGAAGCCAGTATCGAGCTGTCCGCCCAGGGAAAGTCGGTCACGTGGACGACCGCAAAACTAGCCGAGTTTTCGCGGACCCAAGTCGCTGTCGACGACCACACCTATGAGGGCGTTGCGTTGGCGGATCTTCTCCAGGCCTCTGGTATCGAATCAGGTAGCGAGGTCGAGGTTGTCCTCGAGGGCAGTGACGGGTACCGGCAAACCATTTCATCGGAGCGCCTGTGGCAACCCGGGGTCATCATCGCCGACAGCGATCGCGGCCAAGCCCTGCAAAAAGACGGCCCCCTGCGGATGGTCGTCGAAGGCAGCCCCGGGCTCTCGGTCCGCAACCTCGTGCGGTTGCAAGTGCAGTAGCCGGGCTGGACTCGAACAGGCCGAGCGTGGCCAGAGAGAAACGGCTCGATCAACGACTTTGATGATGTCGCTCGTCAGGAGCGTAGCCGACATGGGCGCGAGCCGTGACGTGGGACGGGCGGTCGTTTCGAGCGTTCCGTCGCAAAATCCCGGAGATATGCTCCCATGTGCCACAATGCGCCTCGCTGGGGCCACGAGCCTGGCCAAAAAATCCTCCGGGGGTGTCACCTTCGACCCGCGCCTTCGTAGGAGTGATTGAACCCGGGTTTGGCGAGCAACGATTGATGAGTCTTTTTTGGCCCTCACGGGATGACCGACAAGCTGATGACCTGTCGCGTGCGCGCGGCGGTGACTCATCCGCGTTTGCCCGCCTCTATCGCCAACTTCACCCCGACGTTTACCGATTTGTCCGGCGCCGCGTGGCTAATGTTGCGGATGCCGAAGATCTGACTGCCCGCGTATTTTGCAAGTTCATCGAGCGTATCGACCAGTTTGATCCCCGCCGTGGCAAGGTTCGCACATGGGTCCTGACCGTCGCTCGTAACCTCGTGATCGACCACTACCGTACACATAAGAACTCGGATCCGCTCGACACCCTCGAGCAGCCGCCGGCGAGTGCAGGCGAGTCTCCCCTCGACGGCCTGTTGACCCGCGAACGGGTTGAACACTTGCGTCTACAAATTTCCCAGCTCCCTGAGCAGACCCGTGAAATTTTAGCCCTGCGATATGCAGACGGTCTGCGCCATCGGGAGATAGCCGAGCTTCTCGGCATGAGTGAGGCCGCCGTCAAACAGCAGGTTTCACGCGCCCGCCACAAGCTCAAAACCCATCTTCAACCCACATCCTCGAGCACTCGAGGTTCAGGAGCTGCCGACTATGCCATCTGACCGCCACGATACTGTGCTTCGGGCCATGTACTCCCGGTCGGAGTCCGACAGCGAGCGGGTGCGACGCGAGAAGCATTGTCACACGCTCGAGCACCAGTTGCTGTCGCAGTTCGCCTCCCGTCCGGCTCCGCGCGAGCATTCGCGGTTTTGGGGATTTGTGTTTGGAGCGCGGAGGTTTGCCGTCGCATCCGTTGTATTCGCAGCCCTCGCAATTGGAGCCTGTCAGATGCCCGTCGAAATGAACCTTGTGATGGGTCAGCAAATGCGATTTGTGTTGCCGGCGACCGACGACATGCACGACCAGGTTCGCCAGATCACCCGTGAGATTGAAGAGATTGCCCCGGTGGAGAAAATTGAGGTGCAGATACAACGAAGCAACACCGACGAGCACATGGTCGTCCAACTCGGTGTCTGGGGCGAGGGGCTCGACCCCGAAGTCGTCTTTGATCATCTGCGCACCAAACTTCCGATCTTAGAAGAAGCGGAGTGCGATGCCCAACCGCTCCAGGGAACCGTGCGGACGACGCTCGGCGACCGTCTCGGTCACGACCTTTTTCACTTGGCCCTCGACGAGCGCAATGTCGAAGACGCCCGCGCGGCGATTTTGCGGGAGATCGAGGCCTCTGGATTTGATGGAGATGCTCAGGTAACCGTGGAGGAGGGTGGGGGGCATCGCCGGATCCAGATTAAGTTGCATCAACAACAAGAACTCGAGGGGTCGCCGTCCGGGGTCGCCATCGAAGAGGAAATCGAAGAAGAAGTCGAAATCCAAAAGTGAGATCAACAGGTTCCCGAAGTCGTATGTGCTAGGATGGCAGCGTGTTTCGAGGAGTGGTCCCTGTAAATGTGGTATGCAGGGGCCACTCCTTGCTCAACTGTCGTTATCCCGCACCGCGAGTTACGGGCGTCCGACTAATAATTTGTCGATACAAATAGAATAGAGGTGAACTTCGGAACGCTAGGCGACAGCGACTTGGCCCATGCCGAGGCCATAGTGCCGGGCGTACTCTGCCAGTTCGCTCCGGAGCTGCCGGCGGGCACGGTGCAACCGACTCATCACGGTACCGAGGGGAATCTCGAGTTTCTCGGCAGCCTCGCGGTAGGCCAGTCCTTGGACATCGACCAACTCGACGACCTCGCTATAGTGACGGGGGAGGCTTGCGAGGGCGCGCAGCACCTCGTCGGACATTCCCTGGGCGTGCCAGTGGGACTCGGGGTTGCGCGCTTCGTAAAGTCGTCCGCGGTCGTACAGGTGCTCGGCAATGTCGCTGCGAGCAGCTGTTGTGTCTACAACTTTTTGATGGCGGTGGCGGGAGATAAACGTATTGATCAGGATCCGGGAAAGCCAGGCGCCCAAACTTCCCGAGCGGTTGAAACGGGCCCAGCTCGCCCACGCCTTGGTCAGGGCTTCCTGGACCAAATCCTGTGACTCGGAGGGCTGGTGCGTCAGGCGCATCCCGATCCGAAACAGGCGCGGGAGGTGGGGCGAGGTCAGGCTCTCAAACTCTTCACATGCATTCATCGCGGTCATGCCCGACTTGGAAGCACGTTTCGTGCAAACATTTTTATGAAGTAAAATCAATGATTTGGAAAATACATGTGACTCCGACCCGAGCTTACGAAGCTAAAAACATCTTTTGAAATTGATAACGATCAAATCCCGAGGGCCTGTGTCCGGGCAACTAGAAGCGAAAAAAGAGCCCTGGAGCTCGGCGCGTTTCGGTGGGTAGCGCGGGCGGGGACACTGTCATGGTCTCCGCTTGGTCGAGTCGCAGCAAAACGCCGAGTTGTCGGTCGATGGTCGTCGGTGGCAGGAAAAATTCGTGGGTCGTCTCGCCGTGTTGACGTGTCACAACCAGCCATGCGGACCGGTAGCTGGCATAGTCGAGGTGAAACCACTGGCTGGTCTGAACAACCGGTTCATGATGACCTGTCCGAATAGACAGTGCTTCCCGAGCAGTTTGACGAACACGCCAGTTTGGATCTGCCGCGGCCACAGCTGCTAACGGGCCCACGGCCCCATCGCGCCGGCGATGTTTGATCCGGTATCGCAGCGCAAACGCGGCGTGGGCCCGAACACCGGCGGAAGGATCGTGGAGCAGAGCGAGTAGGAGCGGATCATCGGTCCCGCTGAGAAGTTGGGCAACGCATCCACGCAACTCGGCAGACGGATCGCCAGCGAGGTCCTCGAGAGTTTCTGCGGAGAGCTTACGGAGCTGTGCACCTCCGTCGCGTCCGCGGGCGAGGGCAAAACTGGCGAGACACCGATCACTCGGCGACAGACTGCGGTCACGGGCCCAGGCGGCGAGGCGCACAAAATTTGTGTATACAATGTGATTGTGCCGCGGCAAGTCCCCACGGGAGTTGGCCAGCGCGAGCAAGTGGCCGCGTACAGGGCCGGGGTGCTGACGGTGACCGATGCCTGCCATGGTGGCATCAAAGAGCCACACTGGGGACGCTTGCCCGAGGGTCCTCGCCGCGTCGAGGCGCGCGCGTGGTGGTGCTTGCAGTCGAGCAAGCCACGCTCTGCGATTGTTGAGCGAAGGTTGTTGTTGTTTGGCCGAGCTTCGCCAAGAGTCCATAGGTGCATCCTCGACTTCGGCGTGATCGAGATTGGCCAACAGGCGTTGGACTTCGAGGTCACTGCCGGGCTCGAGTCCGCGGCTCCGGGCAGCTTCGAGAACCTCGCGTGCCTGTTCTCCTTGTAACAGCAACGAAGTGAGCACATAGCTGTGCAGGTCCGATTCTTGGAGTCGTGCGGTAAGCTGTTCGAGAAGTTCCGGCGAGGGGTTGGGTCGTAGGCCGATTTTCTGGGCGAGGATCCTGCGCGAGAGTCCACGGGGTGGATCGTCGAGGAACTCGAGCAGCGCGCGGTCGACTTCCTCACCTGGGAGCAGGACCAGCGCGTGCAACATGGTCTCACTGACATATGATTCATCCCCAGCTCGCAGCGCTCGCAGCAGTGCCGGAGCCGCTCGTGGGTCACGCATCAACCCGAGTGTCCGTCCAGCCTCGCGACGCACTTGCGGCGTCGGATCCTCGAGTTGGGTCACAACTGTCAACGCCCCGGACCCGGGGCCGAGGGTCCCCAACGTGCGTAGTGCTGTTTGACGGACATTCGGCACCCCGTCAGCGAGTTTTGCGACCACCTGGGCACGGACGCGTTCGAGGTCTGTATCTGAAAGCGATACTTCGGTCGCCAAGTCGACCGCCATCGTCCGGAGTTGCGGATCGGAGGCCTGCATCGCGCTAACCAAGAGATCGACATTACCGGGTTTCGGGTCGAGCAACAGCACCCGCAGGGCGTACATCCGCAAACTCGACGTCGCCCGGGGATTGCTCCACAACTCGAGCGCGCGTTCACTACAGGCGAGGAGTTCACGTTCACTGCAACGGATAAGGGCGTCTCGCTTGACGTGGTTGGCGGGGTCATCGAGTGCACGGACGATGATCGGTGCGACGAGAGCTGTTGCGTATGCATCTGTTTCGCGCAGCGCAGCCAACCGCAGACTATCCGAGGGGACAGAACCATCCTCGAGCGGCTCAAAAGCCTGTGCGATACGTTCGACCTCACTCGGCCACAGCGGCCAGCGGGTTTCGGACGCAGCAGGTTGGCTCGGTGAGCCGAAAATGACGGAGAGCAAGCACACGGCAGACGTGAGGCGCAACGCCCATGTCCGCCGCAGACGTCGGCGATTGTTGTCACTCGCCTCGTGGGTGTCGGCCTCGGCGTTTTTGCCGGGACGCACCTGACAAGTTGGATCAGAATCGATGCTGCTACACATGTTTTGATCCCAGCGTCGGCACACGCGAACACATGACACGGTAGGGACGGCTCATGGCTTTTTTGGCACCGTTTGTCCTGGCGCGAGCCGATCATCGCGTCCGAGGCGGATCCCGTCGAGCAGACTCTGGGCACGCGAGCGCTCGAGATCGTCGGAAGATTGCTTGATGACGTCCTCGAGCCAGGGTTCGACCTTGGCCCGAACATCTGGTGAGGTCGCCCGGATCTGTCCCATCGCCTGCAACACTTTCATCGTTAGTGGCTCGCTGGGCAGCAGGAGATCTACGCGTTCGTCCCCGCCGTCCGGGCGCAGGGTAAACGTCACGTGTTCGCACGTTTGCACCCGTTCCTCAGGCGTCGCCGTGTCGTACGCGTGCATGAGTGCGAGGTTGGACTGTTCGACTCCGGTGTACCCCAGTGCGTGGATGATGGCGCAGCGGAGCAAAAACGATGCGGACGGCAGGCGTTGTTCGAGGACCGGAACAACTTCGCGACCACCTCGCTGATCGATATGTTGAAACAGCGACCAGGCGGCGAGGCGCTGGGATCGCTCGCTGATCTTGCCGCCCTTGTTGTTGAGGATCTCGGTCAACAGCGGCACCAATTCCAACTTCTGGACATATCCTGTCGCATAGAGCAGACGCGGGTCGAGTGGCTTCCCGGTATCGAGATCGTGGCGAATCTCTTGGGACAGGGCTTTATAGACAGGTCTCCATTGGAGTCGCGACAGGGCGATGATCGCCTCGCGCCGGAACCGGACATCCGGCGAGGTCATCGCAGCCGTCAGCGGATCGACCAGCGGACGCCGGCGTTTGGGGTGCACATCGGAAAACCGGCCCAACGCCCAGGCTCCCCAGATCCGGACCTCTCCCTTGCGTTTGAGCTGGGCGGTCAACACTGGAATCACTTCGGGGTCGCGGCGGATCGAAAGCTCGCCGATCGCCGTCAGACGCCGAGCTTCGCCCTCGGTATCAACCCCGCGCAGCGCACTGATGTGGCGACCGATCCGCGAGTGATAGGCGTCGAAGTTGTTGTTAGCGAAGTTGAAGATGAAGTAGGTCAGCCCACCGCACAGCAGCAGCAGCACCGGAAAACTGACAGACGAGCGTTGCAGGCTGGCCGCGGCACCTTCGATATCGGCTTCGCTGCGTTGGATTTCACTGCCGTCCTTGCCCTGCAAGTGCGAGCGGCGAAAGGCTCCCTTAAAGAAGATTTCGTCGAGCAGTAGGGCATCGACCACGGCGACGATCAGCATCGCCGCGTAGTAGACCGCCAGCAACGTGCTCTCTTCGCCAGCTGTCTCGGTGACCGCCCGGACCCGTAGCGAGATGTAAATCGCGCCGAGGATCCCCGCGAGGTTGACGATCACCGCGGCGACGGAAAGGTGGACGACGGCCGGGATCCGTCGCTTGCGGGGACGGTACCCCTTGGGCATCGAGGAGGGAGGCGTCGTCATGACAGGTCCATTCATACCCCCAAAAAGACCGCGGCAGGGCGACAGAGTTCCCAAGTCGCAAAAATGAGCTCTCTGCCCAATGTCCGGGTCGAACGAACCGGCTGCGGTCGTGGAGCCGAACATGCGCTGTCGAGCTGCGCGACTGGGCCGGCTCGCGCATATGCGGAGCTGTTACGCCCGCGCCCGTGGGTAGCGAGGCGGAACCACCCCGGCCATCTCTTGCAGCAGACGCATCACCTGGCACGAGTACCCGTATTCATTGTCGTACCAAGCGTACAGCGTACAGCGTCGGTCGTGGACGATTGTTGCAGTTGCATCGACAATACACGCGTGGCGGTTGCCCACCAGATCAGACGAGACCACATCCGGAGACATTGTGTAGTCGATCTGGTAGTGCAGCGGAGAATCCATCGACACCTCGCGCAGGAAATCGTTGATCGCCGCGGACGTGATATCGCTGGCGAGTTGCAGGTTGAGGACCGCCAGCGAGACATTGGGAGTCGGGACGCGGATCGCGTTGCCGGTCAGCTTGCCGGCGAGTTCGGGTAGGGCCTTGGCCACGGCTTTGGCTGCACCTGTCTCGGTGATCACCATATTGAGTGGTGCGCCGCGACCCCGCCGGGCCTTCTTGTGGAAGTTATCGATCAGGTTTTGATCGTTTGTGTATGCATGGATCGTCTCGATGTGTCCGCTGACGATCCCGTAGCGGTCGTGCATCGCCTTGAGAACCGGGACGATGGCATTGGTCGTACAACTCGCCGCCGACACGATCCGCTCCTCCGGGTCGAGCGTCGTGTGGTTGACCCCGTAGACAATGTTCGGAATATCGCCTTTGCCCGGCGCCGTCAGGATCACCCGGGAAACACCTTTGGCTTGCAGGTGCAGGCTCAGCCCCTCACGGTCGCGCCACCGTCCGGTGTTGTCAATCACGATCGCATCATCGATTCCGTGGGCCGAGTAGTCGGCGAGTTCGGGTGCTGGCGCGTAGATCATATGCACGAGGTTGCCGTTGATAACCAATGCATGTGCATCTTCGTCGACCACGATCGAGCCCATAAATGGCCCGTGTACCGAATCGCGTCGCAGCAGGCTTGCACGCTTGTGGAGATCACCTGGTTTGCCCGGGCGCGTCACAATGGCCCGAAGGCGGAACTTGTCGCCACCGCCTGTCTTGTCGATAAGGATCCGAGCCATCAGGCGTCCGATACGTCCAAACCCGTATAGAACCACATCCTGGGGGTTCTCGCGCATTGGTCGTGGGCGGCCCAAAAGGTCGGCGAGCTCGGCTCTTACGTGGTCGGCAAGTGCTGGATGAACCTCGGGATTATGACCCAAAATTAGCGCACCGAGATTGATTCGAGCTGGCGCAGGAGACAGATCTTGAAGCAGTTCGAGAACCTCGAGGCTCTTCTCGAGGGGGAGAATCTCACCGTGGAGCTTGCGGGTGTAGCGGTGCGCCTTGATGATTTCGATCGGGTTTTTATGGACCAGCGAAATCCCGTAAACCGTCGCCACCACCCCGTACTTGCGGTAGAGCGCACCGGTCAGCGGGACGATTTGCTCCGCGAGTTCTTCGCGATCGGTCCAGGTGCGCAGGTAGGTTTGGAGCTTGTCCCCCGAGGTCGATTGCATGGACGACTTGTACCGAGTCGCGTGACGCTCGCAAACCGCCCGTTGATGTGATGCCAACGACACAAAACCCAAAATTGTCCTGTTTTCGGGAGTCTGGCACATGTGAGCGTGCACCGTCGGTGTTCGCACATTCGGTTGCCATCGAGTGACGGCTCTGAGGTTGCGAACATGTTGCCGACGTGCGTGCTACCCTTGTGTTTGCGATGGTTCGCGTTTGGATCTGTCTGTTTGGACTCGTGGTCGTCGGGGCATGTGTCGGAGCCCTCGACTCCGATGTTTTCGGTCAGCTGACGGTTGAGGGAACGGACTTCGCAGACTTCACTGTCGAACCGACCTGGTGTCAGTCGGGCGAGTGGCAGGGGTTTTTTGGGGCAGATTTAGTCGAGGGGGACAGTGGCAGTGACCGGCTTATCCGGGTTGTCCAAGACCCCATCGACGGCCCGACGTTGGGGATCAACATCCCCGGTGAGGACCGGGCGATCATCGTCGACGGTACCGGCTGCGACGTATTTGAGGTCGAAGTCTTTCGCCAAAACTCGCGCGTGAACGAGATTTGGAATATCTCTGGAAGCATCGACATCGAGTGTATCTACATCGATGGACGTATCGAGGGGACGCTTGATTTCAGCAATTGCCACTGAAATCTTTCGACCGAGGTGGCAATCTCAAACTCGAATTGCTCACGCCCACGGGGGCACACTACATTCCAGACCATTCGTCTACCTCGTAGGCGTATCCGGCATCGATACCTCGTAGCCCGTCAACGGCCTGAGAGGAGATGGAGAAACCGGATTCGTTGTGCTTGCAAAATGAGATGCATCTCATGTGCGAGTATGCGACGTTCGCTTCGCCGGAGATGTCGGCGGAGCGAAGCGAACACGTGGCGGAGTCGGGGGAGGTTTACCGGAACGGTCTGGGCAATCGCCTGCGCCAAGACCTCGCCAATCCGGTGAAAGTCGGTCAAGCAATGTATGTAGATTTGGTACCGCGGTAGATCGCCCGACACGAGGTTTTGCAAGGCCCCGCGCGCCGCCCTACGCACGTTTTCGTTGCGGTCGAACGCCAACACGAACACTGGAACGAGTCCACGTTCTGGGGGGAGATTGGCAAACACCCCCACCGCGTCACGTCGGAGAATTCCGTTGCCGTTGACGACGATCTCGTGAGCCTGTTGCTCGACCACATCGGGTTTCACACGTGCGAGCTGGGCAAGTGCCACCCGCTGAATGGGTTCAAACGTGTCCTCGAGTGCTTCTTGTAGGATGTCGACGCAGGCGTGGGGCTGGAGCGCGATAATCGAGTGGAGGGCTTGGAGTCGGTTGTAATAGGTTTGTTCGCGGAATCGATGTACATGCACCGCATAGATGTCGGGGTGATGAATTTGTGGCAGCATGTTGTATGCGATATGGGCGACGAAGTTTGTCGCTTGGGCGAGCTCGACGAGAGCCGCGAGTTCGGGAACAAATGCACTCAGTGGTTCCTTTGTGTTGACGTGCCGGGTCTTGCATGCTTCGCGATAGACCTCCACGAGAAAGTTGACGAGTAGTTGACCTGTCGTCCAAGACACCTCACGGGACACGGCGTCGCGCACCATCTGCGGATGCAATTGGCGCAACCGGTCGACGACCGCCGACTTGCGCCAGCGCGTGGCCAACGGGATGTCCATCGCCGATGCGAGGTGCCGGAGTTGCTTGACAGACAGGTGCACGCCGATAGTTTACCGGAGACCGACCTCGAGTCCCACAGATGTTCGACTCATTTCAGCGCGAGCGTTTCGACTCGAGAGGCGACGCGCGAGGTATACGACGGTCGCTCTCGCGATAGAACCGGTTGTATAAGCACTAACTTTAGTTTGCAGCACGCCGTAGCAAAAGAGCGACGAGCTTCGCGCGTTGGGTCATCAGTTGTTGGTGCAGCACGTGGGCGAAAACACGTCGCGTGGAACGTCGGGCGTTGTGCCGTGCCACGTTGATCAGCTCGTTGAGTCGGGGTAGCTCCGCGGCCGGTGTCTGGGCGATAAACGCGGGGATGATTTGATGTAGGCGCTGACTGTCCCACGGGAGATACGAACACGCACTCAGGAGCCGGTCGCCCGTCGATCCGAGGCTCTGCAACACGCCCTGGGCTGTCTCGCGAACACCTCGGTTGCGATCGAACGACTGGACAAACAGGGGGACGAGCGAGCGTTCGAGCGGCAGGTTGGCAAACACGTGAACCGTTTCTCGCCCAAAGGTTCCGTCTCGGGCTGTCAGCAGCTCGTAGGCTCGAGCCTCGACCGCTTCCGGGCACCAGCGCGCGAGATGGGAGAGTGCGACCCGTTGGATCGGTTCAAACGGATCGTCGAGCACTTCGAGCAACAACTCTACACACGCTTGGCCGCGCGTCTCGAGCAGCGTCATCAGGGCCTCCAACCTCTGATACTGCGTGCGTTCGCGAAACCGACGTTCGTGCAGACTGTTGACATCCGGGCGGTCGACCCGCGGTAACGCGTGGTAGGCAACCTGTGCGATCGGACTGGTTGTTTGCGCGAGGCGGACAAGTATCGACAATGCCTCTCCATTTTCGTCAGGGGACTTCTGGTACAGCTCAGCGAGAAAACGAACGAACAACTGACGGGTCGGCCATGTCAACTCGCGGTTCGTAGCCGCTTCGGCCATGTCCGAAAGTTTCCTTCGCAATGTGTCGCGCACCGCAGCTTTTCGCCAGTGCCACGACAAGGACACTCCAAGCTCGGACCCGAGCCTACGAAGTTCTTTGACGGTAAGGGCCACAGCGAGAGTCTAGCAGGGGGTCCACCTGGTAACTCGACGCTGCTCGCCGACGGCGTGCTGTGCGACGATGCGGGACATGGAACGTTCATGTCGTCAAGTGGGGTGGGTTGTTGGTTTTTTCTCGGTATGCATCTCGTCGAGTTCGACGGCGTGGGCGGCCGAAGTTCCGGTGACGGACGCCACGGAGCTGCTCGATGCGATCGCCAATGCCAGTCCTGGTGACGAAATCATCCTCAGTCCAGGTGTGTACAACATCGGCAACAAGGTCAACTGCAGCACCCCTGGCACCCTCGACGAACCAATTATTGTGCGTTCGGCGACGCCTCTCGCTGCCGAGATCAAGTTCGACACCGTGGAGGGGTTCGCCGCAAGTGCAGCGCATTGGCAGTTTCTCGACCTCGACATCGAAGGTGTTTGTGCCGACGACAACACCTGTGAGCACGCGTTTCACATCACGGGAGCTGCGGACAATGTCCTGATTCGAGGTGTTCGTGCCCATGGGTTTAATGCCCATATCAAGGGCAATGGCGCCGAGGTCGGGATGATGGGTGAGCGGGTATTTCCCGACGATGTGGTCGTCGAATACAATGAGTTTTTCAATCCCGCCCCGCGGAACACAGGCAATCCCGTGACCCCGATCGATGTCGTGGGCGGCTACCGCTGGATCATTCGCGGCAACTTTATCCACGATCACGCCAAGGGAGGAGGCAATGGCGTCAGTTATGCGGCCTTCTTAAAAGGAAACTCGCGGGATGGGTTGTTTGAGCGCAATCTGATCGCCTGCGAGTGGCTGCATCAGGGCCAGATCAGGCTCGGGCTTTCGTTTGGTGGTGGTGGGTCCGGTCCCGACAACATCTGCGAAGACGGGACCTGTACACCGGAGCACCAAAACGGCATCATGCGCAACAACCTAATTCTCAACTGTCCCAGCGATGTCGGGATCTACATCAACGAGGGCCAAAATTCGAGGATTTATAACAATACGCTATTCGCTACTACCGGGATTGATATGCGGTTCCCGGCGACCACGGGCGAGGTTCGTAACAACCTGCTGATGGGGAAGATTCGCGAGCGAGATGGGTCGAGTTTTATGAAGTCCAGCAATGTTGAGGATGCAACGCTGGGGGATTTTATGGCCTGGTTCACCGACCCTGCGCAGGCCGACTTCAGTCTGCTCGACGGGGCAGTGTTTGTCGACCAAGGCGAGTTCCTCGACGTTGTGACCGACGACTACTGTACCAACGATCGCAACGACGGGACCCACGATATCGGTGCCCTCGAATACGACGGAGACCCGCAGTGTGCGACCGAGCAACCGTTTATCCCGCCCGACGACCCGAGTGACAGCGACAGCGATAGCGATACGACGGACGGGACGACAGATGGCACGACTGACACGACGGACGGGACGACGGGAGAGCCAACAACGGGAGGCGAATCCGAGACCACAACGACCACCGACACCGGGTCGGACTCGGACCAGACAACCTCGGACGGGACCACGGCTGGTCCGACAACTGGTGATGATACAACGACTTTGCCGACGACGGGTGATGGTGCGACCGCTGGTACCGGCGCGACAC
>CAZUPD010000025.1:0-20276 GCA_964621785.1 uncultured Nannocystaceae bacterium
ACGCGTCCTCGCTGTCGCAGTCGCCGAACGGATCGCCATCGCCGTCTCCGTCACCATCGCCATCACCATCGCCGTCACCATCACCATCACCGTCACCGTCACCATCACCATCACCGTCACCGTCACCATCACCATCACCGTCACCGTCACCGTCGCCATCGCCATCGCCATCGCCATCGCCATCGCCATCGCCATCGCCATCGCCATCGCCGTCGCCGTCGCCCGTCGGTCCGGCCGAGGTGCCGTCCGAAGTCGTCGGGCTTGTGGTTGTGCTGTCGTCCGAGTCAGACCCCGAGCTGTCGTCGGTGCAGCCAGAGGCGAACAGCCCGAGGGCGGTTAGTAGAGCGAGTGCAGGATTGTTCCCAATTTTCATGAAGTCTACTCCTTGCGCTTGGCACCATCGCGCCAATGCAACATGTTTCGGGGAACAAAGCATGGACGTAGCTCGCACGTCAACGAATCGGCGGCCTGGAATTGTGTGCAGGTGGGTGGCTCAACTGGCGTCAATCGGACTGGCCTCGAGGCTCTCTCCGTACAACTTGTGGCATCGTTCGCGTGGCGAAATCTCGAACCGAGACGCCAGAATCCGGAGGGGCGAGGTTTACAATTGTGAGTGGGTTTGACATGGTTTGGTACTCGCTCCGGTTGTGGATCTGCGTACCTACCTCTTGTCGCTGCTATCACCCTACCACTGCGGTGACGAGCTTCATCCGGGTGTCGTTCTCGAGGACGCCACGACCGAACTCGGTTTGCGGTTTCGTCTGCAAGTTGCGGGTCAGCGACTGTGGGTCGATGTCGCCCTGCTCTCGGCAGGGCACCGCTACGCGGCACGATCTCTGCGGTTTGGTTTTGGCTATCGGACCGAGGGAGGACGCAACCCCATCGACTCCAAGGTGGGCGAGCGGGTCTGTCGACGGGTTGCCGCGATTGTTGGGAGCAACGAAGAACATGTACTTGCACAGATCTCCGCCGCGTCGGTTGTCGAGCAGGTACGCGCGTCTCGACGAGTCCGGCGCGTCGAGGTCGCTTCCCTGCTCGAACTCGCAGGTACCACTGACGTCCCGTTTTATACGGTGAGCCCCTATATGGGATGCACGATCGGATGCCGCTTTTGCTATGCCCAGTCCAACCTCGCTGCGGTCCGCCGACTCGTTTCACTGCCCGAGGCGCCTTGGGGATCCTATGTCGATGTACGGGCCAATGCCGCCGCCGTGTTGGCCGACGAGCTCGAGCGCCATCACCCGCTGCCTATCAAGTTTTGCCCGATCGTCAGCGATCCTTATCAAGCGATCGAGGCCCGCGAGAAGGTCACGCAGGCGTGTTTGACGGCGATTTCCGAGAGTTCCCAGGTCTGGCCGACGATGTTGTTGACACGCTCGACGCTGATCCTCCGCGACCTCCCGTTGATTGCGAGCCTGGCAAACCGCGGCGGAGCAGCACGCGAGCACAATCATGGGGCAGGGGACATGGCTTCTGTGTTTGTCGGGGTTTCGCTGCCAACGGTCGACGACGCTGTGCGTGACCACTTTGAGCCGCGGGCGGCCTCCGTCGAGCAGCGGCTCGATATCTTGAAGCAGTTTCGCAGGGCGGGCGTGTCGACCGGTGCCATCGTGCAGCCGCTGTTACCGGGGCCACTCGAACAGATGGCGGACATCCTGGCAGAACATGTCGACTCGGTCAGTATCGATGTCCTACGGGGCGTCGAGGGGGCAGTCGATGACTTTGCCGACGCGAAGTATCGCCGGGCGACCGACCCCGATTGGCAGATGGAACGCGCCCTTGCACTACGCGAGAAACTCGTGGCACGTGGCGTTTCAGTGTGGCGCGGGGAACTGCCCGAGATGATGCAGCTACATGTGAATCCCGGCGCGTGTGCCTCAACTTCGTGCTGATACACGAATCGTGCTGAGAAGCGAGAAGGATGCCCACAGCAGGGATCGAACCTGCGGCCTACGGTTTAGGAAACCGTCGCTCTATCCAACTGAGCTATGCGAGCGGAATGCGGGATGTAGCGGCTTTTGGGATGAAATACAAGCGCGGGTCGCAGGGCGTGGCGAACAGGTTTCGAGGCCGGTTCAAAACCAGGTGCTCACCCCATGTCGTATGTACCTACACAGGCCCGTGGTGGTTCGCTTGTTTCTGCGAACGCCCACGGGCTTGCGGTTGTAGGTTCGGTTAACCGAGCTCGCGCCGGAATTTGTAGATGGCTTCTTTGCCCAGGGTCCGCGCGATTTGCTCAATGAGCTCGCGCTCTTCGCTGGCGACTTTGTTGCCGAGGCCGAGGCCGAGGACCCCACCGCTTGCACGGGCGACGTCGACACACCAGTCGACGATATCGGCACCGGCCTTGGACTGGGTGACTTCTTTGAGCAGGGCGAGGGACTCGGACAGAAACTCCTTCGAGGGTCGCTCCTCGAGCAAACTCTCGATCACCCTGAACGGTTCGCTGCCCGGCATGATCCCGCGGCGCTCGAGCAGGGCGAAGATTGACCCTCGCTCTCTCCGGGAGACCGACCCATCGGCCCAGGCCACGTGGACGAGTGGGAGGATGTCGAAGACCTTGGCATTTTCCCCGCTGAACCCGAGGGCATGGATTCGCTGGGAAATTTCCGATTCACTCGGACCGCGGCCTTGTAGCTCACCGGCAGCTTTCGCCATCCGGCGCCGCATCTTCTCGCGCAGCTCGAGTTCCTGTTGCTTGAAATAGGCGTCTTCTTCGTTCGTAGGTTTGAGCGGCATGGACGTCCTCGATCAGGGGTGCAGCCCTGGGATGCTACCGTACTTTGGCAGGTTGTGGATTTTCTCCTCGGTTCGCGATTTTGGTGACATCGAGCTTCGGCATCAAAGCTGTACTTCCCGACACCCGATGGCGGCAATTCGTTCACGCGAGGCAACATGCGAGAAACACCACGGGCTGCTAGGGGATGTCAATGGGCAGGTTCGATCGGGCGAGTTATCGCGTCGTGCGCGGTCCGGTACGTCCGTGGTTTTTTGATTTGCCTCGCATCGCTGACGCGTCGGGAAATCTCCCCGGGCTGCCTATCCGATGGGCTCTGTGCTCGGCTGACCGGAGGGCTCACAGCCCCACTGAAAGTTGTCGAGGAACGCGTAGCTATCGAGGATCGAGTCGGAAAGATCGAAGATCGCAAACACGACCGTGATCGTCTCGCCCGGTACGACGCCTGTCGTTGACTGCAGCCACTTGGTCCCGGCGTGTTGACGCATGCATGTCCCAGTAAACTCGGGGAGGTTGGCCCCGTTGTCTTGGTAGGCCAAGAACCCGGCGTTGAGGGAGATCGGATTGCCATTTTGATCGAACGAAATATTGCCGGTCCACAGCTCGGAGGTCAGCCAACCGATGTACATGTCGTTGAAGCTTGACCCCGCGTAGGCCGGCCACTCTGTCGTGAAGAAGGCAAAGTCGTAGCTGAACGAAGTGACATCTTGCGGGACCTGGGCGGTGAAGCGCAGTTCGGTGTAGTCGTTGGCGCTCCCGCCCTGGTTGAACTGCCCTTGGATGGTGTTGGAGCAGTCACCCGTACCCAGCAGGCCCATGTTTTGCGTGCAGTCGCCCCCGACGTTGTTGGTCATGATCGGGGCAGGTAGGGTCTGGCCCTTGTCGTAGGGTCCGAGGTCATCGTTGCAGTTGGTCGGGCTGAGGTCGGGATCCCCGGGCGGCGTTTGAATGTCGAGTTCGATGACCTTGCCACTGCCGATGACGGCGTAGGATGCACCTTCGCGGGGGTTGAAGACCACGTTGGCACCAAAGCTTGTGCGTACACCGATCCCTTCGGGCGACCCCTCTGTCGAGGTATTGACCTGGAACTCGCCCGGACAGTTGATCCCCATCGCTTTGAATGGATCGGGTCCGTTGTCGCAGGGGGTGTGCTCGGGAATGCTGCAACTACAACCTTCGGTTCCTGTGTTGGCACATGGATCCTCGGTCGTCGAACTGGTCGTTGTTTCCGGGGGGCCTCCGATGTCAAACTTGATGGTCGTCGAACCCATCCCCGACGTGCTGTCGAATCCGGAGTCATCGGTTTCACCTCCGTCTGAATCGGACGCGCTGGCCTCAGTACCCTGGGTATTGCCCGACGTGTTCCCACTGGTGATCGAGACAATGCCCGGCCCACCTCCGGTCATGCCCATTTCCTCTTCGATGCCACTGCAACCACCGAACCATCCGATGGCAACCAAACTAATTGTTGTACCGACAATCCCGCAACGCATGTTGTTGACGCTACAACTAGAGTTGCGGAATGTGGGGAATTTGAACTGTCAGAGCTTGTGAGTTTACGTCAGTTTTGTTTGGTGTCCTCACGCGTCAGAATGCCACGCTCTACCAGGTTTTTTTCGGCAATTTCAAGGTTTTCTGGTGTCAGCCCGGGGATGTCAGGTAGCTGCTTTCCGCTGCGTTTTGACAGGACGAGGAGCGCGAGGACGTTGGGGTAAAACACCTGCAACTGATGCGTGTGCAGGTTTCGGTAGATCAGGGCCGGCGTCGGGGTTGGCTCGGGTGGCTGCGCCGACGGGTCGCGCACGAGCTCGCGGGCGTATGCCGGAATCTTCCCCTCGTATTGTCGTACATACAAACGATGTTCGAGTCCATCAGGGCCGAGCTCTTCGGACCACGTTTGGGACGCTGAGAAGACCTGGAATTCAGTCCAGTGAAAGTCGGCGAGCTGTTCGAGGTCCGCGGGCAACGTGGGATCCGCCTGGCGCTTTTTCGCTAAAAAGTCGGCAAATGGCTCGGCAAAGCGGTTTGGATCCCAATGGGCCGGGGGCGGATGGGCGGCCGTAAACTCGTCGACCAAGTCACTCCAGCCATGTGGGTGCTGTTGCAGATACCTCGCCCGCACGCTCGGGTACATGTCGCGCAGGACCTTCATCATGTTGCGACGGATCAGCGTGCGGTAGTACTGCAGTCGATGCGGGCCCGAGCTGCAGTGGCCGAGCGTGCGTTCGTATGTCTGTACATCGATCTGCCCGAGTAGCAGCTTTTGTGTATGAGCAAAGAAATCGGTGAGGCTCATGGGACCGACTCCGGGCCACACACGTCGCGCATAATTTCGCGGGCGCGGTCGGCTTGGTCGAGGACAACGTCGAGGGGGGGAATATCGGTATCCCACTCGATCAAGGTCGGGACTGGACCGACCCGGCGCAGGGCCTCGCGGTACAGCTCCCAGACCTCGTCGATCACCGGGGCTCCGTGGTTGTCGAGGACAATGTCACCATCGCGGATGTGGCCGGCCAGATGGATCTGAACTGTGCGCGCCAGCGGTAGTTCACACAGGGCCTGAAGGGCATCTTCGCGGTGGTTCACTGCATTGACATACACATTGTTGACATCGAGCATCAGTCCGATGTCCGCCTCCTCGAGAATCCGGGTTAAAAACGTTCCTTCGGACATCTCGCTTCCGGGCATCGAGGCGTAGTACGAGATGTTCTCGAGGGCCAACGGGCGTTCGATGTGGTTCTGGACGCCTAACGCACGCGTGGCCGCATGGGCGACGGCCTCTTCGTTGCGCGGTAGTGGGAGCAGGTCGTAGAAGTTGACCCCACCGATCGCCGAGAAACACATGTGGTCGGTGAAGTAGGGTGGATCGATGGTGTTGAGAAGATCCCGGAGTTGGTCGAGAAACTGGGGATCGATCGGATCGGGTCCGCCGATCGACATTGAGACGCCGTGGCTGACGATCGGCCAGCTTTCGCCGCAACGGCGCAAAATATCGAGTTGGCGGCCCCCGTATCCGATGAAATTCTCGGGGATGATCTCCAACCAGTCGAGTTGTCGCGTCGTCTTTAAAATGTCGTTGTAGTGTGGGCGACGCAGCCCAATACCAACGCCCCGGATCTTGTCAGAACCGGGGCGTTTGTATGGGGGCGACGCATTCACAGCGTGATGTTCCATGAGTGGTCGCTACCGTGAGAGCCGGAACGGCTTGGGGGTCGGCTGTGGTTGTAGATGCACATCAACCTTGAACGCGCGTCGCGTATCACGCGTGCCCGCGCGTCCAATGGTTGGGTATCGGATTGTTAGCCCGCACTCAATGTGCTCAAACATGCATCGAGTTCGTCGCATGTGCCGAGGATGCAGTCGAGCATCTCTGGGCTCGGCTCTGTGTTGGTCGCCTTTTCACTCAGGCAATCGTCCTGGCAGCGGATGAACCCGTCGCCGTTGGACAGACCGCACTCAAATCGCTTGTTGCACACGTCCTCGCAGGAGGGGGTGGGTGCCGAATCAGGCGGAAGCGCGGGGCAGCCGGCGGTGGTGCCGGGGCAGCCAGCGGTGGTACCGGGGCAGCCGGCGGTGGTACCGGGGCAGCCAGCAGTGGTACCGGGGCAGCCAGCGGTGGTGCCGGGGCAGCCAGCGGTGGTACCGGGGCAGCCGGCGGTGGTGCCGGGGCAGCCAGCGGAAGTACCGGGGCAGCCGGCGGAAGTACCTGTGGTGGTGTCGTCCGTATCCGTACCCTTGTCGCCATCGTCGCACGCAGGCATGGCGAGCAAAGCGGTACTCATGAGGGTTGCAGTTAAAACAGCGTCGAGGTTCTTAATCATGATGTTTTCCCGTCGGGGCACTGGGGTGCCGTGGCCGCGAGAGTACTCCAAGCTGCACCCTGTGGGGGAATTTTGTGTCCGTGGGGGAATTTACCGCGGATCGCTTCTACATATGCGGTTGTCGCTCGCAAATTCTCATCGCTTCTGAAACCCGCTCGCGGGCCTGCACAGAAAGGTGCGTGTACAGGTATTTTCGCGCTCGACAGACTGCGTGCGCGTGTTCTGCCTCGGAATCGAGGGCTGCCCGCAGGTCGTAAAACGCGGTCGGGACCCCGTGATTTGGACAGGACACATGTGCCCCGGGCTCGACGGTCGGCTCACCGCTGGGGCAGCGGTATTCGATCAAGGGATCGTCGCGGTTGCGATCGTGGGGGCGATAGGCCTCGAGGGCGATCTCATCGGAGAAGATCGTGGCGGGGGTGTACATCCCATTTGCGTCGGTTGCTCGGTTGGGCATCCCGCGGGCCCGTGGGCTGGCATTCGTCGGTTTGCCTGCGGGGTGACAGCCGGCACAGTCGCTGATCGAACGAAACCACCGAAAGTATTTTTCCCGGGCCTCGGGCAACATGTTTTTCCCCGGGGGAGTGTCCCCCAAAAACGCGATCATCCGCGTGTCGACGTCTCGCTTTTGTCCCCTGTCGCCGCGGACCCATTCAAACCCCCACAGCGAAGCATCGGGGCTCGGACGCCGGGGACGCAGGATGCGAAACCGCTGGTGGCCGTTGTCGCCAAACCGGGTCCCGCGGACATCTCCGACAAAGCGTTTGTCACCCTCGCCGACAAACTCGACCCGGTCGGCGATCGTCCCCGGGGGAAACAACAACCGTTCGCCATCAGGTGTATCTACAATTTCTATGACGCCGTCGTCGGGTATCCGGATCCAAATCTCGATCTGGTCGCGTGTCGGGCTCGCCGAGGGCAACCGCACCGGCGGAACCATGCGGACAAACCCCTCGAGTGGCCAGTAGTTGTTCGCGTCGTCGATCGAGAGTTCGACGAGTTCTGTTCGCGCCGCGAGCTTTCGCAGGTCGGGGGACGAAGTGGCGAGCGAAACAACAGCGAGTGCGAGTAGGGCGAGCACCACAACGATCGCCGCGACGCGCTTGGAGGAAAGCTTTCGCATACTCGGCAACTGTACCCGGGACGACGCACGCACCGCGAATGCGCAAAATTCCCGAGTGTCGGCAGGCACGTACGCGTCGACTGATGCCTGGATCAAACAACCGGGGCCGTATCTGATGTAGATACACGGCCCCGGCGAGTTGGGTCGGTTGCGATTAACCGGCGTGATTTTCGGCCGCGATCCCGCGGACCCAATCCGCAGGGTCGCCAGCCACCGAGTGACAACCAATACAAGTGTCGACAACGCCCGAAACGAGGTACGTCCCGCCTTCATCCACGCGGCCCCACCACCAATCACCGGCGTCAGCGTTGTAACCCTCGCCGGCCTTGTACATCACCGTCCAGCCGTCGCCAGCTCCATCCGTGAAGTGTTTCTTGATGAGGATCGTGCCCTCGGCGAAGCTGACATTGGCGGACGCGTAATCTGCGGGATCGATGGAGTAGTAGTCTCCGGTCAGATCGTTGGGGACCCAAATGTCGACTTCGGTGGCAGCGTGCTGGGTGGGGTTCTCGGGGTTGAGGTTGACCTTGGTGTAACTACCGGCGTCGAAGGCCATCACCTCTTGGAGGATCATGTCCTCGTCGACAGCTCCGGGGCAGCCGGCGGAGGTACCTGGGCAACCGGCGGAAGTACCGGGGCAGCCGGCACTGGTTCCAGTTGTTTCGCCGGACGTGTCGTCGGTGTCACCGTCGCCCGAATCGCAACCGACGGCTGCAAGGGATCCGGTGGTCAAAGCCACCGCAGCAAGAATGGAATCAAGATGTTTGAGCATGGTCCTGGTCTGTTGATCGGCGCGAGTCGCTGAAAGCTCGTCGCGCGAGGTTGAAAAAGAAATGGGGAAATGGGCTGAAACGGAGCCGAGCGAAGACGTGAACCTGCGCGTGTGCAGGTACCTCGCCCGTCGACAGAACGCTAGGCCGAGTAACAGGTTACATCAGAACCCAAAAATTTCCTGATTCTCGCCAGATTGTGAGCCATGGGATGCGGCGGAGCTGCCGAGTGAAAGACCTCGTACCTGCCGTGAAAGCGCGTGCTGCGGGGTGTTCGTTGGCGCGCTGTCCAAGCCGTTGGGCTCCCGTGAATTGCAACTGTGGACTGCTGCGGTTCAGCGGTACACTGCGCCCCGTGGCTGAACTCGGGTCGATCTACGAACAGGGCCAATCGTCGGGAAAGCGCGGGCGCGACCTACATGCGGATGTCGAGGTCCCCGCTTGGGCGCTCGGTTGTACGGATGGGGTTGAGATCGAAGTGCCTGTATCCCTGCCGTGCCACGGCGAACAGGTGCGGCGCGCGTGCCTTCACGGACCTGGGCTCACCGTCCATCTTCCCGACCAATTTCCCGATGGGGCTGCCCTGCGGATGCGCGGGGAAGGGGAAGCGAGTCCCGAAGGTCCCAACGGGGATCTTCTTCTTCATATGAAGATCGATCGCAGCCAGACCCACGCGCCAGCGCTCGATCCTGCAGCACAGCCATCAGGCAACCTGATGATGGTTGCGGCGCTCGTAAGTCTCTCTGTGGCTGCGGCTGTGATCTACGCCCTTGCCGGCTAGCAGCCGTGGATACGAGATCTTGATGTTTGCATCTTCATGTGTAGAAGCATCGCTTTTTGGAAATGGCGATCGCTCAACGGAAGGGCGATCGCCATTGCTGCCCGCCCGGCCCGCAGCTCGATCGAAGTGCCCGACTGGTTGGTCCACTTACATGTACGATCAATGAAATTATCGACGTCTTCCGTGCACGACTCGAGCGGGAACTGAAGTTCGAGCGGAACGTGGTCCACGAACCGTCAACATCGAGCCGTCAACTAACCCACTACAATTGTGTTTAGATTCGGCCACTATAAACATAGCGCCGGCACGGAAGTATACATACTCAAACAACTGGAGAATGACACAACCGGATGTGCCTAAAGAAGAGTGTTATTCAGGTGTTCCGCTAAAAAATCGCCCTCTCAATACGAGCGGATACGCACAAGCAATGGTTCGCTATAGCTCTTGAAGCGCGTTTGTAACGGCAGTATACAGCTCGCAATTACGCCCATGTCAGATCTCGGAACAGGACTCCTCATTGCTCTCACGGGGCTCTTCATCGCTGGCCTCGCTTCTATTGTTGGTATCTGGATGGAGCGCGACACTTCGCGGCCGATCAAGTGGGCCGCGATTTTGTCGGCACTCATCCTCCTCGCCACTGGCGTCTCGATGTTTCAGTCCATCGACGATGCCGCCTCTTCAGCCAAGCTCGAAGAGGACATGGCTCGGATGCTCCAACAGCTGGACAAAATCTCCACTGCCGATGGAGGGAACCCAGCGCTCAACGAGTTCATCTCGGGGGAACTGAAGGCTCAAAGCCGGGCAAATCCCGACATCGTCAACAAGCTCCAGGAACGGATCGAAGCCGACGGGGGTGACCCGAGTGCCATGTTTGGCAAGCACATGGACGCCTCCGATCTTCCCAACGGCGTCCAGGTCGATACCAAAGCTGTGCAAGCCAAACGCTCGGAGGACACCTCCAAGCTCAAGGAGAAGCTCGCCGTCGCAGTCAAACGTGCCGAAAAGGCCGAAACCAAGGTCGAGACCACTGAAAAAGAGGCCAAGGCCACCCACGCTGTCAAGGACAAGCAAATCACCAAGGCCAACGACGAAATTACGACACTCAACCTGAAAGTTGCGGAGCTCGAGAAGCAGCTTAAAGCAGCCAAGCGCACAGGTGGTGGGTCCACGGTCTGGACCAAGGGGTAGTCAGCCGCTCCGCAGATTCCGACGGCGGTGTCCTTGGGCGCCGCCGCATCCACATCCTCCAGTGGGTTTCGCCCACCCAAGCCCTGAAAATTTCCACGATGAAAACCAACAAGTTGTTCGCCCAACCTTCGCCCCTCGTTACGAGCCTACTGCTGGTGTCACTCGCAGGTACGGGTGCATGTGCCAAGGTCAAGCTCGATACGGCCATCTCCGCAAAGGTCGAGACGAAAGCAGAGCCCGAACCAGAGCCATTACCCGAAGAGCCCAAGCCTCCACAGCCGACAACCCACGAGCTGCTCACCAAAGCGATCGAGGGAGACCACCGTGCCGAGCAAAATCGCGGCCGCGAGGAATACCGTCATCCTGTCGAGACCCTCGAGTTCTTCGGTCTCCAACCAGAGATGTCCGTTGTTGAAATCAATGGCGCACCGGGTTGGTACACCGAGATCCTCGCACCCGTCCTTGCCGAACGCGGGCAACTTTTTGTCACCATCGATGATCCAGAAGGCAACCCAAAAGATCCCCGGACAAGGTTTGCTCAAGAGTTCAAAGCATACCTCGCCGATTCTGAGGCGCTTGCGTCGGTCAAGCCAGTTGTTGTCAAGCAGGGGGAATACAAAATAGCGCCGGATGAATCCGTCGACCTCGTCGTTAGTTTTCGAAACTCGCACATTTGGTGGCGTAGCAAAACCGAGGGAGACATCATGGCAGCTGTGTTCACCGCCCTCAAACCTGGGGGACGATTTGGACTTGTCACCCACCGAGCCGACGAGAACACGCCACTCAACAAAGCTGCGCGCAAGGGTTATATCCCAGAGCAACATGTCATTGAGGTTGCCGAGGCTGCTGGTTTTGAGTTGGTTGAGCGCTCCGAAATCAATGCCAACCCCAAGGACACGAAGGACTACCGCGTGGGGGTTTGGGCACTACCACCGGTGTTGGCGGGTAATCCCAATGACAAGGACAAGTTCTTAGAGATCGGTGAGTCCGACCGCATGACCTTGGTGTTCCGAAAACCTGGCGCTCCGGACATCTCGGAACAACTTGCCAACGCCGCGGCCAAGGCCCAAGAACAGTTTGATAAGGCCAAAAAGAAGTTCGACAAAGCGGCCGCCAAAGCCAAAGAGCAGGCAAAAAAAGCCGTCGACGGAGCAGTCAAGAAGGGCAAAAAGGCAGTTGACGACACCAAAAAAGCTGCCAACGATGCCATGAAGAAGGCCGGTAAGGCCGCGGACAAGTTCAAGAAACCCAAGAAGATTAAGAAGCCATTCTAGGCCGTGGATACGCCAGCGGACCACCAAAAAAGTGTGAACCGCGCACCAGAGATCACTCCTGCGCGTTGGCAGAAATTCTGCCTCGTTTGAGGACTTTCCGAACGTTTTATGCTCTTCGTGCTCCCAATATGGATTCAGCTAGTCGTGCGCGACCTCGCGTGTTGGTCGTGATAAGGGTGCGTGAGTTCCGCGCCTGATCGACTTGCAAGCGGGGTTTTTCGATCGGTCTTTGGTCGGTAAAACGTCCGTGCGTGACGGCAAAGGTTGCAAACTCGCAGACGACCACAGGTGCCTACGAGCGCTGGGTTCTCGCGGGCTGGGTCATGGCGATCGCACTGCCGATGGCCATGCAAACACTTTGGGCGTTGGTCCGCGTCGCCACTCCCCATGCACATACATCGACGTCCCTGATCGGCGGAGTCGGGTGTGCGATTGTTGCAGTCAACGTCCTCGCACTTGTGCGGCGCGGGCGTACAACGAAAATTGAGTGGTGGATGACGCTCATCGGCGGGATCGTCGGTTTCGCCCTCCCAGACGCAACTGTCTCACGAATCGTCTTTGCAGCGGGCATGGCGTTGCTCAGTTGGTCGAATCACAGGTGCCTGGTTTACCTGCATCAGCAACTTCCTGCCGGTCTCGATGGCCTTGCTCGGCGCAAACGTTGGGCGGCCCGTGGGTGGTTGGTCCTCGCGGCGGGTTCGGTGATCGTGACAGCCCGGATCGGTGGGTTTTTGGGGGACGTCGAACGCAAGGATCTCTCCCTGATGCCCGGTGTGGAGTTCCTCGAGCGTCACGCCTGTTCAACCGCCTATGTGCACGCGGCCGTTCTCACCCGCAACGGCCAGCCCAACCCCTATCACGTCGCACACGTGCCCGACATTGAGATCCGCGACGACCAGTCGATGATCCAGGTCTTGCCCGACGACCTCGCTATCGATGTCGGTCCGTTGACGCTCGATAGCTACGCCTACCCCCCAACTTTTTTACTGCTACCGCGGGCGTTGCTCGGCATCACCGACAACTATTTGCGCCTGCGTACGATTTGGTTCGGCCTGTGTGGGTTGGTGAGCCTGTTGGCGACCGTGGTCGTCGCGTTTCACATCGGTGGGCGTGCCGGTTCGCGGGCGGTCACATGGATTCCCGCGGTGTGGATTTCCTTGCCGTGGTTGGTGTGTTTGCATATGGGCAACGTCCATGTCGCCCTCGTCGCGGTTGCGCTCTTGGGAATGATTGCATTTGCACACGATCGTAACGCCCTCGGTGGAGGACTGTTGGCGTTTGTCACCCTCGCCAAGATATCCCCGGGGGTGCTCGGGGCCTATCTGCTTGTGCGGCGGAGGTGGGGTGCGGTTATCTGGACCGTCGTCTGGTCGATCGTGCTGTTGATCGCCTCGCTTGTGCTCATCGGCCCCGAGGTGACGGCCAGCTTTGTCGACTACGAGTTGCCCCGACTTGCCAGCGGGCGCGCGTTTGACTTCCTGCTCGACCGGCGCGATGCGGTGCTGTCGAACTACTCGATCTTTGCGGTCCCGTTTAAACTCGCTGTCCTCGGACTTGTTGAAGATCCGTGGAACCAGGCTCCGCTGTGGTCGTGGGCCTATTCCTTGGGGGTCCTCGCGCTTGCGTTCTATGCGGGGGCACGGGTCGGACTCTCGCGGCTTTGCGAAGTTTCGATCTGGCTGGCGCTCCTCGGCCTCGCGTCGTTGCGCAGTCCAGCCGCACCCGGTTATGTGTTTGTCGCGTGGACTTGGGTTTTGGTTTTACTCGGTGCAGGTACAACAAAACGTCGCACGATCGCGTTGATCTGCCTCGCTTGGTTCCTCACGAGTTTTGAGCCGCCTCCCGCCGCCCATGCCGGCCTGTACCTGCTCTCGTTGGTGCGTCAGACATTTGCTATCGGCTTGATGGTCTGGATTGCGATGCGCTACCGCGGGGGCGAGACCGACTAGATCAAAAACTGGAACCCGGCGACGAGGACAAATCGCACGATGCGGGGGGCGAGCAACAATTCGCGTAGCGGGTAGCACGGTGTCCCGGGGTCGTCGCAGACGAGCTCGTGGTTTGATCGTGTAAATACATCGATACCTGCGCCGCCGTGGAGCACGATATTCGCCGCTGGCTTAAACACAAAGCGCAGCCGCGGCGCGACCCCGTAGGCCGTGTTGACCGAGTCGAGGCTGATCTGAAATGGCATCGTCGTGTTGACCGACTCGCACTCGTCCGGCCCAGCCACATCTTCGTCGCAGTACACCGTAAATTCCTTGGTCACCGGGTCGAGGACCGCGGCGAGCTCAGCTTCGAGCCCGATTTTTCCCCATAGGTGCTGGTAGCCGACATGGATATCGATCGGGTGACGGCGGATCAGGCCGGTGACAAACTGGGCGCCGGCGAGGTTGTGCTCGACTCCCATGGGCCCGGACGCGTAGTAGCCCACGCCCGTATAAAATCCCCGACGCACCTGCCACGAGAGGGCGAGATGAACTCCGTTTTGCCACGGTACCGACGGGGCGTAGTTGTTGCCTAGATAGCTCGTTGAGAATCTTGCATAGCCATATTTTCGCTCGGGCTGCGGTGTCGGGGTGACCCGTCTCGGTTGCTGATGGGGCGTGCGGAGCGGCGTCACTTGTGGTTCGGGCTCGGGTTCCGGTTCGGGCTCCGTTTCCGAGACGAGTTCCTGACCGTCGACGAGCGCTTGGACAGAGGCCCGCGAGATCATTGCAACTGCATCGACCTGATTCTCAACAGCCCCCGGACCTTCGCTGCGCGGGACGGTACGTCGGATTGGTGCAGCCCGTCTGGGGTCGAACACAAACACAGCGAGGTTGCCATCCTCCTGTTCATCGAGCCACATGACTGCGATTGCCCCGTGTGTTTTGGCGAGTACTGAGGCTCGTCGCACCCGCAGTTCGAGCGCGCCGCTGGCGAGGAACACCGGCTCCTTGATGACCTTTGCCGGCACGCCTGCGAGTTCGAGACGAAGTGCCTCGACTGTTTGGCGGGCGATGTCGAGGTCTTCGGCGACATCGATCATGAACACCAACAGCGGTTGCGCTTGTTGGGTCGGCGCATCCACAGGTTCCGAAGGTTGTGCGAGGGCCGGGGTCGACAACATCACGCCCCACACAGTCACCAACTGGTGTATCACTCGAATGCGGCTCACCTCGATCCGAATCGTACCGCATCAAGCATGCGGGACGACCGTCGGCGGTGGAAGTCGGCCGGTGACTCGAGTATCGTCCGCGCTCATGGCGGGGGACGACGGCGATATCCGCAGTCACGGGAAGGGTCGTAGGCAAGTCTCCGGCGGACGTTCTCGGCGCGGAAGAGCAGGCCGGGGGCAAGCAGGCGGCGCCGGAAATCGCCAGCTTCCGACCGACGCACGCGAGACAACCGACGGGCAGCTGTCGGCGATTCTCCGGATCCATGCGCTCGCCCACGGGGGAGAAGGTGTCGGACGCGGTCCACAGGCTGGTGTGGACGAAAAAGTGTGGTTTGTTGCCGGGGCGCTACCGGGTGAAGTTGTGCATGCAAAAAGCTTGCAAGTACATCGACGTTTCATCCGCGGGGCGCTCGAACAGGTTGTCGCGCCCGCGTCGACACGGGTCGATCCTCCGTGTCCCCGGGCAGCGACCTGTGGCGGATGCAATTGGCAGCACGTCGATCCCCGACATTCCGCGGAACTCAAACGCGGGATTGTGGCCGACCAGTTGCGGCGGTTTGACAACGGTGAGGCACAAATTGATGTTCATCCGGCCATCTGCGCGACTGGACTCGGCTATCGCCGGCGGGCTCGCATGCACTACCACAAACGAGCCGATGGGCAGCTGATTCTCGGGTTTCGCCGCCGGGGAGCGTCATCTATCGTCGACCTCCCCAGCTGCCCCGTGCTCGTCCCTGAGCTCGTTGCGGCGATGAACCGTGTACGTACACTTGCATCCGACCTGCCAGGGTCCGGCTCGGTGGTCGGCCTGACCGATGGTACACGCAGTGTCATCGGGCTCCCAGGTGTTGAGCTCGATGGCGGATTGCCAGCAGCCTGTGAGGCCCTGGTGGACAATGACCTCCTCGGGATCGAACTGCGGTCCGCAGATACACGTGTCGAAATTGGTCAAACTCGGCTGGAGATCGATGGTGGTGAGGAGTGGCCTCCGGTGCGTGCAGGTGCCTTTTCGTTTGCCCAGGCAAATGCGCAAGTCAACCACGCCCTGGTCGAACACGTGCAAGAAGTTGCTTCCCCGGCGGGACAACGCATCCTTGAAGCCTATGCCGGCAGTGGAAATTTTACCCGGGCCCTGGCCGCCGCCGGTACCGCGAAGGGTCACCTCGTAGCGGTCGAGAGTGTACCCGAGGCGGTCGATAACCTCCGACAAATCGCAGGGGTGGGATCGATCGACGTCCGCATGGGAAATGCCGAGCGGTTGCTTCCCCAGCTCGCAGATCAATCCTCGCGTCCGATGTTTGATGTCACTGTCGTCGACCCCCCGCGGCGTGGACTCGGCAAATCTGTTGCACATGCAATCGCTCGACTCACGCGACTCCGGATCGTCTATATCTCCTGTGACCCGGCGACCTTGGCCCGAGATATCGCACTGTTGTGTGGACGCGGATTTCACCTCCGACGTGCTACTGTGTTCGACCTGATGCCCATGACGTCTGCAATCGAAACCGTGGCCGTGCTCGAACGGGGGAGCGTGTGAGTCCGCGGCGTGCATCTACAAGTAAGGGGGATCCACTCGAGGAGCTCGAAGCAGCCGTCGCCCGCGGAGACCTGGCGAACGTCTACCTTTTGCACGGCGAGGAACCCGATGCGATCCGCCGGGCCGTCAGGGCGATCCGGGCCAAGGTGATTCCGCCGGACGATGCCACGGCGCAGTCGATGGAGGCGTTTAACTACGACCGTTTCGACGGGTCGGATGTCCGTGAAGCCAAGCAGGTCCTCGACGCCTGCGTCCAGGTTCCGATGCTGTCGGAGTACCGCCTAGTCGAGTTGCGAAATCCGGACGAACTCGGCAAATATCGCCGCGGCGGCGATGATGATGGTCCGGTCTCGAGTCGAGATGCCGCCGTTGATGCGATCGTCAAATATGTCGCCGATCCGTGTCCCTCAACGGTGTTTGTCATCTACGGGTCGCAGATCGACGCGCGTTCCAAACTCGTCAAAGCCGCCGAAAAAAGTGGTCGTACCTACAAATTTACGGGGCTCGCCAAGGATCGCGATGCGATCGCCTATGTCGTGAGTGAAGGTAAAAGATTGCAGGTACAAGTCGATCGAGATGCCGCGGCGTGGCTCGTCGATACCATCGGGACCGGTCGCAGCGAGCTCACTTCGGCGGTTGAACGCGCCAAGCTCTACGCCGATCGCCGGCAGTTGAGGCGCGACGATTTTGAAGCTGTCGTGGCCCACACGCGCGAGGCCAATATCTTTCAGCTGACAGATGCTGTCGGCCAGGGAGATGCCCGCACTGCACTCGCAGTGTTGGCCCAGTTTTTTGCGACCGGTGAGAAGGATGCCGGCACCGCGCTGCGACTGTTTGTGATGCTCGCCCGCCAAATCCGCCTGATCTTCGCGGCCAAGTTCCACGACCAGGGCAGGGGGCTCGACGGGCAAAACCCCTATCTTGTGCAAAAACTGCGGGAACAGGCTCGAGGCTTTGATACCCACCGGTTGCGGGCCGCCTACGCCGGGTTGGCGAGGCTCGACCACGATCTCAAAGGGGGTTCCAAGGTCGCCTATGCCTCGCCCTACCTGGCGATCCAGCGGTGGATCCTGGATACCTGCAATGCACTGCCTGGGGTGGATCCTCTGCGCTAGCTGGCAGTCGTCGTCGGCCTGGCGCGGTCAAAGCGGGGTGTTCCAGCTCGCTACTTCGATAGGATTGGAGGAGAGCTATCCCGATGCGTTCCCGACACGGGCGGCGACGATTCGCACAATCCCCGGACCCGTACGCGGCGACAGTCCGATTCGATCGAGGTGGTCCTGTGGGCGCAGGAGTTCAGCCTGTGTAAATCCTGCGGTGATGAGCTCCCTGTGTGCGACGGCTGCCGTATCAAAGTGTAGATACACATGGCCCCGGGCGAACAGGCCGATCGCACGACGGGCCAGGCGTGTCGGCCAGTAGGCGGATGTCTCGTCGGCGACGTGGAGGTCGCAGAAGTAGCGCCCGCTGGGAAATGTCGCAAGCAGGGCTGCAAGCCGGGTCCAAAGTTCGGTGACGGCCGAGCGCGGAAAGTAGTTGAGGAGGCCCTCGCTGATGATCGCTGTCGGTTTGTCGGGGTCGAGGTGCGACCGGACCACCGCTTCGAGGCTGTCGGGAGACTTGATTGTAAATGCATCGAGTTTGGCGAGCTGGTGGGCATCGCCCGGCCGCGGGCGCACCCGCGTGAGCGCTTGGCGTTTGCGGACGACCATCCCGGGGAGATCGGTTTCGACATATCGCAGGCCCCTATCTCCGTAGCGCTGGAGCATTCGGAGCCCACGTCCCGACATCCCGGCCGCGAGCTCGAGCACCTGTGAGACCCCGTCGGTTTCGATTGCCTGTGCAAGTAGATCGTCCACCAGCAGGTGACGCTCGAGCAACATCCTCTCGAGGGTGACACCTCGGGTGAGTCGCGCGAGAATCCCGATCACAGGCGCCGTCGCGGTAAATAGACCGGCGCCGAAGCGGGTGCCAAACGCGGGGGGTGAAAGATGGTGGCGCCGCCACACCTCACCGGTGTAGTGGGCCGTGGGGCTGATCCGTGCGGGGTCATCTGTCATGATGATTGAGGTTGTTGTTGCCAGTCCGTGGTTGCGCTCTCGCGTCGCCTCGAGATCCGCAGATTGCTACGCCGGGCGGACTGCTGGGATGCCTTCAAAGACCGTGGCGACCCCACCGGGGAAAAAGGGCGCTTCGTAAAATTGCCACCTGTAGCCGCCGCTGAGGTCAGAGATCATCTGCTTGAGTTCGCGTTTGTTGTACATACGAAAAGTCGAGACCAGGCCGTCCCACAGGCCCAACGCGGGAACGATCGGCACTCCGTAGGTGAGCAGGCCCTTGAGCAGGCGCTGCGACCCGGCGAGGAATGGGTTGATATACATCGAAATCGCGAGCACCGGAATCATGGCCGCAAACCGCGAGAGACGGCGGGGACACGGCTCGACAATGAAGATCGCCTTGCGCTGGCTGACGGCGTCCGCGAGGATCTTCGCGGCGAGTTGGGGCGGGAAGTGGTGGAACGCGCTGATGACCGTGCGCGCCTGGTGCTCGATATGCCCAGGTACCGCCGATGCGTCGACCGGGTGTGGCAAGACCTCGACCTGTCCCGGCCAGCGTTTGGCGACTCGCTGCATCGCAACACGGTTGGGAAATAGATCCGAGGTGATAAATTGCGGGGCCTCCATCCCGCGGCGGCGCAGCGCATCGAGGAGGATCGAGACCGGTTCGCCGGTGCCACTGCAGAGGTCGAGCACGGTGCGACAGTTCGCACGCTGACAAAAATCGGCAAACCGCTGCCCGACACCATCGTAAATTCGCCCCCAACGCAGCCCGCGGCCGAGTGTTTCGACGATCGATTCGCGGATGACACCGGGGCACTCCGAACGCTCGTGAAACTCAAAGGCGTGGATCCGACGCATGCAGTGGGGGAGGGTACCAGTCGACGGACGGTTGGGGGTCGCTTCTCCAACCAAACCGGGCTACATATCGGGTGTGCAGGATACGAGACATCCGCTTCCGATAAATGCTCGAGCGTCGGCGATAGCCCCTTCCGCCACAATGGCCATGTCGGCCCGTGCCAAGACGCTGAGTGCCAGCGGACGTGACGTGTTGAGTTTTAGCTCCGGCGAGCCCGACTTTCGTCCGCCGCAGGCCGTGACGGATGCGGTCTCAGCGTTTATCGCCAACAACCCGGTCAGCTATACCTCGGTCAACGGGCTGCCCAGCCTGCGCCAAGCGGTGGCCGACGACCTGCGGTCGTTTCACGGGCGGGCGTTTGACCCGGGAGAGATCTTGGTGACGTGCGGGGCGAAGCACAGCCTGGCCGAGTTGTTGATGGTCACGCTGTCACCCGGGGATGAAGTTGTCATCCCGGCGCCCTATTGGGTCTCGTACCCGGAGATGGTGCGATTGGGGGGCGGTGAGCCAGTGGTTGTCCAGTGTCGCCCCGAGCTCGGATTGCGACTGGGCCCCGAGGATCTCGAGCGGGTGCTCAGCCCGCGGACCCGATTTGTCGTTTTAAACAGCCCGTGCAACCCGACTGGGGTCGCCTATAACGAGGCCCAATTGCGGGCACTCGGCGAGGTGATGGCCCGGGTCGCTCCGCAAGCGTGGTTGCTGTGCGACGATATTTACCGCCATTTGGTTTACGACGGATTTGTCCAAGCAAGCGCGTTTCGTGCTTTGGCCGATGTGACTGAGCAGATTGTGGTGGTCGATGGCGTTTCCAAAAGCCATGCCATGACGGGCTATCGGATCGGCTATGTGGCTGGACCTGCCGATGTTGTATCGGCCGCGGCGAAGATCCAGGGGCAGACGACTTCCGGTGCCGCGACAACCTCACAGATCGCCGCCCACGCGGCCCTCACACACCCGAGTTGCCCCGCA
>CAZUPD010000025.1:20286-70241 GCA_964621785.1 uncultured Nannocystaceae bacterium
AGGCGATGCGGGAGGCGTTCGCCGCCCGGCGATCGATGATGCTCGAGGCGTTTGCTGGGATCCCGGGTCTTACCGTCGAGCCACCACAGGGCGCGTTTTATCTGTTTCTCAACATCGCGGCCCATGTCGGCGAGGGCACGCAATTCGCCGACGACATCGCGTTGGCGACCTGGCTGCTCGAACAGCATCTCGTCGCCACGGTGCCCGGCACTCCGTTTGGCGCCCCCGGTTACCTGCGCTGGAGTTATGCGACCGACGAACAAACGCTTCAACGCGGTGCGGTGCGCTTGCGCGAGGCGCTGTCCAAATTGCCTACCTCGGTGTAGGTACAACTCGATTGGGCTGTCTGCGTCGGGTAGCGATATCCAAAGGGGTCGCGTCACGGGTGGTGCATGCATCTGCAACCATCCGCGTCAGTTGGTGATCTCAAAGTCAGCTAGGTCAGCTCCGAGCGGGCGCGAAACCCTGTAGTTCTCATCGAGCCAGTTCGACAGATCGGCCATCTTGCAGCGGTTGCTGCAAAAAGGGCGGTGGGGGAAGTCTTCGGGGACGTCCTTGAGTTCGCGTCGACAAGTCGGGCAGTGAATCGTCACCGCGCGATGGTACACCTCGTACAAGCGTTTTTCTCATCTGTCGCTCGGTCGAAAGTTTGGCAGCAGCGACGAAGGAAACTCAGAAATTGAAGGTGTGGGTGAACGTCTGGCTCGACTTCCGGAAACGACTGAATTTTGCGCGTTTGACGGACCGCGCGAGGCAACGGCCGAGAGCGTTTGCAGGGGATGGCGTCGCCTGCGAAACCCGACCCGTTTTCCCGACCACAACGATCTCGACTTTCACGGTTCCGGAGCCATTGGATGCACATGCATCGGTTCGCTTTTTCACCGAGCGAACACCGCGGCTGCGCTCCATAAAATCGAGGCTGTTGAGCACGATTTTACTGGTGTCTTGATCACTGCTGGAGCTCGGCGTTTTGCGTTTGCCGACCCGCTTTTTCTTCTTTTTGGTCGGCTCTGAATCGTCGATGAGCTCGGTCTCACCCGTGTCGGACTCGGATTCGGACTCGGATTCGGTCTCGGTTTCGCTGTCCGTGTCCGTCTCGGTGTCTGTTCCGGTTGTCTCGTCGGTCGTCGAGCCGCCGATGACAACAACTTTGGGCGGGGGCTTGGGCTCTGGCTCCGGCTCGTCGTCGCCCGAGAAGATCACGAGCAACAGCAAGATGCTGACGAGGCCGACGAGCGCCGTGATGATGAGGCGCTGTTTTTTGTTCATCGTCCCGGGGACGACGATCGGTTCGGCATCTTTTGGCATCGCATCGAGCTGCGATGTCATTGCATCTTCAAGTGGATCGTAGACGTGCCCGCCTGGCACCGGTGTCGGTGGGGCGGAGGTGCTGGCACTCGAATCTTCCTGGGGCTCGGTGCGTCCGAGGTCGACGGCGGGCATCGACGCCGAGGTCGTGACCCGCAACATCTGCGAAGCCTCGGCGTTGAGACTGGCCTCGACGCTGCAGATTTGCTCGATCGCCGCGATCATGTCCCCCATCGACTGGAATCGGTCGTCGGGGTTTTTCTCGAGGGCCCGCAGTACCAGTGCCTCGACAGGTTCGGGGATGTTGGCCTCTGGGTTCCGGTCGCGTGGCGGGACCGGATCTGCATGTACTTGCAACGTCATCGTGCCATACGAGGTGTTGTCTCGAAATGGCAAATGACCGGTCAGCATGCGATAGGCGATGCAGCCGACGGCATAGATATCCATGCGTTTGTCGACTGGGGCACCCTGGATCTGCTCGGGCGCCATAAACTCGGGGGTCCCGATCACCGCCCCGGCCTCGGTCAGACCTCCGATCGAGTCCGGATCCTCGCTTTGGACAACTTTGGCGATGCCGAAGTCGAGGAGCTTGACGAAGTCGTCGATACCCGACCGCTGGATGAGGAAACAGTTGGCCGGCTTCATGTCGCGGTGGACGATGCCCTTGTCGTGGGCGGCCTCGAGTGCGCGACAGATTTGGTACAAGATCCGGCTGACGCGACTCCAGGGGAGAACACGTTCGCGGCGGAGCATCACGCCGAGTTCTTCGCCCTCGAGCAGCTCCATGACGAAGAACGCGGCACCGGTGTCGGTCTCGCCGAAGTCGGTAATCTCGATGACGTTCTCGTGGGCGATCGAAGTTGCGGCCCGGGCCTCGATCAGGAATCGTTTCACCAGTGCGGGGCGTTCGCAGTAGGCTTGGTGAAGAATCTTGATGGCGACACGTTTGCGGATGGCAATGTGTTCGCCGAGGTACACCTTTCCCATGCCGCCGCGGCCGAGAACACCGATCAGCTTGTATCTTCCGGCTACCGTCGTATCGATCAACGGGTCGCGGCTTTCTGATCCGGCGCTTGTCGACTCAGAAGTCATGGAAATTCAAAGGGGGAGCAGGAGCCCCATCTGTTGCGTATTGAAACGTCGAGCGCGACAACCCTACTACATCGCGCTAGAGAAGGCATCGACCTCAGCGACTTTTGCGTAGGCACGGGCATTCCCGCGTTCGAATGGGTTTGTAGACCACAACTGTGGTCTGTCGTCTGCACATTTGTTGCGGACGCAAAGTTGTATCCGTGACACAGATGTCGCGGCTGCGTTGGCGAGAAGTTAGAAACGGCCTGTCAGCGAAACACCGCCGAAGGTCGGTACGAGGCGGACGCGCGCGAACTCTTCATCTTCGGGTTGTTCCGCGTCGATCCGTTGCCCCTTCTTGAACAGGACCACACCTGTGATCAACGACGCGAGGCCAATTCCCCCGAGCACACCGAGTGACACGCCCATGTAGAGATTGGCGCGTTTCCCGTTTTCTCGGGCCAACCCGATATCGTCTGTGATGCCACTACACTCTTCGTTCGGCACGGTCATCGACAGGCAGCCCTGCGCTTCTTCTTGATCGTAGAGCATGTTCAGATTGGTACGTTCGGTCCGTCCGCGCAGACCAAACACTGCGCCCAAGGCGACGCCTGTCACCGTCAATACTCCGCCGGTGGCCATCAAGCCGATTCCTGCTCGGCGGAATTTCTGCCCTGGAGGAGGAGGTTCGGGTTCAGGTTCAGGCTCGGGTTCGGGCTCGGGTTCGGTCGGAGAGTTCGTTTGACTCTCTTCTGCCTCGAGGGTGCTGGTGATATCGGAGATGAGGTTGTCGATCTCCTCGGCATCGCCGAGCGAAGGATCGTCAGCAATCGCTGCCCGCAGCCGTTCGGCGAGAAGTTTTGCCTTGCGCAGATCTTCGAGATTGCGCCGGGTTCCAAACCGACCGCGATAGGCTTGGGCGAGGTTATACAGCAGCAGCGGATTGCCCGACTGCTTGAACGCAGCTTCCCATTTTTCGATCGCCTTGCCGAAGTTTGAGAGTGCGTACTCTTGTTTGCCCTCTTCGTACAGCTGATCGACATCCGCGGGTTCGACAGCGGACACCGGTAGTGACGTCGCCAGAACGCAGGCAGAAACGACAATAGGTAGCAGGCGCGGCACCAAAGTTGCGGCAGGATATCACCGGCCCTCGTCTGACTCCAGATATGAACGAACAGGGGGTGCTTGTGCACATACTCCTGTGGTTTGCAGATCCTGGTTGGCAGCGCCGAGGCGGTGCGACGTGGTCGTTGGGAGTTTTTACGGCACCCGGCACGGGGTGAGAATTCCTGGATACCCGCGAGGGATCGTCACTTCGTGTTTGGGTCTTCTCGCGCTTCGTCCCCTGGTTCCGTGCGATGATCGGGAGCGCTCAACCTGAACTGAAGACGTTTGACGACTGCGCGGACGAGCAAGAAGCTCAGCGTCGACGCAACCGTCGCCGTGACGGCTGCTCCGACTGCGAACGGACCGAGCAGGTCGACAAACAGATGCCACCATCCCGATGCGTCGAGCTCGGCGAGTTCAGACCAGCGGGGCGGCGGGTACCCGCACAGGTGCATCCCGATCCAAAGTTCAAAGAAGTAGATCGCAGCTCCCGTCACTGGGTTGACCACGGCGGTGCCCGTATAGGTCGCCACCGGATTGACGCGCAGTACCGGGACCAGGGCGAGGGCGACGAGCATCCCGACAATCGGAATTGGGATCAGCGACAGTCCGAGGCCCAGCGTAAAGCCCCCTGCAATGCGGTTGGGCGTGCTGCCGAGGCGCAGCAGCCGGCCGATCGACTCACGCAAGCGTCGCCACATATTCCGATCATGCACCTGCGGTTGTCGGGCGGCAACGGGGATCGATGCCAGCTGTCAATTCGGAAGTTGCGGGATCTGAAGACGTGGCCCCAAGGACAGGCCGAGCCGTGACTGGGCCCCGCACTGTTCCCCGTCGATCACCGGCATCAATCGGTCGTCGGCCGTCGCCACAATCGAGACCTCCTGCGCGCGGTCGTCATACACGTGACGGCCGATGATGGGAGCCCCGAGCACCAGGGAAGGCACGTTGGCGACGATCCCCAGGGGCGTTGTCGAAAGTGCTTGAAAATGCAACGAACCACCATTTTTTGCGTGGCGAAAACAGCGGACCACACCGGCGAGGTTGATGTCGATCGCCCCGACCTGCAGCGACAGGTACGCATCGCCGCCGATCGGATGGCCGTCGACCTCGATCCGCGCCCGCGTCGGTGCATAGAAATCTTCGACGTAGTGTTGGATACGTTCCGAAAACAACCGCCGCAGCGGCCCCGCCAAACTTCCGACCAGCCCGCCAAAGGCGGCACGACCGATCACACCGGCAATTTCCAGGGCGCCGCGGGTCTTGGGAAGTTGATAAAAGTGATCAAAAAATTTCGATGCAACACCACCGATCGCTGCCGCCAACCCGATGCGATCGAGGCCCGGATCATCGGCGGGGTTGTGCAGTCGGCAGGTATCGATCGCCACGGTTTTGGGGTCGTGCCCGCGGTCGAGTTCGTGTTTGAGGCGGCGGATGATCGACTCGGCATTGCCCTTGAGGCCAGCTTTTCGGGCTACAAAGTCGACGGTACCACCATTGGTTGGCACGATCGTCGGCAACTCGATCTGCGAGATCGGCCGATCGGGATGGCGGGCCCGCATCAGTTGGTAGCCGGTGTTGACAACCCAGTGGAGTGTACCGTCACCGCCGTCGCAAACCCAGTAGCGGCACCCCGCGTCGAGCAGATGGTTGACCGCATCCGGCAACGCATCGAGGTCTTGGGTCTCGACGACGATCCCACGACTGCCGACGGCCCGTTGAAGGCTCGTGCGGCGATTTGGTTGGTGCCAATTTTTTTTCGAATTGGGATTGGTGATAACGCCGATGTCTGGCTGCATAGAAGACGGCTCCCGCCGCAGCGAAACAATAAACAACCCAGGAATCGCTCGGCAAATTCTCTGGTACGCGGCCGTCGAGATCCGCCTTGGTACACAGCGTTTGTGCACAGTGTGCATGCACATGCACAGCGTTGTGGGTCTATTTTTTAATCTGGCATTTCGGCCAGGTTTGCAGGCCTGTTGCCAGGGTGTGCATCGGGGTGCACACTGAAAGATTTACAAACATGCTCTGGACCAAACCTGACGAATTTTTAGGGTTAGGCGGGATTCTCCGCACACAGGCGCCGAATCGCCCGAGTTTGGGTCGGTTGCTTGTTGAGGCGACCACCCGGTTACTTCGCCGACTCAAGCGCCGCAAACAGCCCCTCGACGAGTTCGTTTTGCGTCCGCCTGGCGATCCCGATCTGCCATTTGGGAAACCCGTTCATCAGGATCGAAAAGGCGAGTACACGCCCGTCAGCTAAAAATGCGTAGCCAGAAAGTGCAGATACACCATTTAAGGTACCCGTTTTGGCTCGCACGCGGCGTTTGGTGTGGTCGTCGCGCAACCGTCGTCGCAGCGTCCCGTCTGCGCCGGCGATCGGGAGGGAGGCGACAAAATCGGAGGCGTATCGCGGGTCGCGGTAGGCCGCCCGCAGCAGCCCGGCGAGTTGGGTCGCCGTCACCCGATTGGTGTCGTACAGACCGGATCCGTTGCCGACCCTAAGCCCTTCACTCGCGATCCCCAACTCCGCCAAGTGGGTGCGAACAACCTGGAGCGCAGCATCGGCCGTCGCCGGCTCCGGGGCCAGCGACTTGAGCACCTGCTCGGCCATAAAGTTGTTGGAGTGTTTGTTGACGCCGCGGATCAGGGTGCCGAGGCTGGGCGAGCGGTGGGTCGCCAACACCTGCACGCGTTTGGGGATCACCCCCTTCTTGACCGCGCTGCTGTCCACCTTGATCCCCGCGTGCCGCAGGGCGATCGCCAGGGTTTCGCCAGCGTACTGTGACGGATCGTGGATCGGGTAGCGGTAACTCTGAACCCCGGCATCTTCGCCGATGGTGCCAGAAAAATGGATATGCAACTTTCCTCCACGGACCTCAGACTCGGCCCGGACCGGAGCTTTGCGTCCCGCACTGGTTGTCACTGCGTTGTCGATCACAATGCACGGCACCGGCGGCTCGACACTCGCCCGCGCCGGAGCCCCTGCGCGGACTCCCGGGCGTACGTACACCACGTGGGTGTTGAAGTTGATCGAAGTCGCGCCACCGGGTGCGCGGTACGAGGCGAATTCCGCTTTTTGATCGAACCCCGGCGGCAGACCGTCGGCATCGAAAAAACTCGCATCGACGACCACTGACCCCGTGATTCGCCGGAGTCCCCGCGCATAGAGGTCGCGGGCAACCCGGTACAAGTCTTCGGTGACCAGTGTTGGATCGCCCGTCCCGCGGATGTAGAGATCGCCACGGATCTGGTCGTCTGACCAGGTGTCCTCCGCAGCGTAAAAGTGGGTCGCATAGCGGTACTCAGGCCCCAGCTTGGCGAGCGCGGTCGCGGTCGTCACCAACTTGGCATTACTCGCCGGGTTCAAACCGCGATCGGCATTTCGCTCGTACAGCGCCTGGCCGGTGGCCACATCGACAACTGCGATCCCGAGTTCTGTCTGTTTGAGCTTGCTGTTGTCGAGGATCCCGTCGAGGGTCCTCGCTAGCGAAGTATCCGCCGCTGTGGATGTTTTTGGTGTATCTGCCCGCGAAACCGAAGTTGGGCTGGCGAAGGTAAAGGCGAGGCACAGGCCGAGGGTTCCCAGCATCCGAAGCCGTCTGCGCGGCCTGTGGTTGGGAGATTTCCCTTGGTTACGTCGGACCAACACTCTTCTCATCCTACCGAGGACAGTCCACAGCGGCAATCTTTCGCAGTTGCCGGGTCGAGCTCCGAGCCGGGCAGGGGACGAGATACTTCTGATTCCAGAAAAACCACGGGTGTTCGCGCCGAACTGCGGGCGGTATCATCTGGCTATGCCGGGTGAATTGCGGCGCAAAGTCAATTGGAATCCATGTGCGAGGCGATTGGGCCTGTCGGTCGCAATTGTGGTCGCGACTGTAGGCGGATCTGTGTCGGCGGCCGAAGTGGATAGCGCCCTGCAGCGGCTGACCATTCGAACACTTCCGCTCGACTTGTACAAACTCGGTTCGCCGCGCCAGGGCCAGCTCGTCCACAACGAGATTCGACTGCACGGGTTACCGGTACGTGGCGCCACCGAAACGGTCCATGTGCCCCCCGAGGGGGCCCCCGAAGTGCTCCACCAAACCCTGCCAGTTGCGATGCCTCAATTGTTGCCCGAACAGGCCCGGTTGACCGCGGACAGGGCCGCACAAATTGCACATACATATGCTGTTGCGGCCCGTGGTGGCGCTGCCGTACCCCTCCCCAAGGAACAACCCAAAGAGGTCTACCTGTTGATCCTCGGGCATCCCGTGCTCGTCTACGAAGTCGAAATCCCGCTGTCGATGGGGGGCGCCGAGCCGAGTCGCAAAACCGTATGGGTCTCGGCGGCGAGTGGACGGGTGCTTGACGAGTGGGAACATGTACGTGCATCCAAAGCGAAGATCTTTCCGACCAACCCCGCCCACACACCCGTGCCCATCGAAGTCGAGCTCACCGGCGTGGCGGCCCAGGGGCCAGGTGAGTTCCTGACCGGGGCAAGGGTTCGCTCGCTCAACTGCCAACTCGACGAACCCGACGAGATCCTCGAGTGGTGGGACGAAGGCGACTGTTACCCGATCCAGCGGGCGGTGTCCGACGACAACGGCGATTTCTTTATGCCCCTGCCAGATGTCCGCTACCCCTCGGAAAGCATCGACGGCGATGACCTCTACGCCGAATTATCGATGTATTACCATGCAGAGCGGTTTTTAGATCACATGTTCACGTTTGGGGTCGAGGAGTTTAAGTGTGAGCAGAGCACGATGCTCGCCAACATGCGCTACTCCAAGATCGCCGTCAGCTACCCCGACCTCGACTACGGTCCGCTCAACAACGCCTACTATACCAATGAGTGCGATTACGAAGACGGTCCAACGATGATCTTCGGTCAGGGTTCCGAAGTCGATTTTGGGCTCGATGGCGACGTCGTTTACCACGAGCTCGGCCATGGGATGGTCGCCCTGCTGACGCCGCAGGGGCTCGGGAGTCGGCGGATGCGACCCGATGCTTTGCTCGCCGATTCCGGGGGGATCAACGAGGCGATGGCGGATTACTTTTCGGTCATGCTGACCGACTCGCCGGAGTTGGGGGACTACGTAGCCCGCTATTGGGACAGCTACGGCAAGTCCGAGATCCGCCACGCCGAGAATACCAAGCGCTGTCCCGACGACACCATCGGCCAGGTTCATAACGATGGCGAACCGTTCATGGCTGCGATGTGGGCCGCACGCAAGCGCATCGGCAGCGACAAACTCGATCCGATCGTGTTCGAGTTGCTCACCCGACTCCCGCGCGACGCCGACTTGGAGACGGCCAGCCACGCGGTGATGGCAATCGGTGAGGAGCGTCGCCAGGCCGGGATGTGGAACGACGCCGACTTAGAGCAGTTGCACCGCGCGTTCGATGCCCGCGGCCTCTACGATTGCCAGCGGGTGATCACCGATCCAATCCTAGCTGGCGAGGGTCGAACGATGTATCTGCGACAAAAGACGGCCGGAGTGACCCCGTTTTACCCGGGCCCGATGCAGATGCGCCACGAGGTCCCACTCGGTTCCGACAACCTGATCGTCGAGTTCGACCTCGTGCCGCGCGGGAACTCCACTGGCAATCCCAGCACCAATCCCGTCGGTGCATTTGTGCTGCTCAAGTACAAGGACGAGCCGATTTCATTTGAATATGCACTGACTGCCTACGACGAAGACGGCGACCCCTCGCTGCCCACCGATATCGACGAGATCATTCATGTCACTGGCGATTGGGACGAACAGCGGATCGCCGCCCAGACGGTCGACGAGAGCAACCAGCTGATCGTCCGCGGACTCGCGCCGGGGCAGGTGGTGCACTTAACGCTGATCAACACGCAGACAAGCGAAGGTGTCGCAACCTCGGTCCGGGTCTACAGTGTCGACAGCGACCAACTCGACCAGGGCTCGACCCCGCAGCCAGGCGATCCACCGGACTCCGAGGGCTACGGTGACAGCGATCAAGCCTATGAAAGCGGTGAGGCGACCGCGATGTGTGTTTGCCGATCCACGGACTCCCGTGGGAGCTTTGGTGCGTGGGCCCTCGCAGGACTTGTCCTCGCGGGACTGCGCCGCCGGCGTCTTCGCGGGTGAGGTACACACGTGCACCCTCCGATAAACACGCCACAGGATCCGGCAAAGTCTCCACGGTCGTGGTTGCATGCATGTGCACGGGGTTTAGAGGCCATCTTCGGGCTCGCCATTGTGGTCACGATGATCACCCCAACCCTGCCGACCAAATACACTGGGAAGTTTGGGATCGCGATCATCGACGCAGCCCGCAAGATCAGCATCGGTCAGCGCTGGGGTATGTACGCACCCAATCCGCCGAATGCTGTCACCTACCTCGCGATCACCGGTCACTACACGGACGCGACTGCCAAACCTCTCGACGAGTATGTTTGGGCTGAAAACTCGTTTGGGACCCACTGGGCGTGGACCAAGCGGCGTACCGATATTTGGCAGTTTTACGCCGCCCGAGGCAAGCCCGGTCGCAGAAATCCGCATCGCAACTGGTACCTCAAGGGCGTGTGTGTGCGGGAGGCTCGCAAGGACGGGACCCCGCCGGTCCGGATTACCAGCGAGTTTTGGACGCGTCAGATTATGCCGCCCGACAAGGTACGGGACGGAGCTCCGGGGTTGTCCAAGCTGCGCAAGGTACCTGCACAGATGATCGACTGCCGGTTTCCCCCGATCCGGGGTATGATCGAAGCCGACCGTGCGCGCCGAGAAAATCAGTGATCCTGCAAGTCAATCCGCGTCCAGGTCGAGCGGTAGACGGTCGGCGGGCGTCTGGCGATTCGGTCTTCGCATGGGCACGGATGGGACAATGAGCGTCGATTCGAAATTTTTTTGTGTACTTACACTTTTTATGCCCACGCGAGCGGTCTCGGGCACTCTCCCACGCAAGGGGCCCACGGAGACCGCCACAGGGAAAGGCCTCCGCTGCTGTGCATGAATCTCCGCCCAGATCGAGCCGGTTTCGCCGTTTCCTCCAAGCAACGCTCCTCGGCCGCGAAGATCCGACGGCCCTCGGCTTGGTTCGCATCGTCCTCGTCAGTGTGTTCCTACTCAGCATGCTGACCCACGTGGGTGCGGTCGCCGAGTACTTCTCGGACGCCTCGATGATCAGTGGCCCCGAAGCTCGCAAGGCGTTCCACAGCCGTTGGTCGATCTTCTTTCTTTTACCCAGTCCCGGAGCGGTCCAAGCGATCTATGCCGTCGGGGTCGTCGCCCACGTGATGTGGCTTTTGGGTCTGTATACACGGGTTTCATCGTTCGTCGCATTTGTTGTATGGGCAAGCATGGTCGGGCGCAATCCGCTGCTCTACTCGATGCCCGACCAGTTTCACACGACGATCGCGTTTTACCTGATGTTGCTCCCCAGCGGCCGGGGGCTCAGCCTCGATGCCCGATGGCGCGGCCGCGGAGGGACGATCCCCGTGTGGTGTCGAAGGATCTTGCAGCTACAACTCGCTGTGGTCTACACCGGCGGAGGCCTGCTCAAGGACGGACCTGCGTGGACTGAAACGGGAACCGCGATCTACTACGCCGCGGCAAATCCCTACAACCGCCACTTCGTTGCAAGCTCAACCCTCGCAGCGCTTCAGCCCTACGTCTTACGCCCTTTGACATTCTCGGTGGTCCTGTTTGAGGTCGGGTTTGCCGGGTTTGTCCTGCTTCACTGGTTGCGGGAGAGCACCGGGTTCAACAGGCTGCCCGACCTGCGTAAGTGGTTTTTGGGCTACGGCGTACTCATGCATCTCGGCATCCAAGCGCTCATGTATGTCGCTTGGTTTATGCCGCTGACCGTCGGCAGCTACACCGCATTTTTGCGCCCGCAGGAGGCGAGGCGGTTTGTCGACTGGATTCGCCGGCGGTTCAAAAAAGTGTCAGTACAACAATATAGCGGGGAACATCCTTCGGCATGACACGGGCGCACCATGTATGGGTCGCTCGGCTGTGGACACTGGGGCTGATCGTCGCCCATCTGGCACCGGCGACCGATGGCGACGCAACGATCCTGTGGGGGTTTTTGCCGTTTGAACTCGCCTACCGCCTCGCCTGGATGGCGCTTGCGATCGCCCTCATCTTTTACATCACCATCTGCGTGTGGCCTGACGACCCGGCGGGGGATGATGTATGAGCAAGTTGTGGACGCTCGGCCTCGTCAACCTCGGATTTTTGGCTGTGACCCTACTGATCGGTTTTGTCGCTTACCGAAGGACGACCCACTCAGCCGAAGATTACTTTTTGGGGAGCCGCAAGGCCCGGACGCTGGTCTTGTTTATGGCCCTGTTTGGCACCAACGTCACCCCGTTTGTCCTGCTCGGGATCCCCGGGGTCGCCTACCACCAGGGGATTGCCGAATTCGGGCGCAACGCGGCCATCGTCGGCCTCGGGATCCCGCTAACATTTTACCTGATCGGGTATCCGGCCTACCTCGCCGCCCGCAAGATCGGTGCAATTACACCGGCCGAACTGTACCGCAAACGCCTCGGCTCCCACGCTGTGGGCGTCGTTTTGTTTCTGGCGTATCTCATCTACACGCTGCCCTATATGGTCACGGCTGTCCTCGGGGCAGGGATCGCCGCCTCGGTGTTGACCGGCGGCGCGGTCCCGATCGCAGCTGGGGCCGCACTCGTCCTCGTGATCACGTTGATCTACACCAGCTTGGGTGGGATGCGAGCCACCATGTGGACCAACGTGTTTCAGGGCAGCGTCTTCATGGCACTGATCCTGATCATGTTTTTTGTCATCTCCCACGACTTGGGTGGGTTTACGGATGCGACTGCGGCGGTTGCCGAGGTTGCCCCCCAGCTGTTAGTCAAGGGCGATATCCCGGCCTATGCACCCGGTCCGTGGGGCTCATGGGGCGTCGCCATTTCACTGACGGTCATCGGCTTCCCCCACATCCTTGTGCGCCTGTTTGCGGCAAAAGATGTGCATACACTTAAAAGCGTGTGTCGCTACTACCCGGTGATGCTCCTTATTTTGTGGCTGCCCGCGGTCGCTATCGGTGTCTGGGGAGCGGCCGAGTTTCCCGGACTTATCGGCAAGCAAAGCGATCGGATTTTTCCGCTGATGGTCGAGCATCACTTCGGTCCAGCACTTCAGGGGGTCGCACTCGCAGGGGTTCTCGCAGCCGTGATGTCCACGCTCGATGCCCAGGGCCTGACCCTCTCGTCGATGCTGACCCGCGATGTTTTGCGTCGCTACATCCCATCGATGTCCAGTGCCCGCGAGATCATCCTCAGTCGCGTGTTCCTGGTCGTTCTCTGTCTGATCGTCTATGCGATTGTACTGTGGCGACCCGCGTCGATCTTTGACATCGCGAAGTTTGCCTTCTCCGGCTATGTCACCCTGGTACCGACGCTGTACCTCGGGCTGCATTGGCAGCGGTTTTCGGCAGCGGGTGCGATCGCCTCGATCGCGGCCGGCAACCTCGTGCTCTCGTTGGGGTTTGCCGGACTCCTGCCAGCGTTTGCGGGTCTCCTGCCGGTCGTCTACGGTCTACTTGCAGCAATCGTGATGGGGGTCGGTGTCTCCATGTTCACAAATCCGCGGACAGTGCATCATCACAACAGTTGAGAGGCTTGTAGCCCCCATCGTCTTGGCGTTCCAGAGTGGACAAACTGTGGGGTTGGGGATGGCGGTTTTGGTACACTGCGCGCCATGGCAAAGCTGCTCACCTACAATGCGACGCTCGTTGAGCGGATCGACCTCACCGACAAGTTGGCTGTGTTTCGCGTGCGCCCGGACGACGCGATTCCCGAGGGGGCGTGGTTTGTACCTGGGCAGTACATGGTGCTGGGACTCAACAATGAAGAGAAGCCTGAGCTCGGGGGTGTTCAACGGCCCATGTCGATCGCGTCGCCGCCTGAGCAGCGCGACGTCATCGATTTTTACATTCGCTACGTTGACCACCCGGAGTCGAACAATCCGCTGACCCATCTGCTGTGGAAGATCGGTAATGGTTCACGGATGTACTGCCGCCTGCGTCCGGTCGGGAAGTTCACCGTCCCCGACACCGTCGGTCAAGACGACCCGCGCCTGCGCGTGTTGGTGGCAGCTGGGACTGGGCTCGCGCCATTTACCTCGATCGTCGACAGTGTGATCGCCCAAAATCCCGAGGCCTCGCTGGCGGACTACGCCATCATCCATGGGGTGAGTTACTCGGCCGACCTCGGCTACCGCGAGCATCTCGAAAATTTGGCTGCCAAAAATGGTCTGCACTATCTACCGACCGTATCCCGAACCCACATCGATACCGAGTGGAAGGGGGCGTCGGGGCGAGCCGAAGACTTCTTCAAGGCCGATCGGTTGGCCGACCTCGAGCAGCGCCTCGGTCTGCCAGAGGGCGGTTTTACGCCCGACAAGGTTCAGATTTTAATCTGCGGACTTCAGGGCACGATTGGCATGTGTATACAACGACTTTGCCCCCGCGGGTTTATCCCCGACAACCGCCGCATTCGCCGGGCGTTTAACATCGACGAGGGGCTTCAGCCGGACGTGTTCTATGAGGCATACGACACAACCCCGCCGATCGACCTCAAAGACGAGGCCTTGGTGGCGCGCCTCAAGGACGAGCTCCACACAGCACTCGCAGCCCGATTCCGCCAACCGGCCGACTAGACCCACAGAAGGGCTATGCCGAGGTCACCATCGACGCCGGGAGATGTTCGGTCCCGTTGTAGGAGACGAGGATTTCAAACCCGTCGTCGAAACTGTGGATCTCGGTAATGCTTGCATGTGCAATTGAGAGTCGACACCAAGCTTCTAACGGAAGACCGAGTACGGTGTTGACGAGGTAGCGAATCAGGTTACCGTGGGTGAACAACACCAGTGTGATGTCGTGTTTCGGCGGGCGAAAGAAGGCCTCGCGGACACGATTGACCTGGCGTTGTGTCGCCTTGCGATCGTCCTCGCTGGTCAATGGCAGATCGGGATGGATCCCCCACTTGGCCGACCGCTCCGGGTCGACCAACGGCAGGGCCTCGTGGAGAAACGGTTTGATCGTGATGCCCTGGACTTTGATTTCTTTGGATGCGATTTCTGCTGTTTGCTTGGCGCGCGGCCACGGGCTCGCAAACAGTCCACCAAACTCGGTCGAACCAGTGTCGAGCAGATGCAGCAATCGCCGGCCGGTATGAACAGCCTGCCGCCGGCCGAGCGGTGACAGTTCCCAGACCCGATCACCGAGGTCGCCGATACGCTCATAGTGCCCGTGGCGGACCAGTAAAATACGTGAACGGTGGTGAACGGTGACAGCCATGGGCAGACCTCTTGTGTATCACGACAGCTCGCAGCCCGGAGATTTTCTCTGCCCTAAGCACGCGGATGCGTGACGTAAAACTTGCAGCGTGGATCCGGGCGATGACATCACGAGCGACCGGCCAACACTCGGGCTCGAAGTTGTCGCCACAGGGTGTGGTCGCCCCGGACGAGTCGTTCTTTTTGCGCCCGTGTCAACTGCTTGATCGCGTACTCGAGTTTGCGGGCCGCGGTCGGAGGTTGTCGACTCTTCGACCAACACAATTCGACGGGTAGGCGGCTGCGGGTGTAGCGAGCACCAGCCCCACGTTGGTGGGCATCAATTCTGTCCGCGAGTGAGTTGGTGATCCCCGTGTAGAGCGAACCGTCTCGGCAACGCAGCATATAGATGGTGTAGGTCATGTCACCGCTGATCGTTCGACGCCGCCATAGATCTCTCGCATCGGTAGCTCCACATTGGGTTGCCGTAGGGGCAACACAGCACCGGGCGATAGAAACGACTGGTACATCCACCCCGTTCGTTCGCGGGAAAACAATTCAACGCGGGGCTGGGTATGCTCGACTAGCATATACATCAAAAGACTCGGCAAGGTTTGAAACGCCGCCCAACGCTCACCACGATCCTCGGAGGCGGTCGCTGGCGAGACGACCTCGGCGATCAGAACAGGTTCGGGAAATCGTGTAAGGGTTTGGGTAACAACAAGATCTGGGATGACAGCGATCGTCGGCGCGATGACCTTGTAGGATCGGCGATACACTTCGCATGTATCCACATCTATCGCTGCCGCGAGCAAGCGGACGAGGTTGTCGAGCACGCGCCGGTGTTCGCTGTGTTCCTCGCATAGTTGGCGTGGGCAGGCGTCGACAAATTCGTAGCGCGAATCTCGATCGCGCTCCCATTCGAGGAACTCACTCAGGTTCTTCGGTTGCCTGGTGTCCTGTTCCATCCCCCGTCCCGTCGCCCTGGATATTTCACCAAAAGTCGCCGGATAGCGCTACGTGCGTTGAAATGATGCGCATTCGCAGAATGGCTCCGTTCGCGTCTGTGTGTCGATCAGTCCCGCTGTACCCGTTTGTGCCACTTTTTGGTCCGGTGCTTGTTCCACAGGCGCTGCGCGTGTGGGGTGATCGTGGGAAGTCCGTGGCGGATCCGTACTTCATTCGACAACTCACCGCGGGTCTCACGAGCGCACTTCACTGTCAAAATTGTCCGCTCGTTGCCCCGGCGAACCAACCTTTCCTCGGGGACATATGGGCCGGTGCGGGCAACCTCCTCGGGCGGGGGGATACGGTAGCTGAGTTTGATCAGACGCACTTCAGAGGGCACGTGCCCCCCATGGTCGAGGGCCCATCGCCGACAGTGGTAGCGCGCGTACCAGCGGCGGTACTTCGCCCCTGGCCCGAGCATGCGGCGGTTCATCTTTCGCATACGGTCGTTGAAAATCCACGGAATCGGTTTGCGCTGTGGGACATAGACATCTGTGTTCATGTCCCAAAGGACTCCCTCGTTATCGACCACCACGACGCGCAGGAAACGATTGACCTTGGGCGGGTTGGGGGCAAACATCCCCCAACCTTGGCCGGTTGTGGTGAGCATCAACCAAGGTTGAAACACTTGCCGCGCGGGCTCGCGAAAGCTCGATGTGCAGTCCTTGGCCGGCATCAACCACAGGGCCACGGCGACGATGTGCATCGGGATCAGTGCGCCGATGATCAGGCGACCGCGCGGCCCGTAGGCCCAAGGCGTCACGGGCTTGGCAAGCGTGCCACGTGCGGGGCTGCGAAGTTGCCACGCCGTGGTCGCAACCACGCCCAAACCGAGCACCATGCCAGTAAAGCGCCACGAGATCCCGGTTGTTGCGTGGAGCACCGCTCCGACGATTGCGCCCGCGAGGCAGATAGAAAGGACAGGTGTCGGCAGGCGTTGATGATCGACGACATGGTGGGGGAGGTCGAGGCTCTCCCCCGGGAGCGGCGGATTCTTGCCCCAGGGGCCGGGTAGCTTGCGGCCGATCCAATGCAGCCCACGGGCAACTTCGTCGCCCGAGAAGAAGGTCACCGTCGCCGCCAACATGATCCATTGAAACATCCCGATGTTCATCAGGAGCATCAGATGGAGCTGCATCAGCACACCGATGCCCAGCCACACCCGACGGCCGAACAACCATCTACGACAAAATGCCCGGTCCAATCGCAGGCGAAGCCGGAATAGTTGTATCGTCATGGGACGTGCCAGAGCCCGGTGTCCGAGGTAGGCGATCGCGAGCATCAACCCGATCCACGTCGAAGTGATCCACACCTGGACATCGCCGGTTGCGTAGGAGAAATCTTCGGGCAGGTGCACCGGAAGCGTGTAGATGCATAAAAATAGGCAACCGAGTCCGAGGGCGGTCCACAAGATCCGCTCGCGTCTTCGCGTCTTCGCGGAGATCGGAGGTAACCCCGGCTGGCTGCCAAACCGCAGGGCAACGCCAATGAGCACCAGGGAAAACAACACTTCCCACCAGTGCGCGACCCAGGTCATCAGGCGAAACAGGTTGGTTCCGAACACCGCCGACAACTTCTGCGGGTAAAACCGGTAGAAGTGGTCGAGGTTGAGGGCGTAGTAAAACGCGTCGCCACTGGCCCACGTCGGGCCGTTTTTGAGGATCCCGGTGGTCGTGTAGATCGTCGCTAGTTGTAGCATCATCAATCGCCGTGGCCATACTGGAATCGCGCGATAGATAGCTTGCATCCCCTTGGGGTGCTCAGGACAGGGGGCCACGCCGGCTCCGCGACCGGGCCCGTCACGGGTCGACAGCTCGCCTCGGGCGGCCAACTTGCGACAACGCAACCAGTTGTCGAGGCTGTAGGCGTGGCCGCTGCGGGCAAGCAGGAGATAAAAGAAAAAGCACCGTATCGCGACTTCGGTCCCCTCCATGAACAGGCTGTTGCGAAACATGATCGCGTTCATCAGCACAAAGCTGATTACGCCGGTGACCCGCGTCCAAAGCCCGAGCATAAACAGGATGCACGCGAGTTCAAACGCGGCCAGGTGGCCGTAGAAAGCGGTCGGACTATCGTAGAAAAACAGCAGCGACAACCGCTGGCTGGTGAACATCTGGGCAAATCCGGCAAATCCAAAAAAACCCGGAGGTTGGCCGTCGCTGCCGTCGTTGTAGCCTTTGTACTGGGCGGGGGCGAAGAACTCCTGGGCATCGCCGGCCGAAAAAATCCCTTCGTCGGTAAACAAAAACTCGAAGTACTCCCACAGCGAGTTGATGTTGCACAGGGCGATGCCAGCGATCAGGATCCGGAGAATCCCCATCGTCCGCGGATCCTCGACAGTGAGCCAAAACTGCCGCCAACGTTCGCCGCGTCCGAGGATCAACAACGCGACGACCACCGCGCAGGCGAGGAGTGCCCAGCCGACGGTCGGGGACATCGCTATCGCTTCGAGGTTGGGGAGGTCGTCAGCCGATCCGAGCATCTGCTCGAGACTTCACCGCTTGCGCGGGATTGTGCAAGTCCCAACCACAAGCAGCGGCTACGATTCCTGTGCGAGCGCTGTCAGGGCCGTGCCCTCGACCCGAACCGTCAGCCATTCATGCAAAATCTTGCCACCGAGTTGTTCGTAAAACGTGATCGCATCACGGTTCCAGTCGAGCACCTGCCACTGAAACCGGCCACAGCCTCGGTCGACTGCGATCGCTGCGAGGGCCCGCATGAAAGCCCGTCCGAGCCCGCGTTTGCGAAATTGCGGACGGACAAATAGATCTTCGAGGTACAGGCCTGGCCGGCCTTGCCATGTCGAGTAGTTGAAAAAGTAAAATGCAAACCCGGCGACGGTCGGCGGGTTCTGTGCCGTTACAACTTCTGCCAGGAGGACACCAAACCGCGGCTGGGGGCCAAACCCGTCGCGCAAGAGATCCTCCTCGGTCGCCGTGACAGCATCGGGCTCGCGTTCGTAGTCCGCGAGTTCGTGGATCAATTGCAGGATCTGCGGGACATCGTCCGAGGTTGCCGCTCGCATCCGCCACGGATGTTCATGTGCCGTCACGCGCTACTCCGGATCGCAGGTGCCGTCACAGAAGGTCTCGACCGTTCCCGTGCGGATGAAGTTTTCGAGGGCCTGACGCGAGGGGGCAAAGTTCCAGATATCGCCATGGGGATCGCTACCCTCGGTCATCGGCACATTCTCGATCGGGATCGGCGGGAGACCGAAGTCGTACTCGACAAACCCCGAGCCTTCGTGTCCTGGCGACCCTTCTTTGATTCCGTACACTTCGCGGTTGAGCGGTCCGATGTTGGGGATGCCCAGCGTCCGCACCATCACGTGGGTGGCGTAGTTGGTCACCAAGTGGTCGCCAATGGCCGCCTGGATCAGGACTTCGTGGCTCGGTGTCCCCGGGAGCGGATCGTCGATGATGTGATGGGTATAACCTGTCGGTTCGGCCCGGTCCCACAAAAGCTGGGCGAGGCCGAGGATCATCTGTGTGTCGATCGGGTCGAGGTAGTTTTGATCGAGGGTGATTTGAAACGGCTCGAATAGCTCACTTCGTTGTAGCAGCAAGTTAAAAGACTGCCCGGGCACCCCGAGCCCACCGCGTTCGACATCGACGGAGGTGGCCATGTAGACAGATCCCATGATGCCGCCGAGGCTCGCCCCGAAAAACGCCCGCTCGTCGGTGTTGATGACTGACATGCCGTCGACTTGGAGCGCCGGATCTTCGGCAAAGCCGCGTGACATCATCCGCATCCCGAGGTGGGCGTTGACGATCGCTTGGTGCAGACGGTCGGGGACGCTGCGAAACTCGCTGATATCGCCGCCGGCAAAAATCGACGCCATGTTGCCGATATCTTCTTCAGACAGCCCGATCCACGAAAATCCGAAGGCGACGAAGTTGTAGTCGTTGGCGACCTGCTGGACGGCGGTTGACTCGACATCTTTGTAACTGCCGAACAGACCGTGGCCAAACTGCATCAACCCGGCCGGACCCTGCTCGAGGGCGGAGTAGGGGACCATCGCGACAAACGGATAGGTCGCGGTGGATACGGCCTCGGGCATCCCGTCGTCGCCAAACTGCATCAACCCACCGGGGCCTGGATCGTCGAGGTACAGCGGGACCGTCATCTCTCCGGTGATGTGATAGAGGATGTGCTCGCTCCAGTTCTCGGTGAACGACGTGATCTCGTAACTCGGGCCCGACTCTCCCACGCTTTCGAGCGCGTCGTCCCGCATATGCAACATCCAGTTGGTGTTGTTCTCGCGACTTGCAGTCGAGAAGTCCCATGCGAGTTGGAGATTGTCGCTGTCGACCCCAGCTTCGCCCAAACGGTCGAAGATGTCTTCGTAGAGGCCGCGCCGTTCCTCGATCGAGTCATCGCTGGATTCGGTGAAGTCCCGCAGGGCCGCAAACCCTTCGGAGGCCGGCAGCGGAGCACCATTTGTATCAACAACATTTCGGATGGCAACGATGTAGCGCGTGTCGTCGTCGAGACGGAAGGCCGGTCGAATGATCAACGCACGTCGATCGTCGACCGCTGTCGACATATCCAACTCGGCGAAGTGCGGGATCCGGTCGTAGGTGTCGGCGTCGATCAGGATCGTCGGGGAATCGTCGGTGACCGAGCGGGCGATATCCTTTGCATGTGCAAGTCCAGTCGTGGTCGCCCCCGGGAGATGGGCCATCAGGGCCGCGCCGGGCGAAAATCCATCGCTCTGTGAAAACACGCCTGGCGCGGTGCTGATGTCCAACTGGGTCGTGGGCATCATCGCGTCACTGAGCATCAGCCGACGTCCCGTCGCGGTCGAGTCGTCGTCGACGGTGTACACGTTGGACGGCCACGGGAACCCGCAGTAACTCGGGACCAACGGATCGCAATCCAAGTGCGGCCACTCGACGACCGGTTCGGGCCGGTCATCGGTATCCGACGTGGTTTCAGTCGGACCTTCCGTCGTTTCGCCAGTCGTCTCGGTCGCGTCCGAGGTCGACTCCGAGTCGGATTCGGATTCGGATTCGGATTCGGATTCAGACTCAGACTCGCTACTGCTCTCCATGTGGGGCGTCGCACAGGCCGACGCGAGGGCGAGCGAGAGGGTACAGAGGGGAAGGTAGAGACGATGGCGAAGAGTCAGCTGCATGTTCATCATTCGGATATCAAGGTGCGGCGCAGCTTACCGCATACGCAGAACTTGTGAATTGTTCGTTCACCGTTTTTTCGCGGATCCCGAGCTAAGACTGCCGTTCAAACGTGTCGACGCGCGCGAGAAAAGCCACGGGCTGTCGGCATCGCCAATGTGGATGTCCCGGCGTACACTCCCCAAATCTCGTGGCTTCCTCAACCGAGAATGCGTACATCCTAGCGATCGACCTCGGGACCTCCGGGCCCAAGGTTGCGCTGGTATCGACCCGCGGACAACTGATCGCCTGCGAATTTGAAGAGACACCGGTCATTTTATTGCCGGGAGGCGGGGCCGAGCAGGACCCGGAACAGTGGTGGCTGGCCATTACGACAGCTACCAAGCGCCTGCTCTCGCGGGGAGAAGTTGCTTCTTCGGACATCCTCGCGATCTGCTGTACGGCCCAATGGTCGGGAACCGTTCCCATCGACGCACGGGGTAACGCCCTCGGCAACGCGATCATCTGGATGGACGCTCGGGGCGCTCCACATGTCAAAAAGGCCACCTCCGGCCTACTCTCGTTTGAGGGCTACGGCCTCAGCAAGTTGGCGACGTGGCTCCGCGTGACCGGAGGTATCCCTGGGCACTCGGGCAAGGACTCGATCGGCCACATCCTCTTTTTGAAACACGAAGATCCGCAGCGCTATGCCGCGGCACATCTGTTTTTGGAGCCCAAGGACTACCTCAACGCCCGCCTCACCGGTCGGTTTGCCGCCGGCTACGACTCGATCGCGTTGCACTGGGTGACCGACAACCGCGACCTTCGGCGTGTTGACTACCACCGTGGATTGCTGCGGACCGTCGGTGTTTCGCGGGACAAGTTGCCCGACCTGATGCCGGCGACCGCGATTTTGGGTCCGTTGCAGGCGAGTGTGGCGGCCGAGTTAGGACTTTCGACCGATGTTCAGGTCGTGGTTGGCACGCCCGATGTCCAGTCCGCAGCAATCGGATCCGGCGCGGTCAAGGATTTTGAGCCACACCTGTACGTTGGGACATCATCATGGATGACCTGTCATGTTCCCTACAAAAAGACCGACCTCATTCGCAGCATGGCATCGCTGCCCTCGGCTCTGCCCGGTCGTTACTTCATCGCCAACGAACAGGAGACTGCCGGAAAATGTCTGACCTTCCTCCGCGACCAGGTTTTGTTTGCCGGCGACGGCCTCGGTACCGGCGAGCCTCCGAGCGACACATTTGCCCGGTTTGACCACCTGGCCGAACAGACTGATCCGGGCAGCGGCGGACTCATCTTTTTGCCATGGCTCTACGGCGAACGTACACCGATCGAAGATCCACATGTGCGCGGTGGTTTTTTCAACCTCAGCCTGTCGACCACGCGTGCACAGATGGTGCGATCTGTCATGGAGGGGGTGGCCTACAACACTCGGTGGTTGATGCGGTCGGTCGAAGGCTTCACCGGCAAGCGGTGCGAACCGATCCGGTTTATCGGCGGTGGGGCCAAGTCGTCAGTGTGGTGCCAGATCTTCGCCGACATCCTCGACCGCGAGATTCTCCAAGTCGGTGATCCGATCCAAGCAAACGTTCGTGGCGCGGGGATTTTGGGTGCGATGGCCCTCAACAAACTCGAGCTCGATGACGTCGCGGGTTGTGTCGAAGTGACCAGCCACTACCGGCCGCGCGCCGAGTTTCGAGCGATGTACGACGAACAATCCGACGTGTTCACCACCATCTATCACCAAAACCGAAAGTTGTTTGCCCGCTTAGCCAAGCACCACCGCACCTGACCTGCAAAAGTGAAGTTGAGATGTCGACGTTCAAGGATATTGCCAAAAAGCAGTTCAAGAAAATCAGCCCCGATGTCGTCGGGAGAGTGTTTAAGGTGGCCAAGAAAATTCCGTTTGTCCGCCGCCGTATCGAGCGCGAGCTCGACGGGTTTATGGCCGACATGGAACGCGCTGCCAAACCCTACCGCGACTTGTTCACCCGTCACCGAACACTACCTGAGGCCGGGATTGCCCGCCAAGACGTGCTCGATCAAATCACTGCGATGCGCGGGCGAGAGGACGACCGATGGCGCGATGGTTTTGTCTCAGGAGCGGTTTACCACGGTGACAAGGCGCATATCGATTTTCTCAACAGTGTATATGCACTGACATCGCAGAGCAATCCGCTCCACTCAGACCTGTGGCCGAGTGCTACCAAGTTTGAGGCTGAAATTGTCTCAATGACGGCGCAAATGCTCGGGGCTGGTAAGGCCGGTGGAGACGAGATCGTCGGCTGTGTGTCCTCGGGTGGGACCGAGAGCATCATGTTGGCGATGAAGACCTATCGCGATCACGCCCGCGAGCACCGAGGGATCACAGCTCCCGAAATGGTTGTGCCTACAACAGTTCACGCCGCCTTCGATAAGGCCGCGCGCTACTTCAACATCAAGCAGATCAAAGTTCCCGTCGGAGACGACTTTCGAGCGGATGTCGAAGCGACACGGCGAGCGCTCACCCGCAACACCGTGGTCGTGGTTGGCTCTGCGCCCTCCTATCCGCACGGTGTCGTCGATCCGATCGAAGCCCTTTCTGAGCTGGCGCGTGCCCGGGGCATCGGGTTTCACACCGACGCTTGCCTCGGTGGGTTTGTGTTGCCGTGGGCCGAACAACTCGGGCACCAAGTTCCGCCATTCGACTTTCGCTTGCCCGGCGTAACATCGATGAGTGCAGATACACATAAGTACGGTTACGCGGCGAAGGGAACTTCGGTTGTCCTGTACCGCGGCCGAGAGCTGCGTCGCCACCAGTACTACACGGTGGGTGACTGGCCGGGAGGTCTCTACTTCTCACCGACGTTTGCCGGCTCGCGACCGGGCGCCCTCAGTGCCGCGTGTTGGGCCGCGATGCTGTCGATCGGTGCCGACGGGTACCGGGACGCAACCCGCAGGATCCTCGATACAGGCGCCGAGATCCGCGAGGGAATTGCCAAAATTCCCGAACTCGACGTGCTCGGAAACCCACTGTGGGTGATTGCCTTCGCCTCCGAAACGCTCGACATTTACAAGGTGATGGACTTTATGGGGAAACGGCATTGGAATCTCAATGGATTGCACAGCCCCCCTTGTGTTCACATTGCCGTGACATTGCGGCATACCCAACAAGGAGTCGCCGAGCGGTTCTTGAGTGACCTGCGAGATGCTGTCGCCCATGTCCGTGCACATCCGGAGGAGGCGGGGACGATGGCCCCGATGTACGGGATGGCGGCCACAGTGCCTGTGACGGACGTCGTCGGGGATGTCCTCGCCCGCTATATCGACCTCCTGTATGAAGTCTAGCGACAATCAGTGGTGCCCTGGCAACCTAGCCGGGCACGTGGCTCAACCGAGGGGCGGTCAAGCGTTGCCGCGAGTGATCTCCACACGCCGCGTGTGAGTCTCCCTGTCGCATCCTCGTGGAACCAAATGTAACGGTGAGGTGGTAGCTCGCGCGCTCTGGGGCCTGCACCACGCGCGCGCATCTGCGCGAAACAGTCTTTTAAAAGTTGTCTTTCAAGACATGTTTTAATGGTCTTGTATGAAGGAAATCGCAAAATTTTCGTGGGCGACAACGAAACACAATTCAGGTATGGAGCAATTCGTAACAATTGACTCCATTGTCTCACACCTATGAATTTTTGGACATGGTGCTCAGGTCTCGTCTAAGGTGAGCCAATGGGGTAGGATGAGTTTGCTACACTGGCGCTGGACGGGCCCTAGGGCTGGCTCTACACTCGTAGGTGCACGGGGCGGTCTGGACAGCGTGGCCAACTCGAATCAGCCTGTCATACGTGCAAATCACGGAGTAACAAATGTACTTTTCTAAACAACTTAAACATTCCACCCAGATTCTTTGCAGTGTACTCGTCGCGACATCGCTCATCCTGACAGCCTGTGGCGACGGCAAGGAGGATTCGATGGAGGGTTCGGCATCGGCGTCTGACAGTAAGGGGAGTGATTCCGAGTCCGACTCAATGCCGAGCGGGTCCGATTCCGAGGGCGCATCCGAGACCGAGGATATCAGTGGCACGGACGGGGAGAGTATGAGCGGAAGTACGTTCGACGATCCCGGGGGCAGCGACAGCGACAGTGCCGGCAGCACCACTGATTCTCCCACGACAACAACCGACGCGACGACGATCGACACAAACGACACCCTTATCAGTACGAGCAATCAGAACACGACCGAAGATCCAACAACTGAGGACCCGACGACGGAAGAGCCGACGACCGATGAACCGGTTGTTTGTGGCGAGATTGAAAACGAGTCGGAGTGCAACAGTTTCGATCAGTGTGTTTTTGTGAAGGTCGTCCAGTTGAATTCGACGGGCGACACTGTCTGTTACGAGGATGAGGCCAACCACGGCTGCCTAGATTTCGCCGATGATTGCGATGACAACTACCCTGCGGGGACAACGGTCTGCTCTGACGGGACCCTCGGGAATCCGTGGTTCGAGTTTTCTGGTTGTACACCGACCGGTCATTGGGATGGGTGCACCGATATCAGCAACTCACCGCCGACTCCATGCTGATTGACTGACTACCCCTTGACACCACCGGCCGTCAGCCCGGCAACCAGATGGCGCTGGACCACGTAAAACAGCGCCATCACCGGGATACTGACGATTAACGAGCCGGCAGCGAATAGCTCCCATTGGGCGTTGTACTCCCCGATGAAGCGTTGGAGGACAACCGGAAGTGTGAACATATCCTCGCGGCCGAGTAGCGTCGCTGCCAGGATAAACTCGTTGTATGCATGCATAAATGCGAACAGTCCCGTGACCGCGATCGCCGGGCGAGCAGCGGGGAGTACCACCCGTACAAATGCTCCGAAGCGCGTGGCACCGTCGACCATGGCCGCTTCCTCGAGGTCGACCGGAATCGTGTCAAATGCCCCTCGCAGCTGGAAGATACAAAATGGGACGGTTGTGGTCGCGTAGCACAGAATCAGCCCGGTCCGCGAATTGAGCAGGCCCAGGGCGTCGAGCAGGATATACAAGGGGATCGCGCTGGCCACGGCTGGAAACATCTGGGTCGCCAGCAAGGTCCGCAATCCAGTCGACTTGCCGACAAACTCAAACCTTGCCAACGCGTAGGCCGCAGGCGTGGCGATGGCTATCCCGACGATTGCTGTAGCGAGGGACACGACCACCGAATTGAGCATTTGCCGGCCGAACAGCCACATTTGCTCGCCATGGATCTGTTGTTGCTGGAACGCGACGGTCTCGAGATGTTCGAGGGTCGGTTCTACGGGAAACGGAACAACCCGCGGACTCGGGTCGGTGGTGCCGGAGAGGGCCAAGCTGATTACCCACAGGATCGGGTACAGGGAAAATACAACCGCAGCCAATATTAATGCATGTGCAAGAACTGACTCGAGCATGCTCGACTGGCGTGGCTGTTCGGAACTCACAGTTGCGCCCCCTTGCCAATGCGCTCGGTCAAACGCGTGAGCCCGGACAAGAGCACGAAGATCAGCACCGCGTAGGCGGCCGCGTAGCCGTACTGAGCTTCGCGGGTAAACGCCCAGCGGTAGGCCTCAGATACCAAAATATCGGTTGTCCCATCAGGTTCGCCCCCAGACACGAGGAACACGACATTGAACATGTTGAAGGTCCAAATCGCTCCGAGCATCGCGGCCGGGACCAGTGCGGGCCGGATCATTGGCAGGGTGACGTACCGCAGCCGTTGCCAGCGTGATGCTCCGTCGACCTCGGCAGCTTCTAATGTGTCCTTCGGGACAGAAGTCAGTGCTCCCAAGGTCACGACCATCATAAACGGAAATCCGAGCCAGACATTGGTTGCGACGTTGGCCGTAAATGCGGTCGAGAATTGGGCAAACCAGTCTATCGGTTCGATGCTGGTGCCGAACCATGCGTTGAGTTGTTGGATCAAGCCGGTGACAGCACCGAACTGGCGATGGAACATGCCGCGCCAAGCGAGCGCCGTGACGTAGCTCGGGACAGCCCAGGGAAGGATCAGGAGCACGCGGTATAGGCCGCGTAGGCGCATCGCAGGTCGCGATAGGACAAGTCCCAACGCGACTCCAATGCCGAGGTGCAGGACCAAGTTGAGCGCGGTCCATAACAGCGTGACCAACACCACCACGTAAAATGAGCCCGTCGCCAGTAGCGGGCCGCCGCGGGCGGTCAGGATATCGACGAAGTTTGCCATCCCGACGTAGTAGCCAGTGTCCGGGCGCCCGGCGAAGAGCGAAGTTGCAGCCCCGACGAGTAAAGGTGCAATTACAAGTATTGAGACAGCGAGGACGGCGTGAATGAGGTAGCGATAGGCCGGGAGCGAGGCGCGAAGGGATGCCCGGGCCTCGGGGTCACGGGCTTTGCGGACCAACCATCCCGCGCCAACCAGCAGGAAAAGCCCGAGGAAGACGAGCAGGGGGGTCGGCGATGCTTCGGGGGGAGGAGGCCGGCGGACATCGTTAAACTGCTTATGTGCCGCTTCGAGGGCAACCCTGGGCTGCATCTGCCCGCGCAACACCCGGCGGATCGCACGGTTGGCCGGCTCCCATGTCGCCCGCATCGCCCGGGCGCTCGGCATCACGACGGCGGTCTGGGCCTGAGCCGAAAATGCCTTCAACAACGGGTCGTCGGCTGGCGCGAGGACGTCGCTGCGGGCCGAAACTGTGCGGGCGCGTTTTTGGCGGAGTACACCGGCATCCCGGCTGCTGAGGTGGCGAGCCAATGCGTGTACATCATTTTTGCCTGCACCCTGCGGCGAAAACATCAATGCTTCCACCGTCAAAAATGGTCGCATCGGCGCACCGGCGGCCTCAATGGTCGGCAACACAACCACCGTATACGGAACGTCATCTCCGAGGTCACTCGCCAACCACGGCCCACTGATCGCCGTCGCGGCCTTCCCCGAGCGAAACAGGTTGGTCACCAGGGCTCCGTCGGCGTCACCGGGCGCCGCACCCGAAGCAATCATTGTCTGTACAAATTCGAGCGAACGCTCTGCCTCCGGTCCGACAAACCCAAATTGATCGTCGGCCGTCAACATCTCGCCGCCAAACGCACCCAAAAACGCCGCATGTCCGTAGGCTCCTCGTGCCTCGTATACAAGCGCATAGTGCCCCTCGGGCAACGTGGGTTGTAGGGCGAGGAGTTGCTCGAGAGTTGTGGGAACTGCCTCGGGTGGAATGATATCTGTACGTACATAGAGTGCGACAGACTTGAGTGAGAGCGGAACACCCCAGTGCAGGTCATCGGGGCCGGTTACGGCTTCGATCGAGGCATCGGTGAACCCTTCGGGATTTGCGAGTGCATCGCCAACTGGTGCAACAATTTTGCGGTTGCGGTAGTCGCCGAGTCTTTCGTGGGAATCGATAAATATGTCCGGGCCTTCGCCAAGGGGAATCGCCGCAGACAATTTACTTGCAAATGCATCATAAGGTAGGCGCAGGAGTTCGACGTCGCGTTGTGTACTGTCCCGGTAGTCGGAGACCAACGCTTCGAGGACGGCTGCTTCCTCGCCGCGATAGGCGTGCCATAAAACGATGGGCTTCTCCTCCGCCGAAGCGTCCGGGGTCCAGAGAAACGTAGCTATCGATAGGGCAAGGCCGACATATCGGCCGGTAGCGGTGGACCGAGATGGTGAACCTCCCCGGTTCGGTGTCCGGGTCGCCCGTTTCACCGCAACGTCGCCCCTGTTTCGGCATCGAAGACATGCAGGTGGTCGACGTCGAGATGCAGTGTGTCGCCGCGTCGGACGCCTAGTTCTGCCTCGAGACACAGGGTAAACGGTTGCCCGGCCACGTCTGTATGGATCTGAACTTCAGGGCCTAACAGCTCGACGAGACCTGCCTCGAGCGTCAGGTCGGCGATTTCGGGATCAGGGGCCAGCGTCATATCGTGGGGACGGATTCCGAGTTCGACGTGCTGGCCTGCCCGCAGGTTTGCGGTAGGGTAGTCCCCGAGTGGCAAGTGCAGTTGAGTTGATGTGTTTGTATCGACAACGGCATGCCATCCGTCTGGGCTCTGTTGCAGCTGCGCGTGGAGGAAGTTCATCGTCGGGCTACCCAAAAATCCGGCGACAAACCGCGTAGCGGGTTGACGGTAGACCTCGGCAGGTGTTCCCGACTGTTCGACCTGCCCGGTGTTGAGGACAAACATGACATCGGCCAGGGTCATCGCCTCGATCTGGTCATGCGTGACATAGACGCTGGTGGTTTGCAGGGCTTCGTGGCGGCGCCGGATCTCGACCCGAACCTGTGCACGCAGGGCGGCATCGAGGTTGGAGAGCGGTTCGTCGAACAAAAACACCTGGGGCCGACGGACGATCGCACGGCCCATCGCTACGCGCTGACGCTGACCTCCAGAAAGGGCCTTGGGGCGGCGGTCGAGCAGGGGAGAAAGTCCCAACATCGTTGCAACTTCACGGACCCGCGAGTCGATCGTCGACTTGGACTCTCGCCGCAGACGCAGGCCAAAGGCGAGATTGTCGTAGACCGTGAGGTGGGGATACAGCGCGTAGGACTGAAACACCATCGCTATATCTCGCTCGCGCGGCTGTAGGCTTGTCACCGTCCGCTCGCCAAAGCGAATGTCCCCGGAAGTTGCAAGCTCGAGCCCGGAAAGCAGCCGTAGCAGCGTGGACTTGCCGCACCCACTCGGGCCCACGAGCACCGCGAACGCACCGTCCGGTACATGTAGATTCACGCCTTTGAGCACGTGTGTGCTGCCAAAGCGCTTGTGTAGATTTTCGACGGTAACCGCAACCATAGCCGGCTAGAGGCCTCCAGCCTCCGACTCGGGGACGAGCAGTGCACCGCGCATGGGGGGGAGGGCGACGGCGAGCGTACCGTTGGGACTGACGGTAAAGCCAGGTCGTGCCGATGACAGGACATCGACCAGCACGGTTCCCGGTGGGGTCGACACCGGCATTTCTTCGTTTTCAAAAATGGTTGCACTCTCCTGGGTTTGGTGGGTGTTGAAAATAACGAGTGCATATGCACCTTCAGCCTCGCCTCCGGTACGTTCGAATGCAAAGATCCCAGCGTCCTGCTCAGCACCGATGTGGTCGGTCGACCAGGTTACATGGGTATCGCCACGGCGCAGCGCAACCAGCTTCTTGCGCAGCGAGATCAAGCGAGCGGTCCACTGAAACGTCGAGCCTGAGGTGTCAAAGTCGCTGTCCCACATGTCCTCGCGATTTGCAGGGTCGTTGCCGCCGTCGAACTCCTGCTCGGTTCCGTAGTAGATACAAGGGATTCCCTCTTCGGTCAGCAACATCAACAGCGCATTTTGCAGCAACGCCCTCTGTTCGGTCTGGAGTCGCGTGTTCAAAGGCCACAAAAACCGGGCGACATCGTGGTTGTCGATAAAGTTGACCAGCACCTTGTTGGGGGCAATCCCGATCCCATTTTCCGCTGGTATGGTGCCGTAGTTGACCGAACGAGCATCCCACAGTGCTTCGATCCGATCGGTCGATTGAGCCTGCTGAAACACATCGCGAAACACTTGGTAGTGCTGGGGAAAGTAGAACACGCTGTCGAGCTGGTCGCCGGTCAGCGCAGGGCCTCCGGCCTCTTGGGCACAGGCCGCTTCGTTGGCGAGCTGCTCAGCCGAGGGGTTGTCCGGGTAGTCGTGGCGGGTGAACGAGCCGACCAAGTCGTCGCGTCCATCGAACGCCTCGCCGAACATTAAAAAGTTGGTCTTGCCGTTGCTGCGCAGTCGCTGGCGCACGCGTTGGGTGAAAAATCGCCAAAATTCCCACTCGACGTGCTTCACCGTATCGATGCGGAATCCATCGGCATCTGTCTGTTCGATCCAATTTGCGTAGATGTCGACCATCTCGCGTTTGACATCACAGCGCGTGGTGTCGATGTCCTTGAGGCCACCTGGGAAGTCACCGTGTAGCAGTTGGTCGGGATCGTCAAAGTTAAACGTCCGGCCTTTGCGGTTGTAGACCTCGGGTTTGCGAAACAACTCGGGCAGGGGCGGGATATGGTTGGTCGCCGGGTCGTACTGGAAGATGACCGGTGCCGGTCCGGCTTCGCCGAGCGAGGTAAACGCTTGAATGCCACGGGGGTCGAAGTCGGGATCGTATTCGGTGATATGGATGACCGAATCCTTGCCCGGTTGTCCTGATTCTTGCAGTTGGATGTCGGGTTGACCGTTGAGATTGATGTCGTAGTAAAACGCCTGTCCAACATGGTTGGTGACGATATCGATGATCACCAACATGTTGTGCTCGTGGGCTGCGTTGACCAGGCTGCGCAACTCGGTCATGTTGCCGAAGTGGGGGTTCACCGAATTGAAGTCTTGCGCCCAGTACCCGTGATACCCGTCGACCCCGGCATCGGTATCGACATTCTTGATGACCGGTGAAATCCACAGCGCTGTCACGCCGAGGGCTTCTAAGTAGTCGAGCCGAGATTCCAAGCCAGCCCAATCGCCGCCGTGATAGTGCGCCGGTGCCGTCGTGTCTTTGCGGTAGTTGTTGCCCTCGTCGGCGTCTTCGAATCGATCGATCAAGACTTGATAGATCACCTGATCGCGCCAGTCGTTGACGTGGGTCGACATCTCGACCTCGTCCTCGAGGCCATCAAAATGCAGGCAGCCCGGTGCGAACAGGACTGCACTGGCGAGGAGGAATTTCGATCGATGTAGCATCATGGATATCTCCTGCAAGCGTCAGTCGCGGAAGTAGGAGGTCGAGCCAAACCACCATTCGGCCCCAACACCAATAAAGTGGTCGATCGGGCGGCGGGCAAACACATCGTCCTCGGTGTACAGCGACCGCGTGGCTTGGTCGCGAATCGTGAGTTGGTAGATCAGACGCAGGTGGGGGCGTTGGTAGCTACCGGCCCCGCCCGGGGTCAAAAATGGGATGACCCCGATCCGCCCCATCGACGCCTGGAGTGGGCGCAGCGCCGAGCCTGTTTCTTCGGCCATGACCAAAACGCCTCGTTGTTGGGCTTGATATGCACCTTCGAGGGCGAATCCGCCGATGCGTTTTTTTCCCAACCAGATCTGTGGTCGTACAAGTACGACTCCCTCAAGTAGATCGTCGAAGTCGAGGCTTGGGCTGGCGTTGCGGAACGAACGGACGTAGCTTCCGAGCAAGAGACCGAACGGGCCGACCTCGTAGTTTCCACCGACAGCGAACAACCACTCGCGGGCGCCCGCGGTGGTCAGATCGGGAGCGAGTTGGCGGGGAGCATTGAGTTCGCCGTAGGCCGCCAGCCCGTGGGCATAGCGGCCATAGATGTTGAGGTGGGTACTGCGCTTGCCGGTAAACAGGCTGACTTCGCCGCCGACCACAAATCCGAGGTCGGCGGGGACCGTTTCGTAGATCTCGGTTTCGAGTTCGCGTTGGCCCGCACCTGTCCAATGGAACTCCCCGTAGGCGACGGCCTTGATCCCGCCGGACTCGCCGATACGAAACAGCTGACTGAGTTTAGCGCTGCTGATCAATTTTTGCCGGTCGAGCAGTTCGACCGGCGTTTCCCCGAGTTGGTTGTGCACCGGGGGCCGCAGAACGGATTGGCGATAAAACGGATCGGTCGGTTGGTTGAGGCCGGCGTGAAGCTTGAGTGTTGTTTCGCTTTTAAACCGATAGGCCAGCCCTCCGCCGATGGTGTTGAGGTTGTCGAGCGGCCACCAGTCGAGCACATAGATGTCGTCGCCGCGATACATTCGGGCACCTGCCCAAATGCTCAGACCTTTGACACCGAGGTCGCGTTCTTCGAGGTAGAGGTTGCGTACGGCCAGTTTAGCTGCGAACTGCCCGTTGTAGTGAAAGACCGGATGGGCGAAGGCGACAGTCGTAACAATACGTGTACGTGCACCGGTTTTCTCCCAATAGTCCTCGCGCCGCAACTCGAGCTCAGCGTAGTTCGACTCGTCGAGCCGCGAACCTCGGCCGGCGATATCGGCGTCACGGACCGGTCGCCCGGTCGCATCCCCGCCGGCGATCACACGCCCGTATGAACCAAAATGAAATCCGTCGGCAAAATTTGGTGGGCGTTGTCCGGCGGTCGTAGTGTCGTTATCTTCGCTTTCGGAATCGTCCGCCTTTTTTCCCTCGCCCTTTTTGCCAACGGTTGTGTCTACACCTGTTTCCGGATTGTCCGCGGAGGCTGCCGGTGCGCGTTTGGATTCGTTCGTCTGCGCAGGCTCAGTCGGTGCATCGGCTTCCGGTGTGGACGTGGCCGCAGGTTCAGGGGGAGGCGGCGGCGTTTGTGGTTCCGCGGACCCCGTCTCAGTCGAAACTTCGGGTGCTTCGGAACCGGGTTCTTGCGCATGGGCAGCTCTCGAGCTCACCAGGGCGAGAAATAGACCGAACGATACAGAGCTGATTTCCCGGCGGTGTCTCACGATCGCGCGCACGCTACAACAAAAACGCCCCGAATTGGTGAGAAACGTGTACACACAGATGAGGTAAGCGATGCGTCTTCCCACAACCCCACTCCTGAGATGTAACGCGTGTGTGTACATTTTTTTAGCAGCGCTTGTGGGGTCCTCGTTTGGGTGCGGGGCAAATGTTCCTACACGGACCTGCGGAATCGAGATCTGGGCTCAAGCACAGGGCTCGGGGGACATCTCGGTGATTGGGGAGTGGGATGGTTGGCTTGCCCCGGGTATCCATCTGGACGCAAGCGTTGCGTATCCGGGGTGGTCGGTGACGCAACTCGAACTCCCCCCCGGGATCCACCGCTACCTCATTTTGGAGGATGGTGTTGGGCGACTCGATCCCCACAACGGGCAGACGAGTTTTTGGCAACCCACGGGTAAACAGCCCGTCGAAGTCTCACTTGCCACTGTACCGGACTGTTCCAGCCCCGACTTGCACGTACAGAATAGTACGTGGTCCGAGGGGTCGTTTCACATCGAGGCAAAATTTGAGGTAGCCGATAGTGCCGCTGCGGCGATCGACGCGTCTGCGGTGACAGTTGAACGGTTCGAGACCCAAAAAAATGTCTATACAAATGTTTCGACTGCCGCAATCGCAGTCGACTCCGAGTTGGGGACCGTCGACATCAAGATTCCAGCGCAGGATCGTGGTAAATACACATTTCGCGTCACGGCGGCCGATAGGGATGGGGTCGTGGCGCGACCTGTACGGGTTTCAGGTTGGGTCTCGCCGCGGGCACAGACACGTGACGACATGTTGATCTACCAAGTGATGCTCGACCGGTTTCGCGGATCTGGAGGTCAATCTTTGGCACCACCGGACGATCCGGGGGCGCGCGCAGGCGGGGTGCTTGACGGCGTGACGCAGGCGATTGATTCCGGTGAGCTTCTCGAGCTCGGCGTCACCACGCTGTGGCTCTCGCCGGTCTACCTCGGCCCCGACGCGGCCCGAAAAGGACGGGACGACGACCACCTGTATGAAAATTACCATGGCTATTGGGTCCTCGATCCGAGGGGCGTCGAGTCGCGGATCGGAGGCGAAGCGGCCCTGCGAGAGTTGATCGCCACGGCCCATGCCGCGGGGATCGGGGTGTTACTCGACGTCGTCCCCAATCATGTTTATGAGGACAGCTTACGGTTTACCGAGCGCATCGATGACACGTGGTTCAATTTTCACACGTCGGGTGAATGTGTCTGCGGTACGTTGAGTTGCCCGTGGCATTTGTATATTCAAAAATGTTGGTTTACCTCCTACCTGCCGGACTACCGGTTTGAGACCCCCGGTGTCATCGAGCAGGCAGTCGAAGATGTGCTGTGGTGGGACCGTACGTTCGACCTCGACGGCGTGCGGATCGACGCCGTCCCGATGATGCCGCGCGCCACCAGCCGACGGATCGCCCACGCGTTACGCAACGATCGGTTTGCAGAGCCCCGTAGTTTTGTCCTTGGGGAAGTGTTTACCGGGGAGGGGCAGGGCGGCATCGATGAACTTCGCTACCACCTCGGTCCCGACGGCCTCGACAGCGTGTTTGACTTTCCCCTGATGTGGGCGATGCGGGGGGCGTTGGCCCACGGGGACAGCCAGGGGTTTGTCGCTGTCGAACAAGTCTTGGAAGCGACGCAGTCCGCATTGGCCGGTTCGGGGGCGGTTTTGGGGCGAATGATCGGTAATCACGATGTCACGCGGTTTGTGTCCGAAGCCGCAGGTGATGCCGGCGGAGACCCGTGGCTCAACCCTCCCGTGCAGCCCGTCGATGACACGCCATACCTGCGTCAGCGGCTCGCACTCGCGCTCGTGTTGACACTCCCAGGTGCACCGGTTGTCTACTACGGTGATGAGGTCGGGTTGGCAGGTGGACGTGATCCCGATAATCGCCGGGTGATGCCGGCCGATTTGATGCCTGTACAAATGGATTTGCGCGCAACCGTGCAGGCACTTGCGACCCTGCGCCTTTGTACACCCGCGCTTCGTCGCGGTAGCCGACGATCGCTTCATGTCACCCCCGATACCTATGCCTTTGTGCGCTCAGATGCAGGGCGCGAAGTTGTGGTCGTCATGTCTCGCGCCGAGACGCCGACCGAGGTCGACCTCGCAGCCGCTGAACTAGGTGCAGAAAACTACCTCGATGTTCTCACCGGTGAGACTTCGTCGGTCGACGACGGTCGTCTCGCGCTTTCTGTCCCCGCATTTGGGTTGCGTGTGTTGGTGCCACAGGCAGACATCTGTGGCTGAGCCACGAAGATTGTGTGGTCAACCAAGATCGGCATAAACTGCAGCTGCACGGATCCGGAGTGCTCGGTCGGCGAAGCGAATGTTACATGCGGTTATCAGAGGCTTTGGGTACCTCACCAACATCCCGAAGTTGGAAGATGAGGATCAAGAGTCCAATGACCGCAAGCGGACCCTCACCACGACGCTCTTGCTCGGGTCGTTGGCACTCGCCGGGCTTGCGGTGGTGTTTGTTGCCTTTGCGCAGCCTTTGGCGGCCACGATCGCCGTAGGGTACCTCGTGTATGCGTTCGGCTGTGCGGTGGTCTTACGGCTGTCCGGACGGGGATTCGATGCGATCATCTACTCCAATTGCCTTCTGATACATTTTGTTGCCTGTGCATTGATGATGGTGCTCGGTGGGTTTCTACATTCTGGTTGTATTTACATATGGGCGTTCATCAGCCCGTTGACCCTCGCCCTTGTGCCTCGCGGACGGACGGGGCTCGCAGTGACATCGCTTGTACTGTTCATCGTGTTGGTGGGTGTTGGATTGTTTGGTGAACACACCCCGAGCGTGCCGGTTGATCAATCGCTGACCTACACGCTGGTCATGGTCAATTTTATTGTATTTACAACGACTGTGATCGTCACTACGGCGACGCTCGTGCGCCGGCTCGGGCAGACGTCTGCCGACTTGCTGGTACTCAACCGGACACTCGATCACCGCGTGCAGTTACGTACCAGTGAGTTGGTACGTAAAAATGCTGAGTTGCGACAAGAGGTACAGGAGCGGGAGCGGGCCGAAAAAGCGTTGTTCGAAAGCGAAGCCCGCTTGCGACACTCGCAAAAGATGGAGTCGATCGGGCGTCTCACCGGTGGGATCGCACATGACTTTAACAACATGTTGACTGTGATCCTCAGCTACTGCGACCTCTCGCTGGCGTCGTTACCCGAGGGAGAGCCGACTGCCGAAGACATCAGCGAGATACAAAGTGCTGCCCAGCGAGCGTCCAACCTCACGCGTCAGCTGTTGGCGTTTGGTCGTCAGCAGATCTTCGAGGTCAAGCCAATCGATCTCGGCGATTTGGTGTCCGGCATGCGGCAGATGTTCGAGCGGGTCATCGGCGAGGACGTGACGCTCGAGGTTGATATCGAGGCGGATCGACCGTTGGTGTTGGCAGATCGCGGGCAGCTTGAACAGGTGTTGATGAACTTGGTTGTCAACGCCCGCGATGCAATGCCGAATGGAGGTGACCTGCAGATCCGGTGTGCCCGGGTTCTGCTCGATCGCGAGTACGTCCGCCAGCATCCCGACGCCAAATACGGGCCTCACGTGTGCCTGTCGGTCGCGGATTCGGGTCACGGAATGGATCCACAGACCGCCGCGCAAATTTTTGAACCGTTTTTCACAACGAAACCGACGGGGAAAGGGACCGGCTTGGGACTTTCGACCGCCTACGGGATCATCAAGCAAAGCGGTGGGAGTATCGATGTCGAGAGCGAAGTCGGTGTTGGTACAACTTTCCATGTGTATCTCGCGATTGCCCAGGACACCGAGACGAAGTTGGTTGTCACGCCGAAGCTCCGCAGCGCAAGCCCCGGGAGCGAAACGATTTTGTTGGTGGAGGACGAGCAACAGGTGCGTGAAGTGATTTCATCGATTCTCACGCGACACGGCTACAACGTCCTGGCAGCCGGCAGTCCGTCACAGGCACTCGAGATCGAGTCTACCTACGACCGCGAAATTCACCTGGTACTGACGGATTTGGTGATGCCCGAGATGAACGGCAGACAACTCGCCGACGAAATATTGCGCCGGCGACCCACGGTTCGTGTCGCATTTATGTCTGGGTACACCGGTGACGTGACACTGCGAATGGGCATCGAAACCGGTTCCTATGAACTGATCCAAAAGCCGATTTTACCTGGGGTTCTCGTGCTCAAGATGCGTGAACTTCTCGATGGCTAGCGGCGCGTGGTTCGACACGCGGTAGCGATACCTACGAAGCTGCGCCTTGTTCTCGGGCTTCGGCCCACCACATCGACCAGGTTTTGATCGCCTGCTCGCGCTCGCGTCGATCCCCGTCCGCTGGAAATTCGAACTCTTGGTTTGTGATCCGACTGAGTTCGTCGGCGACCCATTGACGAACCGCGGGGTCGCGGTGGCGGAGACCTTCGATCAGCCAGTCGATCCGATGCTGGTCGCTGTGGCCTGCGTACCAGGTCCGCCATCGGCTCGCTCGGTAGCCGAGCTGTTGGGCGGTGACCGAACACAACGCTCCGAGTGCGGTGTCCTGAACTTCAGTATCTGTCGCTTCGAGCAGATCGATGAGTTGCGGGATCGAACGAATGTCCCGCAGGGTCCCGAGTGCATCGATCGCTTGGACCCGCCGCGGTCGGTCGACGCTGTTGAGGGATTTGCGGATTTTGCCAACAGCTTTTTGGAATTCTTCACTTTGAGAATAGGTCTCGAGCACGCGCATCGAGATCAGGCGCACCGAGGCATCGTTGTCGAACGCGAGCTCGCCGAGTGGACGGACGCATCGTGGATCGCGGAGATCTTGGAACACGAAGGCTGCGTAAAAGCGGACTAAGTAGCGCCGGTGGTCAAAAAGCTCGAGGATGTGCGGCACCATGGCTTCGCCTAACTCGATGCAGGCGCGCAGCAAGGGGCCATGTTCGGCCGGTGGCGGGAGATCGCTGAGATCCACTTCGGCGATGTCGAGGGGACCCGGAAAACTCGTCGCAAGTCGGAGGAGTGCGCGTGTACCGAGGGCTCGCAGACGAGAGATACTTGTGCCAGCAATTGTATATTCTGCGATTGCAGCGTCGATTTCAGCATCCCGTCGGGCACTCGGGGTGTGCCGGCTTTTGCGTGAGGGCGCTCGTTTGCGCTTATTTGGTGAATCCGTGTCAGGCCACTGATGGCTCGGCCGCCGTGGCTTTGACGAGGTTTTCGTCTCGGCGCGTTTGCGGGTGTTTGCCGGAGTTTGTGCACCGTCACGAGTTCCCGCCAGCGTTTGAGCCTCCTCGCGGGTGCTCGTACCGTCGGGATTTCCTGCCGAAGCTTTTGTATCTTCACGGATTCCCGCGGGAGTTTGTGTACCTTCGTCGTGCCCCGGCGTTTGTCTGTCCGCGGAGTCAGGTTTCTCGCTTCGTTCGGACGTGTTGTCCTTGTGCGAAGGTTTGGCAGGAGCTGGTGTGGTTTGCTCCGACACCGCCGGAGCCGAGCTCTCTTCGCCAGAATCCTCGGGTACGCGCGTGGGTTTGACGAGGGACGGAATCGCTGTTTCCGAGGAGCTCGCGGGATGTTCCCCCGTGACGGGTCTTTGCTCGTGCTCCGGGGGTGAAGTTTCGCGGGCCCGACGAACCGTTGGTATATGCAAAGAGCTGCCACCGGCTGCCGCGAGATGGGCTTCGGAGGACTCGCGCCGGGTGAGGTCCCGGGGAATCACCAGTACGGCTTGGCTTGCAGTAGATGTGCGTGCAATTATTTCGCTCACCCGAGACCCGTCCGCGGGGACGACAGGTGCCCGCCGAGACGAACGGCGGCGCGGGACGTTGAGATCGGAACCGATGGTCGCCTTATGGTGCTTAAGCTTGAGAACTTCCTCTAGGCTGCGTCCGGCGACGTCGCAGAGATCGCGTGCTGCAAGGAGTTCTCCACGGGTGAAGTCTTGACCCTTGCGGTCGATGTACAACATCAGCACGCAGCGACCATGTACATACACTGGCTCGAAGATGCATGGCACTTCGGCGGTGAGCTCGAGGCATGTTCGCAGCCCGAGTGGAATGGTGCGCCGCAACTCGGAATCGCCGAGGATCGCCCGTTCGACCTTGCTGTGGGCCCTGACGGTGATGGTCTTGCCCGCCTCGATTCGCAGGGAGCTCCCCGGTGCGGTCAAGACCCGCAGTCCCTCGCGTTTGACCCCAAATAGGGCGACGCGCGGGGCGATAATGGTGGCTGCACGGGCGAGGGCTTCGGTGACCCGATCGGCCTCGCGTGCGAGAGAGAGGCGGGTTCGCGGCTTGGATATTTGCTTGGCAAGGACCACCGCCGGATCCGGGGCCCGGTGTTTGGGGCGGGAGGCCTGGAGTCGTTTAGCTGTCTCTTCGACCAGGAATAGTTGCGAGCTGCGGGCCTTGCGTCTTCCGCTGTCACGGCGCTTGAGGAGTTCGAGATACCGGACCGCGAGCTCGGCATACCGGGCCGCCATGAACGTTCCAGAGCGTTCGGCGTGTAGTCGGGCCATGCAACACTCTGCGGTGACCATCGGTGAGAAGCCGGCGACTTCGCGATAGAGCTTCCCCAGCCGGTCGTCCGGAAGGTCGGGGTGGGTCGCAGCCAACACGCGGGTTCCGTCGCGCGCGAGGGGAAAGACCCACCCGACTTCTTGGAGGTCCGGAGGGATTGCTTCCCAGGGGCGGTTGGTTGTCCGTTCGAGCAGGGCCGAAGGGACAGCTGGTAATCCACATGCCGTCGGCAGGGCCGTGTCGAGCTCGAGGGCAGTCATGAGTCCGAGCTCGAGCAGGGCTGTGTCGAGGCTTCCCCCCTCCGCATGTTGATGGGCAACGGCAGCGGCTAGGGAGTCTTCGTCGAGCTTGCCCGAGGATTGAAGATGTACCTGCAGTCGACTCACGCGCGCCCCATGTCTCGACTACTGTAACCGGACCACATACGTGCCCGCGACGTGATCGTGAAACCCACGTTTTTCACGGTCGAATGCGATCCACATACCACCGAGGCCGAGGGGAAGTAGCCCCACACCCGCCCCCACGAGCCGAATCGACGTTCGCACGGGATGGGGTCGGTTGCCGGTCGCATCGATAATGCGGATTCGCGCAAGTCGTTGTCCAAGTGTATATCCCATCAAGATCAAAAACAGCAGGTAGTAGAGCGCGACGACGCCAATTGCCGGAGCTGTCCATACCAGCATGTCGAGCGGATCTGTTGCGGCGAGTTGAAACCCGGACGCGAGCAGCGAGCCTCCGGTGATCGGTGGTGGTGTTGCGAGGAGCCAGTGAACCATCATCTGCATCGGGATGGCGACGATGAGTGCGAGCACGAGATCGATCGTCGTGGCGAGTAGTCGGCGAAAAAATCCCGCTACGGTGGTGGGGAGTAGGTTCAATCCACACGCGGGACATTTGGGATCGGGGGCCTCGCGGTCGAGCGCCCGCAGGTCGGCGTCGCAGCGTGGGCAGGGACTCGGCGGGCGCCTACGGGTGGCCGGTAACGGCTGCGGCGGTGGAGCCGAACCGTCGGTGCTCGGGTCTTGTTGCATGTGGATGCCCGTGCATACCACGGTGATCGGTCCGCGGATAGGCGTTCGCAGAATCGATGCTGGCTGGCCCGCATCGCTTCTGCATGAAATTTTCCGACCTGTGCAATCCTGTGTTGCATCGACAACCGCGCTCGGTCGCAGTCAGGTTCGGGCGCCATTGCGGACACAGTATCCGATACGAGCTTCGGGTTGGTGACGTGAACGGAGTGTGTGTGTTCGGCACAACGGAAAAACATGTCTAAAAAGACATGTTTTTGTATTTCGCTGTACGGTGAGAAGGAGGATGACTGCGTAGTGCTCTCGCCCGTCACCCGAGGTTGTGACAACGACTCGTATTTGCGGGACAATCAACAGATGCGTGGTATCTGGATCATCGTCGCGTTGGCTTGCGCCTGTAATCCGAAGCCTGCCCCGGCGCAGACGACGTCTGAACCGATCCAAACGGACAAAGAGTCGGACACGGGCGCGACCGTCACGCCGACAAAGATCGAAGAGGTGACGTTTCTCGACCAGGGGTGGTCGGCCAAGATGCGCGAGAAATTTTACTATACACCCCAAGGCTCGCACCTGATTCCCTACGATTGGTATCTCGCCCTCGAACATCCCGACGCCCCGACGCTGTTGCGAGATGATGCCTATCTGGCAAGCCTACGGTTCTTGCCCAACTCCGATGATGCAGGGGGGCTCAACCCGGGGAAGTTGCCGATCGGTCTGACGTATGAGACTGACAAGGACGGCAAGCACTGGCTCGGGATGACTTGTGCAGCCTGTCACACAGGACAGCTTACGTATAACGGATCGACGATTCGCGTCGACGGAGCTCCGACGCTCGCCAACATGAGCGTATTTTTGAAGGACGTGCGCGCAAGCCTGGCGAAGACCCATCGAGATGACACAAAGTTCCGTCGGTTTGCCAAACGCGTGCTCGGCGAGAAAGCCGATGACGCAGCCAAAGGAACCTTGCGCGAGCAACTCGAGCAGCAGATCGGCGAGATGCCGTCCGAGCATCCCGATGCGGGCTTCGGACGCGAAGATGCCTTTGGAGTCATCCTCAACGAGGTGACGGGCACACAGCTCGGAATCCCAGAAAACCTGCGTGATGCGGATGCCCCGGTCAGCTTCCCACATGTGTGGACCACTCCACACCTCGCCTGGTTGCAGTACAACGGGTCGGTCGAGAATCCAATCGCGCGCAATGTCGGTGAGGTGTTGGGTGTGTTCGGGCATATCGAATACCCCGACGAGGTGACCCAAGATGGATTTGCCTCGACTGTGAACCTGCAAAACTTGTATGAGCTGGAGCAGTGGCTTTCGACCCTCAAGGCTCCAAAATGGCCGGAACAACTGCCTTCGATCGACGAGGCCAAGGCTGCGCGCGGCAAGGAAATCTACATCCAAAACGAGCGTTGTAGCGGCTGTCACCCGCTCGAGCCCTATCCGATGACCGCGAAGGAGGACAACAAGTTCGGCAAGCAGTGGATCCAGGTCAAGATGATTCCATTAGAGAAAATCGGGACCGATCCGCGAATGATCACGCAGGCGATGGAGCGCAAGGCGAAGACTGGCAAGCTCGCACCCTACTTCAAGGGGGCGAAAGAGGTGCCAGCACTCAACATTCTGTTTCTCGCCGCCAACCAGATTTTCACCCGCGAGGCCAAGCAACTCGGACTGCCCGAGGAGGAGCAAGTTGCATTTGCAGGTTTCCGAATACCCGGCCAGGATGCACCCAATCCGTTCGGCTACAAGGCGCGTCCGCTCGACGGAATATGGGCGACAGCGCCGTACTTGCACAACGGCTCGGTCCCTAATCTCTACCAGTTGATGCTGCCGGGCAAACAACGCGTCAAGCGGTTCTCAGTCGGTTCGCAAAAATTCGATCCGCAAAAAGTCGGGTATGTATCGAGCCCCAGCCCGGGGGACTACACGTTTGATACCTCGAAGCCGGGCAACTCCAATACTGGCCATGAGTATGCAGGAGACCTCTCCGACGAGGATCGCTACGCACTGGTCGAGTTTCTCAAGACCCTGTGACAGCAGGAGCGCGATGAGGCCCCTGTGCGACCTCGCAGCTGATCGCCGGATGGCTCGTTGCCCAACAGATGTTCGCTGACTACGAAGCTCACGTTCTCGTGGGCAAACGGGTGGCAAAATTCGAGGCGATACTCGGCATATTTGCATGTATCAACATCATAGTTGGGCGAGGCGTTTTTATGGGACCTCGCGGGGTACGATCGTCTGATTCGCTACGAGCCAGATTGTAGCCCCTAAAAAACGTGTCTATGCAAATATGACACGGGCAATACCCGTCGCCACTGCGGTCTCGCTCCGCTGGATCCACGGCCCGAGGCCGAGGGGTTCAAATCCGCGGGTCTGGAGCATCTGTACCTCGTTGTCCGTCATTCCACCTTCGGGACCGATGACCAGTCTCGCGGGCCGACCGTGCGGGGCCGAGTCAAAGTGGGTGGTACGGGAGCCTGTCCAAGCGAAGAGGTCCCAGGAGTTTTGGTCAATGTATGCGCATGCATCGAGGGACTCGCCGCGTGTGACAGTCGGAGGCAATGGACGGCCACACTGGCGTTGAGCGGCGCGCAGAACTCGAATGATCCGGTCGGGGGCGGGCCCATTCCCCTGACTTCGTTGCATCTGCACCAAGATGATCGAGTCGGCGCCGACTTCACTGGCACGGGTCAAGCCATCGAGCAGGGCGGGAGTCGCTGTGATTCCGAGCAGCAGGGTAACCCTACGGGGCGGGTCGGCGACGACGAGCGGAGACTCGAGGCGGATCTGGCTCGCCTTGGGGTCGGCTTCGACCACACTCGCCTGCCAAATACCGCCGCGCTGGTCAAACACCTCAATATTTGTGTGTACACGGGCTCGGCGGACCCGGCACAGATAGTGGGATTCATCGCGGTTGAGCGTTTGGAGATTCCCGGATTGCCACTGTTCGTCGGCGTCGCCGAACACCCGGACAGTCATGGTGAAACTCGTTGATAGAGTAGGGCACACCAGTCGTTCAGAACGGGGCGGGCGAGCTCGACCAGTTGGGGAGATTGATACGCAAGTGCAACGTCATCGCCTTCATCGCGCAGGATGCCACTGAGGATGAGGTACCCACCCGGTGCGAGGCGGGCTGCGAGGCGGGCTGCTTCGGGAATGAGTACCCTGGGGCGTATATTGGCGACCAGCAAGGCGTACGTGGTTGACACATCGAGGTCATCCAAGGTGCCCGAAAGGGCAGTTAGACGGCGTTCGAGGCCGTTGAGTTGGGCGTTCTCGAGGGTTGTTTCGGCAGCCTCCGGATCGATGTCGACGGCGACAATCGGCGCCAGAGCGGGAAAAAGTCGAGCTGCTGCGAGCGAGAGGATGCCAGAACCACATCCGAGGTCGAGCATGTTGGCGGGCGGTGTCTCGGTCCGCACCCGCTGCACGAGCATTCCGGCCAACAGTTCGAGGCACAGACGCGTGGATTCGTGGAGACCGGTACCAAAAGCCCTTCCAGGGTCGATAATAACTTCGAGAGCCGGATCGCCTGGACGCCTGTCGATCCAGCTCGGGCGCAACAGCAAGCTGCCATCGCCAAACACCTGTGGCTGGTAAAACGATTTCCAGTGGTCCCGCCAACTGTCGTCGTGGTGGACGCTGGCACCGACTTCGAGCTGAAGTCCGAGGTTGGGCGCGAGGTCGCCGACGCTGGCCTGAAGGTCGGGGAGGGCTTCAGGTGTGGTGTAGACGATGAGTTCGGGTATCTCGCAGGCGAACTCGAGGGTTGTGCTGTCCCGGGTTTCGACCCCTCCAACCCGCGGGTCTTCGGCCAACAACGCAGCAAGGCCCTCGAGTCGTTCAATCGCAACCGAGGTGCCAAGACCCGAGAAACATGCGGGTACAAGTGTGGCGCGGAGGGTTGCCCAAGCTTCGTCATGTTGTTGTGTGTGCATACTCAAACGATGTCTTCATTCGCAGCCGCGTTCGCAGCGATGCCAAAATCACGGGACCATGATTGTACAAACTTCGGCGATTGTGTAGAACAGAGAACGTTCATTTTCGCGGCGAGCAGTCCGTTTTCTCGCACAATCCAACGATCGAGGTGGAGGAAAACGGCCTACGAGGTTTGGGGGACAATGGAACAGTTCAACGGAGTGAAGGTGTTTTCCGCAACAAAAGCCTGGGAACGCGAGCAAATCAGCGAGCGAATCACAGAGTGGATCGCAAAAAACCCCGATGCGAAGATCGTGGACAAGATCGTCACACAGAGCTCGGATAGCGAGTTTCACTGTCTCACCATCACCCTCTTCTACCAACTCTAGCTCGCCGAGGTTGGGCCCACCCACTGCGGCTGGGTAGACGTCGACGCATGGTGATACATCTTTCTCCGATTCGCCACGGGTCGTGTTTGTACTTTCTCGGGACGCAAAAAATCCGCCTTCGGATCGAAGGCGGACTTTCAAATCAGTTCGGTTTACTTGCCGAACACACTCGCGCGCATGAACTCGCGGTTGAGTGTTGTGATCGCGTCGAGGTTGATTTCTTTGGGGCACGACGCCGAACACTCGCCGTGGTTGGTGCATGAGCCAAAGCCTTCTTTGTCCATCGCTTGGACCATGTTGAGGACTCGGCTTCCGCGTTCGACTTGGCCTTGGGGCATCTTGACTAGGTGCGCAACCTTGGCGCCGACAAACAGCATCGCCGAGGCATTGGGACAGGCTGCGACACAGGCTCCGCATCCGATACATGCCGCGTAGTCGAAAGCTTCGTCGGCGTCGGTCTTGCCGATCGGGATTGCGTTGGCATCGGGCCCGCCACCGGTGTTGATCGAGACAAAGCCGCCCGAGGCGATCACACGGTCAAAGGCACTGCGGTCGACGACGAGGTCCTTGACGATCGGAAACGCCTTGGCCCGCCACGGTTCGATGGTGATCACATCGCCATCATCGAATGATCGCATATGCAACTGACACGTCGTTGTAGCTTTGCGCGGGCCGTGTGGATTGCCGTTGATGACCATCGAGCAGGCGCCACAGATGCCTTCGCGGCAATCGTGGTCGAATGCGATCGGGACCTTGCCGGTCTCGATCAGACGCTCGTTGAGGACGTCGAGCATCTCTAAAAACGACATGTCCGGACTGACATCTGGGAGCTGGTGCTCCTCTAAACGTCCGGGGGCATCGGGACCGGTTTGCCGCCATACACGAACGGTGATTTTCATCGACTTCGCCATCAGTCTGTCGCCTTACGCTTGTGGGCTTTCGATCACTTGTAGTTCCGGGTCGCCAGTTTGACGTACTCGAAGGAAAACGGCTCTTTGTGCAGGGCAGGCTTTTGACCGACGCCCTGGTATTCCCACACAGAGCCGAAGCAGAACTTTTCGTCGTCGCGCAGCGCCTCACCGTTTTCGGTCTGGTACTCCTCGCGGAAGTGGCCGCCGCAGGACTCCTCGCGCGTGAGGGCGTCGTAGCACATGACTTCGCTGAACTCTAAGAAGTCGGCCACGCGCCCAGCTTTTTCGAGCCACGGGTTGAGCTCTTCACCCACGCCGGGAACCCGTACCTCACGCCAGAAACGTTCGCGCAGTTCGGGGATCAAACCCAGGGCTTTTTCGAGGCCCTGTTTGGTTCGCGCCATCCCGCAGTGGTTCCATAGGATGAGTCCGAGTTCGCGGTGGAACGAGTCGACCGAGCGTTTGCCCCCAAGCGACAACAGTTTTGTTGTACGTGCATGGACTTCTTGCTCGACCTTTTTGAACTCCGGCAGGTCGGGGGTGACCTTCGGCTGTTTGGACGTGGCTAGGTAGTTGCCGATGGTGTAGGGGAGGATGAAATAACCGTCGGCGAGCCCCTGCATCAGGGCGCTGGCTCCTAGGCGGTTGGCCCCGTGGTCCGAGAAGTTGGCCTCGCCGACCACGTGCAGCCCAGGGATGTTGCTCATCAAGTTGTAGTCGACCCACAGCCCACCCATCGTGTAGTGAATGGCGGGGTAGATCTTCATCGGCGTGCGGTAAGGATTTTCGCCGGTGATCCGCTCGTACATGTCGAACAGGTTGCCGTAGCGATCGGCGACGCCCTGTTCGCCCAAGCGATTGACTGCATCTGCAAAGTCCAAAAAGACCGCGTTGCTGCCGGGCCCGTTGACGCCGCGACCCTCGTCGCAGACCAACTTGGCGTTGCGCGAGGCGACATCGCGGGGGACGAGGTTGCCGAAGCTGGGGTACTTGCGCTCGAGGTAGTAGTCGCGCTCGCCTTCGGGGATGTCCTTGGGTTTGCGTGCGTCACCTTTTTGCTTGGGCACCCACACGCGGCCGTCGTTGCGCAGCGACTCGGACATCAGTGTCAGCTTGGATTGGTAGTGGCCGCTGACGGGGATGCAGGTGGGGTGGATCTGGGTGAAGCAGGGGTTGGCAAAGCCGGCGCCGCGGCGGTAAGCCCTGTAACTCGCGGTGACGTTGCAACCTTTGGCGTTGGTCGACAGGTAGAACACGTTGCCGTAACCACCTGTTGCTAAGACAACTGCATCCGCCGCCCACGACTTGACTTCGCCGGTGATCAAGTTGCGGGTGACGATGCCGCGAGCGTGGCCGTTGACCAGCACAATGTCGAGCATCTCGGTGCGAGGGTGCATCTCGACGTTGCCCAACCCGATTTGCCGGGACAGGGCTTGGTAGGCACCCAGCAACAATTGCTGCCCGGTCTGGCCGCGCGCGTAGAAGGTCCGGGAGACCTGGGCACCGCCGAACGAGCGATTGGCCAGCATCCCGCCGTACTCGCGGGCAAATGGCACGCCTTGGGCGACGCACTGGTCGATGATGTTGGCGCTGACCTGCGACAGTCGGTAGACGTTGGCCTCGCGCGAGCGGAAGTCGCCACCCTTGACGGTGTCGTAAAACAGCCGGTAGACGCTGTCACCGTCATTTTGGTAGTTCTTGGCGGCATTGATGCCACCCTGGGCGGCGATGCTGTGCGCGCGCCTGGGGCTGTCTTGGTAGCAAAAACACCGAACGTGGTAGCCGAGCTCAGCCATGGTGGCCGAGGCCGAGGCCCCGGCGAGGCCGGAGCCGACGACGATGACGTCGAACTTACGCTTGTTGGCGGGGTTGACCAACTTCATGTCGAAGCGGTGCTTTTCCCACTTTTTGGCGATGGGACCGGAGGGGATACGTGCGTTCAGATCCATGTCGCGGATGCTCCTGGGGCGACGCGTCGAAACAGGGTCGGGTTACAGGTGGACAAAGCCCAACTGAACCGCAATCGGGAAGGAGATGTTGCCGAGCAACACGATGACAGCAATGGAGATACCAACCAGCTTGAACAGGCCACGGGAGTCGCGGTTGCTGAGGCCCAAGGTCGCAAACATGCTGGCGACCGCGTGGTAGAGGTGAAACATCACCGCGCAGTTACAGACGATGTAAAAGATGGCCATGGCCGGACTTTGAAAGCCGCGCACAAACATCGCGTAGGCGTCGTGGCGCAGTTCGCTGGCGGCCAGGGTCGTGGTGTCAAAATCCGACGGAACGGCCACCCACGTGTTGCCCTGAAGCATCTCGTGAAAGTGGAAGTTCTCGGGGTGGACGAGGCCGAGCGTGAAGTGGGCGAGGTGGACGACGATGAAGATCAGGACGATGACACCTGTGTGCATCATCAACCTTCCCGCCGCCGAGCTGGTCTGGGCCTTGAGTGACCCTTCGTACTCGTTCTCCCGCGCCTCGGAGTTGCGCATGGTCAGACGGGATGCAGTCATGACGTGGCCGGCGATGGCACCGAGCATGATGAGGCGAAGCACCCACACGAGTTTGGTGCTCTGCATCATCTGTGAGTAGTCATTGAAAACCGTCGGGCCGAGGTAGATCTGGAGGTTGCCCAGCATGTGGACGACGACAAACCCCACGAGGATAAACCCGGTGGTGGCCATGACGAGCTTGAGGCCAATGGTCGAGTTCATCACCGCGAGCAGGCGCGAGTTGTTGGCTTGCTGACTCATGGTTCGGCGATCCGGCGGCGTGGGAAAAATGGTCGCCGCCTGTGAGGGCCAAATAACACAGATCGACGGAGGTGTGGCAAAAGTCGCAAGCCCGTCGACGCGCAACCTCGCATGTCGATTTTGCCGAGGTCAGAGAGTGGGTGATCTGCGCAGTTCGCCTGGAACTTCTTGCAGTTTCATCGATCCGGGGGGCGGGCAAATCCACACTCGCAGGGTGCGAGCACATGTTGATGGGCGTGCGAGAAAATCCGCGACAGGGTTTTTCGCGCGCTCGGCCGACCGGTGGTGTTGCAAGCTTTCGACCGCGGTCGGGGTTTCCGCGCACTGCTAGTGGAGGTTGAGCTCGGGTGCGGGCATCCAGCTGAGCTCGAAGTGGCCGAGCATCACGGGATCATCTTGGCGCAGGCGCACGACCGCGTGACTCGGACCTTCTGTTTCGGGGCCTGGACGCACACCGTTGGTACTCGCCAAGTCGTAGACGAGCAGGGACGAAGATGATCCGTCGCGGGTGACCAGTGCATGTACACGGGACAGGTTTCGACCCGCGCCAGCGAGGGAGCACCGGTCGCTGTAGCGGCCGATCAGCAGACCGCGGTTGAGCTGTTCTTCGTCGACCTCGAGCGTGCGCTGGTTGTCGCGATCGGGCTTGCCCTTGAGGGAACGCAACCGCAGGACACCCCACGAACGCGGGCGTGCATCGACGTGAATCGGACGGTAGCCACCAATCTGCGCCACCGAGGGCTCGGCCATCGCAGACTGTGCGAGCCGGACCCCGGCGCCGTCGGGACTGATTCCGGTGATCCGGCGGAAGGCTTGATCGACGGTTCCTTCGAGCAGGCGTTCACCCGCTCGCCCCCCCGGCAACACGAACATCCCGGTATAACCGAATGTAAGTGCAACATGATCGAGGGCAGAAAATCCAGGTACCCGCTTGCCGTCGGCGAGGACAATCCCCGCCCGTCCTCCGAGGTCGTAGCCGCGCAACCGCACCTGATTGGCTCCATAGCGTGCCGTCAGCAAAATGTGTCGCAAGCTCACCCGACTATCACCTGGGATTGTCAGGGCACAGCGGTTGTGTCGACCGATCACGAGGGCGTGGGGGAGTGCTTCGCCACGCCGTTGGATCACTTTTTGCGTCACCGGAAACCCGTTGCTGTCGGTGGCGACGATCAGGGTGTCGCCATCGCGGGTGTTCTTGACGA
>CAZUPD010000026.1:0-60801 GCA_964621785.1 uncultured Nannocystaceae bacterium
CCACGCTCAAAGGACACGACAACGCGATCAATCGTTTGTCCTTTTCGCCCAATGGATCTCGTGTCGCGACGGCGTCGAAAGATGCGACCATTCGCATTTGGGATGTACGGTCTGGCAAACTCCTCACGACCCTTCAAGGTCACGATAAATACGTGTTCACGCTGGCCTACTCTCCCGATGGATCTCGCATCGCCTCCGGGTCTTGGGATAACACCTCGCGGATCTGGGACGCGCGGTCAGGGAAATCCCTCGCCACGTTGCAGGGCCATCGAGACCGTGTCTACGCGCTGGCATTTTCACCCGACAATTCGCGCCTGGCAACGGCCTCCAGGGATCAAACGGTCCGTGTTTGGGACGCCCGGTCTGGCGAGCACATTTCAACGCTCCACGGGCACGAAAGCTATATTCAAACGCTGGTATATTCACCCGATGGAACGCGAATTGCCAGTGCAAGTGCTGATACAACGACTCGTGTGTGGGATGCGGATTCGGGTGAGCTCGTCGCAACCCTTCAAGGCCACGAACGCCCGATCGAAGCGATGGCATATTCGCCAGATGGTTCATCTATCGCAACAGCTTCACAGGATAAAACCGTGCGCCTCTGGGACGCGGGCTCCGGTGAACTCCTCGTCATTCTCAATGGCCACGAGGATTCTGTTGTTGCGCTCGCCTACTCACCCGATGGATCGCGCCTCGCAACCGCAAGCGTTGATAAAACAGCCCGCGTTTGGGACGCTCAATCAGGACAACTCGTAGCGATTCTCGAAGGTCACGGCAGTAGAGTTCACGCGCTGACCTACTCGCCAGATGGGTCTCGCCTCGCTACTGCCTCCTGGGACTCGACCGCTCGAGTTTGGAACACGGCTTCGAACGCACTCGTTGCAACTTTCGAGCGTCACAGTCGTGATATAAACGATATTACTTTCGCCCCGGATGGGTCATCGATCGCAACTGCGAGCGATGACTTCACAGCGAAGATCTGGGACCCTGAATCCGGAGCCTTGCTCGTCGATCTCAATGATCGGATCGGCCTGCGTCAACCTGATGGCTCGATCAAATGGCCTGTCGCCCCGCACGAACTCATCCGTATCGGTTGTCAGCGGCTCAAGCCGTTTGCGAAGGAGTATCGGGAAGCTGTCGAAATCTGTGACCCGCTGTTGGCCGAATGATCCGTAGGCGACGGAACCGTACCGGGAGAATCGATCCTACGGTCGATTACTTCGGCGACTTTGCAGGTTCAGCAGGTGCGTCTCCGTGCAGTGTGATCGGCAGTGTTGCGGTGGCCGTGCCCGCTCCCCGTGGTTTGGGGAACTTGACCTTTCGGACAACTTTGCGAAAGCAGGCCTCGAGAGCCTTGTCGTAGAGTTTTCCGTCCTTGGCGGTGAGCTTGGACATGCTTCCATTCCACTTGATCGAGATTTTAACTGGAAGCGTACCTGTCAATGACTTTGCCGACGGAGTGTCGTCGTAACACTTCTCGAGCTCTGGTTTGACTTGGTCGAGTTTCTCCTCGACCCCAGACTTGGCGAGTCGACCGGAGACTTCGAGCTCGCCAAAGGCGAAGGAAGGCTCCAACGATTCGGGCTCACCGGTTGTTGGTTCACCGGTCGTTGTCTCGTCGACTGCGTCGCCGGTCGTCGTATCCGCTCCTCCGGTTGTGCCGGTGTCAGCCTCTTCGCCATCCTCCTCTTCGGCCAGCCATGGGAGCTCGCGGTCGAAGTTGTCACCGAGCCAAGCGTTGATCTCTTGATCATACATGTAGATGCCGCCACCGATGATGACGACCGTGCCGGCGATTAGAAACAGGAAGATCCAGAGTGTCGCGTAGCGGGACCCGAGACCTGTCACTTCAGGACGGGCATTTTGGTCAGTCCGCGAGGCGCCTACAAATTCAGAGACGATTGTCCCCGCGGGCTTTTTTCTGCGATGGGCCATTTGGGAGTCGTATTGTCGAACCCCTGCTCAAACTCGTCAAACGTGAAGGCTCGCTGTGGCCAGGGAGTGAGCCTGCTGGCTGTGAACTTGTGCAGAAAATGTTGAGACGTAATAGTTACGCACCCTTGCACTCCTAGGGGAAGGGCATGAGGTTTTTCTCGCGCATCGTCCCGCTGGCCGTTCCGATGGTAGATCGTCAGCAGTGCCCAGATTCACGCGTCGTCTCGGCCCCTTCGTCATATGGGGGGTGCAGTGTTCAACTCTGGTGACCATGGCTTGTACAGGACTGCTCGCCTGTGCACCACTACACGGTAACGTGTCTGTCGGGACACCTCAGCCAGCACACAAACATTTATTTGTGGGTGCATCAAAAATCGATATGACGCCGATTCCCGGACACACGCTCGGTGGACACTCGATTGATGCTGGAACTGGCTACGGGACGTGGATGCGGCTGTACGCGCGGGCGATCTATGTCGAAAGCCCCGCAGGAGAGCCGATGGTGTTGGTTTCTTGTGACCTTTGGGCCATACCCGCGGGGTTGGCGGACCGAGTGGCTGAGTTGGTTCGTTCCAACCCGACGCTCACCCATATCTCGCGTGAGGACATCCTCGTCGCGGCGACACATACACATCACAGCCCGGCGGGTTACAGTTCCAATCTCTTTTACAACCGCTACGCGGGTGCGCGTGGTGGATTCGACGCCCGTCTCCATGATTTCCTCGCCAGGAGGATTGCGCGGGCAATTGAACATGCTTATACATCGAGACAAGTTGGACAGCCGAAATGGTCAACTGTGATCGTCGATGGTTTGGCGAGAAACCGCAGTTTTGAGCCATTTTCGGAGAATCCGGAAGCAACCGATGTCCTCGCAAATAACCGCAAACGGGGGATATCGGCCTGCCGGCCCATCGAAGACCCTCCGGTTGGGGGGAATGTCGATCCCCAACGCTGTCGTGCCGTGTTCCCGGAACTTGGTGTATTATCATTTTTTGCGCAGGATGGTCACTCGATTGCAAGTGCAGCTTTTGTCGCGGTCCATCCGACGGTGATGCCCAACGACCTCAATCTCTACCATGGCGACCTTTTTGGGGTTGCGGCAGACCGTGCTGAGGAGGCGCTCGCCGACGATGAGAGACGGCCTGTCGTCGCGGTGTTCAATGGGGCCGAAGGTGATGTATCACCAGCTTGGGTGCGGCATGATGCGAGTGAGACGATTCGGCTGGGACAACGACTCGCCTCGGCGATCGTCCGCGGACATCGTCAGTTGGGCACAGATCCTGGAAGTGCGATCGAAAATCGCCTGCGGCGGGTGGGGATTGCGGACGTGCAAACTGCGGAGGGGCGGACATCGGATCGTCCGATTCCCGGAAAGGGGCAACTCGGTGGCGCAGAGGACCACCGTACGGTTTGGTACCGACGAGGCTATCGCGAAGGGGTTCGCGCGTCTCGAGAGCGTTATCGTGGTCAAGGTCTCAAAAGACCTGCTCTACCGGTCTATTTGGCGGCATTTGGTGTTCCCAAGGACTCGTTGCCGACCCGTGTTCCAGTTTCGGTCCACCGCCTCGGCGACCTCGTATTGGCAGGTGTTCCCGGCGAAGCGACCACAACCCTTGGTATTCGCTTGCGAAAAAAAATAATGCAAGTACAAGAAAGCCGGTCTGTTGTCCTTGTGGGGCTCGCCGACGAGTACTTTGCCTACTTCGCAACCCCGGAAGAGTACGCTCTCCAACACTACGAGGGGGCCTCGATGATGTTCGGGCCCCACACCGCACAGGTGCTGCTGCGAACCACAGGTGCCCTCGCCTCTCCAGAAGTCACCTACAGGGCGCAAGACCCCTACGTGTTTGTGCATTCTCCAGGTCCACGGGTCCGCCGGGCTCTCCGACACGGGCCGAATCGTCGGAAGATGCGGAAGACCACTCGCCGCATTCTAGATGTATTTGCAAACGAGTCTCCTGAGCTGACGGTGAGTCTGACGACAGCACCCCCAGACTGGCCCAATGCGGATGCCAGAATGATTCCCGAGCTCATCCTCGACATCCTCGACGCCGGGCGTTGGGTCCCCCATCCGGAAAACGCACTCGGCTGGGTGGTTGTCATCAAACATGCGCGACAGCACAGGTGGACCTGGGAGGCTCTTTGGACAGGGGCCTTGCCCCACGGAACGTCCATTCGGGTTCGTGTACTCGGTGTTCACTCTGACGCAGCTTCCGGGAGTCTCGATCTACGTCGCCCATTCCAGGTGTCTGGCCCGGGTGTTATCGACTCGATTACATATAAAATCCGAGATTGAGATTGACCCATACCCAGAAACTTGGGTCGGCCTCCCCCTCGGCGAGGGTGTTCCCGTATTCCGGGCTAAACCATGGATGGTTGCGTCCTGTCGCCGCATCGAGATAGAGGTAAATGTAGCGATTGGCGAGCAAAATGCCCGTGACATTCATATGTGTATTTGCAAAGCCACTGTCAGGCTTCCACAGAAAACTATAGTCATTGTAAAACATGACCCAATCAAATGCTTTACCTCGCAGTGGAAGTCGATAGGCAAGGTTCCCGACGGCAGCAAGTCCGCGACGAGCGACACGATACGGTGCATCCCACGCCCCGAGCGTGAGCCACATCCGCGATTGACCCGTGGGATTGCTCGGGCGATTGTCGTAGTATACCCCTTCAACTTGGAAGTTGAAGCCGCGATAGGTCCCTGTAAAATGAGCGGCAGTTGCCCAGCGAAAGCCGAATTGTTGGGTTGAATTGTTGTAGATACCACCACCTAGCCCCGAAGCTCCGACCTCGGTGAACTCTCCTTCCCGCCGGTGATTCCAACGGTAGGCGACGCGCAACACCCCCGTATGTTTCTCTTGGTTGGTCTGGTCGCTGTCGACCCCAGAGCTTCCGAGCTCGGACATATTTGTCTGTACAATGTCGTAGCTGTAGCGGGCGCTGTCGACCGTGCTGCCAAACTGCGACGGTTCGGCCTGGATGTAGTAGCCAAACTGGAGGTCGACGCCCGAGGTGCGGATGATCCACTTGAGGCCGATGTCGTAGTCGTCGGCGAGGCCAATGTAGTAGGGAATCGTCTCAAACCAGTTGTGGGAGGCATAGGGCAGAATCCCGAACGGCACCCGATGAACACCGACGTCGAACTCGAACACGTCGCGGTGGCGATAGCCGATAAAACCATGATGGAGTGTGCCGTATTTGTTGTAGATACGATAATCTGTCGAGAAGACAAATCCTTTGTATGTTCCATCGAGCCCAAAGGACACGCGGTCAAAGCCCATCCCAAACCCTTCGATTCCCTCCCCGTCGTCGTCGGGCCAGCTCTTGACGTACATGCTCATACTTAGCGAACCGGTTACGCGGATATCCAACCCCTCGATCAGTTCGCCCGGGACGAGCTTGGGGCGCGGTGAGGTTGGGGTTTGTGCGCGGACAGGTGGATGGCGCTCCTCGATCATCTCGGGGTCGTCGCCGTCAGGTTTATTGGTTGACTCATCGGACATGTCGTCCGAGTCTTCTGGGCTAGCGATGGTGTCCTCGTCGGGTTCGAGACTGTCGGACCCGGCCACATCTCCCACGTCTTCGCGCTCAACATGTGTCGCGTCGGGACTTGGATCTTTCTCGTCGTCGATTGAGATCTCGCCTGCGACCCCTTCTTGGCCAGGTAGGGACTTTCCGGGGCGGGCGTCGGCACGCACAGGCCAACCACAACACAGGACAACGGTGACCCATGTCGCTGGTTTCGCGTACTGTGATCCGACTGCGATCGCCGGTCTCCCCCCACGATTTTGCGAACAAATCATTGGCGACCTGCGCATCGCTAACAGATGCGCGTAGATGCAACTTTCTCACCAGGTGTTTGGGACAGCCGAAACGGTTGTTGTTGTACCACGGATCACACACAAACGGGATTCTCGGAAACACAGCCTGTGCTCCGGCGCGTACATGCACGCCGCATGGTGTCGATCAGAATTGACCTGCTCGATAAGTCATCTCTCGCTGAATCCCGCGCGCGGACAGGATTTTCCAAAGGACCAGGCTTTCGCGTATAAACAGCGACGATGCTGCGTCTCAAACACATCCTATCCACGGTACTGATGGTTCTTGTCCTACTCTCGGCAGCTTGCTCGAAGAGTGTCGAAGGCGAGTCGAACAAGTGGGCGGCGAACCAGACCACAGTCACCACGCTCGCAGCGCAGTACCCAGGATTTAAGGATGCACTCGAGGCCCGCAAGCAGAGCGCTCAAAAAATCTTTGACGAAGCAGCCAACCTCGATGGCGAGGCAAAAATCGAGAAGCTCTCGGCCGCCAACTCGACGCTGATGAACGGGTTTGTCGGCGACCTCAATCGGATCGATTCGAAGCTCAAGAAACTTCGCGAATCTCGGGTCGAGGCTGCGTCGAAGGCTGGTGATGCTTCGGGTCGACTCGGGGCCAAGGTCGCCGCCGAGGATGCCCAGAAGACCGTGGATCGTGTCGACAAGTTGCTCAAGCAGGGAGCCAAGGACGAAGCCAGTGCCAATGCAATTTTGAAGAAGGCCCTGTCGGATATCAAGACGGCCCAGTCCGCGATCGACAAGGTCACGAAGGTGCAAAAAGAGAAGGCCGACAAGAAGGAGGCCGATAAGAAGGCTGCTACGGATGCAAAGGCAAAAGAGAAATCCGATGCAGATGCAAAGACTGCCCCCTGGACCTGCGAGTACTGCAAAAGCAGCAATGCCCATACCGAAACCAAGTGCAAGTCCTGCGGAGCTCCGCGCCCGGCGGCCAAGAAGTAGTCGTCGAGCCTTCCCGTGATGGATGCCCGTGCTTATCCACGGGCATTTTTCGTGCCGGCTTTATAGCTTTGGAGGTCTGCGATCGCGCTGAACTCGGGGACCGGTGCGACGAGACTCCTGTGGAGAGTCGTTGCCCCGCGACAAATTTGCTCGGGCACGACCGCGAGGGCCCGATAACGACCGATCGTGATGTCACTCCGGTTGCGGCAGACCGTCGTTCCAGGGCAAGTGTGATAAGCAACTGCAGAACATGTCCCTGAGCTTACCTGTCGTAAAACCATCGAAGATTACGCCCTACCCAAACGGTTGGTATGTGGTCGCGTTTTCCCATACGTTGCGGCCGGGGCACGTCCAACCGCTGCAAGCCTTCGGTCGCGAGCTCGTCCTGTTTCGAACCGAAGATGGTGTGGTGCACATGGCTGATGGGCACTGTCCGCACTTTGGAGCGCACCTCGGGCACGGCGGACGGATCGAGGGGAACTGTATCCGTTGTCCGTTCCACGGTTGGCAGTTCTCGGCCGACTCCGGCAAGTGTGTGCATGTGCCCAACGGCGATCCGGTCCCAAAGCTCGCCCGGCTGCGCAAGTGGGAAATCAAAGAACACTGCGGAATGGTGCTCGTGTGGTTTCATGACCGCGATGCCGCGCCGAACTGGGAAGTCGACCTGCTTCCGGAGTTCGATGGGCCGGGTTGGTCGGATTGGTCGACCGACGAGTGGCTTATCAACGCAAAATTGCAGGACCTCGCGGAGAACGATGCCGATGTCGCCCACTCCCCGGCCATGCACTCGTTGACCGATGAATTGCCGCGGGCGAGTACCCCCGTTATCGAAGGCCCGATTTTTAGTTGGAACCTCAAAATCACGCCTAGCCTGCAGCAATTTGGGCTACCCGCGTCGCTCAAGGTCCCGCAAGGGATCGCTATCGAAGTGACGACGCGCCGCTATGGACTCGCGTTCGCCTGGATCCGGGCTACCCTGCCCCTCGTAGCCGGAATTCGGTACCGCGCCCAAACCATTGCATGTACACTTCCGGTCGACGACAAGTCCGTTCGTCTGATGCTCGCGCATCGAACCCGAAAGACTCCGTTTCGCCCACTCACCAAACAGATGTTGCGGTTTTACCACAACCAGTTTCACCAAACGGTCGACGAGGATGTCCCCGTGTGGGAGAACAAGATCTATCTCGACCGTCCGGCCGCCTCCAAGTCCGATGCTGGTGTGCTCCGGTTTCGCAAGTGGGCACGACAGTTCTACAGCGAGCCGGTGCCCGAAAAACGGGCATCGAACTCATAGCCTGTAAATACATCCATCGCTACGGTGGCTAGCCGTTCACAGCGGTAAAACTGTACATCAGCGGGAGTCTCGCTACCCCTTCAGGCCACACCCAACGCCGGTTCTCGCTGGCGACGAGCTTGGCGTGTAGCCGACAGCCGTTCGAGTACGGGTACTCCTGTACGGTTTGTATGTGCAACCCAGACTGCACGACCGAGCTGAGAATCTCTGCCAACGTGTGTTGCCAGCTGTAGGCCGGTAGCTCGTTGCTCTCAGCGACTTCGCAGCGACTTTGGAGGTGTTCTCCTGACTGCGCGACGTAGTCCCCCACAGGCTCGACAAAGGGTCCACGCTGGAAGTAGTCGTCGTGGGTTGGCCTCAAATCGTCGTCAAACGACCAGATCAACGGGTGGAACTCCATGCACACAAGGCGGCCACCGGGTTTGAGGATCCGCCGGACACCGGCAAACCACCGCCCGATATCGGCGATCCATGGGAGCGCACCATAACTTGCAAATGCAACATCAAATCGCAACGGGGTCGTGTGCATCCACTGGATGATCTCAGAGCAGATGAACGTGGTGGGGATCCCCGTATCGTCGGAGAGTTTGGTTGCAAATGCAATGGCTTCGTCGCTGAGATCGACTCCCGTCACCTGTGCACCGCTACGGGCGAGACACAGGGTGTCCTGGCCGGCGTTACATTGCAGGTGCACAACCTCGGACCGCGTGAGATCGCCGAGAAGTTGGCGTTCTTCGGGAAAGAGGAGCTCCCCTCCCCCGCGTAAAAATGCGGCCTGGTCGCCCTTGTGTCGGTTGTGAATCCGTGTTGCGGCATTCCAACTCAGGCGCGTCGCCTGGAGTTTGTCATCATGGTTCGACATTTGCGTTTTCCTTACAAGCTTCTAGATTCGGTCGAGTTCATTGGACTCGATGGTATATGTATGATCAACATCTCCGGTATTGCGAACGCTCGCCGGTTCGAAGAGCACGCATTCGACACAGGATTCGGCTACTGGACGGTGTTCGATTCCCTTCGGGACAACAAAGAATTCGCCGGGCCCAAGGCTGATGCTGCGATCGCGCAATTCGATCGTGAGCTGGCCAGAAATGACCCAGAACATCTCATCTTCGTCCCTGTGTGCATGCCAGACGTACTCGCCGAGAAACTTGACGACCTTGACGAGCTGGCCGTTGAGCTCGGCGACAACTCGGGGAACCCAGTAGTCGTGGAAGCTGGCGAACTTTTGTTCGAGGTTGACCGCGGACATGGGGCGAATGTAGCAGCCGATCCCGCGAGCGTTCGACTATCATGGGTTCGTGACCGGATCAGTGACCGGTACAGATCGGGACTTGCTCGAGCGACTCGCGGGCGAGATGTTGCGTATTCAAAAACTTACTGGGATCGCACCGACGCAGCCCGAACAGCCTGTTTATCCGCAATTTCACGCACCCAGGCTCGAAGAGGCGAAGCGCCAGCTCAAGTCCCTCGGTTATCGCGTACGCGAAAACGTACGCGAGGGAATTTTTGAGTTTGAGGCCGAGGCTGGCTTGCCGCGACTCGGGAACCTAACTCATCGGGTGTGGAATGCCCTGCAGGAGTTGCGAGACGATGATACTCCGGTCGAGCCCACGCGCTGGCGTGCGGGTCCCAAACGCTGGAAGGCTCCGATTCGCCGCGCAATCCGTGCACGTACACAGGAGATTGGGGTCGGCGCTCCCCTGAGTTTTGCCGACAATGACGACGACGAAGCGCCGCCGGATGAGGAAGCGAGCTTTGAACTAGAGGCGTTCTCAGTGTATCTACAACGAGAACTCCCAGAGCCTGTGTTGGTGCAGACGCTGCTGAGCCGCGAGGCCCTACCGGCTGCGCGGGACGACGATGAGTTGGCGTTTCTGGGCCTCGAAGGTCAGCCAGATGAGGATGATGAGGGCGGCGAGGACGAACTCGAAGGCCCACTCGTGTTTGGCTTGGTCGACCGCGTTCGTTCCCTCAAACAACTTTTCTCCAGCGTGATCCACAGACCGGAGTACCGAAAGCCACCGGCACCCGAGTCAGACGAGGGGCTGCTGCCACAACTCGCCGACTTGTTGGAACGCCGGGTCGATGGTTTTGAAGACAGGTGGAGCTCGTTTGTCGACCGCCCGACGCACGTCTGGCAGCATCTCGGGCGGGCAAGATCGTGGCTGCACGGAGCCACAAGTGTGCTCGATGAGGCTGGCGACAAACTCGAATCGGGACTCGCAGACCTCATTGGGCGGGGCGCAGAAAGGATCAAACGGGTCGGTCGCTACGGCCGCGCCGCGTTCACAAACATGTTCCGCGTCCTCTACCACAACCTTGTGCGGTTGTTCGAGGATGTCCACACCGCGATGGCTTTTCTCGTCAACGACCGCCCTGGCGCGAAGTTTCCGAATGTCCGGTTTGTCCGCCGACCCTCCGGCTTGATCGCAGTGGTCGGTCGCGATACCAACCATGTGGCGATACAAAAATTTATAGATGTAAGCACAATTAAAAATAGGATGTGGTTGCTGGCCTGCGAAGCCCTAGGCTATGTTCTCCAGATTTTTCTCAAGTCCGGATTTGGCGTGCTCGCAGCTGGCCCGGCCATTCTCAAGCTGGCCCGGCTGGCCCCCCAAGTACTTGGGTTGATGCGTGAATTTTCGAGCCTCGCGGCCCGCAACGTGGCTACTGCGGGACCTTGACGACGATCCAGACCGGTCCCGCGATTTCAGTAATCGACTTGCCGACAAACCCCGATTTCAATTTCTCGGGCGTGGGATGGACACCGTCGATAGCGACCTTGGTGATCGTGCTCTCTTTGATCTGCATGACGACCCGGACGGTGTTGGGGAGGCCGGGATGGGCTTTCACTGCATCTGCAACAATCCCGCGGAGCAGTGATTGGTTGCTTCGCAAGATCGCCGGCAGCGGTCCCTTTGGGGTCTTGTCGCCACCAGAGTGAATGCTCCACGTAATTGGACCTGCCTTTTTGGGCTTATCCTCCGGTGGAGTTTCATCGGGTTTTTCCTCCGGAGTTTTCTTGGTCGCCTTTTTAGTTTTCTTGGTCTTCTTGGTCGAATCCTCGGGTTCTGGCTCTGGCTCTGGCTCTGGCTCCGCCGCTCCAGAATCCGCCGTTTTTTCATCAGGTGGCTTGTCTGTCTGGGTTTCCTCGGGCGGCGCGACCGGTGGTGTGTCCGAAATTTCAGGTGCGGGCGCAGCTTCGGGAAGCTTCTCGCCGCCGACGAGTGTCTTTTGGTACCCAGCAACTTTGGCCGCGAAATCGTCCCCAGCCTGCTTGCGCTCCTGGGCCGACATCAGCTCCGCGAGCTGGTCGGGGATCGACCGTGTCGCCGGCGATGGGTGGGTGAGCTCGAAGTCCGAAACGACGACGAATAGGCGGTCGGGGTCGATTCGGACGAGGTGACCGTTGCGCAGCAAAGCGAGGACAAACGCTCCCTCTGGAGCTTTGACGACATCGTCGGGACCGAGAGGATGCCCGGGCAGAGCAACAAATTCCTTGCCTTCGGCTCCACGAATTTTTGCGTCGCCAGCGAGGGCGACCACCACCGCAGCGGCGCCATCGCCTTTGACTCCGTCCGGACGTTCAGCAAAGGCCATCTCGAGCGACGCGACTTCTCCGGTCGTAGCACTGCCTGTGGACTCTCCTTTGCAACCGGTGGTCAAACTGACCGCCGTACAAAAAGCCATGATCCATGTCGCTCGCCCACTCACCATGTTGGTCTCCTCGCTGGTCACCGCACGGTGGACGGGTTGTCCACCTCGTTGCCTCGCCCGGAATCTCGGAAGCGAGTTGAGCGGCTTGGGTATCGCAAGTTTCGCTGATACTGGCGCCAGGAAAAAGCCCACCGCCCGTCTTGTGGTCGAAAAACTTCAAATCTTTGGCAATCTGGCGACCCATGCCACCGACAGATGGACAGCTTCGAGCGTACGAGCTGCTGCTGAAATGCGGCATATCCGCACAGTGGGTCTGCCTATCGACAGGTTGATCGGGACTGCGGTCATGCGACCCCACCCCCGGGAGTGCGTGCATTTGCAACCCATCCACACGCTCATTTCGATTTTAAAATGTGTGTATGTGCATTTACTTGGCTATCGGGTCACCCGACCAAACAGGATCGTCGTCTCGACCACGCCTCGACTTGCGGTTCCAAACCAGCCATACGCGGTTGCTTGACCTTGACCATCGGTCAAGAACAGCAAGGTGCCGATCCCCATTCCGCCCTCTCCTTCGGGGCTACGGGTGTCATCTTGGTGTGGGAAGGAAGTTGCGTCGATGATCTGTACCGCGTATGCACCCGGAATTTCGGGGACTGAGCGGGGTGTGTCGACGATGAACCCGACGTGTCCAGTGTTGCGACTGGGAAAGTTGGGCGGGCGAATCCATGCAAATACATCTCCAGGGCGGGCGTCTGCGATGTGTTTGAGGCGTAGCCAGCCCCCTTTCGCTCGGCGCGTCGGTGCCCGACGAATCACGTGGTAGAAGTCCCTCGCTACGGGGCGCTCGCGCGTGAGTGCGGTCCTTGCCACGGGCGCGGTGCGTTTGAGAATCCAGGCTGCCATGCCCGAGCAATCCCATAAAAACACTCCTTGGCGCCGGCGTACAACCGTCCGGTGCTGGTACCGGGTCTGGGTCATGTCGGTAAACAGCTTGTCGAAGAGTTTGAGGATTTTTCGGGCAGGTCGCGATTGCGGTTCACCGTCGGGGACCACATCGCCGACCTTCAACACCTCGGCTGGTTCTTCAGCATCGGCGAGCGCGGTTCGTGAGCCCAGCGCGACATAGGTAGCGAGGCCGACGAGCCGCCTGAAGAAGCGCCGCCGTTGCATGTGTTTGACCTGCACGCCGACACAAACGCACGAACCCGAGGAAAGTTCTATCCGCGCAGCCACTTCACTTGCCGCGGGAAAGCGACGAACGGAAAGATCGTGCGCGAGTGTGGTTTCGCGAATCTGCGTCTCGCAAGATGTCCAGTGTCGTCCCTGTTCTCAAACACACCCGGCTCGAGGTCCGGTCGACCGCCGAGACCTGTATCTGTTGGATATGCACAAAAAAATCGCGGGTACGACCACTATAGTCGTACCCGCTTGCGCCTGTTCATTCGTGTCATCGTGACTGCCAAATAGTCTCGCATGCATGCGAGGTTGGGGATGCCCCGGGGCCCGCGCCAGCTGCAACACTGGCCAAATAGGCCCAGAGAAGGGCTGTACCTAACGTTCGTTTGGGTGGAGACCCTATCCCCGTGAACCAGGTGTAGACCGCCGCTGGAAAGTGTCAACTGGCAGTTGCGACCGTCGACGAGGTAGAGGGCGAAAACCGTAGTGAACAAAGCGGTTTGGAACCTTCGAAGCGGCCGGTTTGCCCGTCGTTCTCCCGCCTCCTATCACGTGCACCATTGGACAGCGCGACAGTGGTTTTGATGCGCAATCCTTCCCCATAAGACATGTTCCAAAAGAGGTGTTCAAACAATGCCTCGGTGGAAGAGAATCAGAAGAATATGGTGATACACGGTGTTGTGATGAACTTCGCGTAGGAAGTGGGCACGCGAGGAATCGCTCGACTTCCCGCGCATCCTCGGCAACCACCGAGCAGGCCCGCCGGTCCAATGACCTGGAACCCGCGAACGGAGTCGACCGATGTCGTCCACCTCGCCGCTCGATCATGGTTGGTACTACATCGAAATCGACCCAGTTTTTGCGTTTGTTCGGACACGTATATCGAGATAGATCTCACGTATTTTAAAGCCAAAATAACTGGGCCCGACTGCCGTTCTCGCGCGTACCGGAGGAGGTCGCGGCGAGTTGAAATGTTTGCGCAGGTTACTTTCGCTCTGATTATGGGCCCAAATCAATGTTTAGCTGGCCTCCGTCGCGCGGGCTGAGAAACGCATGGACTGCGGAGCTTGCGCAGTTAATTCCTGTGAGCGGTACCAACTCATCCCGGGAGATATGTATCGCAGTTGTCGTGCTCCCCGTATTTTCGATGTAAATACACTGGTAGTGTGGGATCGAGCAGACTCTTCGCTCGCCCGGTATCGACATACTCACCCACCGGGGCTCCAGAACTTTCATCTCGGTCCGAAACGAGGCCCTGCTTTCGTTGGTAATACAATAAATGCCGGAACCGTTCGCGGGCTTTGACACGGCCTTCGTGGACATGTGTTGTGGGGAAATACAGGCGCTCGGGGGTCCGCGTGGCAAATCGAAAGGCCATCGGATGGACGCTACGGCGAGCACCCCGGCGCAGCTTAAACACCGCAAATCCATCGTCGATGTAGCTGGGCAACTGGCTCCACACGTCCTGCGGCAGCCGAAATCGTGCGTCGAGCCTGTCAAAGTCTCCCTGGGTGGGGACAAACGAAGCCTCGAACGAGCCGACGCGGTGTACCTTGAGTTTGGGCCGCGAGAACCGCAATCCCCGGGATTTGGGCTGGGCTTCGCAATCGATCAAGAATCGAGATCCGAGATCCACGAAAAAAGTTGGATAGGTGGAAAGGTCGACAAATGAAAGGGCTTGTTCTCCGTGATCCCGACGGGTCGGCACCGGCAGAATCATGGCGACGTCGCTGGGCGAAGACATATCCATTGTATAAACAATTATTTGTTGATCCTGATCGATTCGCGCAAAAATTTGGGTCTGTTGCACGCGTACACGCGGCTTGCGGAGCCAGGTAAAGGGCAGCATCAAAACCCGAACGGGAGGCGAGAAGATACACATGGGAGGATGGTAGCGCGGGACATGCCGAAGGCACCCCGGAAATGTGGCTGGGCGACGTATCGAGCGAGCGTTGTACACTTAGTGCATGACGGACGACTCGCATTTGCTCGGGGCCTGGCGCCGAAGAGACGCCCATGCGGGCAACCGTTTGTTTGAACGCCATTTCACTGCGGAAGTTCGCTTTTTCAGTCACAAGGTCGGTGACGCTGCGAACGACCTGACCCATCGAGCGTTTCTAGTCTCGATTCGAAGCCAAGACCGCGAACAACTGGTGCGCTCGATGCAAGTACATGGAGCCTTGACGCCAGCTGAGGAGTGAGCTGTGAACGAGTACGATCAGGGATTTCGGGCAACCCTGCCAGCATCGGTCGCCAAAACCCATAGGCAGGATCCGCGAGCCCAGCCCGAGGCTGAAGAATTGGCACGTGCGCAGTGCCCGGATCTGCTCAAGCTCGGCTCAGAGGACTTTGAGATCGGGCGCTACAAAATCAGCCGTCCCCTTGGACAGGGGGCCATGGGGACCGTCTACGCTGCCTACGACCCCCAACTCGATCGTGAAGTCGCGCTTAAACTCCTGCATCAACAAGGTGATGAAAAAAATGCGCATACACAATTAATCGCCGAAGCGAGGTCGCTCGCCCAACTTGCCCACCCCAATGTCGTCCCGATCTATGAGGTGGGACTACACAAGGGAGCCGCGTTCTTGGCCATGGAAATGGTCGTTGGGCAAACGCTTCGTCAATGGGTTGAGGCACGGCCGCGCAGGTTTCAGGAGATGTTGCGTATGTACATCGAAGTTGGACGCGGACTCGCAGCCAGTCACAGCGTTGGGGTGGTCCACCGAGATTTCAAGCCCGACAACGTGCTGGTGGGTGAAGATGGTCGGCCGCGGCTCGTCGACTTTGGGCTGGCCGCCCGCGTTCTCGTGGACAGTGAGACGGCTAAGGCGCAAAACCCTGTCCATGGGATTTTGTTGGGCACGCCCGCGTACATGTCCCCCGAACAGTGGCGGGGCGAGCCTGTCGATGCGCGTTCGGACCAATACGCTTTTTGTGTGTCCCTGTTTGAAACCTTGTATGGACACCTTCCGTTTCGTGGAGAGACCCTAAATCAGTTGATGTTGGCGGTTTTGGAGGGACCCACTCCGGTGGTCGAGGAGAGAGTGTCTGTGCATACAATCATCATGCGCGGCCTGTCCCGCGACCCAGGGGCCCGTTTTGCCAACTTAAGGCAGCTACTCGACGAGCTCGATGCGGTCCTCGAGCAGTCGCAACCCGGTTTGTTTGCAGATGCAAAATTATGGGTTCTCGCCGTACTAGGGCCGATATTTGTCATCCTTCCGCTGACATGGTTTGGGCTGGAGCTAACTTCGGTTGTCGACTATCGCGCGAGCAACTGGGCTGTCCTCTCCGCGATCCAGGTTACCGCGGTCGGGACAACCGTGCTCCTCCTGCGACGGTCTATCATCGCGGTCCTCGGCCACCCTCGCCTGCTCGGTGTGCCGAAGTTCGTCCTGTTGTTCCTCCTCGGCCACCGAGCTATCGCATTTGGTACGGGGAGCGAGCTCGAGGTGATGTTCGCCTACGACTTCTTGGCGTTCACAGTGTTGGCGAGCGTGATCGCGTCGCTCGTCGAGCGGGCCGTATGGACGTTGGCCGCGTTGATGGCACTCCTGACCACGACATCGGTACTGATGCCGGCTTGGGCACCGCGTCTGTGGATCGTACTCAGCGTTGGCCTTCCGCTGTTTATGTCGATACTCGCTATGCGTCGAAGGTCCGTGATGCCGGGCCAAAATTAAGAGGGGGCTATCCCGGTTCGTGAGAAATCCTTGCTCGCTTCGGAGCCGCATTTGTCGTCTCGATGCGATGTCCGGGCTCGTACCTCGTTCGCCGTGCTATCAATCGCGGCCATGGCGAAGGCCGGTACATCCGAATTGATGCAGAAGATCGTCTCCCTGTGTAAGCGCCGGGGGTTTGTGTTCCAGAGTTCCGAGATCTACGGCGGGTTGCGTTCCGCGTACGACTACGGCCCGATGGGTGTCGAGCTCAAGCGCAACCTGATGTCGGAGTGGTGGCGGGCGATGGTGCACAGTCGCGAAGACATTGTCGGTCTCGATGCCTCGATCATCATGCATCCGACGGTATGGCGCGCGAGCGGGCACCTGGCGGGATTTGCCGACCCGCTGGTCGACTGCCAAGTTTGCGGCGAACGCTTTCGTGCCGACAAGGCCCCGTTTGTTGAAGAAGGTGCAGATACAGCGATTTATCTCGCCGACAAAGGTCGGGCCAAAAAGGCACTCGAGCGCGTCCAAGAACAATTTGGTATCACTTTGGAGCGCAAAAAAAACATCCTCTACGGGGCCAAGGCGGGTGATCGCGGCTATATCTGCCCGAACTGTGGTTCACCGTTTTTGAGTGAGGAACGCCAGTTCAACCTGATGTTTCGGACATCTCTCGGGCCGGTCGATCCGATCGGCGATGTCATCGAGGCGGTCAAAAAGTCGATGGACCAAGGCGAAGATGAGGCTGAACTGCGGCGACGCGTCGAGGTCGCTGTGGGCGAAAGTGCTGTGTACCTGCGACCCGAGACCGCCCAGGGGATGTTTGTCCAGTTCCTCAACGTCCAGCAGAGCATGGCAATGAAGGTGCCGTTTGGCATCGCCCAGATGGGCAAGAGCTTTCGCAACGAAGTCACGGCCGAGCACTTCATCTTCCGCTCCTGCGAGTTTGAGCAGATGGAGTGCGAGTACTTTGTCCGCCCCGGCGATGGCCCGGCGTCACTCGAAGCGTGGAAGGCCGAACGCATGCGCTGGTGGAAGAGTATCGGCTTGCGCGAGGAAAATCTGCGCTTGCGCGAGCACGACCCCGACGAGTTGGCCCACTACAGCGATGGTTGTGTCGACGTCGAGTACAACTTCCCCTGGGGCTGGGACGAGCTCGAGGGTATCGCCAGCCGTACCGATTACGATCTCAAAGCCCATGCGCATACATCGGGTAAGAAGTTGACGTACTACGACCAAGACATGGTCGATCCCACGACAGGTAAGCCTGGCTACCGCTACACGCCGCACGTGATCGAACCCGCTGCCGGGGCGACACGCGGAGTGCTCGCTGTTCTGTGCGATGCCTACGACGAGGAGCCGGGTGACGAAACCGGGAAAGGTGCCCGGACCGTCCTGCGCTTGCATCCGCGTCTGTCACCGGTCAAGGCTGCGATCCTGCCGTTGGTCCGCAAGGACGGAATGCCAGAAGTCGCCCGTAAGATAGCGAAGGATTTCTTCGCTTCCGGGATCAATGCCAGCTACGACGAGCAACATGCGATCGGACGTCGCTACGCCCGGCACGATGAGATCGGGACGCCCTACTGCCTGACGGTCGATACTCAAACCCTGTCCGATGAGTCAGTGACCATCCGCTACCGCGACGATCGCAGGCAGGAGCGGATCAAGATCGCACAAGCTGTCGAAGTGGTCACCCGCGCACTCCAAGAATAACCCTCCCCTCACCCACGAGGTCAGCGATGAACCAACCCAGAACTGTCCACTGCATCAAACTGGGCAAGGACCTGCCCGGCATTCCCTTCAAGCCGTTCAACACCGATTTGGGTCAACAGATCTTCGAACACGTCAGCATGGAGGCGTGGCAAATGTGGCTCCGCGAATCACCGCGCTACATGAACACGTACCGGATCGACCCGATGAGCCAAGAGGGGCGCGAGTTTATGGAAAAACAAATGAAGTTGTTTTTCGGGTTCGAGAAGGGCGACCTCGCCGACACGGCCTGGAGTCCCCCGGAGAGCTAGCAGCGCTTGTTTCTCGCGTCGTCGCGTCGACGATTCCCAGTTGGTTCCGTGAATCTCGCGGAACCAGACCGCAGAAAAAACGGTGAGCGAGCGCTGCTCGGGAACTTCGCGGCGCGGGTCGTGTCGTGCAACTCGTGGGTCCGCACAGCTCCACGCGAACTGGTACGTTGACGATGGTGGATGATGCGAGCACAGAGTCTGTCCTGGGTCCCCGGCATCTCGTCCTCTGGTTTCCGATCATTGGCGCGCCTCTCGGTCTCGCCATTGCGATCATTTTGAGCCTGACGATCGCCGGCTGGCACGTCACCCACTCGGTCGTTGTCCAGACCGAACAGGTTTGGCAGCCCGGCGAGAGCCTGGCCCTGCGTGCAGCTCTGCTCGATGCCGAGGAACAACCTACACCCGATGTCGAGGTTGCGGTCGATCTGCAGCGAGCATCCCAGACCCACCCCCTGGGCACGTTTCACGCAAAAGATGAAGGCCAGGCGCTCGCCAACTTGCAGGTTCCCGACTGGGAGTCGGGGCCAGCAAAGTTGCACCTACAATTTTCTCAACACGGGCAAGCGATTGCGAGTGAAGTCGTCGAGCTCGAGGTTCGTCGCCAACGCGAGTCGCGGACCGGTGCACTGACCGTTTCGTCCTCGACCCTCAACTGGGGCGACAACACCGAGCCCCAACCAGACAAGATCCGCATCAATGTGCGCCCCATCGGTCGTCTGTTGGCCGGGTTTGACAACACGCTGATGGTCCGCGTGACCCGGCCGGACGGCACGCCGGTCAAAGCTCCGGTCCGGGTGTCGCTGGTCGAGGGAGAGTTTATGGGCAAGCGAGGCGCCGATCCTGCGCCGTTGCTTGTACAAAAATCGACCTCTGCACTCGGTTTGATGGAGCTCGCCGGGCCGTATGCCAGCGATGTCCTGAGCCTGCAAATCGATGTGCTGGCGCAGCCCAAGGTCCCCGACGGGGCCGAAGAAGTGGAGGAGTACGCCGACGATCCGCAGTCCAAAAAACCGTCTGTGAAACCCTCTCGAGGGGACAAGCCAACTTCTGACGCGGCCGGTTCGAAAGTCGATGCACCAAACGCGAATGCCGACACCGAAAAAGAAAATGTAAGTGCATCTTATTCTGCCGAGGAGCGTGCCGAGGACGACCCGGCCATCGTGGGTACACGAAAATTTCGTATGGTGAGTTTTGCCGGTGCCGTGCGTCTGCAGGCGACCGAGCCTGTTGTCGCCATCCCACACCCGGTCGAGATCGCCGGGCGGGCGCTACGGGCCCGACGTTCGATTTATGTGGATATACATGGGAGTGATGGCGCGTGGGTGCATTCGTTTGATCCACCGATTCTGGGTCGAGAGCCGCCGCGCGAATGGTCTACCGCGGGTCTCGCTCCGGGGCTGTACCAGGTCGAGGCCTATCACTATGTCAATGCTCCTGGGGAGTCGACCGCTGTCGCTCGCGTGTGGCTCGTCGAAGGGGCGGCGAACGGACCGGAGTCTCTGGTTCCACTCATCGCCAAGCAGCGCGAAGTGTTGGAACTTCCCCGGGTCGAGAAAGCGTTCGAGCAACAACTCGAAACTGACTACCTCGACAACATCGAGAAGCTCCGTGCCAGCCTGACACCCGAAGAGATCGTCGCCGCCCAAACCTGGCTTATCGGCACGTTACCCGTCGAAGTATTGGGTCCGCCTGTCGCCCACACCACCCGCGTTCGTGAAGAGCAAGCGCTTGCCGATCGCAAGGCCCGGTGGGTCGATGGCGTCCGGTGGTTTTTACTCGGCGGCGGGGGGAGCTTTTTGTTCCTCACCTGCGTGCTGATCTTCTGGAGTCATTCCCGGTCGGCGCGAGAGCTGGCCGAGGCGTCTGGCGATGACATCAAGGCCGAGGTGCGAGCTGCCCAGCGTGCGGTGCTCGTGCGCGGGATGGCCCTCGTCGTCACGATGGCACTCGGACTTGTGTTGACGATGGCCGTACTCGACAAGTTGCTTTGGAGCGCTTGATAACGCGACAGGCCGTCTTTGGTCTGCAATTTTATTGCATGTGCATAATATTATGGCGAGAACATTCCACTACCAAAGTCGACCCCGACGTCTACACACCACACACTGATCCCGTTGAGGTCGTCAAGGCTCATACCCTCGGGGACCGTCGCTTGGAGGGTGACACCGTTGTAGCCGCCCGGGAGCAACAGATCTTCGGTCATCGGAAAACCGTCGTGGTAGTTGCCGTCGATCCCTCCATAGATCCGAACGTCGAGCCCGGTACCGTCGTAGGTGAAATCGTGGATAACGATTGTACAATCATCGACAATTTCGGCTGTCCCACCGACGTCGTGAAACTGTTCTTCGAGTACGGCGGTCCACCCGATCATCGAGTGGGTCATCCCGCAGTCTCCACCCGTCGTCGTTGTGTCGGTATCGCTGCCTGTGTCGGTATCGCTTCCGGTGTCGGTGTCGGTCGGATCGCCGGTGGTCGAAGACTCGGAGCTTGCCACCCACGCGGCAATGTCTCGCAGCTCGTCGTCGGTCAGGCGCTGAGCGGACCAAAAAGGCATCCTTCCCCCGGTTAGGCCATCGTAGACAGGGCTCTCACTCAAACCACTTGTACGTACACGGCGGCCGATATAGTCGAGGTCGAGGCCCAAACCTGCGACCGGTGGTGCGATTTGAGAGAGGCCGACCCCATCGTGACCGTGGCACACGGTGCACGAGCTGTTGAACAGTGCACGGCCGTTGTCGGGGTCGCCACCTGAAAGATCCGCGGGTGGCTGGCTGATGTTAAAGTTCAACGCCGGTGCCGGACCCTCGGGTGCTAGGGCCGCGAGCCAGTTGTAGAGTGACTGCCAACGGGGATCATCCTCGGTCCATGGATCGGCGAGCATCCATTCTTGCAGGCAGCTATTGACCGCCTCGCGCATATCCGTCAACTTGCCGTTTTTGTAACTCGGCCGTGCGGTCGCGTCACCGATGGGATGTCCAGGCCGACGCACACCATCCAGTGTCGGCTCGGTGATGGCATGGCAAGTTGCACATGCAAATGTGTTGCCACCTTCAACCGGATTTTCGTAGACAGCCTGTCCCCCATCGGGGTCGGCTGTACCCGATGTCTCCGTTTCGGCTCCGGTCGTCTGGGTGTCGGTCTCATTCCCGGCCGGTGAACCACAGGAGGCCGCAAGCAATCCAGCAAGTGGGACCCAGCGAAAGTCATTCATCGACTCGAGTATGCCTACAAATGAGTTCATCAACGATCCGTAATCGTCCATATTGCTTTCGCGACATGTTCTTAAATGCCACAGAGCGGTCAATGGTCCAATGACATAGGCCTTAAGTCCCATGTCGTTTGGGGCGTCCCTACGCTAGGTTTTCCACCAACCCGAGCAATCACGCTTGGATGCAGTATCCAGGTGCTCCTGCGTATGAAGACCCAAGAAGAATTCCTCAGACCACTCCAACGGCCGTCGGCAATCGAGCCCCGTCGGTCTCGTCCACCTCCTGCGGGACCGGAGAGGCATCGAGTCTCGTGTTGCGACGATCTGCCTCGGCTCAGCCCAGTCGCTAGCAGGCAGCGATTGACCGGCTCTCGCATATCGGTCAACTTGCCGTTTTTGTAACTCGGCCTAGACTAAATATCCCGCGACTGCACATCATAAAATGCAGCGGCGGCGGTACAATATTTTGTATATGCAAATGTGTTGCCGCCTTTATTTGAATTTCGTAGACGGTCGGTCGGCCGATCGGATCTGGAGGGACCGTTTCGGCTCCGTTCTTCTGGGTGAAGTCCCGGCTGAGAAACTACAGAGGGCCCAGCGTAAATCTTTCATCGACCTCGAGTATGCCTACAAATGAGCTCACGTAACGTCATTCATGGAGACAATGGTAGGAAAGAGACAGCTACATATGTCCCAAAATACCACGGTGAGATAGAGTCTCACATCTGATAGCGTTGCGAAGTAATTCACCAAAACGTCGGTTTAAGCGTTGGTCAGAGCCTGAGTTCCCCATGTCTTCCCCCAAGTCCGGTCGTGTTACCCACGAGCACCATGACGCTGATGTAGTCCTTGCGAGTACATCGAAGAAGATTGTAGCGGCAAGTGATTCCGCGCGGGGCGATCAGGACATTCCCGAAAAAGCTGGGCTCGCACTGGCGATGACCGTCGCGGGTGCGAGCAAACCCCAGTCGGCGAGTTTGCTGGAGACTCCGGCAAATATCGGTCGCTACTTTGTGATCGAAGAGCTCGGGTCGGGGGGAATGGGCGAGGTCTATGCAGCCTACGACCGCGACCTCGATCGCCGAATTGCGATCAAAGTCCTCCACCGCGACCTCAACGATGTTGATGGTCGCCGGCGTGAACGATTGTTGCGCGAAGCGCAGGCCATGGCCCGTGTCAACCATCCCAACGTTGTGAATATACATGAAGTTGGGACCGCGGCCGATCAGGTTTTTTTGGCCATGGAGTACGTCCGTGGTCCGACACTCGCACAGTGGCTCGAAGAGACCGAGCGCACCTGGCAGGACGTGGTGGAGGTCATCTCGCAGGCCGCCGCTGGTTTGTCGGCTATCCATCAGGCAGGGCTTGTCCACCGCGACGTCAAACCAAGCAACATCATTATCGGTCTCGACGGTCGTGTCCGCTTGCTCGACCTCGGGCTCGTCGGTGTCGATCCGGACGACATCCCACCAATGGAGCCCCTCGATGAAGATAGCAGTGTAAATTCGTCAAGCATGCATATGCAAACGAATCTTACGCAAACGGGTGAATGCGTAGGGACGCCTGCTTATATGTCCCGTGAGCAATTTCTCGGCCTCGACCTCACACCGGCATCGGACATCTTTTCCCTCGCGGTCGTCCTCTATGAGGCGTTGTTTGGAATGCACCCGTTCATGGGCGATAGCTACCAGAAATTGCGCGGGAACGTGGTGTTCGGCCGGGTGAAATCCGTCGACCATGTCCATGCGGTCCCACAGTGGTTACGGGCAGCTGTCCTCGAAGCCCTGTCGCCGATGCCGGACAAACGCCCGCCGACCATGGACGCGTTTCGCGATCGCCTGCTCCGTACTCCCGGACAGGTGCGTGGGTGGTGGATCGCCATCAGTGTGCTCCTCGCAGCAGGCTTGATCGGCGCATTGTTGTGGAAGAGCACCGTACCGACCGTGAATGCTTGTGATGGAGCTGAGGCCGCAGTCGCCACTGTCTGGGGTCCACTGCGCGCACAAGCCCTGCGCGATGCGATGCTGAGCACCAGGCTCCCCTACGCCGGAGAGCTCGCCGATCGTTTGATCGAAGATATAAATGCATATGCAAAATCTTGGATCACCCACCACCGGGGGGTGTGCCAAGCCCACGCCCGTGGTTACCACTCGGCAGCCCTTCTCGACGCCCGCATGGCCTGTCTCGATCGCGGGAGAGAAGCGCTTTCCCAAACAGTTGTCCTGTTGACCTCCGCCGACGCTGAAATTGTCTCTCACGCGGGCCAGATGGTCGGTATGTTGCCTCGTCTGGCTGCCTGTGACGACCTGGCGTCGATGCATCGCAACGCAGTTCCGGAAGATCCCGAATTGCGAGCGCAGGTTCATGACCTACAGGGAAAACTTGTACGAGCAACGACCCTGGGGCACGCTGGCCGTTTGGCTGCCACCCGGGAAGTGGTCGCCGATGTGGTTGAACGAGCCGAGGCTCTCGGTCACCAGCCGACCGTGGTCAAAGCACTCCTGACCGCCGCCCGAGCGTCGATGGGCCTCCAAGCGGAACTCGAGTTGACACGTACCGAACTCAACCGTGCGCTCGCCATCTCGATTCGGGAAAACCTCGATGTCATGGCCGCGGAGGCGATGATCCGAAGGATGTATATCCAAGGTCTGCACGAGGACGGCGCCAACTCGGCGCTCTTCGATGTACCTGTTGCAGAGGCCATGTTGAGCCGGGCCGATGACCCGCCCGAACTACGGGCACTGCTGCTCAATAATACAGGTTCGATCCACCTCGCAGCAGGCGAACGCGAGGCGGCACGTGAGGCTTTCAAACAGTCGTTGGCGATCAAAGAACATCTCTACGGCCCGGAACATCTCGAAATCGCTATCTCCCTCGCAAACCTCGGAATTCTGGCTGACGAAGACGAAACACGCCGACAACTGCACACGCGGATGGTCGAGATTTATCAGCAGCACCTCGGTCCAGATCATCCGCAGACACTCGACGGGCGCGTCTTGTCGGCCCTGTACACCGGGGATCCGGCAGAGGCGAGCAGCAAACTTGACGAGTTGTATCAGACGTTCGAGGAAGTCGGCGAACCGTCCCTCGCCAGTACCTGTGCATTTGAACGCGGTCGGATCGAAGATTTGCGGGGACAAACCGCGAGTGCGGCGATGGCGTTCCACAGGGCGAAACGCCACACGCCCGATGGATCGGCCGAAATCGACGCCTACCTCGCGCTCAACGAAGATGGCGAGGTTGAGTCAATCCTCGCGCGCCTCGATAAACAGATTGCCCATACAACTTCGACATCGTGGTGGCAAACCTTGCAGATCGAAGAGTGGCGGATCCTTCACGGCCGCCTCCGACTGAAAAATGGCGACCCCGCAGGTGCTCGCTACGAGTTGCAGCAGGCGATCACCAACCTAGCCAAGGTCGAGGGCCGCTCGTCTCCAGTTGAATTTCTAAGACTCCTGACATCCGCCCAACTCGCGCTGGTGACCGCGCTCGAGGCTGAGGGTGGGCCCACCGAGGAGAGCGACCGGCTGAAAGTAGCGCTGAGAGGCTTTTATCAGCGCTGGCCGGAGGCGTTCCAACTCCAACTCACACGACTGACTGAAGGCGGTACCGCGGATGTCCCGCCGAGCTAACCGGGCATACGCCCACAGCTACTTCCAAAGGATGGAGAAAAATGAATGCACATACACTCATTCCAACAACTGTCGTGACTGCACTTGCGTCAGTCTTGCTTTTATCGGGCTGTGAGGAGCCCGAGGAGGTCGTAACCCAACGTTTGGGCTACTCGGATAAGGATTGCTCGCGCTGGCGGTGCGGCTACAACACGTCCGAGATAAATGGTAAGTCGTTGCAGGATCTGCATCTCGACGGCTTACCCAACAACGACGGCGTCAAGCTCGTCGGATTTATCCCCACCCAGGGGATCGTTACGAGCCTGTTATTCCCCTACAAACTCGGAGTCGATGGCGACGAGTTGGTGGCGACAAACGGGTTCAAAACACTGCGCGGTCATGGCCTAGTCGGGTCGACACTCCTCATCCGAGCCGAGCTCGGCTTGGTCCTGCCCGTGGTGATCGCGGGCTACGAAGAGGTCGAGTCGTGGGCGACTCCGGGTGAATCCGTGGCCGCCTATTCGTTGATCTATGTCGATCTCGATAGCCTGCTCGATACCAGCATTTGCAAGGGAACCTTGCTAGACCCGCTGCAAGCATCGGTAGTGATTTTGGCAGGGGAGCGCTACGACCTCGAGTCAAAAACGGTGCTCACCGATCAAGATGGGTGGATCACACTTGCATGTGCAGGTTCTGCCGGTGCCAAGATGGCGCTGATGGGCTACGGCCCAAATGGATCGTTCAACGGCCAAGACGCGGCGACGCCCGAGCAGCGCCAAGCGACACTTAAGATGATCACCGGGGACTATTGCGGTGGTGGTGACAGCTACACCGAAGATGGCACACCGCTGAATTGGCAAAACGCCACCGGTACGGTCAGCTTCGACGATCCAGAATCGAGCCAGATCGAGGCGATTTGGACGGCAAATGGTGCCGTCTGTCTCGATGCGCCGCGGGTGGTCGACATCGAAGATGTCGCGTGCGACCTACCCACCTGTGCCGGGCTCAGCCTCGCCGGACATGAGTGGGCGAGTTACTTGGTCGACCACGAGGACGAGTAGGCGCCAAAAAAACGCCATGACCAGGTTACGGTCATGGCGGACATCGGGCCGGCTCGCGCGTCCTGACGCAATGTCTGGAAACCCGGGGTGGCGGTCGCAAACGTCACCCCGGTGGAGTCTTTTAGCCGGGCTCGAGCACAAACGGGTAACTGACTTCGATCGATCCGCCCCCGCGGGTTTTGGGAAATTTCCAGCCTTTGATCGCCGTGGCAATACAACTACCGACACTTTCGTCGGACAGCGTTGACGATTGCACAGCCGACATGTCGACTCGGCCATCCCCGGGGATCCGGAAGTTGATCACAACGCGGCCAGCGAGTTCGGGATCGACGGATAGGCCTTCGTTGTAGCAGTGGCGAACTTCGTTGATATGGGCACGCACAATCCTGCGGATCACGTCCTTGGATAGGCCGGAGAGCGCTGTTTCGTCGCCCGAAAACTCGGCCTTGGGTGGGTCCGCGGAGCTCGGGTCCTCGGATGGACTGAGGACAAACGGGTAGTTGACTTCGATGGATGATCCCTTGCTAGGTTTTGGGAACTTCCACCGGGCGACTGCCGTGACGATGCAACCACCGACATCCTCGTCGACGAGACTTGACTCGGCGAGGTTTGCCTGCGCGACGTCTCCGTCTGGTGAGATGGTGAAGTTGACGACGACCCGGCCGGAGAGCGTTGGATCGCTATCGAGTCCCGTGCTGTAGCAGTGGCGAACTTCGTTGATATGGGCGCGAACGACTCGCCGGATCATGTCGCGGTAGCTCCCCTCGACCGGTTGATTGTCGGTGAGGTACGAGGCACTGGGGCTGATTTCGCTGTCTTGTCGCGGTGCCTGCTCGGCCGGCGAATCAGCCGGGAGCTGCTCCTCAACGTCCGAAATCTCCGTGCTCGCGGGGCAATCCTCGGCTTTGCGGTCCTCGGCCAGCGGTTCCGAGTCGCAGCCGCTTGTGAACAAACAAAGGCCAGATACGAGGGTGATGATAGAACTTCGGGACATGCTGCTCTCCTGTCTGTTGGGTCTTACGGAGGCGTTGGCGAGAGGTTCCCGAAGCGAACTTTTTTTAGAAGAATTTTTTCCGCGGGGAGTCGCACCCAATCGAGCGCGGAAATCGACCTATTGAGCAAAAATCCCCAAGTGCCTCCGCGATTGCATGCACCTACAACTCGTTGTCCGACTCCTGCAAGAACTCGGGCACGATCTGTTTGAGCAGCACGACCAGGTCCGGATCCATCAATTGATAGATGTCGGGGATGTCGAGCACGATGAGCGCTCCGTCGTCGATGAGGTTTTGGACGTCGACGGCAAATCGTTGGCGCATCCGGATGAGGTGACGCTTTTCCATGGCAAACACGATGTCCGCCCACTGGAGGTGTTTGGCCGTCACGCGTACACGGGCTGCGGGTTCGGTTCCGGCCGACCGCACTTGGATCTCGGGATGCCCGGCAAACACACGTTCGGCTGTCAGGCTCCGCTGACGATTGCGGCTGCAAACAAACAAAACTCGCATCTCCATGAGTGTGCCACGGATTTTGGGTTCGTCCTCCCTGTCCTTGTGCACCTGCTCCGAAGGTACCGGGGTATCGTTCCTGGGCACTTGTACCTACATCCCGAAAACGGTCGCGCCTGTTGTATCTGCGTGCTAGATGTCGTGACATGGATAAGCAAGCATTTCGCATCGCCCTCGGTCGGCGCAACTTCGTGAAGTTGCTGATGGCCGGGACCACGACGGGACTGACGGGCTGTATCGCTACCCCGACCGACGAGACCCAGAGGATCATTATTATCGGGGGAGGACTCGCTGGTTTGAGTGCTGCCTACGAGCTCCAGAAAGCAGGTCACCGAGTGGTTGTGTTGGAAGCCCGCGATCGTCCGGGAGGTCGTGTCTACACGGTGCGTGAGCCGTTTGACGGGGAGCTCTATGCCGAAGTCGGCGCGGTTCGGGTGGCCGATGTCCACTACCATGTGCTCCACTACATCGACGAATTCGATATACCGCTTCGCGAGATTGGTTCCGGCGATCCGCTTTACTATCTCAAGGGCAATCGATTTATGCATACACATGAAATGCCCTGGCCCCTTGACCTGACCGAGGTCGAGCAGGAAAAAGGGTTGGGGATGTGGAGTGATTACATCGCGGCCTACTTCCCCGACATTGGGAACCCCTTGGGTAGCGATTGGCCCCCCGCGAGTGCAATCAAGTACGACGATATGACGATGGCCGAGTACCTCGCATCCAAGGGGGCGAGCGATGACTTTTTGCGTCTGTACAAGACCGATAACGGCAGCGAAGTCGATACGTACGCCGCGCTTGCATGGATGGCCGCCGAAGTGGTCGACCAGGATTGGGGCACGACCTATGCCATGTTAGGCGGCAATGATGCTCTTCCCAAGGCATTCGCCAATCGGCTCGGAGGTGCGATTGAGTACGGTGCCGAAGCGGTTCGGGTCGACCACGACGGCCTCGGTGCTACGGTGACGTTTGTCCAAAATGGCGAAGAGCGCCAAGTCGAAGGCGACTATTTGGTGATGGCGATCCCGTTCGCAATCGTCAATGATATCGACATCGTGCCGTCGTTCGCCGACGACAAGATGCAGGCCATCGCCGACCTCGGGATGAGTCCAGTGACCCGCGTGTGGCTGCAGACCAGTACACGTTTTTGGCACGACGAGGGAATCGGCGGGCTCAAGGTGGCAAAGACCGATACCGCGGTTGAAACCCTGTGGGATGCGAGCCTGGTTCAATCGGGAGAGCGCGGCTTGTTGGTGTCGTATATGCAAGATCAAAATGCCCTCAATATGGCGATGCATCCCGCGGATATGCGCGGTTCTGTGGCCCAGACCGAAGTCTCGGCGTTCTTTCCAAACATCCACGACGCGACCGAGCGGACCTTCCAATACGCGTGGCAGGAGGACCCCTACGCGCGCGGTGCCTGGGCCGCGATGCGCCCCGGTATGACAGCTCATCTCGCGCCGATTGTCGCGCGCCCAGAGGGACGGGTGTACTTTGCCGGTGAACATACATCGATCTGGATCGGATGGATGCAGGGTGCACTCGACTCCGGGATCCGGGTCGCCGATGAGATCAATACGCATATTCTGGCTCGCTTCTCGTCGCCCGAGTAAGTGTGGTCCATAGGCCATGTGTACGCATTCATGGACCGGGCCTCGTCGTCGCGCTGCCACCGTCCATGAATGCCGATTCGATTATCGCCGCGGGACGCGTTTGGAAATCCCGCACAGAATTTCGTAGGGCAGGATGTCTGACCACTCGGCGAGGTCGGTGGCCTCGATGCTCTGGCGACCTTGGGTCCCGAGCAGTGTCACCCGCTCACCTTCACGTGCGCCGGGGAGGTCGGTCAGGTCGATCATCGACGTATCCATGGTGATGTTGCCGACGACACGACAGCGATGCCCGCGGACCAAAACCTCGGCCTGGCCACTCATCCGCCGGGGATAGCCATCGGCATAGCCGACCGGGACAATCCCGAGTCGCGACGGGCGTCGAAGGGTCTCGCGGTGGCCGTACGAAACCTTGGCACCGGCCGGCAATTCGCGGATGCTCAAAACCCTTGAATGTACACTCATCGCTGGTCGCAACCCCGGGAGCAGGACTTCGCGGCCCGAAGCGGCCCCGTACAGGGCGATTCCCGGACGCACCATGTCGAAGTGTGCTTGGGGCAGCCGGACCATGCCTGCGCTGTTGCACACGTGACGCAGTGGCGGATGCCACCCGCGGGCCGCAAGTGCACCGAGGGCATCGCGGAACAACTCGAGTTGTCCAGGGCTGACCGTGTCATCGGGATCGTCGGCACAGGCGAAATGGGTTAGGACGCCTTCGAGGTCAATTCCCCGGGCATCGCTACTGCCGAGCCACTCGACCAAGTCGGGGATCTGGTCGGGCAACAGTCCCAAACGGCTCATACCGGTATCGATTTTGACGTGGATTGGCACCCGCGGAGCCCCTGCCCGGCAGACCGCTGCCGACAGGAGTTGCAGGTGCTCGCGCGCCCATACAACCGGCGTAAGCCCGCGATGGACGATGACGTCTTCAGAGCCTGGATGAACGCCGCCGAGCACCAATACAGGTGCATATACACCTGCCTGACGCAGCTCCACCCCTTCTTCAACCAGACTGACGGCGAGGCCCCAGGCACCGGCCTCGACAAACGTCTTGGCTGATTCGATCGCACCGTGTCCGTAACCATCGGCTTTGACAACCGCCAACACACGTGTGCCGTGTCCGACGTGATCGGCTACGGTTCGCAGATTGTGGGCCAACGCGCTGTGATCGATCGATGCACAGGTCGGAGGGATCCGCACGGTCTGGTTGCGCCGGCGCTGCGTCTCACGGCGGTCGCGTCTTCTCCGTTCGCTCGCGGGAGCCACCATCGCGCGAGAACATAGCACGCAGCCCCTACCCCGCGTGTCGACTCCCCCAGTCAGGGCCGCGGCAACCCGTTCCACTCGCGTGTCGCGTTTCACCTGGTCGCTACGCGGGTTGAGCTGCGGTTGTTCCGATAGCTCGGAAGACAGGTGCACCAAAATGAACGACCGAGTTCCGGTGGGGAACTCGGTCGTCACGGCTCGTACTTCGATCTGACTGGCTGCCGACGGATAGATAGGAGGTCGGCGAGCGAAACTTGGTCTTACCCGTTGATGATGGATTCGCTGAGGATCATGCGGCGGCCACTCGAGCTTACGAGGCCATTACGGGCCATCGCGCTCAATGTACGTGAGACGGTCTCACGGCACGAACCGACCATGCGGGCGAGCTCGGATTGGGTCGGAACCGGAGCGAGGATCCAGTTGTTGCTGGCGTCGATCTGACGACCTTGACGACGGGCGAGGCGACGCAGCGTTCGCCGGAGACGCTCTTCTACATCGCACAGGGCCAGTCCGCTGGCGACCGCTTCGACGTCGCAAAGCTTGGCATGTTGTAGACGCATCAATCGCATCATCGTCTCGGGTTCGCGGCGCAGGTGCTCGAGCAACACATCGGGCGGAATCCGCAGGAACTCGACTTGGACGGGTGCAACCGCGGCGGTCGACATTTGACTGGCACCGAATGCACACCCTTCGCCAAACACATCGCCTGGGCCGAGGACCGACAAAATAATGTCTCGGCCACCATCGGCAACGCGTACGAGGTTCACGCGGCCACGCAGGACGACATGCAGACCATCCGAAACTTGCCCTTCGTTCATCAAAACGGTGCCCGAAGTTTTGCGTTGGCGGGTCGCGGCACGTGCGAGGATTTGTAGTTCGGCGGGACGAGCCGCGACGAAAGGCTCGACACAGGCCAAGACGTCAGCAGTTTCCATCCGCTCGAGCGGGATAGTGGGTCGGCGGGATTCGGACTCGGTTCGCATGCCTCAACCCACATGCACAAGTCGAACCAACTTTTGTCTTTGAAAAATGATTCTCAACTATATGATTTTACGTGAATCATGTGGTAAAACACCCAAATCTGCCCACCTAGGACACTGTTGCTGAAAAACAACACCTGGGGGGAAATCGCAACGCTGTGATCCAGGCTTCACGTGCGAACTGCGCGCGCCCGTGAATTGTGACCTGGATCCCTCGCAACGCTTGAAATCGCTAGCGAGATACCAAGGCTCCGTCCTCGCTGGAAGCTGCAAGGGGTATGTTTGCTTGGCGCGGGAGTGCGACTTCGTTCAAGATAGCTGCTGCGTATTCATTGTATGAGCAATCATCTACAGCTTCGACCCCTCCTTGCGATCACGCCTCCGCAGGGACAACCGGACCCGGGAATCGTGGAGGCTTGGCAACGAGCTGGAGTGCTCGCGTCGCTCATGCTGTTGCTGCGGACCCCGGACGCCCCACCCCACGAGCTCGTACAAGGGCGGTTGGCGGGGGTGTTGCGGGCCGCACAGGCCGTTGGTTTGCCGATTCTGCTCTCGGTTGCCGGCGAAGACCTCGAGGACGCGATCGCCGTTTGTCGAGATCAGAAGCTCGCAGGGCTTCAGCTACGTGCCGATCCGTCACCAGAAATCATTGTAAATGCACGAAAGAGACTCTCCGACCTCGGTCTGCGGTCGGCGATCATCGGCGGTTCGTACCACGGAGTGCCACCGTGCGACGCGGATCGACTCGCCGTCGCGGACTATGTGTGCGTGGCACCGGTTTTTCCTCCAAAGACACAACAACCGGGGAGACACAAGCTCGCTGCGGGGGTCGAAATGCTTCGGGCTTGGGGCGCGACTTCGCTGCGGGTCTACGCCCTCGGAGGTATCGACAGTACAACCTGCCGCCGGTGTATGAGCGCCGGAGCGTTTGGTCTCGCAGGGATCGGGGCGTTTTTTCCTGCGCGCGTTTCACTTGGCGACCTCCGAGAATTTCACGAGGCGGCGACCCGGGTGCGGAAGCTTGACGCATCTCGGCGAAACTGACGTAGCCTACGTGTAGGTATGACAAGCAGCGAAAAGGCGGAGAAACAGACGTTTGCGCGGTCCGTGGCACCACTGTTTTTCCTGATGATCCCGATCCACTTTCTCGCCCTGTGCAGCCGCTTTGACACCATCTCTTTGTTGATCCCGGATCATATCGAGACGAGTCTGTTGCTGATACACTTTCCGCTCATCCTCATCGAGGGCTTCATCGTCGACCAGCTGCTCGTCGACAAAAAGTCCGATTTTCCGTTGTGGATGCAAATTGATTCGTGGTCGGTACGGATCTCGATCACACTCGCGTTTACCTACCTCTCGATCGTTGCGCTCCAATTTTGGAACCTGTCCTTTGGGATCATCAACCCCAATCCGCCGGCCGAGTGGGCCCTCGGGATGCGGCTTCAATTCTTTTTGACGATGACCGTGGGAATGATGTTTCCCAACTTCCTGGCTGCGACGAAGCTGTTCTTGCCAATTTTGCGTGTGGTGACGGTACCTGCCCGCTGGCTGCCTGGACCCCTGGCGCTACTTGTGCTCGCTGTCGTGGGACTGGGACTGGGTGAGGGGGTGCTTCGGTTGTTGATCGATCACGGAGTCGGCCAACAGCTGGGCACGCTGCAATCGGCACTTGAGGGCGGGATCATGCCGGTTGTCGGAGTCGTCGTTGGTGGGCTCGCTTCTGCGATACTCGCGGGTATCCGGGCCTTGGCGAGCAAGCGTCGTCGTTAGACCGTCCAACGACGACGCGAGAAAAACCACGGGCACGGACACACGCGAGTGTGCTTTGTCGCATCCGAACCAGATATGCGCACAGTACAACTCCGGGGAAAGCGAGACCCATGAACAACTCCAATCCCCGCGTGTTTTTCGACATTACGATCGGCGGCGCTCCCCAGGGCCGGATCGAGTTTGAGCTTTACAAGGATACCGTTCCAGAGACGGCCGAGAACTTCCGGGCCCTGTGTACGGGGGAGAAAGGCGTCGGTCGGTCCGGCAAACAGCTGCACTACAAAGGCAGTGGCTTCCATCGGGTGATCCGCGGTTTTATGTGCCAAGGTGGCGACTTCACCCGTGGCAATGGCACCGGCGGCGAGTCGATCTATGGCGACAAGTTCCCGGATGAAAGTTTTGCTGGCAAAGCCGGTCGTCACGACCGCAAGGGCCTGCTGTCGATGGCAAATGCCGGCCCAAATACCAACGGATCGCAGTTCTTCATCACCACCGTGGCGACGCCCCACCTCAATAATCGGCATGTCGTGTTTGGCGAAGTTGTCAGCGGGTACGAAGTTGTCGAGGCGATCGAGAACACCCGGACAGGCATGCGCGACCGCCCGGTGCAGGACGTGATCATCGCCGACTGTGGCGAGCTGTAGAACGGACGTTCAGCGAAACAATTATCGAAAGGGTGCATCTGCACCCTTTTTGCATTCATGGAACGTGGAGATTGTCTACCCACACAGTGGGTTGTTGTCGCAGTACTCGATCGCCGAAAACTCGCCCTCAAACACGTTGTCACCGGCCCATACTTTGTATGATCCGCTCACCACCGTGTCCCAGGAATCGATGTGGACAAAGCCCATGTCCGAGGCTTTCGGATCGTTGATTCCGTCGTCGTAAAACGCGAACCCGTTGCCTCCTTCGAGGGAATAGGTGCCCGGTGGGAGGGGCTCAAAACCGAAGCCAAAGTTTTCGCTGTGGAGGATGATCCGCAATGACTCGCCCTCGACAAGCGCGTCACAGGTTTGCTCGGCGAGGCCGAAGATAAACTCGTGTGCCGGCCCATCATCGGGTGCACAGGAATTGTCGACGCGCCCCGGCCCCCCCATGAACTCGGTCACCGGGTAGAGTTCGTGCGGAACGCAATAGCTGCCGTTGCAGTCCGCATCGCCCCCACAGATGCACGCCATCTGCAGATTGCTGTCGCTGCAAAATAGCCCACTCGAAGCACAACCCCCCCAGTCGATCGGGGTGTAACACTCGTCGCCTTCACTGCACCCGCCTCCGCTATTGCATGTCTCCCGCAGGCAACCGTTCTCGTCGAACGGCGAATCGAGGCTTCCGCAATCGATCTGGTTACAATCGATCTCGAACTCGTGGCAGGTGAAATTTTCCGTTTGAGGACAGGTGTTTGGGTCGCCCGTGGTGTCGGTCGACTCCGTATCGGTTGTGGCTTCGGTGTCGGTCTGTGAGTCGGACGTGCCCGTGGTCTCGGTCGCCTCGGTCTCGGTCGTCTCCGGGTCATCGGTCGTCACGGCAGTCGACCCAGTCGTTCCTGTCGTTTCATCGGTCGTTGAATCCGTCGTGTCGCTGGTCCCCCCCTTGGAGGGCTCGCACGCAATTAGTGCAGATGCACCTAAAATTACAAGGACGAACGGGGGAACAGGGACCCGAGTATAGAGCATGCAATGGTGTCCTTTCGCCGAAAGCCCGGCGGCTGGTTTTCGCAATTAGGTCGCCGGTGGCGGCTCCAGCTCTGGCTCTGGAGGCTGGACTGGTTCGAGTTGTGGCGGCGGCGGTGGTGGTGTTTGTGTCGACGCAACCGACGACTTCTCAAATGCGGCGTCGATCTGAGGGGCACCGTCGACGACATCGACCGCGATCTTAACTGCCTGTCCGTTGAGCCAGCTCCTTGTGAAGTTGATCTCGCGGTTGGCGTCGGGGAAGCTCGTGAGGAGGTTCCAGAGGTTGGGAATCTCGAAGTAGAACGCGGGGGTGGTTTTGGTTTCCAGCTTTTGATTGAGCAACCAACCGATTCGGTCGCCGGAATCCGCGACGGCCAGCCACCCGAACTCAACCTCCTCGGTCTTCTGATCGCGGGTGACCTTGATGGCAGGTTCACCGGAAACCATGTAGAGGCTCGCCGGCATGTCGGAGTCGGGGATCGCCACGGCTTCGACCTTCTGATTGACACCGGCGACGTTCGCTGGCGAAAACGTCAGCTCCGCAAACGCAAGCATGGTGCGCGCGAGGTTGGCATCGTTGCGCGGGAGTCGATGGTAGGCTGCAAAGTCGCTATGGATCGTCCGGCGTTTACCGAACTGCAAGCTCCGCAGGCTGCCCCCTGCCCCTTCGACTCGAAACGCAGCTTCGATCATTCCGAGGACAATTCCTCCTTCGGGCTTGCCCTCGAGTTCCATCGCTGGCCACCGCTGAACGGCACCGATGGCGTTGGGCCAGGTCTCGGCGAACATCGAAAGTGCAGCCATTTCGTCGGCGTGGTTGAGTGCGCGGGAGAACTCGCGTTCTTTGGCGCCGTAGATCCCGGTCGCCAACTCACCGAAACGCTGGATGTTGGGCAGGCCAGTGCTGCGCATACACATCACGCTGCCGTCACACAGGCCCGCTAACGTTGGAACTCCTACTGCAACATCTGGCCGGTTGAACAAGTCGTCCGATAATTTCTTTGTATCTTCATCGGTTGGGACCCAGCGCATCGTCATGTGGACGTCGCGCTCGCCGACCGTCCCTTCAAAGCTGACCCCGGCAAACAACTTGCGGACGTCACGTAGTTGCTCCAACGCTGTTATATTGCGGATTGCCGTTGAGAACCGCTCGCCGGCATTGCCGTGATTGTCCCAGCGAAGCCGGCGAAATGCAGTTGCGACCTCGGCGAGCTCATGGGCCTTGGCGATCGCGGGTCCGTGGAGATAACCGACCGCATCCCCCGCGAGGTTGCCCAAAACTGGCAGTTGAGCGGGCGCTGCAGATCGACTTGTGCGCACAACTTCTGCGCGACCCACCGCCTTGGAATTGTCGTCGGTCCGCGCCGGAAACACGTAGAAATCGACGACGACCGCACCTGTATCTTCGCGCAGGAGGAGCGCGACCTCGCGATCGGCGTAGCAAAGTAATTCGCCGTTGAACGAGGCACACAACTCACGCCCCGCTTCGCGTAACTCGTCCCGCGGAATCGCCATCAGCTGGCGTTTGAACGCGGCGAGGTCGGCAACCGGGACATGGATCCGCGAGTGGAATGCAAGCGTTTCGGCCTTGCTGGCAAGCGGGTGTGGGGGTGGTGTCGGCGGCTCGGGGATCGGCGGTGGTTCTTCCCAGTCGCCCGGGGTCGGTGGCGGCTCGGGGGGCACGTCGATGGCGACCTTGGCCATCGTCATTTCCTCGGCTGCTCGTTGTGCGCGACGGGCTTCTTCGAGCGCGCGCTTGGCCTCGGTCTCGGCACGGATTTGTGCATCTACATCATTGTTTGCCGCAAACGGATCTGCAAGTTCCGATTTTTTCGCTTGTGCTGGCTGCTGCGCCTCGGTCTCGAGTCCCCGCTTGGTCTCGATGGTTGTCCGGTCCTGCGCATCTACATCTTTATTCGAAGCGAATGGATCGACGAGTTCCGTCTTCTTGGCTTCGACCTGTTGGGCTTCGGCTGCGAGCTCGGCACGACGAGCTTCGAGCTCGCGCTTGGCCTCCTCGACCGCGCGCATCGCTTCAGCTTTCTCGCGAAGTTTTTGTTCGGTGAGGTCGGCGAACGGATCGGGCTTCGCGGTCGAAGCCTCCTTTGCGATCGAATCTCGCAGATCTCCGAGGCCGACTGGGCGAAACCAGGTCATGCTGATGACAGCTTTGGAGTCAATACCCCACTGCTCGGCGACATTGTCGGTCCGCAGATCCATCCCCATGACCTGACCGGCCTCGGCAAGATCCCGGGCGGCCCGCGGCTCGAGTGGGATGTGTTGCAACCACGTCTGCACCTGGTGGGGGCGAACCGAAGCGTAGAACACTCCTCCGTCGACATAGCCCGGTTGCATCCCGATTGGCTCCCGCGGAGGCGTCTGCATCCGTCCAGTCCGCTTGGCAACTTCTGAACCGCCGGTGTCCCCGGTGTTTTTGTTGCGGTTACATCCACCCAAGCAAAGGCTCAGGCTTGCGGCGACCAACAACCATCGGCTTCGGTTCGTCGACAGGCTCCGGGAAACACTTCGATCCAGCTTCACCACAGCATTATGCCGCGTTTGCCCCGAGGCGTCGCAAGCATTGCTCTTTGCCCGCGTACGGACGCAAAAACACGGTACGCTTTCGCGCGCATGGATGCTTTCAAGCCGGTTCCCCTCACGTTTGTTTTCACCCTTTCCACCTTCGCGTGCTTCGCTGGTGGCTGTGGAGATGCTCCGAGCGAGGGCACCGAAAGCGCGACGGATTCGACTGCCGGGCCGGGGAGCGAAACGGTTGGCACGAGCGACGGCGAAAGCACTCCGGACAGTGGCATGACTGAAGGGACAACCGAGGAGGCGACCGACGGCGAAATGAGCGACAGCGAAACGACCGACGGCGAATCTGAGACCGACGGCGAAACGACCGAGGGAGAATCTGAGACCGACGACCCGGTGGCCGGTCCCGTACTTTATATGAACGATCGGACACATTCTCCGATCACGACCGACATCGCCGATCACCTGCGCAGCGTCGCCGCGTCTAACACCGACCGCGATGACAGTGTGTTTGCCAAAATCGGAGCTTCGAGCACGGTCAGCAAACAGTTTATGCACTGCTTTTCAGGCGACCATGTCGACCTCGCAGACCACAGTGCGTTGCAACCGACCGTCGAGTGGTTCAAGACGCTGGTCAGCGATACAGAAGATGCTTATACACGTGAAAGCCTGTCGGCAACTGTCGGCTGGGCCGCCTTCCACGCCCTCGACGGAGACCCTTCCCCGCTGCAACAGGAGGTCGATGCGATCGAGCCCCGCTATGCGGTGATTCTCTACGGGACCAATGATATCGGCTACAACAATCTATATGGCTATACAAACAATATGCTTGACATCGTTGATACCCTGCTGGCACAGGGCGTGATTCCTGTGCTCTCGTCGATTATGCCGCGCGATGACAACCCGACGGCCGATGCCAAGGTCCCGCGCTACAACTTGGCGGTGCGGGCTGTGGCCCAGGCCCGCCGCATTCCGTTTATTGACTACCACCGCGAACTTATCGTCCTGCCGGACCACGGACTCGGGGGCGATGATCTGCATCCGAGTGTATATTCACCGATGGGTTCATCTCGCTCCTGTGTCTTCACCCCCGAAGGGCTGCAGTACGGGTATTCGATCCGCAACCTCCTCACGATCCAGGCCCTCGACCGCCTGCGTCAGACGATCAGTGAGCTCGCGCCTGAACTCGACGAGCAGGCGACCCGGCTCGACGGCACCGGAACCCGGGTGTCGCCCTATCAGGTGCCGGGGTTGCCGTTTGCACATCACGGGAACACCAACGGCGGAGAGTCGAGTTTTGATATGTACGACGGATGTACGGCCGACCAGGATGAATCTGGACCCGAGCTCCTTTACCGTTTTGAACTCGATGCGCCGAAAACAGTGCGCATACATGTGTTTGATCGGGAAGGCGTCGATATCGATCTCCACCTGCTCGATGCATCGGCGACGACCCAGGGATGTATCCAACGAGACGATCGCGAGATTGTCCACGAACTCGCCGCCGGAACGTATTTTGTCGTCCTCGATACGTTTGTAAACGACGGTGTCCCGGCGGCCGGTGAGTACCTCATGATCATGCTCGAAGAGTCATGAGCGACTGTGCTCGCCCTGTTTCCGCGGACGTGTGAACGCGCGTTACAGTGCCTCACCAAGGGTGGGTGCGGTTACGCGCGTTCAATGGTTACGCACCGTTGCATCCCTCGCTTCGAACGTTTGGTGAAACGTCCGAGCTCGTGATCCGGGGTGCCGGCATGGTCACTCCCTGTTAGAGTAGGCGCGATTTATGAAGCACGCCCAGGACGAGCTTGTATGGATTGATAGTAACGGTGTCGCCCACCCGCTGGGGGACGCCGCAACCCGGCGGATGAAGAAGCGAGTAGGCGCATTTCGTATGTTCCCCTCGCCGGACCACCTCGTTTTTATGCGTTACACCGGTGAGGATGGTCGCCGCGACCAAGACGACGGGCGTGTGATCCGTTTGGCTGGAGAAATCGCCGGCCCGGGGACCCTGTGCGACATCGTAGCCCTCCTCGGGCAAGCTGGGTGGCGAGGCGAACTGATGGTGCTCGACGGCGATGCCCGCCGCAGCGTGTACTTTGATGCAGGTTTGGTCCAGGGGGCGATCAGCAACCACGGTGAAGAGCGCCTCGGCCAGATTCTGTTCAAATACGGGGTGATCGAAGCTGAGGATATCCCGGCGATCATGGGTCGTGCCTACGCCACGCGCGAACGATTTGGTGTATGTGCAGTCAAATTGGAACTTCTCTCCGATGAGGATCTCTACAAATTTCTCGCCCGCCAAGTCGAAGAGATCGTGTTTCAGATGCTGACCGCGCGCGACGGGATGTACTGTTTTCTCGATGGCTACGACGATGCCTCGATCACGTTCCCGCATGCGGTGGGTGCCACCAACCTGTTGATGGACTGCGTAACCCGGATGGATGAGATGCAGTACTTCCGTCCGCGAATCCCGACTTCGGACCATGTCCCCGACCGCCTGCTCGAGGCGACGGTCGCCGGGAGCGAGTTTGAAAAAATTTGGTCCTACATCGATGGCAATCGCAGTGTCGCCGACATCGGGCGCGACTCTCGACTCGGCGAATTTGAGGTCACGAAACTTCTGTACAAGCTCGCGCAGTCCAAACAAGTTGCGATCTTGCCTCCGCGGTTGCGTGGTGGTGCGGCCGAAGTCGTCGAAGTTGCCAACACAATTTTGCTGCAAGTACATGAACATATCGATGCGATGGGCTACGGGACCCGCTTTCGCGAAACCTTGCGGGCCTTTGCCGCGGGGCCGTTCGACGATTTGTTTATCAAGGCGGGCCCGTTCGACGACGGAACCCTCGACCCCAAACAGTTGCTGCAAAACGCGGCCGCGCTGGTCGGTGCCGGGGATCTGCAGGATTACGTCAAGGAGTGGCTGTACGAGTACAGTTGTTTTGCCCTGTTTAGCGCCGGAGCATCGCTCGGCACAGCGATCGAAGCCGAACTCAATCAGCACCTCGATCCGTTGATCAAAATGTTGCGTCCCCCAGGAGGAAGCAGTGCAAGCTCGATGATCCGCATCCTGCCTGATGAGTCAGTCGAGGCTTCGTTCGCTGACATCGAACCAGACTTGTAGGATCATGGATTACTCGTCGACCAACTCGGCGTACGTCAGCCCGGTGGCTTCGAGAAGCGAAGCGACATCAGCACCCGCGGGCGAAAACTCAGAAAATGGCACGTCGGTTGTCCGGTAGCCGATATCGAGACCCCCGACAGTAAATGCGCCACGGCGCCCTTGCTCGGGTTGAGCCCGGACCGTCAAGACCACACCGGCCTCGCCCGAGCGTTCAATCGCAATCCGCGTTTCGTGTGTGTGCCTGTGCATCGAGGCGATGGTCCACTCACCCGCGAGGGGTTGCCCAACTTCGAGTGGTCCAAAGCGCTGGACAGCAGGAGCGGACGGGTGAGAGGCCACCGTTGGCCCCTCCCCCACCTGCGCACGATCAGCGACGGGCGACCCCGCCTCGTCACGGGCATGGTGATGCATCGATGTATATTCATTTATTTGTGAGCCCCGGGCGAGGGCAACGCCACCGGCCACGAGCAACACACCGATTCCAATGCTTCGAACACTCGGGCGTGGGACCGGCTCGACACTGCGCGGGGTGTCACCGGCCTTTGCGAGCCAACGTCGCCACGGGTAGGAGAACGCGACGAGAAACACCATCGGCTCGACGTAGGGGATCCCGGTGAGCAGAAGGACGTTGAAGTGGAAGGCGAGCAGGAGGGTCCCCCAGAGCATGCGAAGGCGCGGGCCGAGGAGATAGCAAACGGCACCGAGCTGAATCACAAGGGTCAAGGTCGCCAGCGTTTGGCCGAACTCTGGCTGCTCGATAACTGTATGTGCATAGATCCCGAGGACCGAGGTATCGTCGACCGTATGGTGGCTGGCGACGATCGCCCGCAACGTCGAGTTGTCGGCAAATCCGAGGCCGAGCTGTCCCAGTTTGTGGAGGCTGGCACTGACGTAACTCGCTGCGAGCACCCCACAGGCCCCCGCCTCGGCCAACTGCTCGCGTTGGGGACCTGTGACCCGCAATTGACGGGCGATGGCAAGGCCAGCCAACCACCCGACCAGTAGACCTCCGGCGTAGAAAAAGTTCCGCATCGGTCCGCCGACGACCGCGGCTTGGGCTTCGACGAACAGGGCGGACAGCACCACAATGAGCGCCCCAAACAACCCCGCGGATGTTCCGCGAGCGAATCGCCAACACGCGAATAAACCGACCGCGAGCAGTCCGTAGACGAGCCACGGCAGGCTGCCGAGCTCGAGCAAGAATGCGGGCGCAAGCGGGTGACTCCGGTCGTTGACGCCGTTGGCGGTCAGCCACCAGCCGAGTGTGACCAGGTCGACCGCGGCGACGGCTGCGAGAACGAAGCGCAGACCGGGGCGGCCCCCGGGGCCGTGTACCGATGCACCTACAAGTTGTACATCGCTCATGGCACAAACTCCGCGGTGCACGTGAGTACGGGGCAGTCTTCGATCGCGTCGAGGGTGCCGTCGGCGGTAAATCGCCACACACGTTGCACGACCTCGAGCTGCTCAGAACCTGGTGAACCCGGATCACCGCGGTGTTCGAGGATGTACTGGCGTAACTCTTCGGTTAGGTATGGAATATGGCGATTTGGACATGTCGGAGGGTCGAGTTCAGCCGGGCCGTCGCATACAAAATTGTGGTAGCGCCGCAATTCCCGAGGGTGCCCGCGATGGTCGAGGGCGATGACCCGCGACCCCGTATCGAGCCGCGAGGTCGCGTACATCGAGAATGTCGAAAACGGGTAGAGATTGTAGACCGCGTGGGAAACTGCGAGGTACCCGACGAGCACAAAGACCGAGACCCAAGTACTCGACCGCATCGCCGATGCCCTACCTAACCGCCTCGGCTGGCTGGATGCGCGCGGCTGGATCATCGTTGCGGAACAACAGCGAGCTGAGGACAAACACGGTCCACAACGCGGCGAAGTGAAACACCATCAACTCGCCACCGTATTTGTCGTAGACCATGCTCGAGAGTTTGGGTCCGAGCAGGAGCCCGGCGGCGTAAAACGCATTGAAGACCGCATTTGCACGGCTGTACTCCTCTGGCAGGGCGGTCTTTCCCTGGAGCGCGAGGCTCAGGGGCGGGATCGCGGCGAGCGTCAATCCGGTGACAAACACTGCACTGCACAGGGCGATGTAGCTGTCGAGGGGAATGAAACACAACACAGCGCTCAGGCCCACAGTGGCAAGGATTCGCATCCACAACAGATGGCCGTGGCGGTCGCCTAAACGCCCCGCAATGTTGGTAAACAACAACATCCCCCCGGCGTAGACCGCCGGGATCAAAAATGTGCTTTCACGGGCAATCCCCTTGCTGTGCATGAGGTAGAGCGGAAGCATCAAGACTGTCGAGGACTGAAAATACCCGGTGGCAAAGGTGGCGACACACGACGTTTTAATTTTCCAGGCGACACGGCGGTAGCTCGTCTCTGGAGGTGTTTGAGCCGGAACCTTGTCCTGGTCAGCGCCATCATCGTCTGGCAAAGAAGATGTGTCTGCATGGATTTTTTCGCCACCGCGATCCGGGTCGAGTTTGACAAACACAAAGGCTGCGGAACAAAGCGACAATATCCCCGCACCGACAAACGAGAGGTGCATCTGCTCTTCGCCGAGTTGGTAGCCGAGGATGGGCCCGATGATGTAGCCCACGGCCATCGAGATGGCGTACAAGCTGGTGACGTAGGCCTTGTTGTCAGCCTCGGCCCGCATCAGCAGCTGGGTTTCGCAGGCGACCCAGATCCCAGCCGAGAATGCGCCATCTAAAAATCGCAGCAGCGCAATCTCCCAAAACCCCTGGAAGTACGGGAACATTGCAATTACAACTGCATAGCCAACGAGTGATACGAGGAGCACCGCACGGGCCGAATACTTCCGGATCAGGTTACCGACGGGTAGCGAAAACAGGACCACACCGGCGGCAAAAAACGTCGCCAGGTTGCCGATATCCGAGGCTGTAAATCCATACTTTTCGAGGAACGGGCTGACGAGGGCGATCGCCAGCCCGTAGGCCGTCATCAACAAGAAGATCGCAATGTTGACGACCCAGATGTTGCGGTCCCGGATCCGTTGAAACACCGGTTGTACGGTCTGCAATCGCGCGGACGCTGTCAACCTTCTGCACGTCGGTGGAGTGTGAGAAGCCGTCAAGTTGCACACCGCATCGTCCAACGGAGATATCGCGTGCGGTAAACCGTCGAAAATACCGAAAAATTGAGGTTGAACGCAAATCCCGCGCCCAGTGATTTTCGCGACCTTCACGGCGAGCACTCACGCACTCTTTTGTATATTCACTGCTCACGATGGCGACACAACTTCAGATCCCGGGACTCATCGTCGATGCTGCGATCGGCCGTGGTTCATCGGGTGTTGTGTACCGCGCTCGTCGGAGTGACGCCGATCTACAGGTCGCGCTCAAAGTCTTTCACACCTTTGACAGCGAGGCGCGCAATGCAGCCCTGCGTCAGCGTGTGCGGCGGGAGGCGGCCTATCTCGCAACCCTCTCGCACCCGGGCGTGGTTCGGATTTTTGAGGTCGGTGAGCACCGCGGACGCCCGTTTATCGCCATGGAGTTTGTCGACGGCCCAAACTTGGGCGACGAGTTGGTCTCCGCACCGCTCCCGTTTCCGCGGCTTTTGTCCCTCGCACGTTCGGTCGCCGACACCTTGGCAGCCGTGGCCGACCGCGGGATGGTTCACCGCGACCTCAAACCGCAAAACGTGTTGCTGGCAGCCGACGGGCGTACCAAGGTCATCGATTTTGGGCTCGCCGCTGTCGTCGACGAACTCCGGGCGTCAGATGAGCAGCGGACCGTTGGGACATGTTTGTATGCATCGCCCGAGCAGGCTGGAATGCTCAAACGGCCCGTCGACGGACGTTCCGATCTTTACTCGCTCGGAGCTGTGTTGTTTCACTGCGCCTGCGGACGCGCGCCCTTTACCGGGCAATCGGCTGCCGAAGTGGTTCATCAACACGCGGCCGCTCCGGTCCCCGATGTGCGGGCGTTTCACCCCTCCCTGCCGGCTGCGTTTGCGGAGATCATCCACCGTCTGTTGGAAAAGGACCCTGACCGTCGGTTTCAGGACGGTCACGAAGTGGTCGCTGCGATCGATCTCATCGCGGAGCTAGATGGCCCGCACGATCGCGCCCGTCACCGCGTTATCGACCGTTTTGATCCGATTCTCAGCGCGCGGGAGGAGGAGTTCAAGCGACTCATCAAGGTTGCCGAGGGCCCGCGCGCGCCCACGATCTATCACGTGTCCGGAGCATGTGGATCGGGCACGCGCTCGCTCGCGCGGGCGTTGGGGCACAAACTCAGTGTCACCTACGGGGCCGATCTTTTATTTGGTGTATGCACACCCGAATCGGACCATCCGCTGCGCCCATTTGCCCGCGCACTCGATGCCTATCTCGCGGGCGACGACCCGACGGGAGCACCTCCGACCCGCGGCGAACGCCTCGAGCAGGCGCTTGCACACGATCGTTCCGGTCTTCCCCTCGCCTCCCTGCTCACGCCGCTGTGCCGGCAACTGCGTGGGTTTGCCGGTGAACAGCCGCCGCTCAAATCGCCGGAAAATCAGGTCGCCGTGGCGCTGTCGGAGCTCTTGCTCGGACTTTCACGGCAACGGCCGCTCGTTGTCCTCATCGAGGAGATCCAGTGGCTCGACGGCCGCGGGTTGGATTGGCTGAGACACCTACGCGGACAGGTCGAACTCTCCAATATTATTTTTGTATGCACATCTACTTCACCGCCCGAGGCACTCCTCCAGAGACTCCTCGCCGAACAAGAAGATGGGACGGTCACGCTCCAGCCTTTGTCGCAGCACGCTGCGAGCCGCTTGGTTGTCACCGCCCTCGGGACCCGTGATATCGATGCTGACCTGCTCGCGGCGATCCGTCGACGGACAACCGACCAGCCAGAAGCCTTAATCGAGTGTATCTACACCCTCATTAACCGCGGCGCACTTTATCCGCACTGGGGGACGTGGCAACTCGACCATGAGCGGCTCGAACGAATTGCGATTCCACGCGACCTCGAACAGCTGCTGACCCTCCGGATCCGCAATCTCGATCCGCCGACCCGGGCCGCCCTCGAGTGGGCCGCGCTGTTCGGCGCGACATTTTCACTCGAACATTTGTCGCTGGTCGTCGACGGAGCAGAAACCGAGGTTACGCGGGCTGTGGAAGCCGCGACCCGGGCCGGAATCGTCGAACGGGTGTCCAATCAATTGTATCGGCATGTTCATCCGCGCGTACAACGGTTCTTGCTCGAGCATCTATCTCAGGCGCGGCAGCGGGCGTGCCACCGCGCGATCGCCCAAGCCCTCGACACCATCAAAACGCCCTCTGTCGACGAAGTGCTGGCCCGTGCCCGCCACTACCACCTCAGTTTGACCAAGGAAACCGCTCGGCGAACCGACCAGACCAATCGCATTGCGGGGACCTGGTCCGCGCGTACGGGCGCCGCGGAATCGGCCTATCACCACCTGCGTGCGGCGATCGAGGCCCGATCCATCGGAGGTCTTCCCAGCGATCCAGACCTTTCCGCAGAGCTCGGAGACATCTGCCTGCGAACCGGGCGGATCGATGAAGCTCGTAGTTGTATCTCCACGCTTCTCTCCGACACATCCGATCCGGTGCTTCGGGCACACTACCGTGCCCGGATGGCGGCGATCTATCGCGCCGAATTGGAATTTGATCAGGTCTGGAATGAGCTGACGTCGGGTTTCAATGAGCTCGGGATCCGGTCGTTGCATGCGCCGACACAGATAGGTTCGGTCCTTGCGGGACGTGCTCTGGCCCGGCTGTCCCTGCCCAAACGTCGACTTTCCGATGTCGCCCGGCGGCGCGCGACTGTGCTGACGACACTGTGTGAATACGCGGCGCTGACGGCCTGTTACGACCTGCGCCCCGACGATATGCAACGGGCGCTGCTGATTCCGCAGTACGCGATTTCCCAACTCGGCGCGACCCCGGAGGTCGTCGGCCTCGAGACGACTGCGGCATTTGCATTTGCAAGTTACTCCGAGCTCGAACTCGCCGCGACCCAACTCGGGCGGGCAAAAAAACATGCTGCGAGCCTGGGACACCCGATTTTGCGCGCACGCTGTGCGGCTGCCCAAGCGGCAGTCTACGCGTTTTCTGGTAAGCCGATCGAGGCCGAAGCTGCCCATGAGGAGGTTCTTCACGACCACGGATTGTGGCTCGATGCGGTTGACTATGCACGGTCTTGTGTGGTCCACGCCTGGGGCCTGTGGATGCGGGGGCATTGCAACCAGGCTCGGGGGTTGTTGCAATCGGGCCCCCGCGGCCCCGCCGGGCGCCCCGGCATCCAGCCCCAGGCCCGCTTTTGGGCGGCGCTCGGGTACTGGACAGCCTCGGCCTGTGAGGCGACAAGTGGCAACCGCGGCAACGCGCGTGCACTGGTCAAACGGGCGCAGGCGCTCACCCAAGGCCGAAGCGTGGGTCGTTTTCACAGTGCATATGCACTGATGATCGAGATGCTTTCGACCCTCGACGGAATCGAGACTCCGCGCCCAGATGTCCGGGACGCATGGGAACAGCGCTGGGAGGCACTCGACCTCAAGGTCGCGTCGACGCCGATGTTGCTGCGGCCGTTGTGGCTCGCACGCGTGTGGATCGCAGCTCGCGATGCATCGCGTTTTGTCGAGCAGCGACCTCCGGTGTCGGCGATCAGCCAGGTCGAACGCCGTCTCATCGAACTCGAACGAGCAGGTGGGCATGAACCGAGTTTAAGTGCACATGCATCGGTGATAAAGGCGGTGTTGCAGCGACTGCTCGGCCGCTATGACCAGGCCCTCGACTACCTCGGAACTGCCCAGACCCAGGCTCTCATGGGTGATAATTCCTGGGTTTTATTTGAGTGTACAAATGAGCGAGCCCGGGTGTTACAGGCGATGGGCCTGCACGATGCGAGTCAACGCGAGGCGCGACAGGCTCTCAGCCTCGCCAACGAGTGTGGGTGGTCAGCCCGGATCCGTAGAATCACGCCTGAGTTCCACCTCGGTGGCACGAACGCGCCATCCCTGCTCTCCCGTGGGTCGAGCTCGTCGCCAAAGCCTCCAGGCCAGCTCAGCCGTTATCTCGACGCCCTGCTCGCGGTCAGCCGCGTGGCCGTGACGCGTCACGACCCGGAGGATCAGGCACGGCATATCCTCGATGAGCTGATCGCCACACTCGGGGCCGAACGGGCGCTCCTGTATACGTTTGACGACGCAGATAGCAACCTAACCTTTCGCGCAGGTCGCAACCTCGACGGGCACGACCTTCCACCCCAGGACAACATCAGTTGGACCGTCTTGGAACACGTGGCGGCGACCCGCACGATCAAGTTGATCAGTGGCGATGACGATGGTGAAGTCACCAACAGCGACAGTGTGGTTTCCCATCAGCTCAAGAGCATTGTCGCCGCACCGCTGGTGGTTGGCTCGCGCCTGATCGGGGTCGCATATCTCGACAACCATCTCGTCCGCGGGCTGTTCTCACGTGACGATTTGATGATTTTGGGTGCCATGTGCAACCATGTGGCAATTGCCCTCGAGAGTGCCTCTATGGCCCGTTTTATGCAGAACGCTCGCGATCAGGCCGTCGAGGCGGCACGCCTTCGCAGTGCGTTTTTGACGCATATGAGCCATGAGCTGCGGACACCTCTCAATGCCATTTTAGGCTACGCGGAGATGGTCAAAGAAGATGTGGCCAAGCAACTTCCGGACACGTTGCCGGACCTCGAACGGATTACAGTCGCCGGCCGTCATCTCCTCGGCATCATCGCCGACATCCTCGAACTGAGTAAGTTGGAGTCGGGTAACGCCCGGGTGCAGGGAAGCGAGATAGATGTCCCTCAACTCGTGTTCGGTGCAACCGATCCGTACCACGCCGCCTGTGCACACAGCGGCAATCAGTTGCATGTCAACTGTTCGCCCTCTCTCGGGACCTTGTTCAGCGATCGAGAAAAACTCCTCCGCGTGCTGCAGCACCTACTCGATAATGCAGTGAAGTTTACCGAGGGTGGCAAAATCGACGTGCGGGCGGAATGGCGGCATCATGCCGATGGCCGCCGGCTGGCAATCGAGGTCGCCGATACCGGCATCGGTATGACGCCAGACCAACTAGAGAACCTGTTCACACCGTTCTACCAAGGCGACATGTCGACCACACGACGCTACGGCGGAACCGGAATCGGAATGGCGTTGAGCAAACATTTGGTCGGCCTCCTCGGAGGGTCGTTGTATGTCGAAAGCCGGTCCGGCAAGGGGACGTGCTTCACGGTCCTGTTGCCGCCGCACCTTCCGACGGCCTAACGACCCGTCGTTTTGTCGACACCCGCTTGCCGCGAATCTTCCAGTCACCCACAGCAGCTGGGCTTCTCGAACCAAGACCGAGACGACGCGAGAAAAGCCACGGGCTGCACCATGAGATGTCGTGGAGAACTGAGGATCGTCACCCGCAGTTCTCCACTGTCTCCATGTACATGCACTTGTAGGTCTTTCGCCTGCCAGATCGAGGTGGTAGGTTGCCCGCGGCCATGAGCAACGCACAACTGCTACAAAACACCATTGATTTTAATGCCCCGCCAGGAAAGGGAGATTCGGCGGTGCTCCACCGGGCGATGGGATTTTTCCTGCGCGAGGGCTTGGGTGCAAAAGCCTGGCCCGAGGCCCCGAACATCGATGAACAACGCAAGATGCTGCCGATCCTCGAGGGCTTTGCCAAGGCGATGCTGCTGTGCGCCTCGGGAGATGGCGAGCTCGCCGATGCCGAGCGCAACTGGATTTTGGGCTTTGTCGCCAACTCGGGTGCGACGTTCGAATTGCTCGAGGAACTCAAGGCGCTGCAGCCGGGTGACCTCAACCCGATGGACCTCCTGCAAAAGACCGAACGTCCCGGTCTGTTTACCCACGCGTTGATCTTCTACGCCATCAAAGCTTCGGATGCCGATGGTGTGCTCGACCCCAACGAGCTTGGGACGATCAAATTGATGGCACAGGTCCTCGGAGTCGAGTCCAAGATCGTCGACCGTTTGGTCGAGCTCCACCGCGAAGAGCAGGCGTTTCAAAAACACAAAAACGCGTTGCTGTTTCCCAACGGTCACCCCTGGGGGTAAGTTGTAACAACAACGATTGGATGGGGTCGTTGTTGATACAAACTCGTGTCTGCATCGCTGCAACGATTCATGTCGGCAGGTTCGCCGGCACGGGCACTTTCAGCACGGGTCTGCAAGCTCACGCGCAAGTCTCCCGAACCGCGTGGACTTTGCGGCCCGGCGTCGCTATTTCACTCCCATGTTCGAGAAGCTCGATGTCGACAACCGTCGCGTGTTTGTCCGCGTCGATTTCAATGTTCCTCTCAAGGATGGTGGGATCCGCGACGATACCCGGATCCGCGCTGCCCTGCCGACGCTCAAGCACTTGCTCGGACGCGGGGCCAAGTTGATCGTGGCCTCGCACCTCGGACGTCCCAAGGGGCAGGTCAAGCCCGAGCTGTCCGTCGAACCGGTTGCCGCCCAACTCGCACACTACCTCGAACGCGAAGTCCGATTGCCCGATGAAGTGGTCGGCGACGCGGTTCGAAAACTGGTGCTCGACCTGCGAGCTGGCCAGGTTGTGATGCTCGAGAACCTGCGCTTCCATCCTGGCGAGAAAGCCAACGATCCGGAGTTTGCCCGGGCATTGGCCGATCTTTGTGATGTCTATGTCAATGACGCGTTCGGGGCCTGCCACCGTGCCCACGCATCCGTCGACGCACTCCCTCGGCTGATGGCCACGAAGGCTCCGGGCCTGTTAGTCGCCCGCGAGCTCAAAGCCCTCGCCCGAGTGGTGAACGAGCCAGAGACTCCATTCGTAGCAATCGTCGGCGGTGCCAAGGTCTCCGACAAGCTCCCGGTCCTGATCGCCCTACTCGACCGGATGCGACGGGGAGACAACCTGCTCATCGGCGGGGCGATGGCCAATACGTTTCTCGCCGCCCGCGGACTCGATGTCGGGGCTTCGCTGCATGAAGCGGACCTCAAGTCGCGCTGCCGACAACTGATCGCATCGGCCGATGCGCGTGGGATCGAAGTTGTGCTCCCCTGTGATGTTCGTCTCGGCAAGTCACTCGAGGACAAACGCGCCCGGGTTGTCGCCACAACACCCGATACGATCGGTTCCGACGACCTCGCCCTGGATATCGGTCCCGCAACTGGCGAAGCCTTTGCCAGCCGGATCCAACCCGCCAAGACAGTGCTGTGGAACGGACCGATGGGGCTGTTTGAAAATCCGGCCTTTGCCGAGGGGACGTTTGCGGTCGCCCGCGCTGTGAGCGAATGCGAGGGCTACACCGTGATTGGCGGAGGCGATAGTGTGGCGGCGATTCAGCAAAGTGGCCTCGCCGACAAGATCGACCATATCTCGACCGGTGGGGGTGCTTCCCTCGAGTTGATCGAAGGGCGTATCCTGCCTGGGATCGCGGCGCTTGGCCGCGGACCGGAGGATGGGGCATGACACGTGTGCGTTGGGTCATCGGCAATTGGAAGCAAAACCTGCTGCGAGGGCCAGCCGAAAGCCTCGCCAAGCAGGTTGTCACAACGATTCCAAACCACCTGCTCGAGGCCGATCACAGGTTGCGGATTGGGATAGCCCCGACGTTTCTCGCCCTCGATGCGGTGGCACCGTGGACGCGCCCGAGTGGACCACTGTGGCTGTGTGCCCAAGATATCGCCGCCCAAGATCAAGGGGCGTTCACCGGCGAAGTTGGTCCCCAGATGCTCCTCGAAGCCGGGGTGAAATGCGCAATCGTCGGCCACTCGGAACGCCGCGGCTACTTCCACGAGCCCGATATCTTGATCGCTGCCAAGCTCAAGTCCGCGCTGCGTGCTGGGATGACGTGTGTCTTGTGTGTCGGTGAACCCCTCGAAATCCGAGATCAAGGTCGCCATGAAAGTTTTGTAATTTCGCAGCTTTCAACCGCATTTCATCAACTGGTAAACGAACTTTGTTGCGAGCGTCTTGTGATCGCTTATGAGCCTGTGTGGGCCATCGGCACCGGCAAGACGGCGACGCCCCACCAGGCCAGCGCGATGCACCGGACGATCCGTGCTTGGCTGCTCGAGCGTTTTGGGACCTCAGGCGGTGACAGATCAATTCTCTACGGTGGTAGTGTCAAACCGCAAAACGCGGCCGAGTTGATGGCAGCCGGTGACATCGACGGTTTTCTCGTCGGTGGGGCTTCGCTTGACGCCAGCCAATTCCTCGATATCGTGCACGCCGCTGCCAACGGCTGATCGCTGATTACCCATGTTTGAGATTCTCGTCACCACCATCACGATTGTGTTTGTCATCATCAGTTTCTTGATGGTGTTGCTGATCCTGTTGCAGTCCGGCAAGGGCGGCATGGGTGCGGCGCTCGGAGGAGGCGCAAGTCAAAGCGTGTTCGGCGGTGGCGGGAGTGCGGACGTGCTCGCCAAAGGCACTCAGTACCTGGCAGCGAGTTTTATGATCTGCGCGATCTTCCTCGCCTACGCAGGTGCCCACAGTGGGTCCTCGCGGCTGCAAAACCTCAGCGAAGACATCGAGGACCGCGATGGGTTGTTCGGTGCCGACGAGGAGATCAACTACGAAGCCATCGGGAATATGGAACTCCCGGCAGCCGATGCGGCTGAGGTCAAGCTGGAGACGCCTCCCCCGGCGATCGAGTCTGAGCCCGCAACCGATCCGGTCGAGGCTGCTCCTGGTGAGGGTGAAGATGCAGATGCACAGATTCCGGAAGAGGCTGAAGTCCCGACCGACGCGACTCCGGATGCAGCTGCACAAGGTACAGTCGAGGCCGACGACGCCAAAGCTGCCGACAACAAGGCAGGCGATGTTCCCCCCAAGGCCGACACGAAGTCAGCCGATGCGCAGCCCACTGGCACCAAGACTCCCGACCCGGTCCTGTGAACCTGCCGTTCACCAAAGTTGAGGGACTCGGCAACGACTTTGTCCTCGTCGATTGGCGAGGTCGTGCGTATACACCTGCCGAACTGCAAGGACTGGCAACGATCGCGCCGCGTGTCTGCGATCGTCGCCGCGGCGTCGGAGCAGATGGAATTTTGGTGGTCACCGATCATCCCCAGGCGCGCGCCCAGATGATCGTCATCAACCACGATGGTTCGCGCCCCGAAATGTGCGGCAACGGCCTGCGATGTGTAGCGTCATTTGTGGCCACCAAGCCCGAGTCGTTCGATGTGCAAACCGACGCCGGTCGATTGCGGTGTTTGGTGCACATACATCAAGATCAGAAAATCCATGAAAGCCAAGTCGAGATCGACATGGGCCTGGCGAGCTCCCACGGGATCCACACGCTCGATCGCTGCCCCGGCTTTCAATTTCACAGCGTGTCCATCGGCAATCCCCACGCGATTACCTTTGTCACCGATAGTGACCTGACTGCCCTCGCGCGCCGCCATGGACCGATTGTCGAGTGCGATCCGCTGTTTCCCGACCGCACCAATGTCGAGTTTGCCCGGGTCACGTCCGTCGATGGCCGCCCGGAAATTGAGCTCGCCGTGTGGGAGCGCGGCTGTGGCCTGACGCAAGCCTGTGGGACAGGTGCATGTGCAACGGCATTTGCGGCGGTACAGGCCCGACACCTCGCGCCCGACTGTGATGTGCGAGTCCACCTCCCCGGGGGAACGCTGGTGATCCGTGTGCCGTCAGATGCCCAGGGCGTGCGGATGACTGGTCCAGCCCGCCAGGTGTTTGCTGGTACATTTGTTTGACGCGCTCGGCGCTCAGTCCTCGTCGCTCATCAGCAGCTTGCTCTGCGCCATGCCGGCGAGGCCAAACGAGAAGTACCCAAGGGCGGCGATAACCGTCACCAGCCCGCCCTGGCTATCGGAGGTCACGAGCTTCTCGATCGCGTTGATAACATTGAGGATGATGAAAATACCCCCGCCGGTAGCGATCAACACATAGGGCCGTGAGACGCTTCCGCCGAGCAGCGGACGGACCAACCAGACCAGGTAGAGGCCGAGAATAAAGACCGAACCATCGGCGATACTACTCATGGCCGCGACGCCAAGCCCCGACCATGCCTCGGCGGAATCAAAGGTGCCCTCAACGATCCACTTGGTAACGATTCCGATGACGATCACACCAACAGTCAGCACCAATCCCCATCCGATCCGGAGCGCGTTGCGATTCTCCGGGTCACGCAAATGGGGTGTCAGGCCAGAGCTACGTAGCACACGGCCGAAGTTATAGACGGCGAGAACGTAGAGGACGTTGCTGACGATGAGTGCCGGGTGTTGCAGCGGGACACCCATCATCTCGAGGTTGAGGTAACCGGCCGCGCGACCCATGGGGACAAACGCAAATGCGATCGCAAGTTGCAGCCACGGCTTGCGCGGAGGGTCGTCGGAGTCGAACTGGAGAGCCGTCAGCAGGACCGAGACAAACGCCAACATCTCGACGACCCGGTTTGTGACTGAGGAACCCGTCCCCACCTGCCACTCAACGACACAGATGACGGCAACCAACAGGTAGGCGATCAGCAGCGTTGAAGTCTTGAGGCCGTTCATCCGATCGAGTCTCCCGCTGAGGGTGCACCGAGGTCTGAGAGTACGCGGACGGTCACTTCCTTGCCGATCAGCGTCCGCAACATCGGTCGTAAGGTGCGATAGGCGATCGGAAGATCCTCGGGTGCGAGCGTATGAACATCTTTTTGCGCCCGCTTACAAACCATCACGAGCGCACGCCGTGCGGTGTGCCGCCCGAGAAGAGGCGTCAGCGCGGTCAATACCCTGTCTGAAACAGGTGACACATCTTCGTGTTCGTCGGATCCCACAGTTCGTTGCGCTCGGCTCATCAATTGCCGCCGCAGCTAGCCGGGCAGGCAGCTCCCACGACGGCCGCATTCTAACGGATTTTGCATTACGCTTGGCACCCCGGTAACACTTGTGAAACAGCGTTCATGCAGTTGTGTGCACGCAGTTGCGTATCTGTGCCCACGGTGTGCATCCACACACATCTGCCATAGGCCCGCCTCTAGCGCATCTTTATACTCGCGCCAACCGGCCCGTTTGCGCACTGCAACTCGGGCCCGACGCGTAAAAACAATGGTAGCTCGCACCGAAATTCCCGAAGTCCGCGAGGCCCTGACGTTCGACGACGTCCTGCTCGTCCCCGCCTATAGCGAGGTTCTCCCCGCGCAGACCGACGTCAGCAGCCGCCTCACCCGAACAATCGCCCTCCACACACCCTTGCTCGCCGCCGCGATGGATACCGTGACCGAAGCCGATACCGCGATCTGTATGGCGCGAAATGGTGGACTCGGGGTCATCCACAAAAACCTGACGCCCGAGCAACAGGCACACGAAGTTCGCAAGGTTAAGAAGTCTCAGAGCGGGATGGTGATCGAACCGATCGCAGTCAGCCCCGATCTCACGCTCGAGCAGGCCCTCGCGCTGATGCGCCAACACGGGATCAGCGGCCTTCCGGTGGTCTCGCAACGCAAACCGATCGGCATCCTCACCAGTCGCGATGTCCGGTTCGAAACGAACCTAGGGCAGCGTGTCGGCGATGTCATGACCCGCAATCCGATCACGGTCGAACACGGGATCGCACTCGACGAAGCCAAGAAGATCCTTCATCGCCACCGGATCGAAAAGCTGTTGGTCGTCGACGTCGATGGACATTTGCTCGGGCTCATCACCGTCAAGGACATTGTTAAAGCGGAGTCCCATCCCCACGCGATCAAAGATGCGCGCGGCCGTCTGCGGGTCGCGGCGGCCGTCGGCACTGGTGCGGACACGATGGAGCGGGTCGCCGCACTGGTCGAGCAAGCCGTCGATCTGATCGTCATCGATACCGCCCACGGGCATTCGCGCGGCGTGATCGACATGGTCTCGCGTGTTCGCAAAGAGTATCCGGACCTCCAACTCGCCGCCGGCAACATCGCAACGCCCGAAGCCGTCGAAGCTCTGGCCAAGGCGGGAGCCGATTGTATCAAGCTGGGCATTGGGCCAGGTTCGATCTGCACCACCCGGGTCGTCGCCGGCGTCGGTGTGCCCCAGATTTCCGCGATCCTCGAGTGTGCCCCGGTCGCCCGCAAGTTTGGCGTACCCCTGATCGCCGACGGCGGGGTCAAGTACTCCGGCGACATCGTCAAAGCGATTGCAGCCGGGGCCGACGCGGTCATGATCGGCTCGCTGTTCGCCGGCACCGACGAGGCGCCCGGCGAACTCGTGCTCTACCAGGGCCGAAGCTACAAGGTCTACCGCGGAATGGGGTCGATGGGTGCAATGAAAGCGGGTAGCAAAGATCGCTACTTTCAAGCCCGGGTCGACGACCGCAAGTTGGTGCCCGAAGGCATCGAAGGTCGCGTCCCCTACCGCGGCCGTTTGGCCGACAGCATCTACCAGCTCATGGGGGGCTTGCGCTCCGGCATGGGGTACTGCGGATGCAAGACCATCGCCGATCTGCAGACCAAAGCGGTTTTCCGTCGCATCTCGAGCCAGGGGTTGCGAGAGAGCCACGTCCACGACGTCATCATCACCAAAGAAGCGCCGAACTACCGCATCGGCTAGCTTGTATCTACAAAAGGTAACATCCCATGCAGGCCCACCAAACGCTCGTCGTCCTCGACTTTGGTTCCCAGGTCACCCAGCTGATTGCCCGCCGGATCCGGGAACTTGGTGTATATGCAGAAATTTTGCCGTTTCACACCTCGATCGACACCATTCGCGCGCACAAGCCCCAGGCTGTGATTCTCTCGGGTGGGCCGGCGTCGATTGGGATCGAAGGGGCACCCCAGCTCAATCCCGAAGTGCTCGCGCTCGGGGTCCCGGTGCTGGGTATTTGTTACGGTTTGTATGCGATCGTCGACGCCCTCGGCGGATCGATTTCGGCGGCTCCACAACGCGAATTTGGTGCGGCTACGCTGAGGGTCGACGATGCGTGCGGACCGATGCGTGCGTTTACGGCAGGCAGCGAAGAGCCCGTGTGGATGTCCCACGGCGACAAAGTCGACAGCCTTCCGCCTGGGTTTCGGACCGTCGCCCATACAAAAAACTGTGCACATGCAGCGATCGTCGACAGCGAACGCCAGTTTTGGGGGGTCCAGTTTCATCCCGAAGTCACCCATACGCGTCGCGGAAGTGAGGTCTTAGCCGCGTTCCTCGATGCAGCTGGATTCACCCGCGATTGGTCGATGGCTTCGTTTATCGACGAGGCTGTGACCGCGATTCGCAAACGCGTCGGCGACACAGGTACGGTCATCTGTGGGCTCAGCGGCGGGGTCGATTCTTCGGTCGCCGCGATGTTGGTCGAACGCGCCATCGGCAAGCGGCTACACTGCATCTTTGTCGACAACGGGTTGTTGCGTCTACACGAACGCCAGCAAGTCAATCGCATGTTTGCCGAACGCCTACAAAACCCGCTGATCACCGTGGATGCCGGAGAGCGGTTTTTGGCTCAGCTCGCGGGCGTGACCGATCCCGAGGTCAAACGCAAACGCATCGGAGCCGAGTTTATCGCCGTGTTTGAGGAGGCCGCCAACAAACTCGGAGGCGCCGATTTCCTCGTTCAAGGTACGCTCTACCCGGATGTGATCGAGAGCGTCAGCCCGACCGGCGGACCTTCGGCGACCATCAAAACCCACCACAACGTCGGCGGACTGCCGGAGCGCATGCGGATGGGGGTGGTCGAACCCCTGCGGGAACTCTTTAAAGATGAAGTCCGAACCTTGGGCCTCGCCCTCGGCCTGCCCGAAAAAATGGTGTATCGACATCCATTTCCCGGGCCTGGGTTGGCGGTCCGGATATTGGGAGAGGTCACCAAGCCGCGGTGCGACACGCTACGCGCAGCCGATGCCATCATTCTCGAAGAGATCGAAAAAGCTGGCCTCTACCGCGATCTTTGGCAGGTCTTCGGCGTGTTTTTGCCGGTGCGAACTGTTGGCGTGATGGGCGATGGACGCACCTACGAACACGCCTTAGCGATTCGCGCGGTGACGAGTACCGACGCCATGACAGCCGACTGGGCTCGGATCCCCCACGAGGTTCTCGCCGAGATGAGCAATCGGATCATCAATGAGGTCCGGGGGATCAACCGGGTCTGCTACGACATCAGCAGCAAGCCACCGGCGACAATCGAGTGGGAGTAGCTCGAGCTCTCGGGCGCATGCACACGTATTTGTATGTGCAAGCCGTAGCCTGATTTCAACCACAGCTTGCACGACGGTTGCGTCAAAACTGGGCTAAGACTTGGTTTCGTCCATCATTTTGCTGAAGGCTTCGTCGTTGACGCATTTCATCAGGTTGCCGACGACCGCCTTCTTGTTCTTCTCGAGCTGGTCTTTGTGCTTCTCGGGCGGGCCATCTTTGTATTTGTCTTTGAGGGACATACGCAGCTCGTCGTAACGTTTGGTGTTGTTCTTGCGCCATTCACCCACGCTCTTGGCTTTCGCCGCACAGTCGTCTCCACCTGCTTCAAAGGCGGCGGCTTTTTCGGTGTCGAGTTTGACGAACGCGTCGACATCACCTGAGCAACCACCGAGGCCCAAGGCGACGACAAACACACCCATGCTGATCAGAATCTTCATGCGCGAAAACTAGCGGAATGCGCGCCCGTTATCAAGATTGTGACTTCAGGGGGTAGGATTCCCTGAAAATCGATTCAGGGTACATTCCCGCCATGCGCGAGCGCCATCGGGACGACGGGCCCAGCCAACCAACATCCAAACGTATTGTCACGGGCGATTCGCATCCCGAAGACCGGCCCGCGCCAATGGTTTCGGGGACCGCCACCAACCTCCGCCCACAACGGTTCGACGAGTATATCGGGCAGACCAAGCTCAAGCGCAAACTCGCGGTGTTTGTCGAAGCAGCCCGCGGCCGCGGTGAACCGCTCGACCACACCCTGCTCCACGGTCCACCCGGACTCGGAAAAACGACGATGGCCCACATCCTCGCGACCGAGCTCGATGTCCAGATCCACATCACTTCGGGTCCAGCGATCGAACACAAGGGCGTACTCGCCGGGCACCTGACCAGTCTCGGCGAACGCGATGTGTTGTTCATCGACGAAATTCACCGCCTCAGTCCAACCGTCGAAGAGAGCCTGTACTCCGCTATGGAGGATGGGCGAATCGATCTAGCAGTCGGCGAAGGTAGCCGCGCCCGGACCATCAACTTCGATCTCGCACCGTTTACGCTGATCGGGGCCACCACCCGAACGGCCCTGCTCAGCGGTCCCCTGCGCGACCGTTTTCAAATCATTGAGGGCATCGATTTTTACACTGACGAGGAGCTCGCGCAAATTGTTGCGCGTACATCTTCTCTGCTCGGCTTCACCGTCACCCAGGCCGGCGCTCGCGAAATTGGACGGCGAAGCCGGGGCACGCCGAGAATCGCCAACCGCCTCACGCGAAGGGTCCGTGACTTCGCACAGGTCGGCGGCCACCGGCAAATCGACACCCAACAGGCGAGCATCGCCCTAGACGAGTTGGGCATTGATCGCGAGGGACTCGACGCGATCGATCGCAAATTACTTTCGATGATTCTACAACAGTTTACCGGCGGGCCGGTGGGGGTGGATGCCCTGGCCGCGAGCTTGGGTGAGCCGAGGGACACATTAGAGAGTGTCTACGAGCCATTTCTGCTGCAACGGGGGTTCTTGTTGCGAACCCACCGCGGGCGGATGGCGACTTCGAAGGCAGCGAAACATCTCAAAATTCCCCTACCCCGGCGTGGCCGCAACTCGGTCGATGTACAGGGACGTCTACCGCTCGAGGACGATTGCTAGCCGGGAAGCTCGTGCCGGCGGATGACCGGAATCGGGCGAGGGAGTCTTTGACCTTTCTGATATTTCAACGCGCACCCAGATCGTGCGCGCCCGATTTCCGTATACTTCAGGTATGCCGCACGGTACCTGGGTGATTTCCTGTTTGGCAGTGGCCTGTGTATCGCTCGCGCCAGCGACGGGCCGAGCCTGTTCGCCCCCACAGTGTCGCCCGGGCAATCGGATCCCCGGCGGCCAAAGCATCAATGTTCCGGCCAACCAGCCAGGTATCTTCTGGAGCCCGAGTGACGGCAACATGGCGACGACCGACGATGTACTCGTCGTCCAGACCGATGACGATGCCATCGTTCCGTTCGAGCTGGTCGAAGTGGGCGTGTCGAACTCGTCCTTCTTGTACGACGTCCAATTTCTCGAACCGCTTATCGAAGGGACCTCGTACACGCTCACGTTCGCGGACAGCTGTCTTCCCAGCGAGCATCATTGGATTGCGAGCGACCCCCTGCCCTTGCCGAAGCAACTCGGAACGCTCGTTGTGTCGACTCCCGAGCACAGGGAGGTCTACGAGCCGAGTTCGATCGGTAGCTGCAGTGACATCACCGAAGCTGTCGCAGTCGATGTCTCACTCGATCCCACAGCCGAAGCGGCTGTCTGGTTCGACGGGTTTGTGTTTGAGACGCTCGTCGACGGTACGGTTTGGCACCCGAACAGCTCCATCACCGCCGACACACCTGCTGGCGAGTCCTGGGAGGGGCGTGGACAAGATGTTGTATTTGCAACCTGTGTAGAGCCCGAGACGCACGCGACACAAGGCCTCAAGCCAGGTGTCCACAGCATCCAGATGCGGGCGCGAGTCCCCGGTACACATGAGATACTCGAGTCGGATGTTGTCGAGGTGACCCTCGAGTGCGAGGGGGAATCCGAAACCGATGCCGAATCCGGTTCAGATTCAGACAACGCGACGGAGACCGCTGGAAGCGACACTGGAGCGGATACTGACGATGAGACGACCGATGCCTCGACGACCGATGCTTCGACCGCCGGTGGGTTGCCCGAGCCCGAGGGCGGATGTGGCTGTCGTACAGGCTCCGGCGCGCCCCCGCTGTTGAGCGCCCTGCTGTTACTCGCGTTTGTACGTCCTCGACGGCGCTAAAACCCACGATGAAAACGACACTCCTCCACTCGA
>CAZUPD010000026.1:60811-69508 GCA_964621785.1 uncultured Nannocystaceae bacterium
TACAATTGTCTGTGGCTGTGACCCGACACGTTCGTGCCAGGGGCGTGCAGAACCATGTAATTGCAACACTCATGATGTGTGTACATCACAAACACCGCCGCGCATGCGTGTGGACAATCCGGCGACCAAGATGCACGCACAAGCGGTCGGCTCCCTCGGCGGCTGTACTGGTACGCTCGTGGGCCCCCGTCATGTTCTGACCGCGGCCCACTGCGTCGACGGCGGATTTGATGGTGATACATTTAATTACCGGCCGAAGTTCTCAGTCGCCCTCGATGGTGAAAATGGCGCCCTAGAGGTGATTGCAGGCCGTCGCGTGTTTGCCCCTGAGGGTTTTTTGTACGGGCAATGTGGATGGAGTGACCTGGCGAGGCCAGCTGAGTGGGACTTTGCCCTGATCGAGCTCGAACGCGATGCCACGGTTTCCCCGATTGCGTACCGCCACCTCGAGCTCGAGGAAATCGCCGGGGTCGAGGTTGTCAACGCGGGCTATCCCAACAAAGGTGCATGTGCACCGGATGCCTGGGAACAAAATACGATGTGGGAAAGTCGGGCTCCGTTTCCGACCGATCAGAAATGGTGGCGTGAGGGTCTGCTCTATACGGCGAATATCGGCTCTCCGGGGCACAGCGGAAGCTCGCTGTACACCACCGATACAAAAACCGGCGAGACGGTTGTGATCGGCGTGTATATCGGCCCGTTTTGCAACGACGACTGCCGCGGCCTGTCGGCGACTGCGGTGCGTCTCGGGAACACACCGGTCGCGTACCTCGACGCCTGGCGCAACGAAGATCCGGATCGACCGTGTTGCGAGGCATGGGTCGGTGGACCTCCCTGAGGTCGAGCTCACGGCGACATGCTGGGTGCATCTACAACGGTTTAGTGCCGAGCGACTAGCGCTTGCATGTGCGCGAGATGTCGACGGCGTGTTCAACCGCTGGTGTCGCTGAGCCGGCTGCTCCGCGAAAATCCTTGACTGCTGCGGTTGCCTGGCGGCAGCGTCCAGCCTCCGACAGCGCTTCGACCTTGCGGACATGGGTTCCCGGGAGCTTTGGATCGAGCTCGAGGGCCTTGTCGAACTTTGCCAGGGCCCCCCCGTCACCGTCGAGTTTGCCGGCTTTGGCGAGCGCTGCCCCCCACAGTGACCATACAACTGGCTGACCGGGCAACTTGCCCGCGAGAGCCTCCAACCTGGGTAACGCACCAGTGGCATCGCCCGACAGTAACTGTGCACGCGCGAGGGCAAACTCTGCATCGACCGCGCCGGGCTGGAGCTTGAGCGCAGCTTCAAAAGCAGTCTTCGCCGCGGGATATTTCTTGGCCTTGAGCAAAAGTTGCCCATGGGCCATCCGCACCGAAGCTTCTTCGGGCGCGAGGTCGACGGCCTGTTGTGCAGCCGCAAGTGCTTGGTCGATGTGACCCTGACCGAGCTGAACGTCGGCGATCGCCAACAAAACGTCGAAATCTTCGGGTGCGAGGTTGCGGGCTTCGGCAAGGGCTTGGAGGGCTTTTTGCGGTTCACCCAGGCCGTCGAGCGCAAGCCCGAGATTGTAGTGCGCGTCGGCAAAGTCGGCCTTGGACTGCAACGCTTTTTGAAACGCGTCGACAGCCTCTGCGTAGTTTTTTTTGTCGAGTTGAATCGCCCCGATGCCGTTGAGCGCCGCGAAATACCCGGGCTCGATGGAGACGGCCTGTTTCCAAGCTTCGAGGGCTTCGTCGGTGCGTCCGAGGGCTTCGAGGGCGACGCCACGGCCGTAGTGAAATTCGTGGTTTTTCGGTTTTTCTGCGAGGGCTTGGTCGAGCAGTGCAAGCGCTTCGTCGGGTTTGTCGCGCTCGATGAGCCGGGCCGCCTGGGTCACCGGATCGCCGCTTTGAAGGTTGGCCCTGTCGCCGTCGAGTTGGTCACCGTTGTCTGGCGACGTTGTGTCGTCCGATTTTTTACACCCGATTAGCGTGAGGCTGATGAGCAATCCCGTGTATACACAAAGGTTGCGCACACGGGACAGGCGAAGGCGGGGGAAACTGGGCGAAGCCATCGGTAGGAGGGTACTACGGCCGACCACTCGGACGCATCATGATCGGATCGGCACCCCGGGAGAACATCGGAACATTGGCTTCGATCCCGTCGGCCCGCTCGAGCGTCACGGCCACGCCGCGCTTTCCCTGACTGCGAAGCTTGCGTAAGGCACCTTGAAAACTCGTGTCGGTGTCGACCAACTTGCCGTCGATCGCTTTGACCCGAGCACCCTTAAACTCGCGGACAAACGGAGATGTCGCGGCGTGGAACTCGACCACGTGCCAGTGCCCCGACTGTTGGTTTTTCTCGACTTTGAGCCCGAGGAGATCAAGGGTGTCACCCGGGATCTGGCGATCGGCCGCGGCCGCACCGACTTCGATCGTGACCGCGATGCGTTTGCCATCGCGGACGACTGCGAGTTGCAATTCCTGACCAGGGATCAGCGAACGGACGACGCTGACGAGCTCGAGCAGGAGTTTTTGGTTGCCGGCGGCACCGGTGCCAAAGCTGTCGTACCGGCGGCCGGCGATCTCGACGACGATATCCCCGACCCGCAGTCCTGCGCGTTCGGCAGGTAGACCGGGGATGACCTTGGAGACCTTGACCCCATTCACGTAGCCAAGGCCGGTGACCGCTTCCGGAAGAGGATCGTCGGACATCATCACACCGATCTCTCCGGCACTTCGGATCTGCCCCTGGACGACGGCTTGGAGGACGGTATTGATGTGGTCGAAGGGGATCGCAAACGCGATCCCTTCGCCGCGTTCGGCCCGGGCGGTTGTGATCCCGACGAGTTCGCCGCGGAGGTTGAAAAGCGGCCCGCCGGAATTGCCGAGGTTGATCGCCGCGTCGAGCTGGATCAGCGGAAGCGTGTGATCTCCGCGATCAACGGCAGAGACAATGCCGGCAGCGATACTGTTCTCAAGCCCGAGTGGGGTGCCAATCGCAAATACGCCCTCGCCGACACGCAACGGTGTCGATGCGCCGCTGGGGGCAAAAACAAAGGTCTCGGGCTCGCTCGGCTGGAGGCGCAACAGCGCGAGATCCTGTTGTTCGTCTGCCCACAACAACTTCGCCGGCAAGATCCGACCGTTGGCAAACCGCGCGAGGACTTGCCCAGGTCGGTTGCCGTAACGGGAAGGTTGTGCGACGACGTGGAAATTTGTCAGCAGCGTACCTTTGTCGTCGACGATCACGCCGGCACCGATCGTCGCCTGGCTCTCGAGTGTGACGACGGTGTCCCGCGTGCGTGCGATCGCAGCGACCCGCGCTTCACTCTCACTGCTCTGCCCACATTCTGGACACGTACCTGCCTCAACGCTGTGTGCAGGATGCACGACGACCGCATCGCGCAGGCCGACGAACACCGCCAAACCACCTAAAAATACGCCAAATACTGCGGCGCCAGCAGTCATCCACAGCGGGTGAACTTCGGGAGTCGACGGATCTTTTTCGGGACCTTCAGACACGTTGCCGGCAACCACGGTGCCATCCATGCGATTCCCGAGCAACGCGGAGGTTGAAAGATCGAGCTCGTGACCCGCAGCTTCTGGCCCAAGAGCCCGATCGCGCGGTGTCGATCGACCGAGAAGTCCTGCGATTTCGCGGCGCCATCAGGGTTCGTAGCGATCGGAGCGTGACGACCCGCACGCCCGCGGTATCTAGTTTGAAAATTGGAACCACGCGAGAACAGGGGCAGCAAATCCTTCTCGGATTTGGCTCCGGGCGAGTTGCCCGCGTTGAAAAACACGGCGTTTTCAAGTAGAGGGCGCACGGTCCTGTCGGCCCCCCAGGACTCCGAGGATCTTCCCCATGGGCATACACAAAATCAAAAAAGGCCTCGACCTGCCGATTTCAGGCGAACCGCGTCAGTCGATCGAGCCCGCTCCCACCCCGTCCCGTGTCGCCATCGTGGCTACGGATTTTATTGGGATGAAGGCAAAAATGGCGGTTCGCGTCGGCGACAGCGTCAAACGCGGACAACTTCTGTTCGAGGATCGCAAGGCGCCGGGCGTCCGTTTTACTGCACCTGGAGCCGGGGTTGTCGTTGCCGTCAACCGCGGTGCCAAGCGCATGCTGCTGTCGGTTGTCATCGAACTCAACAGCAACGAGACGTCGGGCAAGCTCACCGCCGAGGACGAGGTTCGTTACGAGAGTTACACCGGCAAAGATGCCGCAACTCTCAGCCGCGAGGAGGTCGTCACCCTGTTGACCGAATCGGGGCTATGGACCTCCCTGCGGGCACGTCCGTTTTCCCGGATCCCCTCGCCTGAGAGCAAACCCCACTCGATCTTCGTCACCGCGATCGACAGCAACCCCCTCGCCCCGTCGGTCGACAAGGTCTACGAAGGTCGCGAAGACGACTTCCACCGCGGGCTCGCGTGCATCACGAAGCTCACCGACGGCAAGGTTTACCTGTGCAAGCGCAAAGGGAGCCGGATCAGCGCCGGGCCGGTCGAAGGAGTCCAAGCCGAGGCGTTTTACGGCAAGCACCCGGCCGGCACGGTGGGCTTGCATATCCACATGCTCGACCCGGTGCACCGCAATAAAACGGTCTGGCACCTCAACTACCAAGACGTCATCGCCATTGGTCGGTTCGTCAGCACCGGTAGGCTCGACTTTTCGACCGTCGTTTCGCTGGCGGGTCCAGTGGTCAAAAAGCCGCGGTTGCTCGAAACCCGTCAGGGTGCATTCCTCGACGAAATCGTGAGCGGCGAGCTGAAATCCGGCGAAAACCGTGTCATCTCAGGCTCGGTGCTGTCTGGGCGCAAAGCCATGGGCGAGGTCGGCGGATACCTCAGCCGCTACCACCACCAAATCTCGGCCCTTGCCGAAGACCGCGAACGCGTGTTTCTCGGCTGGCTCTCGCCCGGTGCCAATAAGTTTTCCACTGTCTGGACGCACCTCGGCAGGTTCGTCAAACGCAAGTTCGACTTCACGACGACCACCCACGGCTCGCATCGCGACATGGTGCCGATCGGGATGTACGAACGCGTCATGCCGATGGATATCTTGCCAACGTTTTTGCTGCGGGCACTGCTCAGCGGCGACACCGACAGAGCGATCGAACTCGGTGCCCTAGAGCTCGACGAAGAAGACCTCGCCCTGTGCACCTTCGTCGACCCCGGCAAGATCGACTTTGGCAACGTACTGCGTAAAAACCTCACTCAAATCGAAAAGGAAGGCTGATGAAGTTCCTCCGCCAGCAGTTAGATAAGCTCGCGCCCCTTTTTGAGAAGGGTGGCAAATACGAAGGGCTCTACCACCTTTACGAGGCGGTCGACACGATCCACTTCACCCCTGGAGAGGTGACCAAAGGCCCCTCGCACGTCCGCGATGCACTCGACCTCAAGCGCATGATGTTTACCGTCGTCATCGCGCTGATCCCGTGTGCGTTGTTTGCCATGTACAACACGGGCCTGCAGATTCACGCCAGCATGGCCCAGGGCGCCCCGATGTTGGATTCCTGGCAAAGTGCCCTGTACGCGGCACTGGGTCTCGGATTCGACCCCAACAACGTCCTCGCCAACATCCTCCACGGGCTTTGCTACTTCCTTCCGGTCTACGCCATCGGCATGGCGGTCGGCGGGTTTTTCGAGGTCCTGTTCGCGTGCATCCGCAAACACGATGTCACCGAAGGCTTTTTGGTCTCGGGTCTGTTGTTCCCACTGATCCTGCCGCCGACGATTCCGTTGTGGCAGGTCGCGGCCGGCATTGCCTTTGGCATCGTCCTCGGCAAAGAAGTGTTCGGCGGCGTCGGGATGAACATCCTCAACCCCGCCCTCACCGCACGCGCCTTTTTGTTCTTCGCCTACCCGGCGCAAATCTCCGGTGACGTGTGGCGGGCGGTCGAGCCCACCCAACTCGCCGACGGAATGTCGGGGGCAACTTGGCTTGCCAAGGCCGCCGCAGAACACGGCGCACTCGAAAAAGCCAGCTGGATGGACTCGTTCATCGGCCTCATTCCCGGTTCGATGGGTGAGACCTCGGTGCTGTGTTGCCTGATTGGCGCCGCGATCCTGATCTTCACCAAGGTCGGCTCGTGGCGGACGATGCTGGGCGTGACCATCGGGACCTTCGTGATGGCCGCTCTACTCAACGCCGTCGGTTCCGAAACCAACCCGATGTTCGCGGTGCCATTCGAGTGGCACATCGTCCTCGGCGGCTGGGCCTTCGGCACCGTGTTCATGGCCACCGACCCGGTGTCCTCGGCCTTCACTGAAAAGGGCAAATATCTCTACGGTCTCGGGATTGGCGTCATGGTCGTGCTTGTCCGCGTCGTCAACCCGGCCTACCCCGAGGGCATGATGCTGGCGATTTTGTTCATGAACATGTTCGCGCCGCTCATCGACCACTTCTTCGTCCAAGCCAACATCAAGCGCAGGAAGGCTCGCTATGTCACAGCATAGTACCGGCTTCACCTTTATGTTCGCCACCGGGATCTGCGTGGTGTGCGGGGCCCTCGTGGCCAGCGCAGCTGTCTCGCTCAAGAAGCGGCAGACCGACAACAAGATTCTCGACAAGCAAAAACAGGTCCTCGCGGTGACCGGGCTGGTTGAGAGTGCAAGTGCGGTCAAACCGACCGAGGCCAAAAAGCTGTTCGCTGACAACATCAAAGCCCATATCGTCGACCTCAAGACCGGGAAGCTGGTCGACGGTGTCGACGCGGTCAGCTTCGATCAACAAAAGGCCAAAAAAGACCCGGCTGTCAGCCAAGAGGCTCCAGACAACCCGGCCAAGGTCAAACGGCTTCCCAACCAGGCCAAGATCTACCACCTGATGAAGGATGGGAAGGTCGCCTCGGTGGTCCTCCCGATCGAGGGGTACGGCTTGTGGTCGACGCTCTACGGGTTCATCGCCCTCGAAGCCGACCTCAAGACGGTCCGCGGGATCACTTTCTACGAACACAAGGAGACCCCGGGCCTGGGTGGCGAAGTCGACAATGCGCTGTGGAAAGCCAAATGGCCTGGCCGCAAGGCGTTCGACGATCAGTGGAACATCGCCATCAAGGTCGAAAAGGGTGCCCACGGCCCCCCCGATCAAGATCCCTACGGCATCGACGCTCTTTCCGGCGCGACCATCACCAGCAACGGGGTGACCAACCTCGTGCACTTCTGGCTCGGCGACCATGGCTTTGGCCCCTACCTCGCCGACTTTCGCAAAACCCAAAAGTAGGAGAGGAGCGAGCAAGCGATGGACAAAAAAGCAAAATCGGCGCTGATCGATCCACTCTTCAACAACAACCCGATCGCGCTCCAGGTGCTGGGCATTTGTTCGGCGTTGGCGGTCACCACCAAACTCGAGACAGCGGTCGTGATGTCGCTGGCACTCACGGCCGTGTTGGTGTGCTCCAACCTCGCCATCAGCCTGATCCGTGACTGGATTCCAAGCAGCATCCGCATCATCGTCCAGCTGACGATCATCGCCTCGTTGGTGATCTTGGCCGACCAGGTGCTACAGGCGTTTGTCTACGACATCGCCAAACAGTTGAGCGTGTTCGTCGGCCTCATCATCACCAACTGCATCGTGATGGGTCGCGCGGAAGCCTTTGCCATGGCCAACCGACCGGTGCTCAGCATCATCGACGGCCTCGGCAACTCACTGGGGTACAGCTTGGTTCTGATCGTGGTCGCGTTTTTCCGCGAGCTCCTGGGCTCTGGCAAGTTGTTCGGCGTCACCGTGATGCCGGTGGTCACCGAGGGCGGGTGGTACAACCCCAATGGCCTCATGGTCATGTCCCCGAGTGCATTTTTCCTGATCGGACTCGGCATCTGGGCCCTGCGGACCTGGAAGACCGACCAAATGGAGGAGAACTAAGTCATGCTCGAGCATTATCTCAGCCTGGCCGCCAAGGCGATTTTCGTCGAAAACATGGCCTTGGCCTTCTTCCTGGGCATGTGCTCCTTCCTGGCCGTGTCCAAGAAGGTCAGCACCGCCATCGGCCTCGGGTTTGCCGTCATCTTCGTGCTCACCCTGTGCGTGCCGATCAATCAGTTGGTGATCAACCACCTTCTCAAAGAAGGTGCGCTGAAGTGGATCTCGCCCGAGTTCGCCACGGTCGACCTCACCTTCTTGTCGCTGCTGGCCCAAATCGGAACCATTGCGGCCCTGGTCCAGCTGGTCGAGATGACCCTCGACCGCTACTTCCCCGCCCTCTACAACGCGCTTGGTGTGTTCTTGCCGCTGATCGCTGTCAACTGCGCGATCCTTGGCACCTCGCTGTTCATGGAGCAGCGCGATTACTCGTTTGGCGAGGCCAGCGTGTTTGGGTTTAGCGCGGGCATCGGCTGGATGCTGGCGGTTGTCGCCCTCGCGGCCATCCGCGAAAAGATGCGCTACAGCAACGTTCCCCCCGGCCTGCGCGGCCTCGGGATCACCTTCATCGTCACCGGCTTGATGGCCCTTGGCTTCTTGGCCTTCTCCGGGATCCAACTCTAACCGATGGTGTCGTTCGCCCTCATTCCGCTGCTCGTCGGTCTGATTCTTGCGCTCACGGCACTCATCGGTCTCAATTCCCTCGCCCTACTCATCGGGCTCTTCAGTCTCCTGATTGTACTTGGTGCATAAGCACCTTCCACCCCCACCCAGAGGAACGAACTGACCATGGCAACAACGACCGTCATTCTAGGCGTGGCGATGTTCCTGTTCGTCATCTTGCTGCTGGTCGCCGTGTTGATGTT
>CAZUPD010000027.1:0-16174 GCA_964621785.1 uncultured Nannocystaceae bacterium
CGATACGTGCGTGCTACTGGGGATTGGGGTTGATGATCCCCGTCCCCGTGCCACCGAGATAGGCGTAGCTATCGTACGAGTCATACCCGACGATGATCACCGAGATCTTCTCGAACCCACCATCAAACACATGCACCCCATCGGGTACCGGCACCCGGGCGACCTCGTAGTCCGTATCTGCCACCGGGATGAACAAATTGTCGGCGACCGGCATGTCGTCGAGAAGCACCTGGGCCCCGGCTGGGCGTGTCACGACGGCGACATCGTTGGTCCACGTGCTGGGCACGAGGACGACGTAGCGCGGGAGAAACTGCTCGACGGGACTGATCTGAACCATCGCCGGGTCACCCGTATTGTTGGCACCGCTGTTCTGCGCCCCGGTCATGTAGTTGAAGACCGCGATCGGCTTGTCTGCGTTGACCTCGAAATCACCCGGGTCCTGGGCGATCCCGCCGGCGTAGAATTCGACCACGTCACCGGCGTTGAGGTTGAGCTGATTGCCCGGCAGACCGGTGATGTTGTTGCTCGCATTGAGCGTCACCGTAGTCCCGTCTTCGGACGCATAGATCTGCCATAGCGAGGTGTCGGGAGTATTGCTCCGCGGGGGCACGCGCGAGGCGATGAAGTGCTCCCCCCACAGGCGAACCCCGGCGATCTGCTCCTCGAGGTGGTCACAGGCCGCGACGTTGGTCGGAATATTTGTACATTCATTCCCCGAGAACACGGCGACCGGGTGATCTTCGTCCGAGTTGACACGCGTCCCGGTCAAGTCGGTATTGAGCGTTTTGGTCATCACCTCGGCGATGTCCCCCTCGTCGAGCGAGATCATAAACGGTTGATTGGCCTGCCCCGCGGGGACCCCACTGCCGCCGACCGTCGCCGTATTGGGCGTCACCTCGACTTGCGTGCCGTCGTATGCCGCAACGATCGTCACGTACGAACCCTGGATACCAAATCCGTCGTTGATCACCTTCCATCCGACGATCTGGTTGAAGTGGTCCCACGTCGGTACCGGGTACAGCATCGATGCGTCGGACAGGAACGAGCTCCCTCCGTCCACGGGATTGAACTGGTAGGCGATGATCGGAACATCCGAGGTCACGCGATAGGCACCACCGACCAACACGCCGCTGTCATCCTGATTCCAGGACGGAAGTTCGAATGTATGTAGACTCAACGAGTTGAGGGTCTGGGGTCCGGCCACCGTATTCCAGTTGCCGTTCATCTTGCGCTCGACGAGAACATTGGCGGTTTTGTCGAGGTGCACATTGGAAACTGCAATCGCAAATTGCTGGTTCTCAGCCGAATCGTGTGAGTCGAGGTCGAGACCATAGAACAGGCAACCGACTGTACTTTGGGCGCTGAGTGCCTCTTCGCAGGTATCGGGAATTGGCTTGGGCTCATCGCCGTCGCCGTCTCCGTCTCCGTCTCCATCTCCATCTCCGTCGCCGTCGCCGTCTCCGTCTCCGTCTCCGTCTCCATCTCCATCGCCGTCGCCGTCACCATCGCCGTCACCATCGCCGTCTCCGTCTCCGTCGCCGTCTCCGTCTCCGTCTCCGTCTCCATCTCCGTCGCCGTCTCCGTCTCCGTCTCCGTCGCCATCTCCGTCGCCATCTCCGTCGCCATCTCCGTCGCCGTCTCCATCTCCGTCGCCGTCGCCGTCGCCATCGCCATCACCGGGACCTGCGGAGGTCGTCGATGGGTCCGTCGAGCTGGTCGGATCGGTTGTGGTATCGGTTGTGGTCTCAGTATCCGTTCCCGCCTCGCTGTCGGCGGACGTCGTCTGCTCATCGTCACCGCAAGCAGGTAGAGTCACAGAGCACGCGACCAACAGGGAAGCCGCAAGAAAATTCATTTTGGTGTCAATCATGGTGTGTGTGTACCCCTAGAAGTTGTTTCACGAGTCTATCCTCAAAAGGGGAGAACGATGAGGGGTAGAAGTCTTCGTATGGCGAAGGTGGCGCCTACGCCTCAAACCCGGACAATTTCTCGAAATACGCAGTACAGGCCAAACAGCAGGTGTCGGTTCGACAACTCGCGGAGTGACCGGCCGTCGAGCCGGCGGAATCTCAGTTGAGCAGCCGGAGTTTGGCGAGCGCTTCGCTCATATGTGATTCAACTGTTGCCCGGTCATCGGCTCGCGGATGAACCTCGAGATACAGGTGAAAATCGCCGAGCGCCTCGCGGTAGGCATGGGCGTGGAGGTGGATCAGCCCGCGATCTCGCAGATGGGTCACCGCAGTTGGTTGTAACAGCAATAATCGGTCGATCGCACGCACCGCACGCGCGGCCTGGCGGCGACGCAGATAACAACCTTTGAGGTTGGTCAACATTCGCACCAGGATGGCGCGCGTCGACACCGGCTCTAACATCTCCTCCGACAGCGCCAGCTGACCCTGGGACATTTCGGCGAGACGGGCCTCGCAGTCGCGGCGGTCGAGCAACACACCGCCGTGGAAGGGATCGGCAAAGGCTTCGGGGATGTCGAGATTGCCGACCAAAAAATGTCCCGGAAAGCCAATTCCCTCGAGCGGCAGTCCAACCCGTCGCCCCAACTCGATGGCGATCACCGAGAGGCTGATCGGGATCCCCAACCGCCGGCGCAATACGAGGTGGAGAAAGCTGTTCGCAGGGTCGTAGTAATCCTCGGTGTTCCCCCGCAGACCGAGGTCGTTGGCACAGTAGGCGACGAGTTCGATGAACTGTTGACGCGCGTCGCGGGCGGCGGCGATCCGTGGCTCCACTCGACTTGCAAGTACATCGAGTGTCCGCAATTGCTGGGGAATGTCGAGACCGGTCAGGGGATCGGGAGCGTCCTCGGCTCCGATCAACAACGCCGCTTCGGCGAGGTTGATGTCGTTGTCCCGACCTTCCGCGATTTCAGTAAAACGCGCCCGAGCGCGTGCCTGGGGGGATTTTGCCGGCATGTTACCTCTGCGCGAGTCCGTTGGTTTTCCCGCGCACCGCTTCGCGCAAGTCGTGGGCCCATGGGAGGCTGTGCGGACCGACCATCGCGTCGCGGGTCGGAGCATGCCGGACGATGCGATCGATGATGGTTCGCGTGCCACCCGTAACGTACATACCTATTTTCATGTAGGTACATCTGACGAGAACACTCATGGTGCCGGCTCAACCACCACCGCTGTGCCATAGGCGAGAATTTCGGCGGCTCCGGCCATCACCGTCGAGGTTGTGATCCGCAGGCCAACAACCGCATTGGCGCCGAGTGCCAAGGCCTCGGCCCGCATCCGGTCGAGCGATTGTTCGCGGCTCTGGGCCAACATTTGGGTGTAACTGCCGACCTCGCCACCGACCAAGTTACGAAAGCTGGCGAGAAAGTCATGTCCGATGTTTCGGGTGCGTACGGTATTGCCACGCACGAGGCCGAGTACCCGGGCGATCCGCATTCCGGGAATGAGGTCGGTGGTGACGACAAGCATTTCGCCCTGCGGACGGTTTTGGAGGTCGGCGCCGTGGCGAACTGCAGGGAGATTCATCGTTTGACTTTCCGGTATGGGTCGTCGCGATAGGTCGAGAGGCGGACGCGTACCACCGACCAAATGGTGAGTGCAAGTCCGAGAAGCATCGCGACGGTACCGGCAACTGGGGCCGCGAACGCGAGGGCGGTACCGCCGAAAAATAACGCCAAGCCGAGCCCCTGCTCGAGCTTGGTCACCCGGCTTTCCTCGACCTGGGCGATCTTTGCATCTGCATCGAGCCGTTCGAGCCACGCCCCACCCAAGCGCGCCTGCTCGGCCCGGCGTGCGGCCTCATCCGCGAGCTCGGGATGCTCGGCGACGTAGATCGCGAGCTCCTCACGCTCGGCCTCGGTCGCCGTTTTGAGGCCTTGACGGTCGAGTAGCGCCTGCACGCGGGCAGCTTCGGGTGCGTCGGATGGATCCACAGCTGAGGCGTTGGTGCGGTGACCTACATCTTGCTGGCAAACGCCCGCACTTGATCGATGAGCTGCTGACCGACCACAAACTCCCCACCGGACGCGCCGTTTTTGTGTTGGTAGAAGGTGATGTAGACGTCGGCGAGATTTTGACCGACCGGCCCGGGGATGTTGAGCTCTTTGGCCACCTCGGGGAACGACTTGAGCCAGTTGATCCCGGCGTGGACGTCGACCGCGAAAAACCCGGATGAGCCCGGAGCATTGCGCAGCAAACTGGCGATCCCGGCGTCGTCCTTGAGCGAGTCCTTGCCCCGGCGCGCGGCGATCGCCCGCTTGATGATTGCATCTTCAACTTTTGGCCCGACGGTGTTGATGACATGCCCGTCGAACTCGGCCCGGTCGATGGTGAGCTTGATCCCACCGACCCACTTTTCGATTTCGGCCATTTTGTCGCCCGGGATTTTCATCATGCCCTTCGCAGCTTCGGTCGGCTCGATGACAAACCGATCGACGCTGACACCGTCGACCGTGAGTGCCCCATGCTCAAACCGCCAGGTGACGTACTGCGAGAAGTCGGGACCTAATACGGCCTGGGGTGTGAACGCCTGGGTCCACGACTTCCACAACTGCTCGCTGGTTTTGCCGGGGGCGAGGACCGAATCGATGACGATCGCCCCCACGCCACCGGGCTCATGGACAAACGCGAAGACCGATTCCCCTGTGAACACGTCCCGCCGCTCGTGGACGAATTTGTCGAGCGCAGCCACGGCAACTTTTGAGTCGTTGCCGGTGATGCCTCCCCAGGCCGCGCCCAACATCTCGAACGCCTGCTTGACCTCGGGCATGTCGACGGTGTTCGGATCGGAGTTGCCGGCGACCAACAGGATCGTGCCCTTGGGCATACCTTCGACAACTTCCTTGGAAATCGTGCGCCCGCCGTATTTCGCCGCCTCGTCGGCGGCCCGGGTCCCTGGCTTGGCGACCAGCGACATCCCAAACGCAAGACCCTTGGACCCGACGTCACTGGTGAAGGTCATTTGCGAGTACTCGCCCAAGCGGCTGATGCTCTGGCGGGTCATGCCCTTTTGCGCCGACTGCAGGGCGGAGAGCGCGGCGTCGACCTTGGGCTCCCCGGTTTTGGGGGCCTCGTTCGACGCTTCTTCGATCATCGCAAACAGTCCCTCGAGGTCGCTGCGATAGCGGTCGAAGGTGCTGCTGATCAGCACCGCGACTTCAAAGTCGGCGGTGACGGAGGGTGCCCGTTTGAGCATGTTGTCGTCGAGATAGCCCTTGGCCTTGGCGAACATGCCTTTGTCGAGGGTGATCACCACGGCGCCCTCGAGGTCGTCGAAGTAGAGGGTCTCGTTCCCAAAGGTGTAGGCGGCAGCGTGATCGCCGGCCTCGGCGGCACCGTTCTTGCCGAGGTCTTGGATCAGCTGGTTGACACCGCCTTTGTATCCCGCCAGACAGGCGAGCGCTTTTTGCTGATACATCTTTACGTCGGCGACGGCACAGCCGAACGGTTTGTCGAGCTCGATATTTTGGGCGAGATTCCCGTGTGAATCGAGGGCCATCATCGCCATGCTGCGAAGGGTCGCCTCGTTGAGCATCCCTTCGACCATCGGCGTGCTCATATAGCTGCGGATGTCGCTGAGCATCTTGGAGGCGTTGGGCACCATAAAGTGTCCGAGGATGTCCGCCGAGGGCTTGAGCAACGCAGCGTCGGGGATCGGCTCAGCCGGAACAACGGCGACCGGCTTTTGCCCGGGCTCACCCACGGCCTGGTTGCCGTCCTGCGCCTTGCCATCCACAACCTCGTCGGTCGCTTGCTTGCCGTCGGCCGCTGCCGTGGGTTGGGTGTCTTTGTTCTTGTCCGTGCAGGCACCCATCGGCAGCAACAGACCCGCCAAGCTGAGGCCAGCGAGCGCGTGCTGCCACCCCTTTCGGCACAAAGCGTCAGAACGGTCTACGTGGATAAACTTGTCGCGTGTCATGATCCGGTCGCCCATGCTACTGCAATCCCGGACGATTTACCCCTGCCGCCGCAGGTGCCCAGCTGCGGGGTCCACGACACCCATGGCCACACACGGGCGAAGTTGTCCATGCAGATGCGTAGACAACGTTCTGCACGATCCATGTTCGTAGCTGTGCGGAAATACAAGTATCGCCGGTGCAACCTGTGGCCTTTCTCGCGTGTCATCGGGCGGCGTACAGTCCGTGGTTTTTCTCGCGCGTTCCCTCGCACAGAATTCTTCGTGAAATGTAGCTGTACTGGTGGTGCTGCAAGTTTTGCGAAGCTCAACCGGTTCGAGACAGAACCAGCGAGGTGGCCTTTCGAGAAAATCCACAGGCTGCGAGGCCGCCGGCGTCGTGTAGCATGTCGTCGGTTATGGGCCGCTCCGATTCATGGCTCGGGCAGTTGACCGCCGGGCTGCTGTCCCCCGACGTCGCCGAATTGATCGAGCGGGTGCCCAAGCCAGTCGGCAGTTTTGGCTACGATCCGTGGGGCTACCACGCCGATAGCCTCGGGGTCGCAATCTCGGTGTTCAAGTGGCTCTACGACCACTACTTCCGGGTCCGGGCCGTCGGTTTAGAACATGTCCCAAAGTCCGGGCGTGTGCTTTTGATCGCCAATCACAGCGGCCAGCTGCCCCTCGATGGCGTGCTCATCGGCATCGCCTTGGCGACCAACCCACAGGGTCCCCGCGCGCCGCGGGCGATGGTCGAACGGTTTTTGCCGACGGTGCCGTGGATCGGCAACCTCCTCAACCGTTGGGGTGCAGTGCTGGGCGACCCACAAAACTGCATCAAAATGCTCGAGCGCGACGAGCCGGTGATCGTGTTCCCCGAAGGTGTGCGCGGCTCGGGCAAACCATTTGCCCAGCGCTACCAACTCAAGCGTTTCGGCAGTGGCTTTGTGCACATGGCTATGCGAACAGGTACGCCGATCGTTCCCGTCGGCGTGGTCGGTTGCGAGGAGACCATGCCGTCCCTGGGCAACTTCAAACCACTCGCCCGGCTGCTGGGGCTCCCGTACTTGCCGCTGATGGTCCCCGTCCCCCTGCCCGCCCGGGTTTCACTGCACTTCGGTGCCCCGATTGTGTTCGCCGACGACGCGACGAGCGAGCGCGAGATCGACGACCGCGCCAACCGAGTCAAGCTGGCGGTCCGCGACCTGATCGACCAGGGCCTGGCCGATCGAACATCTATTTTTTAGGACACTCCCGTGGCCGAGCAACACGCGAATGACAACACTGACCCAAAGACCATCTTGGTCACCGGAGCCCGTGGCGCCCTCGCACGCGAGGTGATCGCCCGCTTGTGTCCCAAAAACCAGATCGTCGCCGTCGATTTTCGCCACAAACCGGAATTCCCCGACACCTGTCGATCCCCGCTAGCCACCTACAAGATCGACTTCAACCGGCGGTCGAGTGAGGATGTGTTTCGCCGGCACAGGATCGATGGGGTCATCCACCTCGGACGCTTGACGCCGACCCGCAGCTCCCGCAACCGCCGCTACCACGCAAACATTCTCGGTACGCAAAAACTCTACGGACTGTGCAGCAAGTACAACGTGCGTCGGATCGTGGTGCTATCGACCTACTACGTCTACGGCGCAAGCCCCTACAACCCGGCGCTGCTGTCGGAACGCGCGCCGCTCAAGGCCGCCGAACTCACCCACGAGCTGGTCAACTCGGTCGAACTCGAAAACCTTACCCAGATCTTTTTGTGGCGCCGACCAGAGCTCGGAATCACGATCCTGCGCCCGTGCAACATCATCGGGCCGGGGGTCCGCAATACCATCAGCCGGTTGCTGTCCCAGCGCTACGCCCCGTGCCTGGCCGGGTTTTCGCCGATGATGCAGTTTGTCCATGTCCAAGACATGGCCGATGCGATCGTGTGTGCATTCAAGCAATCCCACCGCGGAATCTTCAATGTCGCCCCGGACGATTGGATCGGGTTTCACGATGCCCTGCGTGAGTGTGGAGCGACCCCGGTTCCCCTGCCGTCGGTGCCCGATGTGGTCCCGCAACTGCTCAGCCGCGTTTTAGAAAAACGCGGGTTCCCCCGGCATTTGGTGAACTACTTCAAATATCCGGTGATCATCGACGGATCCCTCTTCCGCAAGACGTTTGGGTTTTCCCCCACGCACTCGATCGCGGATGCATTTGCCTACTACCGCTCGTTGCACCGTTCGCCGCACTCTCCTCGACGCCCCGCTCGTACGGGCTAGCCGTTCGGAAGCGTGTGTCGGCTCGCATCGCGAGGACGCGCGAATGTGTGACGGCGTGCCGGACGTAGGGCACAATCCCGCCCGATCATGCACTTCGCAAAGCTTTCCCCATTTGCTTTTCTTTTAACCGGCATGCTCGCACTCACCGGTTGTGACGGCGACGACGGCAGCACCACCGACTCCGCGTCCGAATCCGAGACCCACTCCCACGAGAGCGAGAGCGAGACCCACTCCCACGAGAGTGAGACCGACTCCGAAGGCTCCGACTCCGAAGGTTCCGAAGGCTCCGATTCTGAGACGGGCATGGAGGTCGACTACGACGCCGATATCCAACCCCTGTGGACCGCCAACTGCTCGTGTCACCTCCAGGGGATGGACGGCACCATGACCTCCCCCTACCTGACTCTCAATGAAGGTTCGTCGCTCGGCGAGCTGGTCGGGGTCGACTCGACCCAAGTCCCCGGCACCGCCCGCGTCGCCGCCGGAGACCCCGAAAACAGCTACCTGTGGCACAAACTCAACAATACCCACCTCGACATCGGTGGTTCGGGCACCGTCATGCCGCCCGCGGGGGCGCTCGCCCAAGGCGACCTCGACAAGGTCGAAGCCTGGATAAACTCGCTGTAAATTCGCCCGCTCCCTTCACAGGCTCATGTGCTCGTCGTATCGTCGAGCCATGAGCCGTTTGCTTGGTTTGGGGTTGGGTGTGGGGCTTGTGGTTTCGGGTTGTGCCGATCGCGACTTGTCGGGACAAACCGATAGCAATGACACGACCGGGTCGGAGACCTCGTCAACCGAGGACACGACCGCGGACCCGACTGTCGATCCGACCGGGGATCCAACCGAAGGCCCGGAGACGACAACCACAACAACCACAACAACCAGCGATCCGACCGTCGATCCAACCGACGATACCACCGGACCCGGAGACGGCGTGTGGGAGCTGCGGATGCCCGACTTTTCACCGCCGGTCACCCAAACTTGGTACTCCTGTTACGCGTTCAACATCCCCGTAAACCAAGCACTTCACGTCACCGGATTTCGCCCGCAAGTCGACGACCCGCACATCCATCACTACGTCGTCGGCGTCTACGATACCCCGCAAAACCTCGATCCGAGTGGATTTTGCGGCAACTGGGTCGAGGATATGGTGTGGGGCTGGGCCCCGGGTGGCACCGAACTCCACCTCCCGCCTGATGTCGGGTTTCGCGTGGGTGACAGCGGCACGGTGACGTTTGTCGTGCAGATCCACTACGACAATCCGTTGCAGGACCAATTTGTCGATAACAACGGTTTCGATGTCTTCTACACCGAAAACCTGCGCCCCAACGAGGCGGGGATCGTGCGCATCGGCGACATCTTCGGGATCAACATTCCCCCCGGTGAGCCGGCCTACGACCATGTTGCGACGTGCCCGTCGTGGGCCACATCATCGGCACTCAAGGGCGACCTCAACGTCATCGGCACGTGGTTGCATGCACATGAAATTGGTAGCCGGCTGTGGACCGAGGTCTACCGCGACGGCAACTTCGTCGGGGAACTCGGGCGCGAGGATCCGTTCCTGTTCGACTACCAAACCTTCCACCCCCAATCGTTCACACTCAAACCCGGGGATGAGTTGGTGACCCATTGCGTCTACGATTCGACCGGCCGCGATACGACCACCCACGGGGGCGAGGCGACCGAAGACGAAATGTGTATCAACTTTTTGATGTACTACCCACGCGATCCGAGCCTCGTCAGTTGCGGCGCGTTGTGATCGCAGGGCATGGCGTGGGCAAATTCATTGCACATGCATTTCTTTAGTCGCTTCCTGTCGGTCGCCGGCCTTGTGTGGCTCGTGCCGTCGCTGGCAACAGCCGGCGATGGACCCCGCCCCCGGACCCCAGCCGAGTTTGGCGAGGTCCCGTGTATGGCGGTGGTCGACCGCAGCATCGACCCCGTGTTTGCGATCGACTACGGGGTTGCCCACGATGAGCCTGTACCGACCGAAGACGAGGTCAGCGACGGACGCAGGCTTCAATTTTTGGGTTTCAAACCGCCGTTTACGACCCTCCCCCTGTGGATCTCCAGTGACGACCTGCAAGCCGCCGAAGCCGTCGGCCTGATCGATGCCAGCAAAGTTCCGGACACCGAGGTTCTCAGCCTCAGTCCGGACTGGCCGACGGATGCGTGGACGCGGATCACACCCGACGACGCGCGCCTGCCGATCACCGTGGCGACCGCCGAAGAAGATGTCCTGTGGGACACCACCAATGCCGCGCCGGGAACCTACGTGATCTCGGGATATACATGGGATCCACCGTTCAACATTCACAGTCTGCGCTGGGGTGCGGTCAAGGTCGTCGACAGTACGAGCTCCGAGGTCGACAACCTCCCGGCGACCTTCATCCCGCCCGATCCCTCGGGTGTGCTCTACGCCGGCGAACCGACGCCGATCCCCGGCTGTGTCGACGCCCTCCCGGGAAGTGTGGTGCGCGGTAGCTGGGCCGAAGTCACCTACTCCGCCGACCCGATCTGGCATGGGTTTGGCGAGCCGACGGACGTCACGTCAGGTCCGGTCACCGTCGAATTTGTTCCCCCGGACCCGCCCACCGAGACGACCAACTTCGCCATCTGGATCCGGTTTGAAGTCGAAGATCCCCTCGGACGCGTGGCGCTCGCACAATCTCCGACCGGTCTGTTGGTCCTGCCCAATCCACAGGCCACCACCACGACCGAACAGGAGCCCCCGACCACGGAAACATCCGGCCAAGAAATCCCCGAACACGGTTGTATGTGCCGCGTCAGGCCGGGTACGGAGCTCGAGTTCCTTGTGTGGTGGATGGTCTTTCCCGTGACTGCACAGGCATTTTCTCGCCGGTCGCGCAACCGGACAAATCGCCCGTGACGTGCCAGTTCGCCCCTACGACGTGGCTATAAACCCTGGCGAACTGTTGTTTCACCGTGATTCGCAGATAACTCGCCCGTGTGCGCTGCCATCGTACTGGCGGCGAGCTGTCCCGGCCGACACCGCGCAGCGAAACGTGGTGCTGTGCTCGCGACGTTTTGTATGATGCGTCCACATGGGGGCGACGACCAAAACCACCTCCGGTGCCTTCCCCTCGCTCAGTGCCAGTACCCTGACCAAGGTCGCAAGCGATGAATGGATCCAACGCTCGCTGACCCGCCTCGAGGTCTACGAAGAACTGCGCGAGGAATTCAAGGGAAAGCTCGAGACGGCACCCGAGGGCGACGGGCAAATGATGTTGCTCGATCTCATCGTCCAGCTCGAGCGACGTGTCGCGAAGCTCTACCGCCAACTCGAAGTCATCGCCGAGGCCCGCGAAGGTTCCGAGGCCAAGGCCGAGGCCGCGAAAACCCCGGACCCCGGTCATCCGGCCCTGCAACCCAAGCCCAAAAAGCTGTCGCATATCCCGGACGACCTTCCGCCGCCGCCGCTGGCACCCGGGCTCAACCCCAACGAAATCCCGCCACCGCCACTGCGCATGAGCGGGATGACGAGCAAAGTCGCCGAGCCGAAGCGGTCGCTGGACCCTCCCCCAGACTGGGGCACGACGCCGAACTCGTCGTCCGATGCACCGACGCGGCCCGAGTCCGCCGCCTGGCAAATCTCCAAACTCACCCGGGAGCGGGTGTCCGAAACGCCGTCGGGTACCCATTCGATCCAACGCACGCCCGATCCGGACCCGCTCCAAGCCAAGGCTCGACAAGGTCGGGGCGCACGCTACCGGACCATGCGGGAAGTCCCGCGGTTCAAGGGCGAAGAAGGATCCCAAACGGCAGAACTCGAGCACGCGAGCGGGTCGTGGAAACGGCCCGATGTCGCGGCGGTACAGCCTGCGAGTCCGTCAAGCCAACCGACCACAGCCCAGCCCGAGACCACTCCGCCGCAGTCGGTCGAACCTCAACCAGCGGTCGTCCAACCCGTCGCCCAACCGCAACCGACCGCCCAACCCGTCGCCCAACCGCAACCCGTCCAACCCAAGCCTTTTGCACAACCCCAGGCCCAGCCCGCTGCAGTCCCGACAACGGGTTCGCCCGCGGGAACCTGGCAGCAACCCGGGATGGCATCCACACCCGCCAGCTCCCCGGCGACAGGGGATTGGCAACGCCCCCAGGCCCACCCTGCACCTGCATATACACAAAGTCCTCCAAACAATCCCCTCAACCGCACCAAGGCCGGACATCCGGTGGCTCCCCATGCTGCCCCATATGTCGCCAATCCCCTCAACCGCCCGCATGCGAACCCGGTCAACAACCCGCTGAATCAAGCGCGGCTCGACCCCCATCCGGCGGCGTTTCCGGCCGTCAACAACCCTCTCAATGCAGTTCGTCCGCAGCGACCTCCCTCGTCGGCCCGGCTCGGCCAACCATTTCCATTTCGCGCTGTCAGCAGCGAATACGACGAACGCGGCTCAGCATGGACGCAGACCGAAACCTACGACGACGACGATCTCGAGTATTCGTCGGGCAACCGCGGCATATGGTTTTTCGTGTTTCTCCTGCTCGCGGGAGCGGCTGCCGGCGGGTACTACTGGTACACCCACGGCGGCCGAGCGTTGCTGGCACCTCCTGCGGCTGCCCCCGAGTCAAAAGCACCAGTCGCACCACGCGTGATCAAGGCGCGACCAGTGTTGCCCGATACCCAAGGCCCGGCCGGCGCCGAGGGAGGGTCGCTCGAGACCTCCCGCGGGACCGTGTTCAAAAAAAGTAGTTACCGAGGCCATGCCAGAGGTTCTTCGGTGGCATCGAGCGTCGAGCCCGGAGACGAGGCGATCGATCCCGATAGCATTCGCAAGCCGGACACCACCACCAAGGTCGTAAAAACCGACGATCCGTTCGAGGGTGCCGACCAGTAATCACCTACGTGTCCAACACGTCACCGTCGGGTCAACAGGACAGCGCAGACGGGTTGCAGTGTTCAGTTGAACATCTGTGACGGCATCTGGCTCGCATCCCGAACCCTCCCCAACAATCGCGTAACTTCGTGTAGCAGCAACTCACATCGAAGATCCGGATTGTCGGTTTCGAGACAGGCCTGTTGCAGCGGGGCGTAGCGGCGCAGCTGCGGTTGCCCACCGACGGTCGCCGCGACCAGGACCTGGGCCGTCGGCAGCAACGCGGCAATTGTATATAAAAATACTCGCGGGTCGTCGATCGAAAGCAACATGTCGAGTACTTCGGCTTGGTCGGAGGCACACGCTCGCCCGAGGCGCTCGACCTGGGCGCGAAAAATTGCAAACGTGTGGTGATCATCCGGCCCCGCCTCTTCGAGTGCCTCGACCTGCACCCGGCGAAACGGCGAGCTCTCGACCTCTTCGACAACGCGCACCCGACCGACGCCCAAAACTTGGACCAACCTCCGCCCATCGGCGAGCGATTGATGGTTGTGCAGACGACCGATCCCGAACACCGGCTCGATCGCAGGCCGCTCGGGATCGTGCCCCCCCTCGTCGGAGAGCATTGGAATCCCAAAGTAGGGACTGGTGTCCTGAACGTGATCGACCAGCGCGACGTAACGCGGCTCAAACACGTTCAACGGCAAGACCATCCCGGGGAACAGCACGATATTGGGCAGCGGAAAGATCGGGAGCGCGTCGAGGACCTCGCGACCGGGCATGAACTTTTCGAACAGCATGGGACGCCTCTAGTCTGCTACCGGATCCGATTTTCGTCCATGCACCGATTTTTACACCGCGAATCGCGACAAAGCTGCGACGGCTCAGTCGCCATACGGACCTGCCCGAATGGATCTGTTCAGTGGACCGTACGCAACAGGCTGCTGCGTTTGGGGCCGGTCGCACTGCGCTTGCTGACAGCCAGCGCGGCCTTGGCGGCAACCTCGGTCAACGCCTTCGCGTGCGAGCTATCCGGCACCGCTTCGACGACGGGTTTACCGGCCTCACCGCCAAAGCTGATTTGGTTGTGAATCGGGATTTGCCCGAGCAGCTCGACGCCCAACTCCTTGGCGAGCGACGCTCCCCCCCCGCTGGCAAAGATATGGTCGTGATGACCGCAGGCTGGGCACGTGTAGTAGCTCATGTTCTCGACCACCCCGACGATCGGCACTTCCAACTTCTCAAACATATTGACCGCGCGCCGGACATCGATGAGTGCGACCTCCTGTGGAGTTGTGACGATCACCGCGCCCGTCAACGGGATCAGCTGGGCGAGCGAAAGCTGGGCGTCCCCTGTCCCAGGGGGCAAGTCGACAATCATGTAGTCGATCTCGCCCCACTGCACATCTTCTAAAAATTGCTTAAGCAACTTGTGGATCATCGGACCGCGCCAGATCACGGCGTTACCGGGCTCGACAAAATAGGCCACGCTCATGGCCACGATCCCGCGGTAGATCGCCGGTGCGATGCGGTCGCCGTCGGCGGTGGTCGTGGTTTCGCGGTCGGGTTTGCCCAACATTTTAGGCACCGAAGGTCCGTAGATATCGGCGTCGAGCAGGGCCACGCGGGCACCTAAGCGCTTGAGCGCGAGGGCGAGGTTGACACTGACCGTGCTCTTCCCGACTCCGCCCTTGCCGGCAGCGACCGCGATGATGTTCTTGACCGTCGGCATCCGGTTGAGGTCTTGGCGGGCTGGCTTTTTGGGCACCCGCAGGCGGTAGTCGATGTCGACAACCACGCCGAGGGGTTCGACCGCCGCCCGTAGATTGGTATCGAGGACATCGCGGAGGGGATAGCCGGGCGAGATGAGGTCGACGGTCAGGCGCACGGACTGGCCGTCCTCACCGAGCGTGATATCGGCGAGTTGGCCCTTGACGATCGGGCGTTCGGTCGCCGGATCCTCGACATGTTTCAACGCTTCGCGAACCTGCTCGACTGTGATGCTCATCCGTCGCTCCTGCCGCCTTGCGTCGTCGGCGGTACACGGGTTTTACAGGGAAGCCACAGATTGGGCCATCGCCGTGATGCGAACGTGTCGCCAGCGACCCCGTTTCGCACCGGGCGGTGCAGCCTTTGCGAAACTGAAGGAACGCCTTGGAGGCGCTGAATACCCGCAAACGACAGGCTACGACGTCGTCAACCGCTTCATCGCGGACCCGACGCGACAACCATTTCCCCGCGACGTGTCGCTGGCGCATCCTCACGTTTTGGCTCGAGCCCGGCGCATTTGGTTTCCTGATCACGTCTGCCAACGACCCTCACGCTTGTCGCTCGCACAAAGTATGTGGGAACGCGGCTGTAGCGAGCGACCGCAGCCCAGGCGCCCCCTGGCGACCATTTGTTACCGACCCGCTCGGGCTGGCTACAGCGTCGAGGATCGGCTACCCTCGCCAAAATTCGCTGCGGTGGATATCCCGACGCGCAGGCGGAGTTTTCACACAAGTCATGGCTGTTCTCGACATTGTCACCTATCCCGACCCCCGGCTGCGCGAAGCGACCTTCGATGTCCAAGACATCGACGACAACATCCGCGAACTCGTCCGCGACCTCCGGGACACGATGTACGCCCTCAACGCCGCGGGCATCGCCGCCATCCAGGTCGGCCGTCTAGAGCGCATTTTCCTGATCGACGGGAAGGTCGCTGGTGGAGACGATGATTCTCCGCCACTGGTGTTCATCAACCCCGAAGTCGTCGAGACCGGCAAGGGAACGATTGTTTCCGAGGAGGGTTGCCTGAGCTTTCCCAACGTCTTTATCGACGTCAAACGCCCGCGCTATGCCAAGGTCCGCGCACAAAACCTCGACGGTCAAACCTTCGAAGCTGAGGGTGAAGAGCTGTTCGGCCGCGCCCTGCAACACGAGTACGACCACCTGACCGGCAAGCTCATGATCGACTTGGTCGGCATGGTCAAAAAAGAAGTCATCAAGCGCAAGATGAAGCGCTACCACAGCGAGAAAAAGCGCGAAGCGGCGGAATAAACCCGTTGCACCTACAACGAGGATGCGTCACGGGCCGCCAGCGAGCGGCCCTTCTTCGTTCCGCCCGAATCGGTGATGCATCGGCTGTGCGTGACATGTGAACGCGCGTGGCAGTTTACATGTACTTACAAAACAACGCCAAACCTTCGTGAGAAGCGACCCTCG
>CAZUPD010000027.1:16274-53929 GCA_964621785.1 uncultured Nannocystaceae bacterium
AAGCCACGAGAACCCGCTCACCGACCTCGACAGCCTGTCGCGGCCCGAGCCCTTCGCCACCGCGACCTCGAAGCCACGAGAACCCGCTCACCGACCTCGACAGCCTGTCGCGGCCCGAGCCCTTCACCGAGCGAATCGCCCGCGCCGCGATCTAAAAAAGCTAGTTCACGCACGTCCAGTGAACTGTATTGCAGATGATCGGGCCGAAATTGTCGGAACCGCAGTTGCCCGTTCCGTTCCACGTATTGGAAAAAGTCATCGAGCCTGGATTTTGGCAGCTGCTGTTTTGGTTGTACCCACACACGGACCCAAAAGTCCCGCCCCACTGGCCGACGGTGTTGTAGCCGAGGTTTTGGCAGATCAGCACCGGGTGGTACTGCCCCGAGTTATTGGCCGAAATCCAGGCTGTGTTGGAGCTCGCGGTACAGATGATCCACGGTGCGCCGGTTCCTGGGTCGGTGCCCTGGGTGCAGGGTTCCGGCAGTTCTTCCTGGCACTGGGATGAGCAGCCGTCGTTGTTCGCGGTATTACCATCGTCGCACTCCTCAGCAGCATCGACATTGACATAGCCATCGCCACACACCGCCTCGGAGCAATCTGCATCGCACAGAGCCGACTGGGTCCCGGTGTCGCAATCCTCGCCGGCACTGATATTGGTGACCTGGTCTCCGCATTCCGCCGGCGTACAGTCGTCGTCGCACACCGCCGACTCTCCAGCGTCGTCGCACGTCTCGACACCGGATTGGACAAAGCCGTCGCCACAGCTAGCGAACAGGCAACTGTCGAGGCACATATCGGTGTTGTCCGCGTTCATGTCGTCGCAATCTTCGCCCGGCTGGACCAGGCCGTCGCCACAACTTGCTGATGCACACATATCCGTACAACTATCGGTGTTGTCGTCGTTCCCATCGTCGCAGGCTTCCACACCTTCCCAGACGACGCCGTCGCCACAGACGGCCTCGACACACGAATTGAGGCACCCATCCCCATCGACGGTGTTGCCGTCGTCACAAGCTTCGACTCCCTCGTAGACAAAACCGTCTCCGCAGCTGGCCGCGCTGCAATCTGGGAGGCAGTCGTCGGTCGTCACATCGTTGGCATCGTCGCAAGCCTCGACATCAGCCCAGACAAATCCGTCGCCACAACTCGCCTGGACACATGTAGACAGACAATCATCGGTTTCATCATCGTTCCCGTCGTCGCACTCTTCGATCCCCTCGACAACGCCATTGCCACACATCGGAAGCGGGCCGGCGGTGTCGGTCAACGACAACGAATCGTCTTCGGTTTCCCCCGTGGTCTCGCCCATTGTTTCGCCACCGGTCCCGTCGGTGTCCTGTGTCGTTTCCGACATGGTCGTGCCCTCCGTCGGGGCCGTCGTCGGGGCTGTCGTCGAGGCCGTCGTCGGAGTAAGGGTCGCACTCTCGCGCGACGTTTCTGCGCCCTCACCACAGCCGACCCAGAGCAACCCGACACACACACCACACACCCAGCGAATCTTTGGTCCCATCAACATTGTTCGATGATACAACACATGACTCTTTGAACATGTCCCATTGTTTTGGAACAATAGTGCGCACAGCCACTTGTATATGCGATGACTCTCGATGTTGCGCAGAGCGCCCAATCTGTCCACGACCTCGACGCGTATATCTAGAACGCGCGCCAGCTCACATACCAGGTACCTCAATGAGTTGACGAAGCCGACCAAACTGGCACCCTCACCACGATGCAACCCGTAGCCAAACCAAGGATCCTGTCGGGCATCCAACCGACCGGCATCCTCCATCTCGGCAACTACTTTGGCGCCATCGCCCAGCACTTGGAGCTCCAACACACCTATCCAGGCGAGTGCTTGTACTTTATCGCCGACTACCACGCGCTCACGACGGTCCGCGACCCGGCGGCGCTGCGCGAGTACGTGCTCGACGTGGCGCGCACCTATCTCGCCCTCGGACTCAACCCCGATAAGGCGCTCCTGTTTCGCCAGTCCGATGTCCCCGAAGTCGCCGAGCTGACCTGGCTACTGAGTGCGGTCACCGGGATGGGACTACTCGAACGGGCCCACAGTTACAAAGACAAACTCGCCAACGGGATCAAACCTTCGGTCGGTCTGTTCACCTACCCGATTTTGATGGCCGCCGACATCCTGCTGTACCGCTCGACCCACGTCCCGGTCGGCAAGGACCAACTCCAACACGTCGAGATGGCCCAGGACATGGCGACCTACTTCAACCAGGCGTTTTGCCCGGAAAAGCCGGTGCTCGTACGGCCCGAATCGCGACTGTCCAAATATCCCTATGTCCCGGGGATCGACGGCCGCAAGATGAGCAAGAGCTACGGCAACACCGTCACGCTGTTTTTGAGTGGCAAACAACTGCGCAAGCGCGTCGGCCAGATCGTCACCGACTCGACCGAGTTCGGCCAACCACTGCCCCTCGAGACATGTACGGTCTACAGGTTCCTCGAGTTGTTCCACTCCAAAGCGGAGCTCGAACGCATCGCCGAGTACTACAAGACCGGTCGCCGCGACGGTGAACCGTTTGGCTACGGCCACGCCAAAAAACTCCTGATCGAGCGGATGACCAGCCACTTCGCCGAGGCCCGCGAACGCTACGCCCATCTGCAAAAGGCGCCCGACGAAGTCGAGGCCGTGCTGCGCCGAGGCGCACAGCAGGCGCGAACACTTGCACGCGCAACAATTGAAGACTGCAAACGCGCCTGCGGCCTGCTGTGAGCCTCCCGCCCGGTATCGACATCTGGCCCGCCGCGGAGGTGTTTGATCCGTCGGACGACACCTGCCCCGGACAGGTCGGCGACCTCCTCGAGCCACTGGCGGGCAAAATATTTGGTCATACAAGTACCCGCACACCGGGATGGCTGCGCCGCAAGTGCCTGCGCGAGGGTGTCGACCCCCCTCTTTCACAGGTCGCCATCGATACCAGCGGGGAACCCCCGTCAAAGCGGCAAGCGCTCCCACAACATCTCCTGCTGGGATACTTTTTGATCGGTCGGCGTCCACGCACACCGCACACCGGATTTACCGCGGGACTCGGGGTCGCTCCCGAAGCTCGCGGTCTCGGGGTGGGCAAGGCTCTGCTGCAGGCGGGGCATCACCAAGCGGTCGCTGCCGGACTCACACAGCTCGTCCTCCCCGCCCCTGGGCGACAGTTGGCGTTTTACCGCCACCACGGCTATCGACAGTTTCAGTGTATACACACATGGTTGGCGTTTGCCCACGGACCGGGTCGACCGGCGACGACCGGGACGACCTGGGAGGTTGCACCCGGCGTCGATGCACCGCAGATCGAACTGTGTGCATGGTCGGCGGATGTCTGGGAACGGATGCCCCCGAATCAACGCCTCGGCTTTGCCTTGGCAGGACCCCGACCTCGAACAGCACGCGAGACGACACGCGAGGAAAACCCCGGGCTGCTCGACACACAGCTGCGGGGCTGGGCCCTGTGTTCGCGGGAGGGCCGAGCCGTGTTGTGCCACCGCCTCGTGTCCCGACCCGAGGTCGATCCACACGAGCTCACCTCTCTGCTACTACAAGCAATTTCCCCCGGCACACCCGTGCTGCTCTACGGGGTACCACAAGTGAGTTCCTTCACCGAGATACTCCAAGACAGTTGCTGGAGCTCCGTACAAACCTGTCACCTGATGGTCAAGGACCTGCGTTCCTGAGCGACCGCGGGGCCATGTTCTGCAGGACACCCGGGGTACTCAATCATTCCGAAGGGTTAAACGCATCTGTACGGGCAGCCCACTTCATCGTGATTGCCACTTTACAGACGATCCACCCAAACGCCATGATAGCGCGCGTGTAGATGCCGAGATGGTCCTCGGCCACACGGAGACTTTCCATGGTTTGTTCCCGGTACCCCCACCTCACAGCCGCCGCAGTGGCTGCTTTCATGATCACGACATTACCTGGTTGCTCCGACCGGGAGCCAACGTCGTCAGCGTCCGAATCGGAGACTGGCAGCACCAGCGACACCGGAACTTCAACTTCGCCCGGGACGACGACGGATGAGACGACCGCGGGCCCCGGCTCCGACACCGACTCGACGTCGGACACAACGTCGGAAACAACCGACCCCACGACCGGACAGGACTTTTTGACCACCGGGCCTGAGACCGAAACGGACACGGACAGCACAAATACCGGCGGTCCCCAGCCCAACGGTGCTCAATGCGAAGCCGACTCCGAGTGCGAGTCGGGCAACTGCTACATCATCCCGATGCTGATCGGGGTGTGCTCGGAGTGCAACGAGGACAGCGACTGCCCGATGGACAAAGCCTCGTGCAGCCTCGATTTCTTGGCGATGCAAGCCACGTGTGTGGCCCCAGAGCCAGGTGCCCAGTGCGAGAGCACCGAGACCTGTATGGCCGGGGGCGAGGAACTCTACTGCGAACCCCTGCTCCCGGGCGTACTCGGTGGCCTGTTGCCGAGCACCTGTGGTGAGTGCAGCGACGACTCGGACTGCGAAGACGGCCAGCTGTGCAACCAAAACCTCGACCTCACCGGGTTCGCCGGGTACTACGAATGCATCGATCCCGGAACGGTCGACAACAACGCATTTTGTAACACCAACGAGGCCTGCACCTCGGGCCACTGCAACGACACCGAGTTCGAGGGTCTGCCACTCCCACTGAGCCTCGGCATCTGCGGCGAGTGTGCCAGCGACGGCGATTGCATGGGCAACAGCACCTGTGTCCCCGGCTCACTGAGTATGGGTGGTGCAATGGGCTCGACCTGTCAATAACCCGACTTTCTGGCAAAGCCGCACTCCGTCGGGGTGCGGTTTTTTAATGGTTGTACGCGTACAATTGTCCGCGTAGACGACTGTATCTACATCTTGTGCGTTCGTAGACGACTGTATCTACATCTTGTGCCGACGGACCTCAAAACGGCTCGCGAACAGGCAATTCCCCGCAGACCAGTTCCTCTTCGTAAAAATACGCGAGATGCTGGATCGAGGCTGATGCCGCATCGACTACCATCACAGCCAGTGGTTGCTCGCCGGATGGCCCGTGGCACAGGGGCCTGCCCAGGCCGAATTCCCGCAGGCCGCGTGCCTTGGCAACAATTTGGCTATACACAGAAGCGTGTCCCGGATCGAAGTGTGCCAACTGGCGCACCGGACCGACCCCCGGCACCTGTAGCACTGTCTCATCGACGAGCCAGTGGGCGTGGGGCGATGGCTGGGGTGGACTCGCCAGCAGCGTACCGATCCGCCCGAGCCTGTCGTGAATCTCGGCGAGATCCCCCGCGGCAAACCGCCTTCGACGAGGTGTACACAGATCTTCAAGGGCGGCGTGGACCTCGGCCACGGCGCCCGCACGGGCCGCGAGGTCGCCCCACTCGCGGTCGAGATAGGCACCGGCGATCGACACGGCCTCAAACCCAATCTCGCGGATGTCCCCGAGATAGTCGTGCCCGAGGCGCTCGGCACACCCCTCCGGCAGGTACACCGATGGCTCGCGGATCCCGATCTGGGCACCTCCTACCAAATACACGCGCGGCGCTCCCGGGCAACGCGTCCGCGTCTCGTCGCACCCGTCGAGGGCCTGGAGGTACTGCCAATACGCGTGCCCACACAGGTGGCGCTCAAATGCCTCTGCGTCGGCAAACCGACTGCGATCGCGGGGCGTGGCGTAGGCATCGAGTTGCTTGTGCAACTTTTCCCCCTGTTCGACAACCAACCGGCGATACACCTGCCACAGCGTCTCATCGGCGTGGTCTAAAAACGGAGCGAGCATTGCCAGGGACAACTCCTGCCCGGCGGCCAATCGCTGAAGTGCAGGCACACATGTCCCCGAGGCAATCGCGGGTAGGGCCCGCCAGCTCGTGAGCTCGATCGGCGCCTCATCGATCGCCAAGAGTGTGCCCTGATCGGTACGCGCATGGACGGCCGCAGCATCGAGGTGGATCCCGGTTGCGTCGTACTGCGGACGTTCCCCATCAACTCGTTGTACCTGCATTGAACCTGTACCCGCGACCAGCGCGACCAGCGGTCCGGGAGTGCCCAGTTCGACCTCGGTGGCACCGAGCGACGCGGCCAGTTTGGGAGCACGCTGCTGCCAACGTCCCGCCGCCAAGCGGGGACCGAGGGAGAGTGTCACCGATCCGGCATCCGCAAGCGCGCGACTGAGGGCTGCGACGTCGCCGGCGATCACCTGTGGTGGCTGCCAGTCATCGGCCTGGAGGTCGGGAAACGGCAAGCCTGTCGCCGGCGGCGGAGGCCCGTCCGGCAGTGCCCCAGTGGAAATCTTTGCCGGTTTGGCACCCGTTCCAGAAACGTGTTGCGGCCCGCACGCGAACATCGCGCCGAGCGAGCCGAGCACAACCCACGACCACACATAGCAAAATTTTCTGATGTGGGAGCGGTCCGGCATCGGAGTAGCGAATTTGACACGGTCGAGATTCGTGTGACGGGTGCGGCAATCCGGCTCGACATCACACGGTACAACACGCGACAGATTCAAGAGACAGTCTCCAGATTGGATGATAATCGGGTCATGGGGGGTTTATCGTGATCTGCGGCACCACGTCCGATCCATGTGACATCCGCGAGGCATGTGTATACTAGGGTCGTGGTGCATCCGTTGCTGCGACAAACTATGATCTCTGGTTTCCTATTCTCGGGAATTTTTGCCTTTTTTGCTGCCTCCACCCCGGCCCATGCAGGCGAGTCCGAAGCTGCGTCTGACGACGTTCTCCTCGAGTTTCACTACTATCCGGTGCCCGGGGCCCAGATCGCCATTTGGATCGAGGATGCCGACCACCAGCACGTTCAGACGGTGATGGTGACCCAAGCGACCGGTAAGCTCGGGATCGGCAACCGCTCGGGACGTTCGGACTTCTTGTCGAGCTGGCGCGCGCCCTACGGTGCTCGGCCATCTGCGCTCCCGATTTGGGCCCATCGCCGCGGTGTCAAATATCCCAAAATCGTGTTTTTCGACGACGACCCCCAGGATCAGGATTCCCTGGGTTGGCACGAAAACTCCTCCTCGCCCGAGAGCTACTTCTGCCGTCCGCTGACTCCGGATGAACACGAGACCATCTCACTCGACACCATGACCTGCCCTTCGCCGTCGACGTTTCAGTCCGACAAGGGGCGGTTTGCCGACAACGGCGTGACGAGTTTCTATCCGCCGCGCAACGACCTCATCAGTTTTGAGGCTTCGCACGACTCGGCCGATGCCCAGATGTTCGCTCAGATCAACGATCTAGATGCATATACATCGGCGACCCCAGCCGGAAGCAAAGCCGAGTTTGTCACCGCCGTGGTCAAGGGAGCGGTCCTCGACAAAGGCCCGATCTCCGCCTGGATCGAGATCAACCTCGAAAACGACCAAAACGCGGACTACACCTTCGAGCGGGAAGACCATTTCATCGACACCCGCCTATCGTCGTATGGCGTGCCCTACTACGGGCAACCGTCGGTGGTCTACCGCGTGGCCTTCGAAGCCAACGACCAGGGCTTTTACAGCAGTTCCGACTACTACGGCTACGGCATGTGGGACGGCTCGTCCGGCAAGATCAACCTGCCCGACGCCACCATCTCGAGCAAGGGCGGGAGCGGTTCGGACCGGCTGCAGAGCTACACCCTCAACGGCGAGACATTTCGCTGGGGCGTGTATAGTCACGGAAATGAGGAAGAGAACCCCATCGATCCGACCGACGACACCGGCGGCTGGGGTCAGTGCCAGGCGATGGAGCTTCCTCCGATCGAAGGCCTCGAAGTGGAGAGCACCAACTTCGATACTGCAGAGGTTCGGTTTACGATCCCCGAGTTGCCGATGACACCCGACGGCGAGATCCCGGAAATCGCCCGGGTACGGGTCTATTACATCACCGGTGAAAACGACCTCGACGACGAGCTCTTGGGCGCCGCGATCGAGCGGAGCTACCCGGGCGACGTCGTCTCCCCCGGCGAGGAAACGGTCGTCGAAGTCGACCAGTTGTGGGGCACCTACACCTATCACTTCGGTGTGGTCTACGAGGATAAGTGCGCCAACGAGAGTGCGTTGGCAACTGCGAGTGCGACCACCCCGGCGCAGGAGTTTCAAACCGTCGAAGGCTTCTGCTTCATGGCGACGGCCGCCTATGGTGCACCGTGGCACGGCGAAGTCTTGGCGCTGCGACTGTTTCGCGATGTCTACCTGCGCAGCAACCCCGTGGGACGTGACCTGGTTCGTTTTTACTACACCTACAGCCCACCGCTCGCCGATATCGTCGCCCGTCAGCCGCTGTTGCGCTCGATGGTCCGCAGTGTCGTTCAGCCCGTAGCCGACCTCGCCCGCGTGAGTACGCAGCGCTACCGCTGACGGTTTTACATGCACACACATGTTTCTAGCCGGGCCCCAAGCGCTCCCCTCGGGTTTGCCCGCAACCTCCGGAAACCGGTTTTTGCACTGCTCACAGCGCTCGCACTGGTTCTCACGCCGACACGCGTACAAGCAGCGAACCCAGCATCGACGACCACCGAAGGCCCGCGACAAGCACCGATGGTCGAGCTTCGTTCGCGCACATCTGGGTGTCGCCAGAGTCCATCGTGTGTGCGAATCGCTGCCCTCAGTGGGGTCACCGGAGGACTCGGTCTCACAGCGACCATCGTCGGGGCAACGCTGTTGGCCAAACCCGACCGCGTCGACCCCGAGATGCCACTCCACGTACGTTCCTACGCGCGACCGGGCATCATCACCCTCTCCCTCGGTATCAGTGTACTTGCAACGAGTCTCGTCATGGCCCTCGCGGCCGCCCGAGCCGCCCGCCACCGGCGCCATGCCACTGCTCGCCGGTCGACGAAACGTCTCTCCAACGTTTCGAACCGAGACTTGCCAAACGTGTACCCCGTGGCACGCGAATAAGTGAACGCGAGTTCACATCAGACCAAGCGACCTGAGGGTACTGGACACCATTCCCGCGTAACTGCCACCAAACAGATTGAGGTGATTGAGCTCGTGGTAGAGGTTGTAAATCCGAAATCTCCGTGCATAGCCGGGTGTGAGGGGCCATCGGTCAAAATAGGCGCGTTCAAACTCGCGGTCAAAGCCGCCGAACATCTGGGTCATCGCGAGGTCGACCTCGCGGTGGCCGTAGTAGGTCGCGGGGTCAAACACCACCGGTCGACCCCCGGCACCAAACATGACGTTGCCCGACCACAGGTCACCGTGGACCAGTGACGCCAGGGGGTTGCGCGGCAATTCATCGCCCAGCCTCGTGAGCAATTTTTCGATACAACGATCCCAGGCTACCGGCCACAACCCACGCCTGCGGGCCAAGGCGACCTGTGGCTGCAACCGGCACTCTCGAAAAAAAACCGGCCACATCGAGCTCGGCGAATTGATTTGCGGCGTCGCACCGATGAAATTATCGCATGCAAACCCGTATTGCGGCGGACCCTGGGCCTCCTCGACCGTGAGCGAGGGAGCGCTCGTCCCGTCGGACGTCACCCGGTGATGGCGGTGCAATGCCACAAGCCCTGCAGCCAGCCCGTGCCAACAAAGTGTATCGACAACGGACTCCTGTTCGACCCATTCGAGGACCAGCCAGTGTTTGCCGACACCGATAACCTGTGGAACCCACAGATCGGTCTGCGCCTCGGCGAGGGCTCGCAACCCGGCGGCCTCACCGGCAAACGTGGCCGCTGCATCTGCGCCTCCGGTCTTGGCAAAAAAACGTGTACCATCATGCTTCGTGACCCGGTAGGCGTGGGCGATCGAGCCCCCGGCCAGTGCCGTGCGCTCGGTTGGCGGACCACCGAGGAGCGTCGTCAATTCGTCGTCGACCGTCATCGGCTCAGATGGGCGAGCAGTGCCCGCGAAGTTCGTTCAACAAGTGTATACACAACATCAAAGCCACCGGCGTAGTAGGGGTCGGGCACATCGCCATCGCCCGGGGTCGGGTCAAAACTGCGAAACAGCCGTACGTCGGCGTGCGAACCCGCCGGAGCCATCGCTTCGAGATTGCGCAGGTTGCTGCGGTCCATCGCCAGGATCAGGTCGAACGTTCGAAAATCATCGCGGCTGACTTGACGACCGCGGAGGTTGTCGATGTCGATCCCGTGTGTGCGGGCGACCTGTCGCATCCGCCGGTCGGGTGCTTCGCCGACGTGATAGGCCCCGGTCCCGGCTGAATCGATCTCGACGGCCTGGCCCGCATCAGCACACAGCTGGCGAAACACTCCTTCGGCCAGTGGGCTGCGGCAGATGTTCCCCAGACAGACAAACAACACCCGAGGAGGCTGGTGCATCGGTTTCCCTCCGCGCGTCGGTTACACTCGCGCGCACCGGAGATAGCGTCGATGGAACATGTTGTAAAGCATCCCACCCCCGTGTTCGTTTCGCAGTCGGGAGCCCTCGAAATCCACCAGGTCTGCGCCTGGCAAGACAACTTCGTCTGGGTGATGGTCGACCGCCAAACCGGCAAAGCAGCCGCCGTCGACGGTCCCGATGCGAGTGGTGCCCTGGCCCTGTGTGAACGCCTCGGAGTGCAGCTGACGACGGTGTTCAACACCCATACCCATCCCGATCACATCGGTATCAACCGCGACCTCGAGGGTCTGGGGTTGCTCTCCGAGCTGCGGGTCGTCGGGTCGTCGCGGGCCGCCAACCCCATCCCCGGCCTCAACACGCCGGTTTCCGAGGGCGACGTGACCAACTTCGGTTCCGTGACGGGGCAGGTGATGTTGACCGAGGGTCACCAAAACGGCCATATCTCATATCTGTTTGATGATATCCTCTTCTGTGGTGATACACTATTTGCCGGTGGGTGTGGTTACCTGTTTGATGGGCCAGCTTCTGCGATGCACGCCAGCCTCCAACGGCTCGCCGGCTTGCCACCCGAGACCCGGGTGTGTTGTGCCCACGAGTACACCCAGGACAACCTCCGATTTGCTTTTTCCGTCGAACCACAAAACCCCGACCTCCGGGCCCGGGTAGCCGACGCCTGGACGCGACGGGAGCGGGGCGAGTCAACCGTACCGTCGACAATCGCTGACGAACGGGCGACCAACCCTTTTATCCGGGTCAACAGCCCTGAGCTCCAAGCCCAAGTCGCCGCCCAGCTCCCAGCGGCGGACCTGTCGACGCCGGATAGAGTCTTTGCTGCTACACGTAAACTTAAGGACAGCAAGCGCTACAAGCAAATCACCGACGCAGATCTACCGCTTTAGGCCCGACGTGTCTCGAACATAAGTCCCCCTCAACAGCATCGGCGTTCCGACCGAGGAACGCGTTCGGCATGGTCGTCTCACAGAGGTTGTCGGGCGGCGAGCAGGTGGGGTGATACCGATTCGAGAAACCGGGACCAAACCGCGAACGTCGTGCGTAGACGGGATGTGCCACAGCCCATGACCCTTTCTCGATCGCCTTCGCGCGCGGCCTCGGCCCGCCGGCAATCGAGTCGCCGCGAGGTTGCGCCGCGACTGCTCCGACGCGCCGCGACGACCCTTCTCGGACTGCTCGTGCTCGCGGCCTCCGCTGTGGCCTCCTATTGTTATCCGACCCCCCTGCTCGCGTCGTACCGCCCACAGGTCTTGGCTGCAGCGTGGTTGCTGACCGCCGGCTGTGTGGCTCTCGCTATGTATTTCCGCGTTCACTCGAACCGCACCCGACTGTGGGCTACCTGCGTCGCGGTGGGTTCGACGGTTTCGGCACTTTGGCTCACCCGTGTCGAGCTCCAGATGCGAGCAGATGTCGATGCGGTGTTGTCGGCACCAGCCGGGACACTCGAACGGATCGGCGCCCATGTCATGGTCGGCTATCGCGATGCCGATGCGGTGCGAATGCTCGTCGAGCGTCGGGCCATCGCCGGTGTGTACATCACTCAGCGCAATATCCAGGGGAAGTCGGTGGCTCAGCTCGCGCGCGAGATCGCCGACCTTCAAGCGATTCGCGGGCGACAAGGACTCCCGCCGCTGATCGTGGCGACCGATCACGAAGGTGGCCCCGTCGCCCATCTATCGCCGCCCTTGTCCCATACCCCACGCCTGGCAGAAGTGGCATCCGGCGCTGGCGACAGGTGGCGCTCTGCTGTCGATGCATATGCATTTTCGCATGCGAAGCAACTGCGCTCGGTCGGAGTCAACCTCAACTTCGCCCCGGTCGTTGACCTTCATGTGCCAGGGGCCGTACTCGCCTCGCGGGCGCTCGCCGAGGATCCACAGCGGGTGGCCGAACTCGCCCGCACCTATTGCGAAGGACTCGCGCGCCAGCAAGTTGGATGTACACTCAAACACTTCCCCGGGCTCGGTCACGTGCGCCAAGATACCCACTGGCGGATTGGTGAAATCTCGCAGACCCGGGACCAACTCGAGCGCGAGGCCTGGCAGCCATTTACCCGTGCACATACATCCGCCGCCGCGATTATGGTGGGACATACAATCGTCTCGGCGGTCGACCCGGAGCATCCGTCTTCGGTCTCCCGCGAGTTGCTCGAAGGCGTGCTGCGCGAGGCCTGGGGCTTTGATGGGGTCGTGATCACCGACGACTTGAGTATGCTACCGATCGCCCTGCGCGACGGTGGTGCCCCGCGGGCAGCTGTCGAGGCCCTCAACCACGGCGCCGACGTGGTACTGGTCGCCTACGATACACAACTGGCCTACGAGGTCTTGCACGGCCTCATCCGAGCCCAGCTGAATGGTTCGCTCGACGAGCGACAACTCGCCCGCAGCCGAGCGCGCCTCTACGACTCGAAACGCCGCTCCCAATGGCGCTCTCGATCGTCCTCAAAGTCGTAATGCAGGGCCCGATCACACCCGGGCTCGCGGGTGATCAACCCGACCTGTGCACGTCCGAAGGGATATCCGAGGCCGCCGACATTCATGCATAGGCAATCTCCGAGGATCTCGGTACTCGGCGACTCGTGGATATGTCCGCACACCAAAAACCCACGATGGGAGAGTGCGAGTTCACGGACCGCCTCGCTGCCGGCGTGTACCCGGTGGTTGGGAACAAAGTCCAGACGGGTGCGGGCGGGCGGACAGTGGCTGAGCAACACGTCACAGGCTGGGATGTCACGCCCGCGGATGTCGTCTTCGTCCCATTCGTAGGCAAATCCAAACCGATGTGGGCCCGAGCCACCGATCCCGGCGATCCGCAACCCGGCGATCGTCGCCACCGAGTGATCGACGTTTCCCGGCCATTCACTTGCCTCCCAGGTCGGCCAGTCGTGGTTTCCAGGCACCCACAGGATCGGCAGTTCAAGCGCGCGAACAGCTTGCAAAACCTCGGCGACGGACTTGCGGTAACGCCGAAACCTCGACTCCGTCGGTTGCCCGCGCCCGAGCCCGCGTCCGATGTCGCCGACCAACAAGACTCCGTCGGGGCGCCGCCGGTCGATCCACTCCAACACTTGGGCAAGCAGCGGCATCCGAGCGTGGATGTCACCGATCACCGCAAGCTGGGTGATTGCTGGTCGTTGGTCACCACTGGTCACAGGCTGCAAACTTAGCAGAACCCTCGGTCCTCGCGCTTAACGGGTTTCCGGGCGTTTCACGGCGATCTGTGGTTTTTCTCGCACTTCACCGCGCGGGAGTTTGGCACGGTACGGAGCTCAAACTTCGTCGAGACGGACAGGTTGTTCGAACACCACCGGCAAGTCGTGTTCGCCGGCGACCACCATCGCAGTGGTCCGGTCAGCCGCTTGGTGCGTTACACTGCGGATGGCACGATGACCGCCCCGTGACGACATGACCAACGCAAGCGACGACAAGAGCTCGAAATCTCCGGCCTCCCAAGATTCTGACCCAAAAGCCAGTTCCAGTACGAAGAAGGCGTCCAAGTCCAAGACGGGCAAGAAAAAGTCCCGCTCGCGCGCCCGTGTGTCGGCTTCGGTCCACGAAGAGGTCAAGGCCCAACGCGACCGCCTCGAAGGTGAATTGACAACCGCCCGCGAAGAGATCGATTCGCTGCGAGGCGAGCGCGATGTCGCTGCGAGTGCCCGCGACGAAGCCCAGGCGACGGCAAAGGACCTGCGCGCCTCCCTCGATGCCGCACAGGCCGAACATGCCAAGGCCCAGGAGCAGGTCGACCGTGCCGAGCAACAGGCCGGGCAGGCCGCCTCCGGGCTCGAGGCCGAACAAGCCGAGCACGCCAAAACCCGCCAACAGGCCAACCGACTCGAGGCGGACCTTCGAAGCGAACGCGATGCGGCGCAAAAGCTCCGGGCCGAGTTCGAGGCGTTGCAAGCAGCGTCGGCAGACATCGAGGGCCTGAGCGCGAAGTGCAACACACTCGAGGAAACCAACGCCGAGCTGCGGGGGCGGCTCGAAACCGGGAAGTCGGAGTTGGCCGACCTCCGCACACAAAGACAAGCACTCGCGGACGCGGCGGCCAAGCGGGACCAAGAACTGCAAACACTCAAGGACCGCCTCGCTTCAGCCCGCAAACGCCTGGCCGACGAGGAAGCTTCGCACGCGCAGGCCCGCAACGAGTTGCGAAAGTTGCAGGAGCAACAACAGCGGGCGGGCGAGGAGCAACCCAAACGCAAGCGCGGGGTCAAGTTGCTGACAGGAGCTGCGGCCGCGATCGCGGCTGGGTTGTTGCTGCGGCGCTAGTCATTGCAACAACATTTATCGAGAGCCTCGCGGAGGTTCCGCTCACGACCTGTCTTCGCGGAATTACACCGATCGTGTCGCCTACGCTGCCGTCGAAACATCCGGCACGGCCACCTTGAGACCTCGTTGATATCCGACGATCAAAAATCCTCGCTCGTACTCACACACAATCGATCGGCCTTGACCTCCCCGGTCGTAGCGTCGACCCGCGCGTGACAACTCGCCTGGGCGGTCTCGTCTTCCATCTTGCACGTCACGGACCACGCCTGCTTCTTGGGCCACCACGCAACCTCCCATGCGGCATCTCGCCAGCAGCGATCACCGATCGTTGCCCGTGCATGCTCGAGTGCGAGGTCGCGTGAAACGGCTACCGGATGTGCTGGTTCACGGGTGAGGTCGCGGGGTGGTCCACAGGCCCAACCGAGACTCGCAGCGACCACAACTGCGGCCCAGTATCGTTGCACCTCTCGCGCGCACCCGCCCGCTGGTTAGCCTATCGGTTGGGCTATTTTACTGGGTATCCCACGCTCAAAACGACCGGTTGCCGAGGTCTTGCGCTCGCTGGAACGACGGGTTGCACACCTCTCTCGTCAAACGACCGCTCCCGGGCTGCGCAGCCGCGTCACGCGTCGCAGCGAAACTGCGGGAGCAGCATCACCCCCGTAGCAACACGAACACCGTCCGATGGCGACCCGTCTGGGGTAACCTAGTCCAACCGGCCTCGGTGGAAAACGAAGTCGGCATCCAGCATGGCCAGCGAACCTGAGCAACCTCCTTCGACCGATGCCGACGCACCGCTCTCGGGCGAGCCGGTAGCGAAGACGGGCCGCTACCGCACGATCCTCGTCTTGGCGCTCCCCATCGTCGGGGGGATGATCTCCCAAAACGTCCTCAACGTCGTCGATACGGCGATGGTCGGAACCCTCGGAGCGACGGCCCTCGGTGCCGTCGGCCTCGCCAGCATGGTCAACTTTATGTCGCAGGCCTTTATTACGGGCCTCGGCAGCGGTGTGCAGGCGATCGCGGCCCGGCGCAAGGGCGAGGGTGACGAGACCAACATGGCCAGGCCGCTCAACGGCGGTCTGCTGCTCGCCTGTATCATCGGCCTCCCACTTGCAATTACACTGTTTTTTGCGGCCCCCTACGTGTTTCCGTTTGTCGCCCACGACGCCGACGTCATCGCCCTCGGCGTACCCTACTGGCAGGCGCGCTTGGTCGGCATGTTGGCGGTCGGGATGAACTTCTCGTTTCGCGGCTACTGGAATGGTGTCAACCTCTCGGGCCTGTACCTGCGCACGCTGTTGGTCATGCATGCGTGCAACATCTTCTTCAACTACGTGTTGATCTTCGGCCACCTCGGATTTCCGGCCCTCGGCTCGACGGGTGCCGGGATCGGCACGAGCATCGCGACCTGGATCGGAACCGCCTACTACTTCATCCTCGCCCGCAAGCACGCGGGTCATGCGGGGTTTTTGCGCGAGCTCCCGCGCTCGCAAACCGTTCGCACGATGTTGCGTCTGTCGGTCCCTAGCGGTATCCAGAGTCTGTTTTTCGCCGGTGGGTACACGGTTTTGTTCGTCATCGTCGGACTGGTCGGGACCGCGGCACTCGGGGCTGCCAACGTCCTCATCAACATCACGATGGTCGCTATTTTGCCCGGCATTGGTCTGGGCATCACGGCAGCGTCCTTGGTCGGCCAGGCGCTCGGGCGCAAAAACCCCGAAGATGCCTACCGCTGGGGCTGGGACGTCGTCCGCCTCGCCGTCGTCGTGATGGGTTCCCTCGGAATCCCGATGTTGTTCACCCCCGATCTTCTATTGGGCCTGTTTCTCCACGAGCCCGAAGTCATTGAGCTAGCCCGTCTGCCCTTGAGGATCGTCGGTGCAGGAATTGCTCTCGACGCCATCGGCATGGTGCTGCTCAACGGGATGATCGGAGCCGGGTACACCCGCACCGTGATGGTCGTCTCGGTCGTGTTGCAGTGGCTTGTGTTCCTCCCGATCGCCTTCCTAGTCGGCCCCTACCTCAACTTTGGACTCACCGGGATCTGGATTGCCCAGACCGGCTATCGCATTTTACTCGCCGTATGTATGGCGCTGTTGTGGCGGCGAAGAGCGTGGTCGACGGTTAAGGTCTAACCCAAACGCGTCTGGATTCGGCTCGGCAAAACGGTGTAGACACAAAAATCTCGCGTCCGCGGCGAATCACTTGATTCTCGCGTAGACCGACGCCGGGGTGATAGCCTTGCGACGTGGCCCAAGGCACCGATGATACAGGGGTCAAGCTCTACTACTATCCCCTCAGCCTTTCCTCGCAGCAGGTGCGACTCGCCCTCGCTGAAAAGGGGATCGCCTACACCTCACAGATCGTCGACATCGGCCGAGCGTGCGAGAACTACCAACCCTGGTACATGCGGCTCAACCCGCGGGGGGTGGTCCCGACTCTCGTCCATGACGGCGAGTGTTTTACCAGCGCGGCGCGGATCGTCAGTTTCATCGACGAGCACTTCCCGGGGCCGCCCTTGCAGCCCGACGACCCCGACGAGCGCGGCGTGATGGAAGATTGGATCGCGCGCCAAGACGGCGTACCGATGATGGTCCTGACCTACGGGGCGATGGGAGGGTTGCTCGGGTTGTTGGCACGCATCGGCCTGCGCGCCCGTGTTCGCGTACTCAAGGTCTACCGCCGGCGCACACCGGACCTCGAATATGCATACACACAGAAAATTATCGAGGTCCGTCACTGGCGAACAACCCTGCAATCCCAGGCGGCCATCGACCGACTCACCGACGACCTCGAGCTCCACCTCGGAGCCCTCGACGACCGTCTGCGCAGCCACGGTGCCCCCTATTTGATCGGCGACGAGTACAGCCTTGCCGACACCATTTGGACCCCGATGCTCGCCCGTGTACATGCACTTTATGGCGACCGCATGTGGGCCGGCGGGCGACTCCCCGAGGTCGCGGCCTACTTCGCCCGCATGCGAGCACGCCCGAGTTACCGCCTCGCTGGCGTCCAGGACACCCTGCGGTCGACCACCGTCATCGGTCATCTCCCGCCGAGTCTTCTGCTCCGCGTCGGCCTTTCCTTCTCGGTGCTCGTCTGCGTGATCGCCCTGTTGTGGTGGCTGCTGTGATCAGCGAAACACCATCACCAACACATCGTAAAGTGCATGTGTATACACCGCGACCGCAAACCCGCGGACCTGGAAGATCACGGCCAACAACACGCCCGCGAGCAAGCGGTAGAAGAACACCCCAAACGTAAATGGATCGCCGAGCGGACCGATGTGATGGACCGCGCTAAAGATCGCACTCGACAGTAGGATCGCGAAGATCCCGGCGACCAGCGGCGGCTGTTTGGCAAGCTTTTGCAATCCGTAAAAAAGCCCGCTGAGCAGCCCCAAGCGGAAGATAATCTCCTCATGGACACCTGCCCCGATGCTGGCGATTACGGCGCTCCATCCCTCGGGACCCCCCCCGGTAGCGAGCTCGGTCCCCGGGATCAGGAGCAGCCGGTCGAGCCCAAATGCCGACATCATGCCGGTAACCACCCCACCGAATAACAGTGCGTAGATCGATGTCTCGAGCAGAAGTTTGGGCCACAGATTCATGCGGAAGTGACCGCGCTTGCGCAACAACCAGATCGCCGCGCCGAGGATCGCGAGCAGTAAAAAGTTGAACCCGATATAGGCTTGATAGACCTGCGCAGGCTCCACGACCACGCGCCCGGACGCGTCGGCCGGCATCACGTGCAACAGCACCCATTGCAACAGCCGCAACAAGCTCCCAGAGACAAAGTCGACCCCGTTGTTGGCGTTGTCGACCCACAAGATCCCCACCTGGTAGACAACAAAAAGCGGGGCGACCAACACCACGCTGGTGCTCAACTCGCGGGTCGCCGCCCAGTAATCCTGTTCGGGCTGGCCCCGTCCTCGCATCTTGGTGAGTAGGTTTGGCTTGGCTTGTTCGCGCACGGCTCACCTTTCGTCGTCACGGGAGATGGATCGCCCGCGGAACTGCACCGTTGAAGGATAGCGAGTGTGCGGGTCAGATCCACCGCGCGAATGCGATTACTATGAACCAAGAGCTCCCGCGAGACTTGCCCAAACCCGCCGGCCTGCGGCACCGTGGGTCGGTGGGCCGCACAGTCGGAACGTTTGTCGTCGAATCGCTGCCCGATGGGCGCGAGCGCTGGCGGCCGACTGACGCCACCACAGCCGAACAACGTGGGCAACTCGAGCGTTTGCTCGGCAGTGGTATCGGCGGATTTGCACGTATCTGCGACCACAAAAGTGGCACCTCCTTCGAGCGTCTCGCCGCCTCTCCGACCCTCGCCGATCATCTCAAAGCCAACAACATCCCCTGGCGAAAGGCTGTCGAACACGTCAAGCACCTGTTCGAGTGCCTCGCCGCATGCGAACGCGAAGGCCTCGACCCCGGACCGCTGACGCCCAAACACATCTCCCTCGCCAGCGAGCTTCACCTACGTGCCGATCCATTGCTCATACAACTCTGTGGTGGCACTCCACAGACAACCGGCTCCACCCAGCCCAAACTCTCGCGTTACCTCCCGCCTCGCCAGGCAGACGGCGCTCCGTGGGATGCCGCCGCCAACCGCTATGTCGCCGGACTGATTCTCTATCGGATGCTCGCGGGTGAAGATGCATTTACACAAAAATCACAGGGGTTGCGCCATGCGCTATCACAGGCCCGGCAAGGCGCCCCTCCGATGGCAGCTGCGATCGTCCGCCAACTCCCACCGGGGTTACACGCCCTGGTGTTGCGGATGTTGGATCCCGATCCCGCACAGCGCCCCGGTTCCGCGGCCGAGGTTTCCCAGCGTCTCGCGACATTTTTACGAGATGGGGTCCAGGATACCGAAGACCGATCCAGCCGGCCCACCGGCGTTCAAAAAAACATTGTATCTGCAAAATCATTTTCGCAACAATCAGCTATCAGTAAGCCCACGGCGACGCCCCCCTCGACGGCCCGCAAATCATCCGGACTGCTCCTACTCATCGGCGCGGTCGCGATTGGCCTGTCCGCAGCATACTTGTTGATACAATCACTCCCGAGCGCGCCACCCGAACCTGAAACTCCGCCCCGTCCTCCGATCACTGCTGTGACCCCTCTCGCCCCGGGGCAAACGGGGGCCGACACCTGCCAAACCTGTCACCCGCGACAGGTCCATGAATGGCGCCGCTCCGTCATGGGTCACTCGGCCAAAAGCCCACTGTTTCAGGCGCTCGAAATGCTCATCGAAGAACAGGTCGGGCGCTCCGACGACTGTCCCCACGGTGCGGGCATCCTGCGGCGCTCCGACGGGGTCGGGGCCTGCCGCGACCCTCAAACCGGGATTGCCATCACCGGATCGGGAGGCGCGCTGTGGTGCGTCAACTGCCACACCCCGCGGGAAAACCTCGATCCAAAACTCGCCGCCTGGGACGGACTTTCGTTCGCCGCCGACCGCCGCCGCCCGCTGCGAGACGCCCTTCCCAGCGGCGTGATGGAGGGGATCGACTGTGGCTTTTGCCATCAGGTCAAGGGTCCCGTAGCCCCGGGAAACGAATCAAGCGGTCGCTACGAGGGAAATCCGTTTTGGACCTCGACCCAGACTGGGCAAAGATTTTCGATGCGTCCCGAGGACTTCGTCGGCAAACCAGGGATCGCCAACAGCGGTTACTTTCTTGATCCTACAATTTTTCTGCAGGGCTTCGGCGAACCTTCGGAGCAGCTCGCCGGAGGGGTCCACCGCCAGCTCACCGACCAGCGCTCACGCGAGTACCTGCGCTCGAGCGAGTTTTGCGGTTCCTGCCACGATGTCCGTATCTTCGGCAGCGACGCTATCGCAGCCCGCCGCGGTGAAAACTTTAAACGCCTGCGCAACGCCTACTCCGAGTGGGAAGCCTGGGCAAAGACCGAGCGGGCAGCCGGCCGCGAGCCCGCCTCGTGCCAAGACTGCCATATGAGCACCTACCCTGGAGTGTGTCTGCCGAGTGATTCTGTTGTAGATACACCTCCAGCGAGCAACACCGCCCTCGCCCGCGCCTGTCCACCGGGTACAACCTTTTCCGCCCGTGCACCTGGGAGTTACCCCGAAGCCGGAACCGCCACGGCATCCGCCGAGGGAAGCACCGTCACCACCCACTACTTCAGCGGCGTCGATATCCCACTGGCCAGCGAATTTCCCGACGAATGGATCGAACAACACGGGCTCGATGCCGCTGGGGTGCCCCTCGGGGCAGCTGCCCGACGCGACATCCTACTCGGGAAAACCTTTCGCTTTGAAGTCGACAATCCGCGGCGCCAAGGTGACCAACTCCAGATCCCGATCGTGCTCGAGAACACAGGTGCGGGTCACCGCGTACCCGCCGGTTTTAGCCAGGAGCGCGAGTTTTGGGTCCACTTGCGGGTGACCGACAAGGCAGGCGACACGGTCTACGAAGTCGGTCGAATTGACCGCGGCGACGAGGACCTACGCGACAAGGTCTTCCTGCGGACCAACACCGACGAGCGCGTCCGCGACGGCCAAGGCCGACCCTTGGGGGTCTTTGGCGCCGACGTGGCCGACGGGCCAGATGTCCCCCTGTGGGACCCACCTCCCGACCACGGCGGTACCGCATTTCGTGGACGCGGGCTTATCAACCTCCAAAATGGGTTCCTGCGCTGCGTCACCTGTATCGGCACCATCGACCGCGAAGGTCGCTGCCAACCGCTACCTGGCCAAGAGACCACCCGTGCTGGGCGGTTTGGCGACGGCAATTTCGATGTCGACACCGGCATTTGTACATCCAACTTATTTGGCGAGAATGCCCTTTTTGAATTGTATTTTCCGGTCGGCTCGCTCGACGCCTCACGCGGGGTGATCCGCGGACCCGATGCAATTATCGATACCCGGTCTGCACCGCCCAACGTCCCCCTGCGCTATACCTACGAACTCGCTACACCCGGGCGAGAGGGTCCGTTTACGGTCGAAGCCCGACTGATGTTTCGCGCCTTCCCGCCGTTTTTGGTCCGGGCCTTTGCCGACTACGAACGTCGTCAAGCCGCTGCGGGACTGCGCCCCTCCGGACCGTTGGTGACCCTCGACATGCTTCGGCGATTAGAGGCCATCGAACTCCATCGGGTGGTCACAACCGTTCCATGACCACCCGTTGGCCCGACGATGTATTTACCGCTCCGCTGCTTCGCGGGCTCTCAGACCATGCACGTACACGGATCGAGCAGGCCGGCAAACTCACAGCACACAGGTCCGGCGACGTCATCATCTCGGCCCAGACACCGGGCGACAGCCTCTACATCGTTCACTCTGGCGTGGTTTCGCTGCTCGCAACCCGCCGCGGCGACGACCGTCCCGACTGTGTCCGCAAGGTTCGTCGCGGAGAGAGCTTTGGCGAGGATGCAGCGCTGCCCGGGGGGATCCACCGCCTGGCCGCACGGGTCGATGAAGATGCAACCATCGTTGCGATCCCAGTCGGTGTATTGACACGCGAAACCACGCGGCACGAGCGAGAGACCGGCGGCCAGACGCTCGCATCCCGACAGCAGCGCATGCTCGTCCGCCAAGCCACCGCCGATCTGTTGGCGACCATGTCCCTCACCCGCGACCTCAGCCGCGACGACACCGACCTCCTGCTCGATGCGGTCGATGTCCGGGCCGCCGAGCGGGGCCACCGGATCTACGACGTCGATGACCCAGCCGACGGCCTGTACCTCCTCGCCAGCGGATTGGTGCAGTTACAAACCGTTGACGACGGTGTGATCCATGTCCGTGCCTACCTCGCGCCCGGCGACTTTTTTGGCGACCGCGAGCTCCTGACCCAAGAACCGCGCCAGACCGCTGCTGTGGCCATGGGAAGTTGCCAACTCCTCCATCTACCCGCAGCGGGATTTCGCAGCCTCAGCGACCGCAATCCCGGGCTCGTCAAGCGCATGCGGCGGATCGTTGACGACCGAGAACAGGTACAACAACACGCTGCAGAGCAGGCCGGTGTACACACAACGAGACATGTCTTCGCCGACCTCTACCGCATGCAGATGGCACAGTCGATGTTGACGATCGACCAGGACACCTGTGTCCGTTGTGGCCACTGTGCCTGGAGTTGTGCCGCCACCCACGGCGTGGCCCGGCTCGTGCGTCGCGGCGACAAGGTCTTGACCACCGTCGCTGGCGAGGCGAGCAACCTCCTGCTCCCCAACTCCTGCCAGCACTGCCAAAACCCGTCCTGTATGATCGATTGCCCCACCGGTGCGATCGGCCGTGACGCCCGGGGCGAGGTGTTTATCCGCGAGTCGCTGTGCACGGGTTGTGGTGCATGTGCAAAGGCCTGTCCCTGGGAGAATATCCGTATGGGCCCCCGCAACCCCGAACCGGGCCTGATCCCACTGGGTCGACTCAAACGCCGAACCGGGGAACCTGCCAAGGGCCAAAGTCTGGTCGGCACATCGCCCCAGGTGGCCAGCAAATGCGACCTGTGCCGCGACTACGAAGCACCGGCCTGCGTCCAAGCCTGTCCGACCGGCTCGTTGATTCGACTCGACCCGAAGCAGGCGTTTACCGAAGTTGCCGCTCTGCTGGCGACCCACCAACCGGGACAGCATCCCCCCGCGACCCGCTCCTCACGGTGGCTCAACCTCGCCACCCTCGCAATAATTGTAATTGCAATCACATGCGCGGGCGTGGCCGCGACCGCACGTACACGCGACCTCATCGAGCCCGGCACCGGAATCGGTCTGTGGATGGGGGCGGTGGCAGCCATTCTCATGTTGATGCTTGTGGGTCACAGCCTGCCCAAACGTATGACTCGGCTGTGGATGCGACGACGCTCCCCGAGCGCCCGGACCGCGGGAACGAAACCGGTGCGAAGCCGATTGCGATTCTTTTTGCTCATACATCTTTTCCTTGGCCTCCTGCTGCCTGGTGCCGTCCTCGCCCATGCCGGAAGCCACCTCTCGGGGACGATTTCCGGCCTACTCCATGTCGCTACCTGGCTGGTGATCGGTCTCGGAATCGCCGGAGCACTCACCTACCGCCTGATTCCGTCCGCCCTCGCCAAGCTCGAACGACGAGGCGATCTCCCGGAAGACCTACCGGAGCGCCGCCAGTTTCTCCTCGACCGGATGCAGCGTGAACTCAGCGGCCGCAGTGTGGAGCTGAAACGTGTCGCAAGGGCCATCCTCTTACCCTACGCCCACACAAGCCTCGGCTGGCTCCAACTTCTCGCCTCCACCCGGTCCCTGCGCGAGGAGCAATCTCGTCTCAAACAACATGTATATTCACTTTTTGAGCCACAGCTCCACGCGCGCCTCGCCGGCCTCGACGATATCGTGCGTACGGTGGTCGACCTGCGGGCACTACCCGCCCGACGCCTGTTGACCTTCTGCCTCCGTGCCTGGCTGATCCCCCACATTCTCGTCAGCGCGCTCACCCTCGTGCTGCTCTCCCTCCACATTCTCGGGATGCGCGACTACCTCGCCGGAGGGTTGCCATGAGTCTGTGCCGCGCCCGAGAGAACCCAGACTCCAACGACTCCGCGTCGGCCCAACTCCGGCGGAGGCAACCGTCCCCCGGAGGTGCACGGTGAGCGACGATTCTCCGCTGATCCGACTGCGACGTCCACAGACCCTCGGCCGCCGTCGAAGTGTTCTGACAACCGAGGAAACCAGCGATGTAACCCGATTTCGCGGCCTGCTGCCAGCCGTCGCGGTCGGCGTGCTGACACTCTTAATTGGTGTATGGACAAGTGAATCGATCGTCGAACAACCCACCCGGGCGGTCTCCCTGCCACACCGCCAGGCCGGTCTACAATGCGGTTCGTGCCATCTCCCAGACATTCCGCGCAGCCGGGGCGTCGACGCGGCCACGTGCTCGGGATGCCACAGCCAGCAGACCTCGACCCGGGCAGCCCACCGCAGGCTTTTGGCAAGCGGAGACCTATCCTGTACGACCTGTCATAAAAGCCACTCCACCGATGCCGGACTGGTCGTCGACGCCGGTGGTGACGTGACACGGTACGCCCTCGACCGCACCACAGACCCGCTGCCGACAGGTGTATTTGTACCTGCAAAAGTTACACTGCCGCTGGTTCCCGCGGAGCACTGCGGCACCTGCCACAACCTCGTGAACCCGAGCGACCCGGCAGCCCGTTGCCTGCCCAACGGCGATGCGGCCAGCCAGTGCTTCGACGAGCATCACACGCCACAGCAACTCGCTCCACATCAGTTTGCCGCCGCCGAGCTCGGGCGTTCGCTACTCCAACGCGGCCTGCTCAGCGCGCCGCAACCAGCTCCATCCGAGGACGGAACCTCCGATGTCTGGCTGTTCCTCCTCGGCTCATGCCTCGCATCGTGGTTCACTTTCTACGCCACCCGGTTCGCCATCCGTCGCCGGCGACGGGCATCTGGCGACACTCCGGGGCCCCAACTGCGGGCACCCGAGGTCCGACGATTGCCGCAGATCGATGTCAATACATGTCTCGGGTGCAACGCCTGTGTCGATGCCTGCCCCTACGACGTGCTCGAAGTCCGCCAGTACACCGCCAGGGTAGTACGCCCCGACGATTGCTGTGGTCTGACGTTGTGTGAGCAGCGCTGCCCCAATGGTTCCCTCAAGATCACCGAAGGTGCACCCATCAGCGACCTTCCCAAACTCGACGACGACCTGCAATCCCGCGACACGCCTGGGGTCTACCTCGCCGGTGACATCACGGGACTGCCACTCATCCGCAACGCGATCAATCAGGGAGCCCACGCTATTCGTTGTATGAACAAAAGTTTGCCGCGAATTTCTGGAGGGAGCGAGTACGACGTGGTGATCGTCGGCGCTGGACCGGCTGGTGTCAGTGCCGCGCTCGCGGCCAAGGAACTCGGTCTGCGCTACACCGTCCTCGAACAGGGGAGTGTCGCTGCGAGCATCCGCTCGTTTCCCCGCGGAAAACTCGTGTTTGACCAGCCCTTGGGCATGCCGTTGTTGGGCGACCTGTGGCTGCGTGAGAGCACCAAGGAGGAACTCTTAGCCAAGTGGTTACAGATCGTCCACCGCGAGCAGTTGAACATACAAGAGGCTGTGCGGGTCACCGGTATGCGAAGCACCAACCGCGGCGACGACCCGAGCTTTGAAATCGCAACGGTTTCACAGTCCGGTCAAATCGGGAGCGTGGCAACGCGAAGGATCGTACTCGCATTCGGCCGCCGAGGAACGCCGCGAAAACTGGATGCCCCGATCGCTCCGACATATGCAAATCACGTACACTACTCTCTTGCAGACGCACATAGTTTTCAAGGCCAGCGCACCCTCGTCGTCGGCCTCGGTGATGTCGCGATGGAAGCTGTAATCGCCCTTGCCCATCAGCCAGGCACCGAAGTGACGGTCGCCTACCGCGGGTCCGGGTTTCGCAGGGGGAAGCAGCGCAATATCGACGAGGTGAAGCGCTTGTCATCCCGGGGGCGAGCCGAACTCCTGTTCGAGACCGTGGTTACGCGAATCGATGTGGATTCCGTCGAGTTGACCACCCCGGAAGCGGTGACACGACGTCCGTTTGATGCAGTGTTTGTGATGGTCGGCAATCTCCCGCCGTGGCCACTTCTCGAGGCCATGGGCGTGCAACGAACGAAAGCTGTGACACCTGCAACCTGACGGCTCCCTCATCGCACCTTCGCACGTACCAAAACACACGTCGACCCCCTCACGACCAGCCCAGTCTTCTGAGCCGCATGAACATGTATCATCAAAAAACCTGGTGCGCAGATGTCAGCGCACCAGGTTTTTGCAAAAGAATCAGTCCAGGAACATAAGCGTATCCCAGTTTGCGACGGCGACCAGGATACCTGCACGTTCAACCACGTCGGCCTCGACCTCCATCTTTGCATCGGTAAGTCGGACACGTTGACCCGCAAGGACGGGAGCTCCAGCGATTGAGCGGACCACGGCACCGAGGACGATATTGTGGTCGACAGTCCGACGCTGAAAGTTTGCTGTGACGGTTCGCATCATACCCTCCATTTTCTCTACATAGTTGTTGCTACATCGAATTCTCGATCATGGCGGTGATCACTTCATCGAGCCGGGCCTGTACCGCTTCACACCAGGGTCTCCCATGTACGTCACTCACCGCTTGCAAGATCCGAGTGCGGGTCGTGGAGAGGTTCCACCCGTAGGCTTGCGCCGCCTGCAAAAAGTCGATCCAGTCCGGGACATAGCCCCGCCGCCAGAGTCCGTGGATCAAGACGTCGAGCGTGATACCTTCTGAATTGACCAGCGGGAACAGACCTCCGACGACCCGGTGCCCCTCCTCGGTTTTTCCTACGATTTGGAGGTCGCGAAAATTCTTTCGCCGATACCTCCCACGATCTTTTAATTGGGTCCCCATGGCGGGACCTCCTCTTGTTCAACCAATGAATGAACTCACACCTTCGATCGCCGAATGAGGTAATCGATGTGCTTACAAACGTTTCTAACAGGCACGGGCGGGTGCTACAGGCATCGCTGCACGCACATCACCTGCGATCGACGCCAGCACAAACAGGCCGTGGGCGGAGCGGTGGGTATGTGATTGCAGCAATGTCATGGCGATTCCTCGCAGTCATAGCGATACGCGAACTACGACAGCCTGTCAAAAGATTTGTTCATCCCGAACCTTGTGACTTTCACCAAGTGGGCCGTGTGCCATTGCATGACCTGTCTTTTTAGACACCAAGAAGAATGACGGTTCGCATCAACCCTACTCGCGCGTCATCTCGTACGAGGCGCGCGAGGGTCCAAGTTCTCCAAATGCTAGCCCGCTGCGGTCAACAGCCCGTGGAGCACACGATCAATCGCAGCAAAATCTGGCTTTTTAGGCAGGCTTGTGGTCTTGAGTGCCTGGTTCATCTCGGCTTCGAGGCGCTCGGACTCGGCGATGAGTTGGTTGTAGGTGAACGCTCCGTCGCGAATCGCCGAGAGTTCGGCGGCATCGGGCCGGCGCACCCGCAACACGCCCTCGCGCAGAACTTCGACACCGGTCCGCATCAGTCGGATCAGGTGCATCCCGTGTTTGGTGTCGTAGCCGTGTTCGGCTTCCAACGCCGCGCGTTTGGGGTTGCGCTCGCGTTCCCAGCGTCTGTACTGGTCCCACTGCTTGCGGGCCGCACGGTAGCGCCGTTCTTGACGCAGAGCCGCCAACACATCCTTGCTCAAGCCAATGGATGTAGCTGCAAGCTCATAGACCTTTTCATCGAGGTCGTCGGCCTGGCAGCGCAGGGTTGTCGCCCAAAAATCCCGCATATTTTCACGCAGGACATCGCGCTCAGCCCCGAGCATTTCCATATCCTCGACGCCCCAGCCACGGATGATCTTGGTAATTGCCTCGTCGATGCGGTTGCGGTCGTCGGCACTGAGAACCGTCGACTCGGGAAGGCCGTACTCGGCGCGGGTCGGAGCTGTCTTCGGCGGATTCAACAGCCAGGCCCGGTGGACCTTGATCCGTTTGAGTTGGCTGTTGGCATACCCGAGGTAGGTAAACTTGACCTTTTGCGTCAAAAACAACTCCCGCTGGGCTCGCAACTGTTCCCAGGCTGGCGCGGCAAACAGGACCTCACTCGGATGTAGAAACAACAACTCGAGCATATTCGGGTTGGCATTGGCACACAGATTGACGAGCTTGGCGAGGTCGTAGATCACCAAATCGAGCTCGCTGTCCCCGGTCTTGCGTGCGATCGGGCCTGCCGTTTCATGCTGATGCATGTTTTTCATCGCCGCCCGCCAGTTGGGACCCTCCGGGGGTGCCTTGCCCATCGCTTGGTGTTGCTCGAAGTTGCGGTAAAACGACAGTCGAACATCGAGCGGGGCGATACAGCAGCCGCGAATATCGATATCGGAGGTCGCCCGGGCCGTCCCGTAGGCATGGGAGCCCGTCACCGCCAACATAATGGTGCGTCTATCGAGGTCAAAATTCATCGGCGCATCCTACAGGTTTCTCGGCACAATGCCAACTGTCAGTTTGGCGCCGCGAACACAGTCTCGCGGACCATCGGGTTACGTGTATCTTCAATCGCATTGGCCCGTAATTGGCCTTTTCGCAGCTGTGTTGACAGGGATTCGATTGTCCAATATCGAACAATGGTCTCGTCGACGGCCGGCGAAAGGACATGCCATGACAGTCAAACCCACGCGACGCGGCCTGCTCAAGGGAACACTCGGTGGCACCTTGGGCGCAGCCCTCAGCGGGTGTACGCGCGAACGTCTGAGAACCGAGCATGCGAACCAAGCGGTTGTACAGCCGCCAGACAGTGCAGATACAATTATTGTCGACACCGAAGTCAACGGCAAAGCCACGCAGCTGGCGACTGGGCCAGACACATCTGCGGTGGAGACGATCCGCGAACAACTCGGCCTCACCGGGACCAAGGTTGTGTGCGGCCACGGTGCCTGTGGTGCATGCACGGTCCAGGTCGATGGTGTCCCGATGGCGAGCTGTCTGTTGCCGGCCACGTCCCTGCACAACCGCAAGGTCACGACGGTCGAGGGCCTGGCTCGCAAGCCACGGGGGCTCCACCCGGTTCAGCGGGCGTTTATCGGTGAAGATGCGATGCAGTGCGGATTTTGTACGCCGGGTTTTGTCGTCGAAGCAGCTGCGTTCTACGACAACTGGCGCCGCGAACACGGTCGGGCCGAGCCGAGTCGTGAAGAAATTGCAGATGCACTATCTGGACATTTGTGCCGCTGTGGAACCTATGCACAAATTTTTTCGGCTGTGCAAAAAGCCTGTACCGGCGCCTATGACAACGCTGGTGAACGTGGACCGCGACACGACGCACGCGACAAAGTGACGGGCGAAGCAACCTATACTGTGGACATACAACTACCCGAGATGCTGTACGGGGCTATCGCACGGGCACAGGTTGCCCACGCGACAATCCGCAACATCGACTGGTCGCGGGCACTCGAGCTCCCGGGTGTACACGCGGCGGTAGACCTGACCATGGGGGTACGGACGATTCGCTACACCGGGCAGGAGCTGGTGGCGATTGCTGCTGTCTCTGAGGACATTGCCCGCCGAGCAGTCGAGCTAGTTGTCTTCGATCTGGAGGTCCACACACCGATCGTCGGAATCGATGCGGGCCGAGCTCCGGAAGCCACACCGGTGTACCCGACCCGGGCGACGCGCAAAAAACTTCCCAATGCCAACGAGGCTCCGCTGTTGCCACTGAAGTGGGAGGGCAACCTGCGCGGGCCGTTTCGCGTATTCTCCAAACTCCGCGGGCGTGCGCGCAGGGCAGTCGACCAGGCGAAACAGGCCGGCGACGCCACGATGTTCGCCCACGGGCGCTACGAGACCCAGGTCCAGTGCCACACCTGTCTCGAACCCCATGCCTGTGTCGCCGATTGGCGCGACGACGGTTTGTCGGTACATCTTTCGACCCAAGCGGTTCACCAGTCGGCGGAGGATATTGCCAAACGCTTTGATCTCGACCCTGAGTCGGTTCAGTTGTATGCACAACATGTTGGTGGTGGGTTTGGCGGGAAAGCGATTCTCGGGTTGGAAATGGTGGCGGCCGTTGAACTTTCGCGTGCGACCCAGCGGCCGGTCCGGGTGATCCTCGACCGCCACGAAGAGCTGGCAACCGGTGGCAATCGACCGGCGCAAGACATCGACTTTTCCCTCGCCAGCGACAACGAAGGCAAGTTTACAGGGATCCAGGCGATTTCCCATGCCGACGCCGGGGTCGCGGTCGGGTCGGCGCCGAGCCTGCTGTTTCGCATCATGTACGCCAAGACACCCAAGCACCTCGAGGATTGGGATGTGATCACCCACGCGGCCCCCGGAAAGCCCCTTCGCGGCCCCGGAGGGCCACCGGCATTTTGGGCCCTCGAGCAGGCGGTCGACGAACTTGCACATGCACGGGGAGAGGATCCCATCACCCTACGCAAACGCAACGACCCCAACCCTGTTCGCAAACAGCTCTACTCCTGGGCAGAGTCTCTCCCCCTGTGGACAGGTCGGGAAGACCGGGTCGCGGCCGATCGCGGACGCTACCGCCGGGGGGTTGGGTTGGCAGTCGGCGGGTGGTTTTACTTTGTCCAACCGAGCGCGCGGGTACAGCTTGATACAACACCCGGCGGGTTTGTGGTATCGACCGCAGCTCAGGACATCGGCAACGGCACACGCACGATCCTCGCCAACGCAGTCGCAGATGTCTTTGGGGTCAGTCCCGGGATGGTCGCGGTCCGGATCGGTGACTCGAGCCTGGTGCCCGGACCGATGTCGGCGGGCAGCCGCACGGCGACGACCCTCGATCCGGCGGCACGGGCTGCGGCACAGAGTATCCAGGAGGAACTACTCGAGATCGCCGAGACGCAACTCGGATTTCGCGGGGTCCAGGCCATCGAGGGTGGGATCCGCCACAGCGGCGGCGAGACGTCGTGGACAGAAATCCTTGCACGTGCACCGAGGCTGTCGACGATCGGGCGGCGAAAACGTGACCGCAACGGCTACTTCTTTTCCTACGGCGGCCTCGCGGCCGGTCGTTATATCTCGGGGTCACTACAGGTGAGTGAGGTCGAAGTCGATACCCTGCTCGGCACCGTCAGGGTTGTGCAATCCCAGGTCGGCCTCGGTGTCGGCAAGGTCTTCACACCACCACTGGCCCTCAGCCAGGCAACCGGTGGGGTGATCCAGGGCATCAGCTTTGCGCTGTACGAGGAACGACGACTCGACCCGGTCACCGGGGCACTGCTCACCGGAAACCTCGAAGACTACCGTATCGCCGGAATGGGTGACGTGGGAAAGATTGATATACACTTTATGGAGAAGGGCTTCGAGAATGTCTCGGCCGGCGGCGTGGGTCTGGCCGAGCTTGTCAAGCTGACCCCGGCAGCAGCGATCGGCAACGCTGTCTTCCACGCCACCGGATTTCGCCCCAAATCGCTTCCACTACGCCCCGACCGGGTGTTGAAAGGTCTGCGCGCATGATTGTTTTTCCTCGCACACTCGACGATGTCGCCGGGCACCAAGGTACGGTTCGCGCCGGTGGAACCGACCTTCAAGACCGGCGACGCCTCGGGCTCGCCCGCGGTCCGTTGACCGATTTGCGCGACCTCCACGGAGTCGATGGCATCGTGTGGCAACCCGACGGTTCTGTGGCGATCGGTGCACGAGCAACAATCGCCACGATCGCCGGTGATCGTGCCATCCAAGAGCGCTATCCGGGGTTTGCCGCGGCTGCGGCTGGCTTGGCCACGCCCCAGATTCGGGCTGTCGCTACGATCGCGGGAAATTTGCTGCAGCAAGTTCGCTGCTGGTACTACCGCCACCCGGACCTGCGATGCCTGCGTTCCGGCGGAGACCGCTGCCGCGCCCGCGAAGGCGACCACCTGTATCACGTTTGTTTTGACCGCGGTCCCTGTGTCGCCCCCCACCCGTCGACAATGGCCACCGCTCTGCTCGCGTACGATGGGATGGTCGAGCTCGCCGACGGTCGCCGGGTGACCGCGACGGACCTGTTTGGCGACGGCAGCGATCCGACCCGCACGCACACCCTACAGGCCGGGCAGTTTGTATCGCAGGTGCTGCTGCCCGCGCCAACACCAGGTGAACGCGGAGCCTACCTGCGTGCGACCAACCGCACCCGTGCCGAATGGCCGCTGGTCGAGGCTGTGGTGCGCGTGACATCCAGTGCAAATACAATTACTACGATCGCGGTTGCCCTCGGTGGGGTGGCCAACATCCCCATGCGCATACAGGAATTTGAGGAGGCCATGCGCGGCAAGCCACCGACACCTGAAGCGATGGGCGAGGCGGCCCAGCTGGTGGTGCAGGCCGCTTCTCCGCTGCGACAAACCGCCTACAAGGTCGAGCTGATCCCCGGTGTGATCGCGGCGACGATCGAGCGGGCCCTCGAGCAATCTGACGCCGGCCCGCAACCGCAACCGAGTGCAGGAGACAACCATGGAGCTCTGTAAAATGCTGCGTTGGAAAGGGTATAGCCGCGATGCTGCTGACCTGGATGCTTTTGAATTTGTATTTGCACGAAACCATGTGCAGTACACCTGTTTGCGAACGTGCCAACCGTGGGGACCCGATGACGAACTCTCGGCGCCGGAGTGTTGCAACACTTCGCGGACCTGTTTTGAGCCGTCGTCGTTGGTCCGTCCGCCGCGGGTGAGCTAGCCCAAACAAAGCAAATTGATGTATGAGCACCAGTTTTCGGTGCTCGTCAGTCCAAAGGACTCGCCGTCGTTCCGGCGGTCGTATCGGGCTCGGCCTTGTTCGATGTTGCCGGTTTTTTGGTTGAACCGCCGGCTTTCGTCTTACTCGCCGATGCGCTGGTCTTTTTGTCGCCGGGTAGACGGATCGGGCCGGCACTCGGGATGCGCACACTTCCGACGTCTGGAGCCGCCGGCTGTTGGGGCCGCTTCTTGGGCGGTGCCTTGGGTCGCGTCTTCGGCTTGTTGCGTTGCTGCGCCCGCTTTCGCCGACGTTCGGCGGCTGCTTTGGCTGCAGCTTCGGCAGCCGCAGAGTGGTCCGACGCCTCGACGCCGAGCCCGGGCGGCAACAACTTGATCGGCTTGTTGCGCTTGGGATGTCCCACAGGATAGATGACTTCGTACAGCCGCCATGTGGAGTGCCACGAGCGAAATCCAGAGACTTGACCAATCTCGACGAGCTGGTCCTCGCTCCACTCCTTGGTATTGCGCTTGATGTAGGTGGTGTTGGTCCGCCAACCGACGACGTAGTCGATGCCCTCGTTGCGGATGTACTCCATGTTGCGACCGGCCATGATCTCGCGGATCGCCTCCGAGTTCACGACGCCGTCGAGGTTGACGTAGTGAATGTTGCGCGAGTAGTAGGCGAGTGCCCCCGTCTGACTCGACCCGACTTTGGTCCCCCGGGGAAAGTAGGTGTCCGCCCAAATCCCCAGGTTGCGGTAACCGGTGTCCTCGCTCGCGGGCCAAAACATGATGATCTGAAAACGCCGCGATCGAAGGCAGACAACGCCGACGTAGACCGCCACGGCGATGCACAGCAAGGGTCTGACAAACCGACGCGGCCAAATCTTCGCTCCCCACGCGACCCCAGCTCCAAGCGCAACCGCCGAAACACTGATCACCAACGGATTGATGACGTAGAGGTAACGTTTAAAAAACCACGGCGCAAAGATGTAGCATGTATAAGCAAGAAAAAGGCAGATGCCGTGAATGATCGGAAGTGCGAGCCAGGCAAAGGGGGTGTCCCGCAGCTGCTTCAAAGCCTTCGAGTCGCGCACGCGAGGCAGGAACTTGCTGCCGATCCAAAGTCCGACAACGATAGCGAGGAAGGTCCCGACAACGAAGAAGAGGTAGCCCGAGTTGCTGGCGATCGCCCGGTAGCCAACGCGGAACTTGGACCAGTAAAACGCCGGGGTGATGTTAAAGTTGGCGTTGGTCAAGCTGATCCAACGCACCGCCTTGCCACTGATCGGAAACCACTCTCCGGTGTAGTACAGCGAATAAAAAAACCACGGTGCGTAGCCGGCGATGGTGCCGACGAGCAGGGCGAGGTTGCGTAAAAACCAGGCTTTTATGACGCTCGGCCCTTCCGCGCGCCACATCGAAACCAGGGCCCAAACCGAGGCGAGTGCGAAGTACACACCGAGCACAAGGACGTCGATCCGCGCCATCCCGCCGATCCCGACCACCAACCCGAGGAGGAGAAAGTGCCGGGCCTTGGTGTCGCGAAACGAACACGTGAGCGAGAGTCGCCACGCGCCCAACAACAGGAGCACAGCGAGGCTGGTCTCGAGGCCGTTGGTCGCCGCCCGCAGGGTGGCCGGATGCAGCGCCCACATGAACCCGGCGATCAGGGCCGTTGCATCGCGGGTAAATCCGTCGGCCCGGCGAAAGGCCAACCGGATAATGTGCATGATCAACAAGATACTCAAGAGATCGAAGAGGGCACAAAACGCCAACGCAACGCTGACCATGGCGTCGAGGGTCTCGGTCTCGAGCAAGCTCTCCGGGTCGAGGAAGGCAAAGACCCCAGAGGTGAACCACACATAAAGCGGCTGAAATCCGTTGGTGTAGCGATCGATAAACACGGGGCCGTTGCCCTGGCCAATCTGCTTGGCGATCTCCAACGAGATATAGGTGTCATCGGGAATGGTGCGACCATCGAGCGCTGGCAATGGACGCATCAACAACCACACCCGGACGATGACTGCGAATAGCAGGACGCCGAAGGCAAGCCATTTGTAACGACTGCGTTTGCCTGGCGCCTTGCCAATGCTGGAGATCGGGGCGGACTCACCCGATTCACCGGCCTGAGAGCTGTGGGTTGAGCGGTTGGCCATGCGCGGGACTGCGTGAGCGGCACAAGGTAGCGAGGGTTTGCCCGGGTTGGCAACCTTCGCTGCCGCTGCCCGTTTGCGCGACGAGGTTGCTCGTTGGTGTGAGTCCAGTCCTAAACCCGGGCCCAGGGATATTGTTGCGAGGTTGCGCACTCGAGAGGTGTCGAGACAACGTTGCCCCAGCTGTACAAGGCGTCTGCATGACCACGGATGTCGTCATTTTTCACAATCCGCGCTGTTCCAAGTCGCGACAGACGCTCAAGCTCCTGCGCGACCGCGGGATCGAGCCCGACGTGGTGCGCTACCTCGACAACCCGCCGACACGAGCGGCGATCGGCAAACTGCTGAAACAACTCGGCATCGAGGCACACGCGCTGCTGCGCCGCAAGGAGGCCCGCTACCGTGAACTCGAGTTGTCGGCCGATGTTCCGGCAACACAGTTGATCGAGGCGATGGCCGAGCACCCAATCTTGATCGAGCGCCCGATTGTGATCGCCGGCGATCAGGCCAGAATCGGACGCCCCCCAGAAGCGGTGCTCGAGATCCTTCCATCGTGATGTGGCGCCGCCGATGAGCGCGGCCCATACCCATGGTGGGATTGAGTGTATTTACAATATCTGGCAACTCGCTATGAGTCCCACGTGACTCACGCCCATACATCTTTCGCACATTCGTCCGCCGGTGTCGCCGCGGGATAGAACCCCCCGAGGTTCACCACGACGACACAACCCATGGGACCCCGCGAACCGACCATTGTGGCGACTCATTCCAACTGTCCTATGGAACATGTTGTTTTTAGATCGTAGCAAACCGATCCCGTCCGTATGAAGGTGCTGACCTCGGGGGTCAGGCCACGACCTACACACCCGAGGAGATAGATTTCGTCGGCGAGGTCGACTCCAGGTTCGTCGCGCCAAGATCCGCGATCTGCATTTCGTCGACAAACCGACTCTGCGTCATTCGCGGATATAAACACTGTTATTCAAGACCGTAGACCCGTGCCACACCTGCGTCATCGGTCTACGCCCGACTCCCTTCCAAGGGCTCTGTCGCATGTGGGGCCGATGAGCCCGGGCAGATCTGCGAATTGGCGACGGTGCCGCAACCAACGGACACGCAGCATTTTCCGGGTCCGCAGCAAAACTCGCGATGTGACATGGGAGGTTCCGAAACGGCACGCGGTATCAGATACTTGGGGTAGCATCATCGATGCTCGGGCCGGCATGCTGCCGTCCCCTTGGAGCCGTCGACTTGTCCGCCAACCCGTACTCCCCAGCGCCGACGCAATCACGCGTGCAACAGGTTCACCGCGCATTTGCTGCGACCTATCCACCAGCACGTGCTGTGGCGGTCTGGCTCGGTGTCCCCGCACAACGCGTCGCCGAAGTTCTCGCCACCGCCCATGCAGACACGATGCAACAGGGCGCTCCTTGGCACGACCCGTCCACGGTGGTCGGCGCGATCTGCTTTGCAGTCTGGACCGCCGCACAAGCCGAAGCACGGACGCCGTTTCACCCAGGTCCCCAACCGGCCGGTTCGTTTCGTTCGGTTAAAATTGTAGATACATTTTTGTCGAAGCTCAACGCGCACCTGCGCGACGCGTTTATCCTGTCGGAGCTCGGCAAACTGCCGCTGCCGCTGTTGGCCAAGGCGATCGACCAGACACCGCGGGCCGCCGAAGCGATCCAGCAAAACCTGCGCCAGCGATTTTCCGATGGCGTCACCCGGGCCAAGGCCAATCCCCATCAGTTGTTGACCGCCTGCCTTCAACATACGCCACCGCCGGCGGGGGAATATGATCATACATGGAAAATGTTGGCCGAACGCGCGGGATTTCAAGCGGTCGGTCCACTGTCGCGACCGCCCCCCCCGACCATTGCGACAGGACCCCACCCAGTTGTCAGCGCGGCACCGAGTTCTCCGCTCAACCGCCCTCCCTCGGTTGCACCCCCTTCGCTCGGCAGTCCCCTCAACCGTCCACCTTCGGTCACACCGCCGTCCGTCGGAAATCCCCTCAACCGACCCCCTTCGCTCGCCGCTCCTCCGTCCGTTGGCAATCCCCTCAACCGACCTCCCTCGGTCGCTGCCCCTCCGTCTGTCGGCAATCCTCTCAATCGGGCTCCTTCGCTCGCCGCTCCTCCGTCTGTCGGCAATCCTCTCAATCGGGCTCCTTCGCTTGCCGCTCCTCCTTCGGTGGGTAGCCCGCTCAACCGCCCCCCCTCGGTCGCCGCTCCCCCGTCGGTCGGCAGTCCCCTCAACCGGGTTCCTTCCGTCGCTCCGCCGTCGATCGGTAGTCCACTCAACCGGGCTCCTTCGCTCGCGGCCCCTCCGTCCGTTGGCAATCCCCTCAACCCTCCGTCCGTCAGTCCCATCAACCAGGTTCCTTCGCTCGCGGCTCCTCCTCCTGCCGGCAGCCCGCTCGGCGCCCCGCCCCTCGGTTCAAGCTCGTCGCCCGCAGGCCTGTCGGCAAAACATGTAGACACATCGAACCCGACGCCCTCGAGCCGTGGCAAAACCGTCATCGAGTCTTCCCCTCCCCCGGGCCTGCGCACGCCAACAGCGGTTCCCGCGAGTCCTGGCAAGACCGTCATCGAGTCGTCCCCTCCCCCGGGTCTGCGCACGCCAACACCGGTTCCCTCGAGCCGTGGCAAGACCGTTATCGAGTCTTCCCCTCCCCCGGGCCTGCGCACGCCTACACCGGTTCCCTCGAGCCGTGGCAAGACCGTTATCGAGTCTTCCCCTCCCCCGGGCCTGCGCACGCCAACACCGGTTCCCTCAAGCG
>CAZUPD010000027.1:54029-68740 GCA_964621785.1 uncultured Nannocystaceae bacterium
ATCGAGTCTTCCCCTCCCCCGGGCCTGCGCACGCCAACACCGGTTCCCTCAAGCGCGCCAACACCGGTTCCCGCGGGTGCCCGCCCTGGCCAAACACTCATCGCGTCCTCTCCTCCTCCGGGAATGGTGTCACCAACCCCACGTGTGGGACCCGGCAAGACGCTGATCGAGTCTTCGCCCCCGCCGGGCATGCAACCCCCCGCCAGCGCACATGCTCCATCGCCGGTGCCCGCTGCGGGACCTGGCAAGACCGTCATCGAGTCGACCCCGCCGCCGGGTGTGCAAACACCTTCGGGCGGCCGCGTGCCGTCACCGGTGCCCCAGCAATTTGCATCTACAACTCCGGGTTCGCCCGCACTGGGTCCCGTTCGCACAGGTGAGACCGTCCTTTCGACCTATCCGAGCGCTCCCCTCGGTCCTGTGCGTACGGGTGCAACCGTCGTTTCTGCGCCGCCGCGAGACCCCTCGTCGCAGGCTGCTGCTGCGGTCGCTGTCACCTCGCCCGGCTTTGCAGCGGTTGCTCCCGTTCAACGCCATGCCGCGGGCCAACCGCAAATTCCCCAGCCGGTTGCCTACCCACAGCCCCACGGGCATCCACAGCACCCCCATCCGCACGGACACGCCGGATCTCAACCCGTCCCCCAACCTCACGGATACGCGGGCTCCCAACCCGTCCCCGCACAACAACCTCACGGATGGGGAGCCCAACCCGTCCCCGCGCAACAACCTCACGGATGGGCGGGAGCCCAACCCGTTGCTCGCCAAGCCCAGCCCGCGCAGCAACCCCATCCCCACCCGGCCCACCAACAACCTCATCCCCAGTCGGTTGCTCGACAAGTGCAACCGCATCCCCAGCCCGCTGCTCGACAGGCCCCTCAGCAGCCCGCGGCACAGCCCCAACCGCAACAAGCCCCACAGCAACCCGCTGCACAACCGCGCCAGCATCCACATGCTGCTGGAAAACCTGCACATACATATGCTTCGGCGGCTGCTGCCAAGCCACAGACATTTGTTCATACACCGGCCCCGGCCCGGAGCACCACCATCGCCCCCGAGCTCGGAAGCGCGGCGGACTACAGCTACGAACCAGATATGCTACTGCGCCGCCGCTCGCCAGCTGCGGCGCTTGGTGTCCTCGGCCTGATCGGCGCCGGTCTCGCGGCGCTGTTCCTGGTATTCCAAGCGGGAGAACCCGTCGAAGTCGAGGCGGCGGAGCAACCCGAGAAGACAGAAGCCGCCAGTCCCGATTCCAACGATCAGCCCGAAGCCGAAGCCGAGGCCGAGGCCGAAGCCGAAGCCGGAACCGAAGGTGGCGACGAGACTGCGGGACAGGCTGCGGCGAGTGAGGGGCCATCCCAGGGTGAAGCCGAAAGTGGTGCCGGAGCAGCGAGTGCCGGAGGCAACTCTGTGGTCGAACAGGCCGGGTCGACCAAGAAATCAAGCGGCCGCAGCTCGTCCCGAGGAAGCTCCCGCGCAACGACGACAAAGAAGAAAAAGAAAACCAAAAAGAGTACCGCCACCAAAGCCCAAAAAGATGCGTCGCGCGACTCGGGCCAAGTGATCCACGAACTGATGATGTTGAGTGCCGCCAGCAAGGCCCTCAAAGCCGGGAATGCCAACCAAGCACTTGCCTATACAAACCAGCACGCCAAGGAATTCCCCTACAGCCAGGTCAAGGACAAGCGCAACGCGATCCGAATCGAGGCGCTGTGTAAACTCGGCCGCAAGACCCAGGCCCAAAACGAAGTCTCCAAGATGAAGTCTTCGAAGGTCAACTCGGCGTTCAACCAACACTGTCGGTAACTCGCTCCTCGGGTGGAACCCGTAGGCGCTGCATGCAGATACAACTCGATGTCGCGTTTTTCATGGGTGAGATGCTGATGGCGACGAGAATCTCGATCTGAACAAAAATTGACCTCCAATTGAACAAGGCACCCGAGTGGGTGCCTTTGCCGATTTGAGAGTGTTGGGCTCAGCCTTCGCTGACCTGCTCTTGATGAACCTTCACCTCGACCTTGCGGTGTCCCTGCTCGTCTTCGCTGACCTCGACGTGGATCGCTTCTTCGGGGATACCCTGGGCCTTGAGCTGCTCGATGATCTCCTGGGTCGCCTCGTCGGGGTCCTCGGCATCCGAACTGACCATCGGCATGTTTTCGGCACCAGGGTCGGCCTCGGTCACGGCGATATTTGCATTGGCAAGTACTGCAAAGCTGTTGCGCAGATCGTCGGCGATACCAGCTCCGTCGCCGAGGTTGCTCCCGAGCAGGGTCACGTTGATCGTCGCTCCGTCGCCCTCCCCCGCGATTTTCTGGACTTCGACCCGCGCACCAGCAACATCACCAGCGGCATTTTGCTCGACATGGTGGGCGATCGCGTGGATGTCTTCGTTGCTTATATCGCCACTGATTTCAATCGAAACGTTGAGGGCCTCATCGGGCTCGACCGAGCCGGAACGATCGGCGACCGCCGATTCTTCTTGTGCGGGTTGGCAAGCAGCGAGGCTGACACCGAGGATCAGGCTCGAACCCAGCATGAGGGCGGCGAAACGGCGAAAAGAAGTGAGCTTGTGAATGGACATGTTGCGGTTCCTTGAGTTGTGGCGGTGTTTGAAGCGGTTGACGAATGTTCCCTGTCGTCGTGCGTGCTCAGTCGGGATTACGAAGGCCAAAACGGAAGGTGACAGGACCGGCGAATCTTTTTTAGAGTGCGCGAAAATCCGCGGCCGAACACCAATAATCACAGGTGCTCCACGCGGCCTCACACTGCGCACTGGATCACTCAGGTGTGCACACTGGCTCACTCGCGGCGCAGTCGATAAACCAGTTTTCGACCACCAAACACCCGAGCTGGGCCTTGCGATCGGTCGCGTCGAGACACCCTTCAAAACTCTCAGCGGAGATCAGCGTGCAGCGGTCGAGAGTCCCCCACTCGGTTTCGGTTCCACAGGCACAACTTGCGCATGGACGGGCTTCGGAACTGGTCAGCATCGCCACGCCGGGTCCTAATACGAATATGTTTCGATGCGATTGTAGACCCTCACAATCCTCGAGCAGCGTAATCCTCCCGGGTGTCCCCTCGGCCAGTCGCTGCAGGATGCACACCTCCTCCGGTGAGTACCCGTCTTCGTAGCCGGCGATCTCGAGCGGACCCGCACAGCTGTTGGGGTTGTTGTAGAGATAGCTTTCGGGACAGCTCGATAGCGGGCACGCGAACATGTCGGCGACCGCTGCTGGCGGACCTGCGCACGGAGTCGTTTCCTGACCATTTCCAGTGCTGGAGGCTGTCTGTGCGGCTTCTGGTGCGCAGGCGGCCACCACGATCAGAGCATATACAAGGTTTTTTCGGTACACGTCCGTCAAACGCTTCGATCTACTATTGCACAGACTCGGGTCTTGGTCGGGCCTCACCTGCACGCGCGCGATGGCGCACGGTCGCCACTTCGAGCTCAACGACGTTGTCCACACGCATTTTGTGGAGGACGAATGCCGACCCCGTGCGTTGCCCCGATGAGGAGCCCTGATGAAACCCGTTGCCCTGACCCTGCTGACGACCGCGTGTATGACCCTCACAAGCGCCTCGGTGTGGACTCTGACCACGCCCGATGCCGCTGCCTTGCCCGCCCCGGCCACGGATCTGTCCTCGGCCGCAGCTCCATCTGTGGCCCCGCAACAGCCGGTCGCGGCCCCCTCGGATGAGCCGATCCCCGAGGCCCGCCCCGACCTCTCGCGGTTTACCGCCGGCGAGACCCTCATGATCGACGGCACCTTGGGCCACCGCGTGCTCGCCAGTGACCGCAGCAACGAAACGTTTGTCCTCCTCGAAGTGCATCCCGGCGACAGCACCCGGGCCGCGGCCCCGACCCCGATCAACCTGGCCATCGTCATCGACCACTCCGGATCGATGCGTGGTGCCCGCTTGCAAAATGCTATCCGCGCTGCTCGGGGCATGGTTCAGCGCCTGCGCGACGGCGACACGGTGAGTGTGGTCGGGTACAACAACACCACCGAAATACTTGTACCAGCAACAACGCTTTCCCCAAGCACGCGGGCACAGGTCCTGGCGCGGATCGTCGCCATGCCGACCCGCGGCAACACCTGTATGAGCTGCGGCATCGAGTCCGGGCTCGACATGTTGCAGTTCCGCAGCGGAACCGTCAATCGCATGCTCGTCCTCAGCGATGGTGAGGCCAACCGGGGGATCCGCGACATCGACGGCCTGCGGCAACTCGCCACCCGTGCGCGCAACCGCGGGGTCGCTATCAGTTCGATCGGTGTCGACGTCGACTACAACGAGCGCGTAATGTTGGCCTTGGCCCGCGAGTCCAACGGGCGCCACCATTTTGTTGAACATGCAACTGATTTGACCCGCGTGTTTGATGAGGAGGTCCGCTCACTCGTCCAGACCCTGGCGAAAAACACCTCGCTTTCACTCGAGCTCGCCCCAGGCGTCGAGCTCGAGCAGGTTTTTGACCGCACGTTTTCCCAGGCCGGCAACCGCTTGACCATTCCGATGGGCACCTTCACGGTCGGCGAAACCAAAACCGTCCTGGCCCGGATGCGTACACCCGCCGGGCGCGAGGGCTCCCAACCGATCGCCAAGGTGCAGATGGTCTACGACGATCTGATGACCCAAAAACCAGGCTCTTGTTCGGGTGAACTCGCGGCGGAGCTCTCCAACGTCCCGGGCGATATCTCGGAACTCGATCCCGTCGTATTGGCACGCCTGACCCGGGCCGAAACCGCCGAGGCGCTGCGCACTGCCAACACCATGTTTGCCAACGGAAATGCCCAGCAGGCCCGGCAACACTTGAATACACATCTCAAGCAGGTCAAAAAACGTAAACGCAGGTGGGGCAGCAGCAAGCACACGCGTCCCGATCGCACATGGCAGGCCGATCCGTTTGAGGAGCTCGAGGCACCGCTATCCCAGGCGAGTTCCGGATTTGAAGCCCCGGCACAAAGCCGTGGGGGCAAGGCCCAAATGAAGTCAAACGCCGAGAAAATCGACGCCTTCAGCCTGTGAGCACACGCCGGGAGTCATGACCCGGCCGGTGGCAAAAACGGGGTCTTCCGCAGCTCCTCAATCGCGGTGTGGAGGGCCTCCCGTCCTTTGAGATCAGCATCGAGTCGGGTGAGTGTCCAGAGCACCGCATCCTCAATATTTTTGAATATACAACATGGACAGGGATGGCGTGCGACCATAAAAATCGTCGAGAGAGCCGAGCGCACGGCGGTCCCGCGAAACCCCGTGTCTTCGAGGACAAGGGCACAACAACGGATCAGTGGCCCTTCTTCGCGAAACGAACGCACGGCCTCCGCTCGCACACTCGAGGAGGGAGATTTTGCCAACTCGATGACCGACAACGTCCCCGATCCATCTGGATACCGCGCCCGCAAGTTGGCGTGGACCTGCCGGGAATAGCGAAGGTCGACGGCACGCAGCTCGCCACGCGTGACAACGAGATGGATGTTTCGCCACGAACCGATTGCGAACCGCTCATTGGAGCACACGACGCGCAGGCTGTCGCCAAGGTCAGCCACGGAACGGAGTATACCGAGACAACACACGTCCGGTGTCGGGTTTCTCGGGAGCGCACGTGATCGACCTCGTCTTCACCGCGGCATCACGCGATCGCGCCGATCCGCGCCGGGCGACCACCCCACGCGCATCCCCGCCCAATATACTTGTACCAACATCTAAATCTTCTTCACGTCACAAAGGATACAGGCTCGGTTGCCGGTCGACGCGGTAGACCAGCCGTTGGGTCGAATCCTCGGGGGCACCCTTCACATCGAGCTCGAAAACCTTGTCCCCGGTCTGCGGATCGACCTCGACAATATGGGTCCACGCAGCGGACAGGTCGACCGTCTCAGGGTCGCGGTCAACGGCCCCAAAGTCGATCAGATAATTGCCACCAGGCAGGCGGTCTGCGTCGCCAATGATGGGCGAAAAAATCGCAGGTTCGAAATCGGGATCGCGATATTCCCACACCTGGGTCAGGGTCATTTGCTCGAGATCAAGTGCATATTCAACAGCTCGCGACAACCCACTGGCATTCGCGTTATCAAACATGAGGACATGACCATCGGGCAACATTTTGGCCGCGTGCATGTGGTTGGGCAGGCTGCCCCCACCTTCCAATGTCAAAAACGGCCAGGCGTCGTCCCCAGGTGTCGCCGGGTCATCTTCGCCGATGACCCACACGAGCTCCCCCCCGCGTGAAACTTGAAAGACGATGTCCTGGTGGCGGGCGGACACGAGGTAGGCATCGTGTTCGGGGTCGTAACTCACCGCGTTGACATGGGCCCAGTCCTTGGTGCCGATACCGTAGAGCCCGGCCCAAAACGCCGCGTGGAAGTCCGGCGACACGATCCGATAGGGGTCGAGGACGTCGAGCAACGAAAGTTTGAAGACAACCTCTCCGCTGCGGCTGAACTCGATAATTGTATCACCAACGACTGAATAGGTCTTGTCGTTGGGGTAGCCGGCGATATCCCGCAACTCCAATCCGGCTGTCAAGATCGGGCCGTCTCCTGCTTCAGACGGGATTTCTGCCAAATCCGCATGGGCCGCGCCAATTCCTAGGGCGGGACTCGGCCACACATGTTGGACCTCGCCGAGCATATCGATCTCGACCGCCCAGGTATCGAGCCCGTTGGGACCGATCCCGAGAAACAGGAGGTTGCCATTTTGCAGCCGCCGCAGGTCACAGGGTTGCTGAACCGCCGGACCTGTGTAGTACCAAACAACCTCGCCAATTTCGTCGACGGCGATCAAATAGCCCCCGCGCGAGGCAAATCCCTCCCGCGCCGTGCTGTCAAAAAACGTCACCCCGGGCTCCATCCGCGAAGGGTCGCTCCCGCGGAACTGAAGCGGGGCAAACTCCTCGGGCAAGGCCGGTGTTTGATGCTCGTAGATGGCTGTGTGGGGATTACCCTGCCCGTCTTCAAGGGCGATCTCAAATGTGTACGCACGCGATGCTTTGAGTCCGAGGATCATCGCCGCAAGCTCCGTCGCAGGGCCCGCGGTCAACAGGCCCGAGGCCGGAACCGAGGCCTCAGTGTCGGACCCGGTGATGACGACGGAAACCAATCGTGCCGGCTGGCTTGCATGTATGCGCAACGTCCCGCCGAGTACATGGGTCGCCTGCGTCCACTCGATGCCCACGATCGCAAATCCCACCTCGCCGGTCTCGCTCGCGTCGGTGTCGGTGTCCATCTGCGGCATCGAACCGCACCCCCCGGCGAGGGCTACGGCCGCAAACGCGACCGTGCGGTAGAATTTTCTGCCGGGGTTTTGCCACCGAACTTGCTGGATCGACGCAGCCCGGGCATCCGCGATCGAGGTGTCGCACCCGTACATCCCCGGGTAGGATCGTTGGACCAGCGTGCGCAGAAAACCCATGTACTTACATCTCAGTTGACAACTCGACAGCGCTCGGCCAGAGCGCGGTTGAGTTGGCGATACCCGTCAAATAGATGGCGGCCGAGGAGCATCAGTGCGGGTGGAACCAAGAGGCCGTTCCAACGCTCACCGTGAATCACCCGTGTCCCGCCTGCCCACGGGTGGACAACAAAGTAGTGCTCGCCGGTCTGGAGCCCGGCGATCCCACCTTTCCAGGCGAAGGCTCGGTCCGGTTCGAAGACGGAGACGCGGGCGGGAATCCGGGGGAAATGCTGACCTCGTATCTCTAGGCTCAAGGTGATCGAGGCACCACGTACCAGTCCTTGGGGACAGACGACCCGGTGCACCATCGGATTCCACTCGGGGTAATGCGAAACATCGGTCAACACCTGCCACACCCGCTCCGGTGGCGCTTCGATGTCGACAACCGTTCTCAGATCACGGCGAAACATGCCCAGACATTTTGCCATCGCGCGACCACATCCGCGGGATTTCTCGCTGGCGCTCAGCCGTTGCCGTCGGACGCGCTTGCGCAACAAACCGACGTTTCGTCGTCGATCACCGGACCGAGAGCATGTCTGGCGTGGTAAATCTCGCGTGCGTCAAGGTGTGCACAAACGACTTTTCAACCTCCGAGAAGCCGGTGAGTTGTTGGGTGTGACCACACAGCTCAGACGTTGTCGGAGGCCGCAGCCGCCGCTTCGCAGTTCGGCACAGGTAGCGAGAGTCTGGTACACGACCTGTCCATGACGACCTGCCAAACAACTTGCCTAACCGCCCTGTTCCTACTCGCTACGGCCTGTGGCAACGAGGACTCGTCGACGGCTTCCGAAACCGACGCGACCACGGCCGGACCGACAACCTCCGAATCCGAGACCACCACCGATGCAACCACCACCGAAACAACTGTAGATACAAACGAGTCGGAGACCGACGAGACAACCGACGCCACCACCGACGACGTCACCACCGACGACGCCACCACCGACGACGCCACCACCGACGACACCACCACCGATGATCCTTCGGACACAGACATGACGGTTGGGACAGATTCGGAGACCGAAGGAGCCGAACTCGAGATCGTGGGTGCCTACAGCGATAACTATGGCGGTAGCCACGACATCGCCAACGATGCGTGGACACAGGAATTCGATGGCGCGACGCTGAGTTTTGAAATCCTGTCCTACGACAACGCAGCCGACTATCTGGTGGCCCAAAACGCCGACTCGAACGAGTTTAACCCGTCGCTGTTTTCAAAGTTTGAGTGGACCATGGTCGACGACAGCCTGTGGTACTGCCAGACGGCTTTCGGCGCGGAGACGGCCGAGGATGCGGAAAACACCGCCCCCGCCGACAATTCCGACCTCGAAGGTGCGGGTTGTGGCGGGTTTGCGTGGACGGAGTTGTACCCCGAGTAATCGAACTACTGCACGCGGATCGTCCGGGTCTGTGTACTGCCGCCCCGGAGGTAGACGACGCGAAACAGCCGGGTGCCCGAGAGTCCAAAGTACAGGGCCATCGCATCGGCATCGTCACTGAGGCGATGCCCGTTGACGCTGGTGACCACATCTCCGCTGCGAAACCCGAGCTTCCCGACAGGCCCGCTCGAGCGTACACCACTCAGGCGGTAGCCTTGGGCGACGCGTGACACCTGAGCTTCGCGCATCAGCGACGACGGGTTGTTGAGGTAGCGGGAGTACTCCTGCATGCTGACACTGCAGTTGGTACCTTGACAGCGAGCTGTCGTCGTCGATGCACTCGGTTTTGTTGTACCTGCACCTGAGCCGGAAGTTTGTCCACTGCTCGCCGGACGTCCACTGCTCGCCGGACGCCCGCTCCCGGCGGGGTTGTGCTGAGGTCGACGCCCTGGACGACCTGCGGTACCGGTCGGCCTCTGTGTATCTGCAAATGGACCGGGCTGCTCGGGCATCGCGACCGAAAGATCGGGCACCGGTTCGTCCGGCACCGCTCCCTCCTCGGCTCCGCCCCACCACGCCAGCCCCCCGACCACGCGGTACTCAAGCGTCTGGCTCACCCCGTCGCGCTCAATCGAAAGCTCGATCTGCTCCGCGCCGGCAAGGGCTCGACGCACCTGTTCAGGCTCGAGTTGCGCGAGTGTCTGGCCGTTGGCGGCGAGCAGTCGATCACCCGACTGCAGTCCGAGCTGCGCCAACAGGGAATGGTCGGCAACCTGTTTGAGCTCGATACCAGCGCTACCCGTTTGCAGACTCGCTAGATGCTGTTGCAACAATACTGCGACAAACCCGTCGATGCGAAACGATCCACTGTTGGCAGAGGTCCGCAAAACGCCCCGACGCAAACTCTCGACAATGGTTTTGGCCTCGAGCCCCGCTGCCGCTGCTCCGGGCTTTGCCTCGGAGCTATCGCGCGTCACCGACCCGACCTGACGTTGACAGCCAAGGAGCAACAGGGCCAACCACAAAACCCGGGGGGCCGGTTTTCGACGCCAGCGAGCGACAGACATGGCGGCATCGTAACCCGAACTTCTCACCGAGGTTTGGGCTGCGTGCCCGCATGCGTGCATCATGTAGTGATCCGTGTTTGGGATGCCGCGGGCAACCCAGTCGGCCAAACGATCGATGCGACCCGCAGATGCGCCGGAGACCGACGCGCGTTCGGAAAAAACCCGACGGCGATTTGAGGTACGCTCGCGGCCCCCGACCTGCTCTCACAGGGATCAACTGCGCATTTCACACTGGCAGAACATGAGGAGTTCCGATGCCTGAATCCGCACCCGCACCCGGCCATCCGGGTCACCACGTCCTTCGCCGCCTGCGTGTCGACGGCGGTTTCTTAGCTGGCCTCGACCTGCCACTGCGCGACGGCCTCAACTGTCTGATCGGCGGTCGCGGGAGCGGCAAGACAACCGTACTCGAGTTGATCCGCTTTGCCCTCGGGCGCGAACCCCAAGGCAGTGGACGTCGCGGCGGCCACACACCCGAGGACCGTATCCGCCAACTGATCGAACACAACCTGACCCGCGAGGGGATCATCGAACTCGAAGTCGAATCCCGCGACGGAGCGACCTATACGATCCGGCGAAAATTTGGTGATACACCGACCTTGCGCAACCATCGGGGCGAGCAGCTCGATCCGAGTCTATTGCATTCACATGTGTTTTTTGATGTGGCCCTGTTTAGCCACAACCAAATCGAAGCGATCTGCGGGGATCCCAAGGCGCAACGCGAACTCCTCGACCGCCTGTGCGACCAAGAACTCAAAAATTTGACCGACGAGCTAGCGGCCGCGCGGGTCGCACTCGAGGACAACGCTTCAAAACAAGTGAATCTACAACAAAAACTGGCCGCGTCCGAGCGCGAACGCATCGAACTCGCCAGCTGGCAACGCCGATTGGAGGCCGCGGACATGGCCCTCGCCCGCGGTGGCCTGTCGCCCAAACTCAAGGCCGCGACCAAGCACCGCGCTCAACGCGAGCGCGAGGCCAAGGGCTTGGGGACGGTGAGTCGCGAGCTCCAAGCGCTGCAGACGTTGCTCGGAAAAACGGCGGTCGACCACTTGCACCGTCTGGGTTCGGCGCTGCCGGAGCCCGACGGGCCCAATGCTGAGGTCGTGACCGAGCTGCGCCAAGCGGTCGAACGCCTGCGAACCGAGGTCGAAATCCTACTGTCACCGGTGGTCGAACGCCTGACCCAACTCGAGCAGACCCACCGCGGGAGGCGAGTGTCCCTCGAGCAGGCCCACGCCCAGCAACAGGCCGAGTACGAGCAACTCACCGCCGAGGCCGAGGCCCATCGCGCCCGACTTTCGACCCGCGACGAAGCGGCGGCCCAGGTCGCCCGGCTGACCCAGGCCGCCCAGGCGATCGACGCCCACAAGCGGGATGCCGAGGCGGCAAAAACATTGCGTACGCAACTGATTCAAAATTTTCACCGGCTGCGCGAGCAACGATTTGCCGCCCGCAACGTGCAGGCCGAACGTGTCAATCGACAGCTCGGCGGGCGCGTGCGCGTGCGGTTTGAAAAGGACGGCGCCCACGAGGAGTTTCGCGAGTTTCTGGTCTCGATCATGCGGCGGTCGGGCAGGCAGTACAACGCTCCCATCGATCGCCTGATCGCCGCAGTCACGCCTGCCCAATTGGCGATCTTCTGCGACAGCGGCGACCACGAGGCGCTCGCCGGGATGGCGGATATCACCGCCGACTTCGCCCAATCGCTAGTCGAACAACTGCGGGAACAACCGGCGCGCAGACTCCACCTCGACAGCCTCGACCTCGACGAAGTGCCCCGGATCGAGCTCCACTTGGGGACACTGTGGCGCGGCATCGATCAACTGTCGACCGGGCAAAAAAGTGCCGCGTTGCTGCCGATCTTGCTGCTCGAGAGCGAGGCGCCGCTGCTGATCGATCAACCCGAAGACAACCTCGACAACCGCTATATTTCCGACGCGATCGTGCCGCAGCTACGCGAGGTCAAAACCCGCCGGCAACTTCTGTGTATCACCCACAACCCCAACTTGCCGGTTTTGGGAGACGCGGAAAATGTTTGCGTGCTCGCGGCCGATGGACAGCGCAGTCAGTTGGTCGGACGCGGGACAGTCTCCGATGTCCGCGACCATATTTTACGCCTGATGGAGGGCGGTCTCGAAGCCTTCCGCCGGCGTCAGCAAGAGTACGAACGGGCGCGATAAACGGCGCGATGACTCGAAGCACCGTGCTACCATCACAGGTACCATGGGACATGTCACCGCCCTGGTCGACCATGCGTTTGCCCGTCGTTTTTCGCAGGTTGCCGAGATGTTGGCAGCGGGGTGCAGTCCACAACAACTCGCTGCTACGGACAGCTACGGGGCGACTGCGCTGCACTACACGACGATGGGTGTTCAGCCCGAACTCAGCCAACAACTGATCGATGCAGGTGCACCGGTCAACGCCGGCGATCACGAGGGACGTACACCCTTACACAGCGCGGCCTATCGCGCCCGGATCGAGATGTGTACGATCCTGCTCAAGGCCGGCGCGAGTATGACCGCGAGGGACCGCCGCGACGCGACCCCCTACGAGTACGGCTGTGACCATCCACAGGTTGTCGAGCTGTTTCTCACTGCCGGTTTTGATGTCCACACAACAAACTCCCAGGGCGTTTCGGCGATTCATCTGGCCGCACGAGCAGGTGTAGCCGCGGCCGATGTCCTCGAACAATTACTGCTTCGCGGAGCCGATCCGCGAGCCCGAACGGCCAAGCAGTGGACCCCCCTCCACTACGCGCTGCACACCCGACGGCTGACCCCTGCGCTTCTCGACGGCCTGCTCGACGCCGGGGCGCGGCTCGACGATCGCGACGACGAGGGCAACACCGCGGCCCATCTGCTCGCCTTGGACCGTCGACCCGAATTCCTCGCACAGATCTTCAAACATGCATATGGCATCGATCCGATGCGCGTGGCCGCGGCGACAACGACCGAAGGAAAGACGCCGCTGCACTACGCTGCTCGCTCAGGTGATTGTAATTGCATTAATCTCCTGCTCGATCACGGTGCCCCGATCGACGCCCGCGACACCCTGGGCAACACACCGCTCCACGAAGCGGCCAAAGCGGGCCATCTCCAAGCGTTTGCGCGGTTGCTCGCTCGCAGTGCAAATCCCCGACTGTCCCGAGAAACCGGCGAGACGCCTCTCGAACTCGCGGAGCCACGGAAGGTTGCAAGCTTCGCCCAGACACTCGCTATTGTCCTGACACCGAGCGAAGCTCAGGCCCGCGACTGCGCCTGCCAGTCGGCCCGCGAGTACCTGCGCGACGACCAGCTTCAATCAGCTCAACTACAGGTCCGACGAGCACTCGACCTCGATCCAGCGTGTGCAACAGGGCTGGCGATTCGCGGACAGCTCGAGCACCGCCGAGGGGACACGCAAGCCGCAGTCGACAACCTCCTACGGGCGGCAAACCTGGCGCCGGACGACCCCGACATCCTGAGTGCACTCGGGTTTGTCGAGGCCGACCGCCGGCGGTTTGCGATTGCGCGAGAGCACTACACACGGGCCCTTCAACTCGACGCCGATCACCTGCTCACCCGTGTTCGCCGGGCGTATGCCCACGTGCGCCTCCGGCAAAACCAAGCCGCGATCGCCGATTACCGCGCCTACCTCGCCGGTGGCGGCGGGGATTTATTTGGTGATACATATGAAGTTGAACAGGCCCTGCGCGAGCTCGAAGCCGGCGACCTTTAAACCCCGTACATTCGGGATTTGAGCCAGCTGACCGGCCTTGAGTCAGATGTCGACACCTGTCCACAACATCTGCAACACGCCGCTTATATGACTCAAAAGACATCCTTCATTCACGCGCATGTGTGCGTGAACCCGATCGTTGGGCAACAAAACCTTTGACAGCAATCTTTTTTTTGCCACACTGACAGATCCATGGGTGATGGACGATGGTTTCACAGCGGGGCGCACCCGGCTGTGTCGACACAACGAGGCGATGTCCTCGACCATCGCTTAGAACCCCACGACGCCAACCAACTCGAACTCAAACTCGGCTATCTGATCAAGCCCGGCAAACGCAAGGTCCGCTACCAAGTCGAGACGTTCTTGTTTTTTCCGCGGACCCTCGGGATCGATCGCAACTCCTACAAGGCGAGTCATTTTTTTGCCGATACGGCAGCTTTTTTGCGGTTTAAGACCCCATCGGTTCGCCTGGCGACGCTGGCGGAGTGCGGCGAGACGGCGCCGTGGTTTGCCCGGGTGTTCGAAGGACTCAGTGCATGCACATTTGGAAATCGCTCGGCGGAGCCCGTCCTGCTTCGGCATCTGAAATTGCTCGGCTGTATCTACCGCTCGACGCTGCGTGATACGACGGCCCAACTGCTCGAACTCATCGACGACCTGCGGGGGTTTACCGACGAGCGCCGGCGCCTGGTGAGCGCCTCGCGGGTGTCGACAGCCCTGACAAACTTTGCCGAGCATCTCCAACAGGCCCTGGCCCGTCTGCGCACACTCGAGGCCCACTGCGTCCACGGGCGTGTCGGCAAAAATGTTCACGCGACGTGGCGCGCGGTCGACGAGTACACGAGTTTGGTCGGCGAGAGTTTGTGTACGGATTTGGTCGCCGAGCTCGACCGCTTGCTCGTCGACCACCGCACACTGGGACCGATCCTTCAGGGCAATCGCGAGCTTCTGGCGACCATGGCGATCGATGCATTTACATATCGACGACAACACAGCTATCGCAGCTATGTCACCCGCGGTGCAGAAAACGAGGGGTTCCCCCACTGGCGACGTGTCCTCAAGCGCATCACGTTTAGCGCGCTGTACCTCGATGTCCGCC
>CAZUPD010000028.1:0-68318 GCA_964621785.1 uncultured Nannocystaceae bacterium
CACCCGTTGGGAGCTTGGGTCGTATCGCCAAGGACCGTCACACCCCCCACTATGCCGCGGGGGTCGGGTTGGGTTAGTCGGCCGTCATTTTTTTTCTAAGTTTTGGAGATGACAGATAAAAAAAGTGAGCTACGCGGTGGGATCGGCCGTCTGTCTGGGTGCGTCGAGCTCGATCCAAAACGCACTTCCCCGCGAGCCCGCCGGATCGACGCCGACTCTTCCGCCCATGGCTTCGGCCAGGTGGCGGACGATCGCAAGCCCCAGGCCGGTTCCGCCGACACCGCGGGCGCGGCCAGGATCGACCCGGTAGAAACGTTCAAACACGCGTTCGCGGTGGTGCGGCTCGATACCTGGCCCGTTGTCGATGACGGAGATCCGGATGCGCTGTTCAATATTTATTGCATGCACAACAACATCGCCGCCGTCCTGGGTATACTTCACTGCATTTTCGACCAGATTCAAGAGCACATGGTCGAGCCCGCGTGTATCTGCAACCACTCGAATGTCGTCGTCGACTTCGCTGCTGAGGGTGATGTTTTTTTCGTCTGCGATCGCGTAGATTCCCTCGAGCACCCGACGCACCCGGGGAGCCACGGTGGTGGGTTGGAGATCGAATTTGTAGGCACCGGACTCGATTCGGGCGATTTCTAGGAGGTCGTCGACCAAGGCTTTGAGGCGGTCGGCGTTGCGGATCTGGGCTTGTAAGAATCTGGTCGCGAGTTCAGGTTGTTGCATCGCCCCGTCGAGCAGGGCTTCGGAGTTGGCGCGGATGATCCCGACCGGGGTGCGTAGTTCGTGGGAAATGTTGGCGACAAAGTCCCGTCGCATGCTTTCCAGACGCCGCAATTCGGTGACGTCTCGCATCACCAGCACCGCACCATCGGCGTTGTGCAACGGTCGCCCGTGGGCCTGCAGCACGCGTTTACTCGGACGCAGCGTCTCGCACTCGATTTCGTCGGATTCGCCTTCGAGCACCCGGGCGGCGAGGTCGTGAAGCGCAGGTACCCGCAGTTGCTCGAGGCCGATCTGCGAATCGGTGAGGTCGACGGCAAACATCTGCTCGGCCGCGCGGTTGCCCATGACGATGTGGAAGTCGCGGTCGATGGCGACCACCGCGTCGCTCATACTGTCGAGGACCACCGTGATCCGGCTGCGTTCGTCGGACAACTCCGACACGGTCGAGGCGAGCTTGTCGGCCATGCGGTTGAGCGAGACAGCCAGCTCGCCTAACTCGTCTGTGCCGTCGACATCGAGTTTGCCCGGTACGCCCGAAGTCAGTCGCGCAGGTTCGAGGGCTCGCTCCGCCAGCGAAGAGGCGTCGCGGACCAAACTCCGCAGCGCGCGACTGAGGACATGGGAGGCGACAGCACTGAGGATCGTCGCACCAATCAGTCCGAGGAGGCAGGCAAAGATCAGGCCGCGACGAAGTTGACGCAACGCTTCGTCGAGGCTGTGCAGCGGACGACTGAGGCGGACAATCCCGGCCCCTTGTTTGTGGGTGTAGGGCACGGCGACGTACAACATGGTCTTGTCGAGCGTCGCGCTGTGCCGCAGCGCAGCTCCGTAACCGTGCTCATGGGCTGCGAGCACCTCCGGCCGGGTATCGTGAAGCTCCATCGCGGCGACGGCTTGGGCGGCCACACCTGAATCACCCAGCACCCGTCCCGCGTGATCGATCAGGGTGACGCGGACTTCTCCGAGTTTCGAGACCTTGCGGGCAAGGGCATCGGCATCGGTATCGGCGAGCGAGGGATGATGGACGACGATATCGCGAACGATCTGGAGTTGGTGGGACAGCTCTGTCTCAGCCCGCTTGCGGGCGAACTCGCGGACTTGGCCGTCAAAGTAGAACCCGGCCAAAACCACGCCGATGAGCACCACGACCACCGAGGCAAGAAACAGCTTGCCGCGGATGCCGAGTCTCACAAAGCCTCTCCCTCCACAGCCCCTTCGGGGACATCCGAGTTAAACCGGTAGCCGACGCCACGCAGGGTTTGGACATAGGGCGCGGCCTGTCCGAGTTTTTTTCGCAACCGGCGGACGTGGGTGTCGACCGTGCGCGTGGTCAGGCCCGGTGCGACGCCCCACACATCGTGCAACAGGGTGTCGCGGGTCTGGACCCGGCCACAACGCTGGACCAGCGTCGTCAGCAGGCGGAACTCTAAAGCTGTAAATACAACTTCATTGTCGTCGACCCACACCCGATGGCCGGCCTGGTCGATCCGCAAGCGACCAAATTTCACCAACTCGGGCTCGGCCGGCTGGGTACTTCGCCGCCGCAGTACCGCGCGCACCCGCAGGATGAGTTCGCGGACACTCAGCGGCTTGACGACGTAATCGTCGGCACCGACTTCAAATCCAACCACGCGATCGACCTCTTCGCCGCGGGCGGTCATCATAATGATCGGGAGTTCCTTGCCCGCGGGCGTGCTGCGGAGTCGCCTGCAGATTTCGATCCCCGACATATCTGGCAGCATCACGTCGAGCAGCAGCAGGTTGGGTGGCGAAGCTTGAACCATCCGCAGTCCCTCGGCGCCGGTATGGGCAAATGCGACTTCGAAGCCTTCCTTGGTCAAGCTGTATTCGAGGATGGAGACGAGGTCGGGCTCGTCTTCGACGATAACAATGCGTTCGGCCATGGCTCCCCGGTCGGTACGGATTCGGCGGCATGATACAAGCGTCGCCGACGCATCACATCCGCTGGGGCTCGATGTCCCCGTGTGTTCACACGGAGGTCACAAAGCCCAATTCGCAAATCGCATCACAGCCATGTCACAACCACTTCGCAAGTTGCATTGGGATTTCTTTGGGCCCCACGCACGGGGCACCGCGGAGCACTACCTTCGGCATCTACACGAGTTTGTCGCCCGGCGGGAGCTCGCCGCCTGTCAATCGGGGATCGAGTCGATGGCCCCGAACCACTGCGGTGTGTGGTGCGTGGCGGCCGACGTCGCAGGCGAGCAACTTCTGATCTCGGCCCTGCGTCCACGGCGGGCGACTGCGCTCTAGCCAAGATTTGCCCGCGCAAGGTGACGGCCATTGCAACCATCGGTTTCGATTGCGCGGACCCGGCGAGCGAAAATCGTTCAAAGTTTTTTTGCAGGTGGTGCAACACAGGCGAAGTCCTGCCGATGGGGCAGAGCATGCAGACCCTGTCCGAAGCTCCAACCCCGGCCTTCACTTCCGCTCGCGTCGCCGATCCTCCAACAACTCAGCGAACGGTCTCTACCCCCGCTCGCGTCGCCGCGTCGAAGCCGTCCGCCCACGTCGACGAATCGACCGTCCGCCTGCGGTTGGTTCACCGTGAAGATGAACGTCCAAAGCTCGCCCTCGAGGTCGAAGACGCAGTCATTCCCCTGCGCGGGCGTGTCGTGCTGGGTTCCGGTGCCGTCGACGTCCCGATTCGCGACAACTTCGTGTCGACCCGTCACGCCCAGATCTCCCGTGAGTCCGGCGGCTACCTACTTCAAGATCTGCAGTCGAAAAACGGGACCCACCTCGATGGCGTCCGCATCGAACGCGCGTGGTTGCGGCCGGGGATGACCCTCAAACTCGGCAACTGGCGGGCGCGTGTGGTCGACCCACGTCCGGCCCAAGTCGCCGAGGAAACAGGGATGTTGGGGGCGAGCCCGGCGTTTTGCAGCCTTCAGCGGACCTTGCAAAAGTTCGCGCGGATCGGCCAGCCCGTCCTGGTCCGCGGCGAAACTGGAACCGGCAAAGAGCTCGCCGCCCGTGAGCTGCACCGCCTCAGCACCCGTCACGAGGCTCCGTTTGTCGCTGTCAACTGTGGGGCGATCCCCGAAGGTTTGTTTGAGAGTGAGCTGTTTGGCCACGTCCGCGGAGCGTTTACCGGTGCCCACCGCAACCATATCGGTGCATTTGCAAGGGCCCACGGCGGGACCCTGTTTCTCGACGAAGTTGCCGAATTGCCGGTGGTGTTGCAGAGCAAACTCCTGCGCGTGCTCGAGACCCGACGGATCGCACCGGTCGGCTCAGAGCGCGAGCAAGCTGTCGATGTGCGGGTGATCTCGGCGACCCACCAACCGATCGAAGAGCTGCTCGACGCGGGAATGTTTCGCGAAGATCTGTTCCACCGCCTCAGCGTCCTGAGTGTCGATCTTCCGCCGTTGCGCGAACGCGGCAGTGATATCGCCTTGCTCCTCGCCCGGTTTGCCGCCGAGTTCGAGCGGGAGTTGGGCCGCGCCATCGAGCTCACCCAAGATGCCCATGCAGCCGCCCGGCGCTACGCGTGGCCGGGCAACATCCGCGAGCTTCGCAACTGTTTGTTGCGGGCAGCGGCCCTGAGCGAGGGTCCGATCACCGGTGCTGAGTTGGTGCCGCAGACCCGCCGTCGGACCCGCAATAGCGAAAAACCGGGGCGAACGCCCGATTGTCTGGAGGTACCACGGGGGACCTTTCGCGAAATGAAGCACAACCTCCTCACCCAGATTCTCAGCGAGCGGGGGTCGATCCGCCGGGCGGCCACGTTTCTCGATGTTCCGCGAAGCACCCTCGGCGCGTGGCTCAAGAAGACTGAAAGCGAATCATCGTAGCGGTATTCACGGACACACGAGCAAGAGCTCAGAAACGAGTCGGTGTTCATCCATCGACTTGTTTGTGTGTACAAATTAATTCGAGCCACCGAACGCCGGTCCGGCTATCCTTCCGACACGTTTGCGGACGCTGCTCTCCAGACGATCTGCAAACCCGCAGACGGGCCCGAGATCTGGGTGCAAACTCGAGAGTGTGACCAGTCCAAACGGACCGTGGCAGCGGCACAGGGTGTCGGACATGTCACCAATAGCATATACAACTATTCAGGGATGGTCGCCGCGTACTGGCACATATCCTCGCCGAGGGGTTCCCAACCCTCTGGGCACTGGGGTGGGACCGTGACATCTTCGTACATCGGCTCGCCCGGGTAGCTGGCCGCACTCCCGCCGATCACACGGTTGGCCACATACACCATCATGTACATCTGGACGTTGATCGCGGCGCAGACGGTGTAGCCGTTATTCCCCTCAAATGCGCGGTACGTGACGTCGTTGATAATGTCGCACTCGGGCAGCATCAAAAACGCGTCCTCCGAGCCGGCGAGATTTTGATTGAGCCCGCAATGCGGGATGTTGGCAATCGTGGGCATACCCACGAGAGAACTGCCGCCCTCGCCACATTCGATATCGGTACGCGGATTATCCATTGATGGTACACAGATATCGTCCGTCGGAGCACCGCCATCTGGGCAGGTGTAGCCACTGACCTGTTGACCGACACACCCTTCCTCGCTGGCGACGGTATCTTCTGGGCACTCGAGGTTGTCGCTTTGGCAGGTCTCTTCCACGAAGTCGCCACCCATGGGACACGCACAGATGCATTCACCCGCCATCCCATCGGCATCGCACAGCTGGAGGCCGGCACTGCATCCATCGAGCTCGCAGCTCTCCACTTCGCCGGGCTCACAGGGATCCGTGTCGGCAGTTGTGCCTTCGGTCGTTGTACTAGCAGTATTATCGGTGGCGTCTGTCGTGGCGACCGTGGTCCCAGTTGTTGCTGTTTCGTTGTCCAGCGATGTCGCTTCACCGGACGCGCATCCCGCGAGCATCGCTGTGACGAGCAACGCGGCGCACCGAGTACACGTAGGTATCAAACTGTTAGGTAAGATTAAGTGCTCAGGCTGCATACTTCGCGGATAACACGGTCACGCGTGAGACGACATGCCCGGCGCTAGTACCAACTTCCCGAGAACGTGATTCGACTCAGAAACGACGGTTTTCAGGCTGATTCGTGTGACTCCGACCACGTAGGTCCCAAGCCAGGATACACGCTGCGGCCGCCGCGAGGACTCCGATACCTCGAAACACATTGAGCAATCCCACATGCCCAAAGGCATGCAGGCGTTTCGCACCGGCGGATAGCATGTCGACTTCGAGGCCCGCAAAGCCGACGTATGGACTGGCCCACCACTGCCAGTGACTCGTGTCCATCAGCTCGATCGGGCCGACGTCAGGGTCGATCATCAGGGTCCACATCCACTCGAATATCGAAAAACAGGCGAGGTAGCCACTCAGTCCGACACAGGCGAGCAGGCCGAGACACCACAGCACCGTTGTGATCCGACGTCGCTCGCAGCGTTGCCGGAGTTCTTGCAGGGCGGACGCCAGCGGCAACAATAAAAATGCGACCACCGGCACGAGGTGACGCGGGCCGATCGCCCATCCGCCCCACCAATCGCTCCGCGTCGAGATCATCAAATAGCGCAGGCCGGCGACACTCAGAGCCATCCACAGGGCGGCGGGGATCCTGCGCCAGGCGCTGCGAAGACCCCACAGGCCGAGCAAAATTGCTGGTGCGTATACAAAAACGCTGCGGCCCGGAGCGATCAGTTGTGCCGCCATCGCCTCGAATGGCAGCACACTGTGGCTGTAGTAGCCAAATCGCCCCGTTTCGAAGGGGTCGCCAAAGCGCCAGTACTGACCGTAGAGCCACAGACCGATGATGGCCGACCCGAGGAGGAGCCCACCGACCCACGCCCGGCGGGTGTGGGTGAGGGCCCGCGCGCGCCACAACGGAATCAATGCATAGCCAAGCAAAGCCGGCAGCGCCGTCAGGTTGAGAATATGTGTATGTACGGAGAATCCGGCCAAGGCTCCGGCGAGCCACAGCGAAATGTAGGGCGTATCCCCGCGGGCGCGCGCGCGGTGAAACCAGGTGATTGATGCCGCGGTGGCCACCAGCAACAGGCCGCTAAGCGGTTCGCTCAAAAAGGTGCGGGAAAACGGCCACGCACAGGTGCCCAGGCCGTACATCAGCGAGGTTGTTACGGCGACGCGTCGCGTAAACCCGAGCCACGAAAGCCACAGGGCAAACACCGCAACGGCGAGACCCGTCACCACACAGTTGGTCAGGCTGACGACTAGGCGGGTCCAGTCGGCATGGGCTGAGCGGGTGTGAAAAAAGTAGTGGTTCGAGCGGACGGCGTGACGCCAGGTGTGCGGCACCCGGTCGTAGGTTTGATTGCCGAGGGCATAGGCGGGCAGGGCAACGAGTGAGAGTCCGTGGCCGAAAAACCCGTAGCGCTTGTGATCCCGTCCGTACTCCCAGCCAAATGTTCCCCTCGGACGACCTTCGGGCTCACCCGAAGGTTTGGCGATACCCGGGATATCGAGGGTACCGCGCTCGTACAGCGACGCCGTCGTCTGGTAGACGATCTCGTCGTCGGGAAACTGGATCCGCCCGGGTGCGGTCCACAAATAAATGCTTGTACAAAGGACAAACAGCGCCACGACCGTTCGGCCTGGCACTGTTTGGACCGCCATGAGACAGGTGGAGATGGGTTAGCCGGTGGTCGGGTTGCTCATACAACCAGAGGCGTCAAAGGTGCAGGTGACAGGGTCACAGGCCAAAACGCCGCTGTCGTAGCCGAGTGATTGACAGGTGTAGTTATTGAGGTTGTCGGTATCGCACTGTTCCATCGAGTCGACGTTGCCGTCGCCACAACTTGCGCCGCCGGTGGTGGGCATCCCGGTGGTGGGCATCCCGGTGGTGGGCATCCCGGTGGTGGGCATCCCGGTGGTGGGTTCGTCGGTCGTTGAATCGTCTGTGGTCGAGCCGTCCGTCGTGTTGTCGGTGTCACTCTCAGAGCCGGAGGTTTCGTTACCGGTGTCGGTATCGGTATCGGCACCGGTATCGGTATCGGTATCGGTATCGGTGCGAGATGCGTCGGTGGTCGAACTGGCACTGGCGTTCCCAGTTCCCGACGCCGAAAGCGTTACACCTTCTTCAGTGTCACCACAGCCGATCGACAAGCAGATGAGCGAGGCAGATGCAATTCCCACGGCTAAGCGATTCATGTCGGATGTTGTCCCCCGCGTGAGTAAGGACGTCAAGGTAAAATCTGCGCCCTTTGTGTGACCTCGCTGGTGCTTGCACGTGCACGGATGTTGTCATCGAGAACCCGATCATTTGCATATGCGGAGTTCCAAGAACGCCCCTGATGTTTAATTGCGAACGCAAGATCCGTCGAAGCGCAGACGAGCGTGTTGGACCAGGTGCATTTGCACCCGAGGTTCGAAACATCGAGAGATGTGCGGGCCTTCGGGTAAGCTGTTAGAGGTCCCTTGCGCAAATGACGCGTTCAGCATCGTTTGCAGATGCAGTTATCCGGAGGAGTCGTTTGGAAACCATACAAGGTCGATCGCCAGCCCATGACTGGCTTCAAACCCTCGAGCGGGTTGCCCAGGGGGTTGTCTCGGTTCGGATCGACGGCACACGTCCGTTTGATACCGACTGGAATGCGACCTCGCAGGCAACGGCGTTCGTCGTCGATGCGGAGCGTGGACTTTTGCTGACCAATCGCCATGTTGTGCGACCGGGCCCAGTGGTCGCCGAGGCGGTGTTTTTGGACCACGAAGAAGTACCGCTCAGGCCGCTGTACCGCGATCCTGTGCACGACTTCGGATTTTATCGCTACGACCCCCACGACCTGAAATTCCTCCAACCGCCATCGCTGCCGCTGTCTCCTGAGCGGGCCGTTGTCGGTGCGGAGATCCGCGTTGTCGGCAATGATGCCGGGGAGAAATTGTCGATTCTGGCCGGGACCCTTGCGCGTCTCGACAGGCCTGCGCCGAGCTATGGAATTGGCCGATACAACGATTTTAACACCCACTATTTGCAAGCGGCCTCCTCGACTTCTGGCGGGTCGTCGGGGTCTCCGGTGGTGGATATTGCTGGGCATGTGGTCGCCCTCAATGCCGGGGCGCGGACCCAGGCGGCGTCCTCTTTCTTCCTTCCCCTTGCCCGGGTCGTGCGGGCGCTCGAGTTGATCCGAGAGGGGAAACCGGTCACCCGCGGAACCTTATTAACGACGTTTGCCTACACACCGTTTGATGAACTTCGGCGCCTGGGCCTACGGACCGAAACCGAGGAACAGGTCCGAAAGAGCTTCCCCGACGGGATCGGTCTGTTGGTCGTGCGCAACATCTTGCCCGACAGTCCCGCCGCTGAGCGACTCGAACTCGGCGATGTTCTGTGCAGGGTCGACGGCCGTGAGGTCGCGGGATTTGTGGCTGTGGAAGAAGTCCTCGACGCGCGTGTCGGTGAGGAGGTGGTGCTCTCGATCGAGCGGGGGGGCACTCCCATGGAGATCCCGGTGCCTGTGGGAGATCTCCATCGGGTCACGCCGACCGAGTTTGTCGAGGTCGGCGGGGCGGTCCTTCACGACCTTTCCTACCAGCGCGCCCGCTCACATCAGGTGCCGATGCACGGAGTGTATGTCGCCAACAAGGGCTATCTGTTTGCCGACTGCGACGTCGACCGCGGGAGTGTGTTGACGGCGATCGATGGCAGCCCGACACCAACACTTGCACATGCAATCCCACGGCTCGAAACCCTCGCCCACGGCGACACGGCCACGGTTCGATTTTTCAATCTCGACTCGCCGCCACGGGTCCGGGTTGCGACCATCACGATGGACCGGCAGTGGAATCGCATGCAGCGGTCGGTACTCGATTCGGGCACCGGCCTGTGGATGGCGACCCCCTGCTCCGAACCGGAGCGGCCGCTGGAAACCGTCACAGAGTCCGAAGAGGTCTCCAATTCTGTGAGTATACAACCACCTGGGCAGACGGACCCGACACCGGAGACACAAGGCGATCCCCCGGAGGAGGAACCCGCGGACGTCAAGCCCGAGCTCGGGCGCAGTCTGGTCGCGGTCGAGTTAGCAATCCCGTTTAAAATCGATGGTGTCCACGGAAGCCGGTTTCGCGGCACAGGGTTGATCATCGACCATGTACGCGGCCTGTTGGTGACCTCGCGGGCCACCATTCCGATCGCGCTCGGGGATGTTCGTCTGACGTTTGGCGGTACCCTCGAAGTACCCGGCGAAATTGTGCTGTTACATCCTTTGCACAACCTCGCGTTCGTCCGCTACGACCCGCGGGCACTGGGTGATACCTCGGTGAGCAGTGCCTCGCTCGCCCGTCAGCCGGCCAAACCGGGGGACAAACTCTCACTGGTTGCCCTGCGTCGTGGGCATCACGTGTTGCAGCAAAGCTGCGAGCTGACGACCATCGAGCCGCTCGAGTTGCCGCTGCCCCAGCCGCCGCGATTTCGCGAAGCCAACTTCGAGCGAATCGCGATTTCCGCCGCTGTCCGAACCCGTGGCGGGGCACTGTTCAATGAGCAGTCCGAAGTGGTCGCCCTGTGGTGCGCCTTTTCCTATCAAAAAGGCAAGGACCAACGAACGGTCGAGCACGGCCTGTGTGCCTCGCACATCCGCGATTTACTCCCGGCTGTCCAGGGTGGTACGTCGGTGGAAATTTGCGATATCGGGGTGGAACTCGCCTATCTACCCCTGGCCAAGGCGCGGCACCGGGGTCTGACCGCCGAGACAGCAGCGGCGTTAGAAGCCCACGACCCGGACGCGCGAAGTATTTTGCAGGTACAAAGAATTTCGCGTCAGCTCGTGGACGCTCCCTGGCAGGTCGGCGATCTCATCCTCGCACTCAACGGCGCTCCGGCGACCCGGTTTCGAACCCTCGAGAAGGCGGCCCGCGAGGGGCCGATGCAGGTCGACGTGTTGCGAGATGGTCGCACGGTGACATTTGTGGCCGACAGTTTGACGACCGATGGCCGCGGCACCGATCGCATCGTCCACTGGGGCGGGGCGTTGTTGCAGGCACCCCATCGGGCGGCCATGATGCAGCGCGGGATCTCGCCGGAGGGTGTGTACATTTCGCTGTATTGGTACGGCTCACCGGCAGCACGATCGAAGATTCGTGCGGCGCGCTTGATCGTCGCGGTCGATGGGCAACCCACACCCGACCTCGATCGTTTTGTCGAAGCTGTACGCGGTCGACCCGATCGGTCATCGGTCCGCCTGAAGACTGTCGATTTGGAAGGGAAGGCCCTGTTGCTCACCCTCCGCCTCGATCTTCACTACTTCCCGACCTACGAGTTGCGACGCACCCCAACCGGTTGGCGACGTCAGGATCTCGCGTAACAACCTGGATTTGCCATGCAGACAGATCGATTGCGGGCGTTGTATGTGCGATGAAGAAGCATCTACCTCAAGCGGTTGCAAATGCATGCAACCAGTGCGCACGACGTGCCCGGTGGGACTCCTCTGATGGGGTTAGAAGTCGGCTGCGGCGAGAAAACCACCGGATGCGAGTGGTCCGCGCTTGACAACTTTCGCGCCTGGTCGTCCCATGGGCCTGATGGCGACGCAGGATCCACAGGTGCGAGCACAGCGGTTTCCACAGCTCGATGGGATGCGCTGGGATGGTCGTGGTGGGCACGTTGAGTCCTACTTTTTGAAGGTCAACGACCCCGGTCATCCAGGGCGGGCGTTGTGGGTGAAGTACACGATCTTGTCGCCGACCGATCGACCCGACCAGGCGGTGGCCGAGGTTTGGGGGATCCGCTTTGACCAGGGCAACAACACCGGTGGCAAGATGACTGTTCCGGCAGCTGCGTGCGAACTGTCGCGGGAGCGGGCCGCGGTTGTGATCGGCTCGGGGCGGCTCGAATTCTCCGGTCCGAAAGGCACGGGAACGTGTTGTGGCTCCGTCCGAGCGGGCACGGCCGAACTGCGTTGGGACCTGTCGTTTCGTACTCAAGGACCCGCCATGTATGTGTTTGCCCATCCTTGGATGTACACCGGTGGGTTTCCCAAAAACAAGATCTACACGCCTGCACCCTATTTGCAGATGCATGGAACCTTGACCCTCGGCGACGAGACCTGGGAGCTCGACGGTTGGCCCGGTGCGTTTGGGCACAACTGGGGCCCTGCACACAATCCGCAATATCACTGGGCCCAGTGCAACCTGTTCGCCGGCGACGAGCCAGCCGTGTTCGAGGCATTTTCTGGGAAGATCTCCATTGGTCCCGTGCTCAGTCCGTGGCTCACGGGTGCGCGTCTGCGGTTTCGCGGGCGCGAGTGGCCTTTCGACGCCCTGCAACGTCTGTGGCGCCCGAAGGTCGACGTCGATGTCGGCACATGGAGCTTTCAGGCGAGCCAGGGCGACAACCGAATGACATGGACGGTGACCGGCGAGCGCGGAGACTTCGTCGCCCTGCAGTACCTCAACCCCGACGGTGGCCTGCGCCACTGCCTCAACACCAAGATCGCCGATTGTGAATTGTTATTGGAGAGCCGTGAGCGGGGTCAGTGGTGCGAGGTCGCGTTGTTGCGTTCGGATCGTGGGTGCGCCTACGAGATCCTCACCACCGACGTCGATCACGGAATCAATGTACTTGCATGATTCCCACCCGCACCCGCGGCTAGTTGACCGTGTGGGAGCGTTCTAGTTCGGAGAGTAGGGCCGCTTGAATCTGGTCCTCGGTAAAGTCGAAGTCGTGGATGAAGTGCACGTCGCATCCTCCCGCGGACCGCTGCGTGACCCGGGCCCGCAGGCGGATCGGCGGATAAAACGGAACATGGACGATGATGTCGAACGGCTTGCGACGAGGGAGTTGCGAGGAGCCACGCAGACGCGCACCCGTCACGGTGAGTTCGTCGACCTCAAACCTGTGGATGGCAGAAGCTGTGACAGCAGTCGCTGTGATCTTGGCAGACACGACAGATTGGACTGCCATGGGGCGATGGTCAGCATGGGAATACATGGGTCCTCCCGTGGGCTCAGCGTCAAGTTGTTCTCATCAAGCCAAAGTCACATCTTTACCATACAAGAGAAATTCGAATTTGCCATAGCTTGAGGTTGCATCAACGCTGTAAATTTTTGCCGCCACATTCGTATGGAGAGGGTGCAGTCGGTTTCACGGTGCGTCGACCGGCTACGAGGCAGGTTCGCTGTGGCTGCGATTTGGTAAGACCAGGTCGATGTCTGCGTCTATCCGCCGCCACTTCTCAGGTTCCCCCTACGAACGTCCGATCGGGTTTTGTCGGGCGCTGCGGTCCGGCGATACGATCCTGGTTTCGGGGACAGCTCCGATTGGCGACGACGGTTCGACCGTCGGTGTCGATGACCCGTGGCGACAGACCATGCGTTGCCTCGAGCTGATCGAGCAATCGGTCGTCGAGCTCGCGGATGGTCAACCATACATGGTCGTTCGGACACGAGTCTTTTTGGTCAACCGCGACGACTGGTCGGAGGTGGCGAGGGCCCACGGTGAAGTCTTCGCCTCGGCTCCCCCCGCGTCGACGTTCGTCGTGGTCGCGTCGTTGCTCGATCCGAAGTGGCGGGTCGAGGTCGAAGCGGTCGCCTATGTCGCGGAGATCTCGTAGCGATTATTTTTAAAGTCCGCGCCGGGCGAGGAACTGCGCGAGTTCGGGCCATCGAACCACCAGGTGGGAAAGATCGATACCGTCGAGTTCGCGCCAATCGACGATTTGATCGGCGTGTTGACGATAACTCCCTCCGCGTGCTCGCTCGAGGGCGAAGCCTGCGACCACATCGAGCGTGGCGAGTTCGCGTTGATTCAGATGTCGGCGAGCGTTGGCGATCCCCAGCTCGTGGCGCTGGAGCGCATCGTCGTAGCGTCCTTGACGGCAAGCGATCAGGACATCGAGCAGGAGGTGATGTGCGGCCAAAGGTGGAGGGGGAGGGATGGGCGTCGCAACCCGCGACCGCCAGACACAGGCCTGCGAGATATCTCCGCTGATGACTTCGCACAGGGACATCCACAGACACACTTCCGCGTAGCTTCCGGAGAGAGGACCCGTCGGCTCGAGCCAGCCACTCCCAACAGCGCGGGCAAACAGTGTGCGTGCCGGGCCGAGTGAGCCTTGGAGCAGCTCGACAATCCCCCGGCAAAACAGCAGCAGCGCATGGAGGTGCGGGACCAGTCGAGCGTGTTTTGAAGCGTCGACCAAGACCCGTCGCGCCTCGTCGAGGCGACCCTGGGCAACGAGGCGATTTCCATCGGTACACGCTTGCTGGAGAAAACGCGAGCGTCGTTGGTGGCGCAGGGATGCATGCGCACAGGCCAGGAGTGCGAGGGCAGCTCCGGCGGTGGCCGAGAGGCTTCCCAGGGCGAGGATGCCCGCAAATTGAAGTGCTCCGAGTCCGAGACCGAACGCCACCATCAAGCCCGACCACTGCCCACGCGAGAACGGGACATCGTCGGCGAGCACCATCGCCGTACTCGGCTGTGTGAGCTGGGACATTCGCCGCACGTTATACTTCGGTTGTGCGAGCACGAGTATCAGCCGATTCGGCTGCAGCTTTGCAAGTGCACGCACCCGTAGAACGCCTTCGTCGTGCGTTTTTCCGCATCTTCGCAAGTCTCACCTCGGAGGCGTTCTGTCCAGGGATCCGTATTTGCGGACAGGACCTCAACTGTCTGATCAGCCACCTTGAGTTCGCGCACCGCGAGCGTCCGAGAACTGGATTTGCGGTGAGCTGCTACGAGGTCGCGAGGATCGAGGATGCGAGAAAAACCACGGCTATTTTTGATTTTACCTAGCGCACCCGGCGCGGTACACGGTAAAGTAAGATGTCTCTTAAAGCATATCGCTTGGCTGCTATCGCAGGCTCTCGCTCTGGGGAGGTCTTCAGCTGGGCGTCGGCGAACAGAGAAGATTGCATTGAGGGACATGTCTCTATGGTCTCGTTATTATCGCTCGTAAATGAGCGTGTTCTTGTGTGTGCCCACGAATGAGGGCTGAGGTGCAAAATCCAGTGAATCGTTGTCTGTTGCCCTCACCTGTTGTTTCATTTGGACACCAATATCGATCGCTTCGGGCAGGGCCCGGTGGAGTAACGAGAGCATGAGCAAAGATTCAAACCGCTACCGGGACGCTTGGGATCGTTACTGGAAAGACATCGCCAACATCAGCGGCGAAGCTTTCTGGGACTGTCCCCCCGAGGAGTCAGCCGCTTTGGATCTCCCCCGGTTTAAGGGGTTTATGCCCCCCGGTTTACCTCTGGTTGACTTCGGGTGCGGCAACGGGACGCTGACCCGATTCCTCGCACACCACTTCGAGCGCGTGATTGGTGTCGATATCTCTTCGGCGGCGATCGCCGGAGCTCGAGAGACCACAAGCGAAGCAAACGTGACCTACGAAGTTCTCGATGCATTGGTAGCCGAACAGGCACATGAGATGCATGAACGGACAGGTGATTGCAACCTCTACGTGCGGACGGTCCTTCACCAGCTCAAACCCCCGGATTGGCCGCAGATGGTGGAGAGCCTCGAAATCCTGCTCGGTGAAAAAGGGTGTATGTACATGGTCGAGCTGGCACCGTCGGCCGAGACCTACTTCTCCAGCTTGGCGGTTCAAACCGGAGGCCAGTTTCCCCCCAAGCTCGCACGCGTATTTCGATTTGGGATCACACCGGCCGAGCTCAAGGATGGCGATATCGTCGCTCAGTTCCCCAGCGACCGATTTGAGCTGCAATCCACCGGAAACACCGTCATCAATACAACCCAGTTTTTACCGACGGGCGAGCGTGTGCGGGTTCCGGCGGAGTATTGGGTGATCACTCGAAGGGCTGCGGCCAAGGCTGTCTAACCGGCAGCGTTGCGGATACACACTTGATGCGGAACTCTGTTGTCGCCGTCTCGACGGCAGGCTCCTCGCACCACTTGTAAGCACAAGTTGTGCCGTTACGCCTCGTCCGAGCGCGCAGTTTCCGGGTCGAGGTCTCGGCGGTACGGCGCGATGATCCGGCGAAACTCATCGCTCCACGGCGTCGGTTTTTTGGTCTTGTGGTCGACGCGGACGACAACCCGCTGGCCGTTCGCGTGTTCGACATCCTCGTCGAGTGGGAGCACCCGCAGACCAAACGTCAGGCTCGTCGTCCCCAGGCGCTCGACCCAAACACGGACGCGTACCGCCCCCGTACCCGTCACCGGTCGGAGGTACTCGACATGGTTGGAACGGACGAGATGATACTGGTCGGGGTGACGGGCGAAGTCGAGGGCAGACCAACCCAAATGCTGCCAAAACGATCCGATGACGTGCTCAAACAACAACAGGTAGCGCGCATTGTGGAGGATCTGGAAAGCGTCGAGATCGTCGAAGTAAACCCCGTGGACCCGTTCGTGAAACCGCATATGACCTGATACTCCCGCGGACTCATCCATCGCAAACGCTTTGGTGCGAGCCGCCACACGAACCGGCTATTCGTAGAAATTCGAGCCCGGTGTCAGGTCGACATGAAAATGATTGTAGTGCGCGGCGTTGTAGTTGGGCGTGAGGATGATGTTCCAGATGTCCATGGCGAAGCAGGCATCCATCAGGTCCTTGAGCCAGGCTCCACCATCGCTCACGGGGTTGGGTTGGTCCTTTTCCCAGTCGAACTCGACCGAGTAGAAACTGTCGTCGTCGAGCAAGAACCCGGAGAGGTCGATGGCGTTTGCGAATGCGTGTTGTGACAGCGTCTGGGTCCCGCCAATGACCCGGCAGCTGTACGTTCCGATGTGTTCGAGCTCGATGCCGTCCATATCGCGGATGATCGTCGCCATGTGGTAGATCGAAAGCGCCGTCTCGCACGAGACGAGGATCGGTGCCTCGTTGTCGTCGTAGTAGTAGCGGATCCCGACATCGGCGACTGGGCTGTGTAGATACACCGGATCCTCGACGATGCAGTCGAGGTTCGGGTAGCCATCCGGGTGGTCGAGCGGGACGGATGTCGGTGTATAGACAACTCCGTAGTCGTCGAGTTGTTGCAGACAGTCGCTTTTGGGGGGCTCAAATTCCTCGGGCACACACACCGAGCGGACGACGCCGGGTTGTTCGAAGCGCTCGAGAGCGACGCAGGCATAGCCCTCGCGGCAACCGTTCCCCCCGAAGATCTCCGGGTTGCACTGCGACACACATAGACCTTCAGACATGTTGAAACCGACATCGACTGCGTCGATGCAAAACGTTTCGGGGGTCCCGACTTCGTCGGGGCAAAACTCATCGCACGGTTGTGAGCACGTACCGCAGGGGAAACCTTCTTCGGCCAGCAGACACATCCCCTGTTCGTAGCCGCAGTCGTCGTCGTGCCCGCAGTCTGCTCCGATCCACTCGACGCCCGGGGTCCACGGGTCACACACCGGGCCGCCGGTATCATCGGTGTCGGAATCGCTTTCACTTTCGGAATCGGAGGTGCTCGAGGTGTCGGTCGGATCGAGTGTCGGGTCGGTGGGATCGCTGTCGCTCGAGCTCGATCCCGGGTCGGATTCGCCATCTGTCGACGTAGATGTCCCAAGGGTCTCATCGCTCGAAGATGACCCAAGTGTCAGGCCCGAGGAGGTCCCGGCCACGGTCGGGCCAAGGTCGGTATCGCTATCTGTCTCGAGTGCATCGTCGCCGCCACACCCGAGCGCGAGCATGAGCAAACATGGCAGAGAAGCGGAAACGTGGCGCGAGACGCTGTGACTTCGAAACGAACGATGCACCTGCATGGAGATACTGTAGCTCGAAAACGAGTGCGCGATGCGCGAAAACACAAACGGTGTGCGCACATGAGCTACGCGCTGTTTCGAGAGTTTGCGCAAAATGCGAACGCACCAAAGAGCCCGTTCGTGGGTGGATGTCTGCGTTTGGGTGGGGCGAAAAGGTGCATGCACATCGGCTTCTCGAGGAGGCCGCAGGCCGTGCCATCATGCAAAGGCCCGGTGGAGCCGTTGCCATGAATTGTTGGAACCCCGTACGACCGGGAGAGCGGACGTGGAAAACCCGACTCGGTGCATACATGCTGATGCATGTATTCCTCGCATGTCCGGCGATGGCCCACGCATCGGCGGAGGAAACGTCCGAGCACGCAGTCGATCCGGTCGAGGGTCCGGACGAAGAGGCGTCTGCGAAACCTGTGCACATACATAAAAAAGAAGATGGGTGCGGCCATGGTGGACACCACAAAGTCCACACATGGAGCCTGATCGGGGCCCGGTTTTCGGTGGTAACCGTGGTCGGTCCCAAGGGCTCCGGCACCGATGGCGGACGTCGTGTGAGCGTGCACCCGGGGGTCAGTGCCGGCTATGAGCTACAGGTGATCCCCGACTGGTTGGAGATCGAGTTGACGGCTGGAGCACATGCCTACCCCAAAGGAGCCCTGCTGCCGATCGATTTGCTGTTTAAAAAACCATTTCACACCCACCACAGGGTGACGCCCTACATCGCCATCGGTCCGTCAGTCGAATTTATATTTGCGCATACACGTAATGTGTACGCCGGCGTCGGCGGGCGAGCAGGCACCTATCTGTGGGTGACCAAACACTTCGGTTTTGACATAGAGGCCGGGTATAATGCGGTGTTTGAACACGGCCAAGTCGCCCACGACATCGTCGCGGAGGTCGGCCCCGTGGTGCACTTCTAGTACGGAATACACGGCGGGCTTGAACGTTGAACCGAGCAGCGAAGCTCAAGATCTGCTTGCGAGTGCATGTGCAAATCTGGAACGCCCGTAGGGCTGCTCGCTACTAGGGCCCCTGGCCAAACCAGGTTTGTCCGTCGACCGCGATCTCGCGTTTCCAGATCGGGACGTCGCACTTGAGGGCTTCGATCGCTGCCCGGCACGCGCGAAACGCTTCGTCCCGGTGGGGCGCCGATGCGGCAATGACCACCGCAGTCTCTCCAATTGTAAGTACACCGAGTCGATGATGGATCGCAACCTGTGTCCCCTCGATGTCGGACTCGATGTCGGTGGCGATCTTTTGCATGACGGCGAGGGCCATCGGTTCGTAGGCGGTATATTCGAGGCGGTCGATGTCACAGCCGCGGGATCGTCGGCGGACGTTGCCGATAAAACTGGTGACGCCACCGGCGTGGCGGTGGCTGACGGATGCCACGACCACCTGTGGGTCGAGCGGGTCGGATCCGAGATAGAACTTCGCGGTGGCCGAATCATCGGCCCTCGGGCCTGTATGGCCACCACTGACGGGGGGGATGATCGCCAGCTCGCCGGGGGGATCTCCGAGTTTGTCGCTGCCGTGGACAAACGTGTGATCGACCGCGACGCGGCAGGGCCCGAGCATCGGAGCGAGTTCGGGATACCGCTCGCCGAGTTGGACAAGGAGCTCGGCGACCGTCGTTCCTGGCTCGATGTTGAGTTCCACACAGGATTTGCCGAGGCGTTGGCGCAACCCCGCGAACAGGAGCACAGATACTTGCATGGGCGAACATTTTGCTCGCAAGCCACCGGACATCGCCACCCCTTTGAGCAAAATTTGTCGCGAAAGTTGGCGATCAACTGCACAGCTGGCCACGGTCTGAGCCCATTTCAGATCGCTGGGCGCAATGCAAATTCGTGCACAACGAACCTGTGCCCGCGCTGGAGTCAGGAGAATTTCGCCGCGGCGACAGGCCGGCGATATGCTCCCGCTCGAACTTCCACACAATGGTTTTGTTCGCTCTGGGACCGCAGATGCTTCAGACTTTACCGGGGATACACGGCCCGTCGCAGGGCCCTCAAGCTGTGCCGACCATGAAAAAAGCTCACCGTTATTCGCCACTTGCAAGCCGATCCGTCGCGGTGAGTAGCGGACACGAAGTGGCCCATTCGGTCGGCGAATTCGCAGAAGAAGAAGATGTTGCGCCTACACCTTCTCATCCCGACGAGGTGCGTGAGCACAGACGTCGGGAGTTGCAGGAACGTCTGAGTGCGCATCTCAAGTCTGGACGCCCGCGCGTCGTCCTCACCGATAATGTCCACACCATGCTCTCGGTCAAACGCGGGCAGGGAGTGTTGACGTTGCGCATACACCATATGTTTGCCGATGCGCCGCCGGTGATCGTGCGGGCGCTGGCCCAGTACGCGGAGGGGAAAGGGCGCGATGCGGGCCGCCTGCTGCGTGCGTTTATCGATGCCAACGACCACATGATCCGCACTCGCAGCCGCACGCGACCGATCTCCGTCGACATTGAGGGCAAGTACTACAACCTGCAGGAATTGTTCGACGACCTCAATCAGCACTATTTCGATGGACAGATCCAGGCCCGGATCACGTGGGGTCAACGCAGCCGACGCAAGCGCGGCCGCGGCTCGATCAAGTTGGGGAGCTACACCGTCGAAGATGCGTTGATCCGGATCCACCCGGTGCTCGACGCCGCCGACGTGCCACAGTTTTTCATCGAGTGGATCATCTACCACGAGATGCTCCACGAGATTCACGATATGCCGATCGTCGACGGACGCCGGATCTACCACACCCGCGAGTTTCGCCGCGACGAGGCACTGTTTGAGCACTACGCCGAAGCTGTGCTGTGGGAGCGGACCAACCTCCACAAACTGCTTGATCGGTAGCCGTCCGCGGATTGCTCGACACCGCCGAACACGTCAACAGCGACATCTCGCTTTTCTTGGACGATGGCGAAAGATCCTTCGCCGCGTGTGGGCATTTCAGTTGTAAATACACAGGTGAACGGCACCCGCATCCCCGTGACGGGTAGCACTGCGTTGCAAACATTCGCATAGCGATCCCGCATCGACCCGATGTTGGGGTTCGCTCCGCTTCAGAAAATCGCGCGACCTCAGCCGATGCCTATGCAAGAATGTTGACGCACCGCGCCTGTGTGCGCCAACACTCGTGGCCCTGATTCGCGCGTGCGTGACTGCAAAACGGTGTCTCGCTGTGTTGCGGGCCTACGAGGCGACCTTGGTACGGCGTGCGAGCGCCCGTGCAGATCCGTTCGCGGGCGACAACAGGTGACGACGGGCGCAGCGGTCTGTATCGTCACCCCCATGTCCAAAAGCCGGCCAAACCGCGGGATTCGCAGTAAGGATGCGCTCGACTTTCACCGGATGGGACGCCCTGGAAAGATCCAGGTCGTTCCGACCAAGCAGCTGACGAGTCAGCGGGATCTGTCCCTCGCCTACTCCCCAGGGGTTGCCGATCCGTGCATGGAGATCTTTCGCGATCCCAACGAGGTATTTGCATATACCGCCCGGGGGAACCTGGTCGCGGTGATCACAGATGGCTCCGCCGTGCTCGGCCTCGGTGATATCGGCCCCCTCGCCAGCAAGCCGGTGATGGAAGGCAAAGGGGTACTGTTCAAGAAGTTCGCCGATATCGATGTGTTTGACCTGGAGCTCGACTGCCGCGACCCGGATAAATTCATCGAGGCCGTCGCTGCCCTGGAGCCGACTTTTGGCGGGATCAACCTCGAGGACATCGGCGCACCGGAGTGCTTTTACATCGAGGAGAAGCTGCGCGAGCGCATGCAGATCCCGGTGTTTCACGACGATCAGCACGGGACGGCGATTATCAGTGGGGCGGCGTTGATCAATGCCGCCGAGCTGCAGGGCAAAAAGATCGAAGATCTCAAACTCGTGGTCAGCGGGGCCGGGGCTTCGGCAATTGCGTGTACACGTTTTTATGTCAGCCTCGGCCTGCGCCGGGAAAACGTACTGATGTGTGACTCGAAGGGAGTTCTGCACACAGGTCGCGATTTGTCGAACAACCCGCTCAAACAGGAGTACGCACGGGAGACGGATCGCCGGACACTGGCCGATGCCTTGAAGGGGGCCGATGTGTTTTTAGGACTATCCCGCGGTGGTCTCGTCAGTCCCGAGATGGTCCAGTCGATGGCGGACAAGCCGATCATCTTCGCCCTCGCCAACCCCGAACCCGAGATCCCCTACGACCTCGCCCGCCAGGCGCGGCCCGATGCGATCGTCGCCACCGGACGCAGCGATACCAACAACCAAGTCAACAATGTCCTCGGGTTCCCGTTTATCTTCCGCGGCGCACTCGATGTACGTGCAACCCATATCAACGAGCAGATGAAGGTCGCAGCTGCCCAGGCACTGGCAGAGTTGGCGCGACGCGATGTTCCCCAGGCCGTCAACGCGGCCTATGGCGATGTGTTCAACTACGGTCCCGACTACATCATCCCCAAGCCGTTTGATGCCCGGGTGCTGCACTGGGTGGCACCGGCGGTCGCGAAAGCAGCGATGGAGACGGGCGTCGCGCGGATCAAGGTCGAGCTCGAGACCTACCGCGAGCACCTGCGGACGTTGCTCGGAGGGTCGACCGCAGTGATGCGAAAGTTCGTCCGCCGAGCCGCCGCCGACCCCCGCCGGATCGTGTTCTCCGATGGCCAAGACCCGCGGATTTTGGCGGCATGTGTGATCCTCATCGACGAGGGGATCGCGACCCCGGTGTTGCTCGGCAACCCCGACCGGATCCGGCAGGTGATCGCCCAACACGAGATCGACCTCGACCCTGAGACCATCGAGATCGTCAATCCCAAGACCGACGATATGCGCGAGGAGTACGCAAATCATCTGTGGCACCGTCGCGAACGTAAGGGCGTCGATCAAAAGGTTGCACGTACACTGATGAGAAATGCCAACTACTTCGGCATGATGATGGTCTCCGAGCGGCGGGCTGACGGCATTGTCGCGGGGATCAACGAGAGCTACCGCGAGACGGTGCGTCCAGCACTCCAGGTGATCGGCCTGCACGAGGGAATGCGACGGACCGCGGGTATGTACTTGCTGCTACATAAGCGAGGCCTCTTATTCTTTGGTGATACAACAGTCAGCACCGAACTCAACCAAGACGCGCTGGCCGATATCGCCGAAATGCTCGCCGACGCCGCACGGACGTTTGGAGTCGAGCCACGGGTGGCGATGCTGAGTTACAGCAACTTTGGCTCGGTCCGCGACAAACGAGCCAAGCAGGTGGCCGAGGCGGTGGAGATCCTGCGTGCACGTCGCCCTGATATCGAGGTCGAAGGGGAGATGCAGGCGAACTTGGCGGTCAACTTCGAGTTGCAACACCGGCTACTGCCGTCGACCCGTCTGACGGGTCCGGCCAATGTGTTGGTGTTCCCGAGTCTCGAAGCCGGGAATGTGGCCTACAAATTGATGCGCGAGCTCGGGTCGATCCCGGCGATCGGTCCGGTGCTACTGGGGATGAAACAGCCGGTGACAGTCCTCGAGCGGGACTGTTCGGTCGACAACATCGTGCACATGACGGCGCTGACCGTCGTGACGGCCCAACAACGAGCTACCTGAGCGGCTAGCAGTAGGCAACTACAGCGTCGCCGCTCATGGGGCTGTCCTCGGCCAAAGTTCATCCGCGAATTCTGGGATGTGGCGTTGTCACTTCGACTGGAGAAGGAGTGGCGGGATGGTGGCGGTTTGGACGAACGTTGCGCTTCGCTTGGAGATGGTTGGCGCGAGAAGGCGGAAAGGTCGGCGACGAAAATTGCTCGTGTCGACGGGCGTTCGTGGCGTTGTCGCGTCGACGAGAGCGACCTTATTCGATGGGGCGTGGTGTTGCGGCTGTGCAAAATCCACGGCCCGAGTCAAACGGCCGCCCGGCGGCATAGGCCTGTGCGTCCATGCGTCGTTTCCCCGGAGGTTGGAGGGTCGCCACACAGACCACGTCCTGTGCACACGCGACATGCACCCCCTGGCGGTTCACCGCCACGACTTCCCCGGACACCGCCTGCTCCGGTCGTGGATGCTGTGATTCGCGTGCGCCGAACACTTTAATAGATGTGTCATCACGGAATGTGAACGCACCCGGCCACGGGTCCATCCCGCGGACGTGGTTGATGACCTCTCGCGCCGGCCGGTTCCAGTCGATCTTTCCCTCGGCTTTGGACAGCATTGCCGCGTGGGTCACTCCAGCTGGGTCTTGGGGGGTCGGAGGGGGGACCTCGGGAAATCGGCTTAAAAAAGCTTCTAGGCATGTTCCCCCGAGGTTGGCGAGGCGGGTAAACAGTTCTCCGCTGGTTTCGTGGGGGTCGATCGATGTACGTGCAATCTCGTAGACTGGGCCGGTGTCGAGGCCGGCTTCCATCTGCATCAGTGAGACCCCGGTCTCGGTGTCGCCCGCGAGTACGGCGCGTTGGATCGGCGCTGCACCACGCCATCGTGGCAGAATTGATGCGTGTACATTGATGCAGCCATGGCGGGCGGACTCGAGTACAGGCACCGGCAGGATCCGACCGTAGGCCGCCACCACGATCACGTCGAGGTCGAGGTCCGTCAGTTTTTTGGCGAGCGTCCCGTCTCGGACCTTGCGCGGCTGGATCACCTCGAGGCCGAGCTTGAGGGCTTGTGTTTTGACGGCAGGTGCGAGGAGTTTGCGGCCACGACCTCCCCGACGATCGGGTTGGGTGACCACGAGTACGAGCTCACAGGCGTTGTAGGTCGCACGCAGGCTCTCGACGGCGAAGTCGGGTGAACCCATGAAAGCGGCACGTAGTTTTTGTTTCATCGCAAGTCCTTGTGCGGGAGATGGGACAGGTACAGGGTCTTGAGGGCTTCGTCGCACAGGAGCTCACGGGCCTCGTCGAGGGCTGCTCGCAGGTGTGCGAGTTGGCTCGCGGCTGCCTCGGCGATCGCGGGTTCAAGTGCATCTACATCAAATTCGGCCACGCGTCGGCGATGGGCCGCGCGGACGATGTGGGCAGGATCGTCGGGCCTGACACCCAGCAGTGCTAGGAAATCGCCGGTGCGGGCGAGGGCAACAGCTTGCTGGATGCGTTTGTGTTGCTCCCTCTCCGTGCGGTCGCGCTTGCGTTCGACGACCCACGACAGGCGCCCACCTGCGGTGAGGACAAAACAAACCGCGAGGAGCTCGCAGTATTCGAATCCGAGGTCATCGCTGAGTACGGTGAGGGGACGGGTTCCGTCGAGGGCCGCGAGCATCGTTGGATTGTCCAGCTCCAAGCTGGCTGCCAAGGCTGTGCGCAGACTTGCGAGACCCGCGACTTCGAGTGCCGGGCAACGGCCTCGGGAAAGAAAACCTTCGAGCACCTCGGGGGTGAACGCCCGGGCCACACCCATGAGCATCAAGGCCGGCACACTCGCACACGGTGGACGGGGATTGCGGCGCGGGGACAGGGACCAACGGCCCTTGGTGCTCAGGGCTTGGACGAGTGTGTCGACCGTCAGACCGATGTATGTGCCCGTAGGGTCGCCAGCGGTCCGCACGGTCTGTAGTGCGGTTGGGTCGGTGTCGACGCGAACCGAACTTGATTGTAGATGCATGTTCGCTGGGGGCTGGCTCAACATGCCGTGGGTGAGGGCGAGTTGTGCGGCGGTACCACCCGATTCGATCGTCAGGATTCCAGATGCCCGATGGTCGACGAGCTCCCACAGGGCACCGAGAAGTTTGTCCGGTTTTGAATATACATGGATTTTGATGTCGGTCCGCGGGGTCTTTGACATTGCTCGCGGGCGTTTCGCGGTCGCATGCCCCTGGCGTTGTCGAGGCTGACGCACAGTCGCTTGGTCGTCGCGCGCACGCGGTTGCCGAGCGGTCGGGCTACGCACGTTCGTCCGTGTGTGCGCTGCGCTTTCCGGGATCGGGTCGGGCACATCCTCGAGTCCGTAGGCATCGAGGTCGAGGTCATCGGGCAGCGCGTGCGGATCGGCGGTGGCCGGTGTCGGCGGGCCGACGAGCTCATCGAGAACTTCACGCAGTTCGTCGGGGTGGTGGAGGATCCGGTCGGCACCGAGGGAGACCAGACTCGCCAAAGCCGTTGGGGAGTCGGTCGCTGGAATGTAGGTCATCACCGGAATCGCGTCGCCAAACACCCGGCGAACGGGCGCGAGGTCGAGGGTCGGCGCCTCCGGGTCGGGACAGATCAACACCGCAGAGGCCCGGCCCGCGCGTCTCGCCGGTGGGACGTTGGCAAATGTCGCAACCCGGTAGCCGAGCGTGCGCACAGCACCTGCGAGGATCGGCCCGACATCGGCCAGATCGATGATCACGATCTCGGTCACAGCGCGCGGAGTTTACAGCCGGTTTCACGGGGCCCCGAATGCTCCGCGTGAGCTGTAGACAAAATGTGTGATTCCAGCGATTTACTACTCAGCCCATGCTCCCGGTGGGAGCCGCTCGTTGGATCTAGTTTGTGAGAAGCACGACATGTGACCGAAGTATGATAAAAAAAGCATGCGACAATCGTGAATAAGTCTGAGTTCGCTCCAGTCTGCGGGGGGAACTCGCTAGCCAGGAAGAGACTTCAAGCATGCCAGCACCAACCGCGTTTCGTCTGATGTTTAAAGCGCCCCTCAAGATGGCCGCAACCGCGACGGTCGGCCTTGCGATGGTGGCCACCACCCTCGCACCCACAGGCGCCAGCGCAAATGCCAGCGCAACGCCCGTCGGAACTTGGAAGACCATCGACGACGAAACCGGTCAGGCAAAGTCGCACGTCGAGATCGTCGAAGTCCACGGCAAACTCTACGGGAAAGTCGCCAAGTTGCTGCTCAAGCCCTCCGACACCATCTGCACCGCGTGCACGGGAGCCCGGGCTGGCAAGAAAGTCCTCGGGATGCTGATTCTCTGGGGTCTCAGCTACAACGAGAAAAACGGCAAGTGGGAGGGCGGCAAGATCTTCGACCCCGAAAAAGATAAGGCCTACCGCGCGAAGATGTGGAATGTCGATGGCGACCAACTCAAGGTCCGCGGCTACCTCGGCCCGTTCTACCGCACGCAGATGTGGTACCGCGTCAACTAGCCAGCTAGGCCCTGCGCCAGCTAAAAGCCACGCACCCGCGTGGCTTTTTTACGTGCATACACATGCGTGTGCGACCACCGTCGATTCTCATCGCACAGGTGTCTCCTCAGAGCAGTGTCTGCGGGTCTACATCGACCAGCGCCCGTGTGCGTCTGGCTCCCCGGTTTGTCGTTCCCAGATGTTTGCGGGAGACGCCTAGCACCCATCGCAGGGCTTTGCGATTGCGACTTCGCAGCAACATTTGCCAGCGGATCCGACGGTTGATCCTTTCGATCGGAGAGGGGACCGGCCCCAAAAGATCGAGGATCGGCACGATCGCCTCATCGTGTTGACTGTGCACATGATCGATCGCCCTGCGCAGCATCGTCGCCAGCTCGACGGCCCGCGACTCGACCGCCTCGCCATCTTCGCCGGTGATCCGGTAGAGCGCGAGCCAGCCGTGTGGGGGGTTGGCCAATTCGTGGCGGCGGGCGAGTTCGCAGGTGGCAAACTCGTCGAAGTCGTGTTGGGCCGCGCAGGCGATCGCCGGGTGCGACACCGCATATGCTTGCATCAGCACACGCCCCGGTCGGTCTCCACGACCTGCCCGTCCGGACACCTGAGAGAGCAGTTGAAACGTGCGTTCGGCTGCCCGGAGATCCGGCATCCCAAGCCCGTGGTCGGCCTGGAGAATCCCGACCATCGTCACTCCGGGAAAGTCGTGGCCCTTAGACAACATTTGTGTGCCTACAAGTATATTGGCTTCGCCGCTGCGAAACTGCCGCAATGTCTCGAGGAGCCGGCGGCCGCGGCTTGTGTCGCGGTCGAGTCGCAACACTCGAGCACCCTTGACTTTCGCACTTACGGCCAGCTCGACCCGTTCGGTACCGGCACGCCCGTGCTGCAGCTCGCCCTTGCCACAGGATGCACAGACTGTGGGCGGGGCTTCGATGTATCCACATAGATGACACATCAAGCGGTTGCGCTGGAGATGGTAGGTCATCGACGGCGCCGAACAATCCGGACACTGGTGGAGCGCGCCACAGCTGTCACATACCAGGGTGGTGGCAAATCCCCGGCGGTTGAGAAATACGATCGCCTGTTCGCCGGCGTCGACGGTTTCGCCGAGGGCGTCGAGCATGCGCGAGGTCAGCAGGGTGTCGGGGTCGGGTCGGTGGACTGCGAGCTGGACGATCTCGACAGTCGGCAACGGGCGTGGGGTCGGGCGCGTCGTCAATCGCTGCCACTTGAACACGCCGGTACGAGCCTTGTGGTAGGTCTCGAGCGAAGGTGTGGCACTGCCGAGCAGGACGACCGCACCGAGGTTGCGCGCACGGACGAGGGCGACGTCGCGGGCGTGGTAGCGGACACCATCCTCCTGTTTGAACGACGCGTCGTGTTCCTCGTCGACGATGATCGCCCGCAACTGGGGGACCGGGGCAAACACTGCCGAGCGGGCGCCAATGACAATCGGGCAGCCACCTCGGCGGATCTGCTGCCATGCGTCGAGTCGCTGGCGCGGCGTCAAACCGCTGTGAAGCACCGCGACACGCTCGCCGAAACGCGCCCGAAAACGATCGGAGAGCTGGGGGGTGAGTGCGATCTCCGGGACCAAGACGATCGCACCGCCACCGAGTTGTAGGACGTGCGCAATCAGTTGTAGATACACTTCGGTCTTGCCGCTACCGGTGATCCCGTGGAGCAGGGAGCTGGAAAACTCGCCCCGGTCGACCGCCTCAATGAGCTCCGTGAGAGCCCGCTGTTGGTCGGCGGTTGGCGGTTGTGGCTCGCTACTCGCCGGCGTGTGGGCGGCAAACGGGTCGAGTGCCCGGGGGCGCGATTCGCTGTGGACGAGGCCACCGTCGATCAGCGGCTGCAGTAGTGACCGAACCCGGGGAAACGGCCCGCGCAGTTCACTGAGGCTCAGCCATGTATCCGCCGGTTGGGCCTCGAGCAGGTCGAGCAGGGCGCGGCGTTGTTTGCTGCGTCCGAGGACCTTGCGGATCGAAGCCTCGTCGCTGGCGGCGGTGCGCAGGAAGTCGGTCCTGCGCACGTGGATCTCTTCCCGAGCTTTTTCCTCGTCTGTGTCCGGCCAATCGATCGCGACAAACCCGTGTTCAACAAGGACGTGGAGCAGGCGGTCGAGGTGTGGGATTCGCGGTTTACCGCGCCGCAGCTGCGCGACGGTGCGTTTCGACTTTGGTGTATCTGCAATCGTATCGAGCACACGCCAGACGCCAGTCGGCAACTGGGCCAGGTCTGGGGGCAACAACAGCCCCTGGCGATGGGTCGACAATGCTTCGTTCCCAGAACCTGTGATGTGGAGGTTTCGGACGTCTTGGCCACACAGGAGGCCCGGGAGCGCCAGACGGTAGACTTCTCCCACAGGCGCGATGTAGTAGTCGCGCATCCATTCGCACAGCCTTGTCAGCTCGGGGCCCAACGCCGGTTCGTGTGCCGGATCGAGGACATCGAGGATGTCTCGTAGGCGCTCGGACGCAACCGTTTCAGGCGGTACCGGACGGACGACACCGACGAGCCAGCGAGCACCGAGGGGAATGATGACCCGTTGGCCAGGTTTGGGGATCGGCAGATGCTCGGGGATCCGGTACGTGAACCCCCTGTCGAGCGCAACAGGAGCTGCGACCGAGACCGTTCGCTCCGTCATCGCCGTGTCGACCCCTGTCTCGCCGCTCGAATTTCGGCGACCGAGCGGTGCAGCAGCCACCACAGCCGGCGAAATGCTGCTTGGAGATCGAAGATGCCCGCGAGCGTTGCGACCGCGCCGGTGACAAACAACATGTTGATACACCAAGTTCGCCACAGGGTGAGGAGACCCGTGAGGCTCGCATCGACTGCCCGTGTGGCTCCGGCGACGAGCGGGAGGGCGGTAGCGATCACGACGAGACTGACGACGAGACCGAGGATGAGGCGAATACCGGGACCTGAGCGCGAGTGGGCAGTGTTGGGAAGGTGTAGTCGAGCGCTCAATCGGGGGCTGACCCAGCCTAGCTGACCGCTGACGAGCGCACTCGCAAGGGTAGCGACCATTCCGGCGAGGGCGAGCGACACGGCTGCGAAGCTCCAACTGTCGAACGCGTGTCGGAGCGAAGTAAATGTATCAACATGTAGATTGGGAACTTCTGTGTCGAGAACCGTCGCGGCAGCGAGGCAGAGCAAACCGGTGGTGATCCACTGGCTGTGTGGGCGATGGCCAGCGCGGCGTGCGAGTCGAATACGGCTCGGAGTGGGTGGAATCGTCCGCGAATCGTCCACGCCCCTATGTAGCGCGGACCCACCTGTCGACCAACTTCCATGCACGCGAAAAGGGCCAAGTGAACACTTGGCCCTTTGTTGGCACGGCGGATGGGACTAGCGGGATTGTGCCGCGGGTGGCTTGGAGGCCTTGAATCCGACGATGCAGCGGACACCGGCGAGGCCGGGCTTGTACTTCGGTTGAACGGCGCGGTTCGAATCGTTGATCAGCTGAATCAGAGCATTGATCTGCGAGTTGGAGATCGTTCGTTGGTTGCAGGTCGATCCACCGAAGATATAGATTTGGGTCGGGGATTGGTCTGTGCTTCCTTCGCGGATGACGACCTCGCCTCGTCGCGACGCATAGGTATCGCTCGAGGAACTGTAGGTGAGGACGGACTCGACATAGCCCACTGAACCGGTACTGTCGGCAGCTTGGCTGGTGAGGGGAGCAACGAGGGACGCCCCGACAAAAGCGGCGAGCGATAGCAGGTGGCGAGATTTCATTACGAACCTTTCTGAGACCCCGGCGGGGTTTTTGGCTGAACGTTGGGACCCCGTACACGCATCACTATTCAGACCCGTGATGGGAGGTAGCCAACGAGCGGCACCCCGTGTAGCAGAGGTTGGTCACACCGCACAACAGCGTCGCGTTGGTTTGTCACAGGTGCGAGGCGGCGCCTTTGGAACCCGACGCTCGAAAGGTGGGAAGCGAGAACCTGCAACCCGTGCGTCAGACATGGCGGTGCCTCGCGCCAGACTCAATCTCGCCGTCACCTGAAACCGGGTTGACTGCCGCGGAGAACACCATGTCCAAGTCATCAAAGCTGTTACCCGAACTTCCCCAAGTGGCATTTCCTCTCTTGCCCTTACGCAACGGAGTGCTGTTTCCGGGAACTGTTGTGACCATTCCCGTTGGGCGAGAACGCTCGCGCAAACTGATCGAAGATCTCTCCCCAGGAGCTGTCGTCGGAGTGGCCGTACAACGCGATCCGAGGACGCTCGACCCGAGTCTCGCCGATCTTCAACCCGTCGGAACCTATGCGGTCGTACGCCAAATCGCCAAGGCTGGCGAACGCAGCTATCGCATCGTGTTGGCGGGAATCGGACGTTTTAAGCTATCTGCGCTGTTACAAGGAGGGCCCTATTGGCGGGCGACAGGTGAGGTGATGGAAGATACTGTCGCATCGTCGGTCGAAGCTAAATTGTTGGCCCAGTCACTCGGGGAATCGTTGCGTGAGCAACTAGAAGAACTCCTGCCCGAGGCACTCAACCGCGTCTCCCAGTGGGTGAGCGATCTCGGTCGTTCCGATCGTCCTGGTTTGTTTGCCGACCGCGTCGCCGGGGCGTTGAATCTCCCGACCGAAAAGGAAGTGCAGATCCTGCTCACACAGGAGGTCTCCACACGTCTGCGCCAGGTCGCTACGGCCGTTGCCGAGACCCGCGAATTAGCAAAGTTGCGGCGGAAAATCGATTCGGAAGTCCGTCGCGATCTCGGCCAACAGCAGCGTGAAGTGTTGCTTCGCCAGCAGATGCGGGCGATCCAACGCGAGCTCGGGGAGGGGGCCGACGGGGATGAGGGGTCGGAGCTGCGGTCGCGGCTCGAAGCCATGACATTGCCGGATGAGGTCCAAAAAGCCGTTTCCCGTGAGCTTCGACGTCTCGAGAGTCTCAATCCCGGTCAGCCCGAAGCCGGGGTGATCCGCAACTATCTCGAGTGCATCGCCGACCTCCCATGGGATCGTCGGGCCGAGGGGGGTGTCGATCTCAAGGCGGTCCGCGACAAACTCGATGCCGATCACGCCGGGCTCGAATCGGTCAAAAAACGCATCCTCGAGCATATGGCGGTGATCGAGCGTGTGGATCGTGCACGTGCAACGATTTTGTGTCTGGCCGGCCCGCCCGGCGTCGGCAAGACTTCGTTGGGCCAGTCGATCGCCGATGCCATCGGGCGTCCATTCATCCGCATCGCGTTGGGTGGCGTGCGCGACGAAGCCGAGATCCGTGGACACCGACGGACCTATATCGGCGCCCTCCCGGGGAGGATCATCAATGGCATGAAACGCGCCGGCGTTCGCAACCCGGTGATCCTGCTCGACGAGATCGACAAACTCGGCCAGGGGTTTTTGGGTTCGCCCGAGTCCGCCCTGCTCGAAGTCTTGGACCCCGAACAAAATGCCACCTTCACCGACCACTACCTCGAGCTTCCGTTTGACCTGTCTGAAGCGATCTTTATTTGTACCGCCAACCATCTTCCCAATCTCTCGGCGCCGCTGCGGGACCGGCTCGAGATCATTGAATTGTCGGGGTACACCACCCGCGAGAAGCTAGAGATCGCCCGGGTGCATCTGCTGCCGCGACACCTGCGGGAGCACGCGCTCGATCCGTCGACCTTGCAGGTTTCGGATGCCGCACTCGAGGCGATCATTCGTGACTATACACGGGAGGCAGGCGTGCGGCAGCTCGGTCGCGAGTTGACGAAGTTGTGTCGGGCGGTGACCTTGGAGCTGGCCCAGGCCGGGGATAGCAAACCGCAGCAGTTTTCGATCGAGCCGGAACGCCTGCGTCACTACCTCGGTAAGGTCCGGTTTCAGGATGAGGTGGCCGAACGGACGGCGCTCCCGGGTGTTGCTACGGGACTGGCCTGGACGCCGGTGGGCGGGGACATCCTGTTTGTCGAGACGTCGCGGATGCCGGGCAAGGGCAGTCTCGAGATCACCGGTCAACTCGGGGATGTGATGAAGGAGTCCGCCCGTGCCGCTCTGACCTACCTGCGCAGCCACGCCGACGACCTCGGGATCGATACCGCGTTTTTGGCTGAGCAAGATGTGCATATTCATGTACCTGCCGGGGCCGTACCCAAGGACGGTCCGTCGGCCGGGGTGACGATCTTCACCGCACTGGTGTCGCTGCTGACGGGTAGCCGCGTTCGCCCCGATACGGCCATGACTGGCGAGTGCACGCTTCGCGGGCGCGTGCTCCCAGTGGGCGGGATCAAGTCGAAGGTGCTCGCGGCGCATCGGGCCGGTCTCACACGGGTGATCCTTCCAGCACGCAACCGCCGTGACCTCGACGATGTGCCGGAGGATGTGCGCGACGCGATGGAGTTTGTATTTGCAAGCGATATGCGGGAAGTGCTCGCCCAAGCCCTCGAGCAGGATGTCCACAGTCTCCAGGGAGTCGAGGAGGCCCGCGCGAATGAGACGGTCGCGCCGGATTCACTGGCGTAGGTTCGAACCAATCATGAACATACAAACAGAGCTGGCATGGGTCGGCTCTGTTTGTATGTTCGTGTGCGAGATGCTCGCGATCCTGGGTACGTGAACCAACAAGAAAAGCCGGCACTGTGCCGGCTTTCTCGATTGTGAAGGGAATGAGGCTCGCGCGTCAGTCACACGGAGCTGCGACGGTGAGCGGAGTTTGCTCGATGTAGGCATCGCAGGCACCCCCGCACAGAACGATCTGCGCATCATCCGTGTATGTCCAACCGGTTCCCGCCGAACAATCTTCGATCTGGTGTACCGGTTGGTCGACGAAATGGAGCGCGAGCTGGTCGAAGTCCTGGTCGAACGGGTTTTGAAACGTGCACTGATAGTCCCGTGTCAGGCCTTCGATGGTTCGCGCGAGTGTCGAAATGTCGCCCGGCTGGTAAAAGCCCTTGCTCGTCGACATCGGGAGACCGCCAGCTGTGGCGAGGTCGCTGAGCGCCGACTGGGTCGTGATCGCAGGGATCGTCTGGGGCTCGGCCTCTGGCGCGACGCCGACGACAAAAGTCGGGATCCCCTGTTCGCGGTTGAGATCTTCGACAATGTCGCGGAGGTCAGAGTCGAAGTCCGCGAGAGGATCGTCGGCTTGGGCACCGCAGTTGGCCGCCCCGTCGGTGACGAGGATGAGCATCTCCGGTTGTCGATCGTCGTCGGCTTGCAGGTGATCTGCAGCTGCGAGGAGGGCGGAGGCGGCCGGGCTCGCACCGTTGAAACCCGTCGCGTCGGCGTGGGGCAGCGCGTTCATCAGCTCGACGAAGTTGTTTTCCCCAAGTGCAACGGTCGGCTCGCCGGACACCTCACACTGCCCCGGGGAGTCCAGTTGTTCGGGAAATAGCTGCATCCCGACTTCGGCGTGACCGTTGATGCGGGCGAGTAATTCCCACACTTGGCCATGGAGCTCGGCCCACTTGGTGTGGCCTGTGTTTGAGCCCTCGGGGCCGTAGGACTCGACCGCGTCAGAGACCATGCTGCTCGATCGGTCGAGCACGAGCATGATTTCGGGAACGACGTCCGAAGCCGTGAGCTCGCCGATGACGCACATGCGATCGCCGACATATGGGACGCTGTCGTCGGGCTCGCCACTTTCGGGTTCACCCTCGGAATCGCCGGAATCGCCCGCGGTATCGACCTCGGGGTCTGAATCATCTGAGGACTCGGACGACTCCCCGACCGTCTCGCCAGTGGCCCCGACTTCATCGGGAACCGAACAGGCGGTCGTAAGTGCAAGTGTCAGCGTGACGAGTGATAGCGCGTTGTGTCGCATAATTGTTCCTTATCCGGGGTCGCCCAAGAAGTGTGACCCCGACGACATAGGGATAAGTGTTGGAAACCGGCCCGATGGATCACACAAAATCGAACTCGATTCGAGAGGCCCCGCACAACAAAAAAAGGTGGGTAGGTGTGTGGCCGGAAATCGTGACACGGTGACTTGATCCGAAGCGGATCCACACCGCGGGTCGAACAGGATGTCTCAGAGGTCAGGCGAAATGCCCAAACGCGAACACGAAACCTGTCGCTTGCGGTGGTTTGAGCGTATGTGCAAGCACCGGTGGTGACAGGCACGCAACACGGTGCGCGTCTTCAACTTCCTCGACGACATTGACTTGGACCATGCGGTCGGGATTTACTGATCGCGTTGGCTGCCGGAAACAAGATTGGCCCGTATACGATTGTCGAACGCATCAGTGCGGGTGGCATGGCCGAGGTCTATAAAGCCATCCAATACGGTGTCGATGGCTTTCAGCGAACTGTGGCGATCAAACGGATTTTGCCGCACATCGCCCAGGATCAAAACTTCATCGCCATGTTTCAGCAGGAGGCCAAACTCGCCGTCCAGCTCAACCACGGCAACATCTGCCAGATCTATAAACTCGGGCGCCACCAAAACAGTTTTTACATCGCGTTGGAATATGTCGACGGCCGCGACTTAGGAGCCCTCCTCGACCACGCCCAAAAGACGAAGAAGCCGATGCCGCTGTCGCAGGCCTGCTACATCGTCAGCCGCGTGTGCGATGGCCTCGACTACGCCCACAATAAAAAGGATCGTCGGGGCAAGCCCCTCAATGTGATCCACCGCGACATCAGCCCACCGAACGTCTTGGTCTCCTACGAGGGCGAAGTCAAGTTGATCGACTTCGGGTTGGCCAAGGCGGCGAGCTCTTCAATCCACACGCAGGCGGGGATCATCAAGGGCAAGCTGGCCTATATGTCACCCGAGCAGGTACGCGGGGCGAAGATCGATTTTCGCAGCGATATCTTTGCCGTGGGGATCGTGTTCTTCGAGCTGCTGACAGGCACCCGCCTGTTTCGCGGCAACAGTGATATCGAGACGTTTGAGAACGTGCGCCAGTGCAAGATTCCACCGCCGCGCAAGGTGAATCCTAATATTCCGCAGCCACTCGAGGGCCTGTTGATGCGGGCACTCGCCCGCGAGCCAGATCAGCGCTTTACGTCGGCAGGGGCATTTCACAACCAACTCAAAGAGTTCATGTTCACCAGCGGACTTCGGGTTCGCGGCGAACACCTCGGGAATTGGATGCGGCAACACTTCCCGAAAACGCGTTGATACGCGTTGAAGTTCGGGGCTGGCAGTAGATGACGCCAGCTGGCGCTGCCCGTGATGCACTTCGATCGCGCCAAAATATTGCATATACATTTGTGTATGAATACAAGTTATTTTTGTAGGATGCCGGCGAGGTAGACCGACTCGGGATCGGCGAGCGTCAGCGGGTCGACCATTGGATCGGCGTGCAGCACTAAAATACTGGCGGCTTTGCCTGGTGCGATGGCTCCGAGCTCACTCAGCCCCCAGAACGCTGCTGGTGTCGACGTGCCTGATGCGAGGATCTGCTCGGGTGTCAGTCCCGCCTCGGCCATCGCTTCCAGCTCGGCTGCTTGGATGCCGGGGTCGCTGGTGTTACCGAGGTCGGTCCCATACAGGATCGTCGCCCCGGCGTCGGACAGATCCTTGAGGTTTTGGAGGGTTGCAGCACTGCCCCCGAACGCGATCAGGGTCGACACCACGGCCCGGTCTTTCCACAGGTCGAGCAGTTCGGGGTCGAAGGGTTGGGTCGGCGTGTGTGCAAGTACATCAAAACCAGCCTTCCCTGCTTGTTGGACATCGTCGCTTGTCAGCGCATGGGTCACGACCTTGAGGCCGGCGCCGTGGGCAGCGTTGGCTGCTGCGGCGAGCGAGCTGTCGTCGAGGCCAGATGAGCGGGTCACGGGCACCTTGATCAGTGCGACTCCAAGGTTAGCGAGGTCATTGATCGCGGTCTCGACCGCTGCCGCATCGGCGCACTCGATACCGTAGCCATCGGCTCCCCAGCTCTGCGTCGGATAGCCTCCGATCGCTGTCACCATCGGTCCACTTTGTAGCAGTGTCAGCGGTGAGACATCGGCCGACAAAAAACTCAGCGGTGCCGCGAGGTCGACTGCTGCCGCAACCCCGCGGCGGGCGAGCTGGCCGGCCGCAGGGTAGTAGGCCAGATGGACATGGCTGTCGATAAATGCCGGGGCGAGGTAGTATCCGGAGACGTCGACAACTTCGGCACCTGTCGGTTGCGGCAGGTTGGGTCCGACGGCTGTGATCACGCCACCGACGATCGCTACATCGACGAGTCCGCGGTCGACAACCGTTCCTCCGCGCAGCAACAACGTCGCCGCAGTCGAGTCGGTGCCGGTCTCCGAGGTCGAATCCGTCTCGCTACCTGTGTCGCTCCCACTTTCCGAGGTCGCGGCGGTTTCGCCCGTCGGCGGAAGGGTGTTTGCAGTTGAACACGACACCACTCCGACCAAGCTATAGATCGCCGTACGCACAATCGAGGTACGACGCATCACCGAGATCCGGATCGTCGTTGGTGACATCGGTGTCGTGCGTCGGACCGTGTCGTAAAAATTATTCAATGAAAACAGGTGGACTCTGATTTGCATTGAGTACGGGCATGCTCGTGAAACCCCGCCACTATGCACTGATGTTTGGACTGTTGCTGGCCGTCGTTGCTGGTTGCGACAAAGATGCTGCCGAGTGTACCGAAGGTGTCTGTGCCGGGGACCCGTGTAGCGAGCAGGGCCTCGCTGATGACTGTTCCGAAGGACAGGGGACCCGGTATTGCGTGGCTGAAGACTCCGAGCTGATGTGGGGTCGTTGTATCGCCGAGCCCGAGTGCGAGGTGGGTGATGCCAACCCCTGTTTCCCGGGTGCCCCCGAGGACGATCCCTTTGCCGGCCTTGAGGAGGTTTGCGAGCTCGTCGACGGGGAACCCCAGTGGAACGCTGACAACTGCAACACACCTCTTGTACTTGCATTTGAAAATCAGCCGATCGAGTACGTCGCCTCGACGGCCAACTTCGACATCGCCGGCAACGGGTGTGTCACGACCGATTGGCCGACGGCCCAGACTCCGTGGCTCGCCTTCGACCGCGACCGCAACGGCTCGATCGACGGGGGGCACGAGCTGTTTGGCAACGGCACCGTGATGGCCAGCGGGCGGAAGGCCGAGCATGGATTTGCCGCCCTGCGCGAGCTCGACAGCAATGGCGATGGTCGGATCGATGGTTCCGATCGTCACTGGGGCGAGCTGGTCTTGTGGTCCGATCACGATGCCGACAAGCAATCGTCGATGTGGGAGTTGACCCCGGTGCGCGAGCATGGTGTCACTGCGATTGAGCTCGACTACTGGCGCAACCCGCTGTGCGACGCCCGGCAAAACTGTGAGGTCGAACGGGCCAGCTTTACCTACGCCACCCGCACGGGCCGTGAGCAGGTCGGCAGTGTGGTCGATATCTATCTCGCCTGCCAGTAGTGCGGCATCACTTCCGGGGACCGATGGCGAAGCCAGCTAGGTCGATTCGCGAACGAGGGCCGTGGCCAACTGTTGTGCCAGCTGTTGGTGTTCCGGATAGGGAGGACCCTGTGGCAGGGTGTCCCCATCGATCCGGTTTGTGTTCGCATAGGCTTGTTTGAGTGCGATCATTCGCCGCAGTGGTTGCTCGACCAAACGATCCGGCGCCCGCTCGAGCAACCGCAACGCCTCGGTCCGCAAGTCGGCTTGGCTGCAGATCAGCAGCCCGTCGACCCCCGCCGAAAGCGGCCCTAAAATTCGTGTGCGTACATCAAAGTGTTTGGCGACCGCTCCCATCTCGAGATCGTCGCTGAGGACCACGCCGTCGTAGCTCAACGTATCACGCAACATCCCGATCACCGCTGGAGATAGGGTTGCCGGGCGTTTGCGGTCGAGGGCGGGGAGCAGAATATGGGCTGTCATCACGCAGGCGACCTCCGCCGCCACCGCAGCTTGAAACGGGGCGAGCTCGACACGTCGCAGTCGATCGAGTGTGTGTTCGACCGTGGGTAGATCGAGATGGCTGTCGCGGGCTGTATCGCCGTGGCCTGGGAAGTGTTTGGCGCAGGCAGCGACGCCAGCCTCCTGGAGCGCACGAATAAATGCAGATGCAAGTTGTGCCACAACCGCAGGCTCGCGCGAGAGGCTGCGGTCGCCGATCACGGGGTTTGCCGGGTTGGTATCGACATCGACCACCGGGGCAAAGTCGAGTCCGATCCCGAGGTCGCGAAGTTCGCGGGCGATCGCGGTGGCCAACTGGGCGACAGCCTGTGGATCACCCGTTTCACCCACACGGCGCATGGCCGGCCAGCTGGTCCACGGCTCGCGCAGCCGTTGCACCCGGCCGCCTTCTTGGTCGATCGAGACGAGGAGCGGGAGATCAGATGGTGCGCATGCATGGAGTTCACGGGTCAGTGCGAGCGCTTGCCCCGGCGTCTCGATGTTGCGGGAAAATAATGTCACACCACCGACCCGACCTGCGGCGATCAAGTCATGCAGGTCACCGGGCACCCGGGTACCGTGGAAGCCGACGTGGAGGAGTTGCCCCGGTTGCCACCAATTGGTCATCGCGTGCGATGTGTATCACCGGCGTGGGTCAGTGGCCAAATATCGAGTAGCTGGGAAAGCAATCGGCAACCCGTAGAAGCGGGTAAAAAGTTGCATGGGCAACTCAGCTCCGCCGAAGTCACTTCCGGCACCCAGCTGGTGGGCTCGGGGCAGGTGTTGGAGTGGCGACATGGCCGGGCTACAGGAGCGGCAGCTGGGTAATCGAAGAATACAGGGGCGCACTTGTGTCGTTGCGGACGCGAACCTGCGGGAGCTCGACCGCTCCTCGCAGTGTCTGAATCCTGCGTAATTTTGCCGTCTCGAACGTTCCAGGCTCGACCAGCACCACACGCACGCCTCGAAGTTCGCCGCGGCTTCGCAGGTGGGCATAGGCGGGACTGCGGCGGCACAGATCCTCGTCGATCCGTCGGCTCAATTGGGCCGCCAGGCGACCGCGTACCCGACCCTGTACTTCGATCTGCGCCAGCAGTCCGCGCGGCCTCGGATCCCGATAGGTCCGTTTGTGGAGGTCGAGTCGACCGAGCTCGGTCTCCGAGAAATGATCGTGGAGGTCACCGCGGTCGGGTCGGGAGCCGAGCGCCGCAGGGTCGGGACCGATCACGGCCGCCACGAGTGCAGGATCTTCGCGGTGAAACGCCTGACGTGTCCCTGCGGTCAGCCACTCGCCGCGCACCGAGATCCCCTCGAGCCGGACGGACTCGGGCGGTCGCGGGAGGTGGAGGATGCGTGGAATTGCGTGTACATGTGGTTCCGCCGGCGGTGAAAACCCGACGACACGGACATGCCAGTCGGTCCGGCAGCGCAAAAACCCCAGGGCGGAACTGACGATCAGCTCGTAGCGTTCGCCGATAATCGCCTGCTCCGGTAGGATGGTCTCGTCCGGCTGCATCCCCGCGAGGGGTCGGTGTGGACGCAACTCAATCAGTGTACTATCAACTGCAAGGTCCATCGCCGCGGCAGGTACTGCGGTGGTTGGTAGTGTCAGGCGGCCTGCGCGGTGGACAAGACCCGCGGCGACCACCGGGATGTGTGTGCGTACACTCAATCTGAGATCGGCACCGGCGAGGATCAACTCGAGGTCGGGGAGTTCGCGGTGGATGGGACCCCGGAGTTGGCCTTCGATCCAGCGGCAGGTATGGACGCTCGGCACACACAGGATCTGGGGTCGGAAACTGCGTAGCCGCTCGATCAAACCCTGGGTCCCGCCGATTTCCGCGAGTCGTTCGATTCGCTTGACGTCTCCGAGGACGGCGAGGTCCTCGTCGCGGATCAGATCGACACGTGGGTCCCGGGCCCGTGCTTCGATCCGAAGGATCCTCGGAGATGCGATCGACTTGGTGAGAAACTGCCGCCAGACCGCGATGGCGGCTTCGCGTTGGTACGCGCTCCCGCTCGGCGAGAGATGTGTGTGTACATTTTTTGCGGCGCCAAATCCCAAGAGCGCCTCGACCTCACGCGCATGGGTCTCGAGGTCCATCGCGGGGATCCCCTGGCGAAACTTCTCGATCGAGTCGAGTTGCGACAACCCGAACCGCCGGCCGAGTTCGCCGACACCGAGGTGGGAGCGGATCGCTTCGAGGCAACGCTCGCGGGTCATCCGGGTCCGTTTACGAAGGGCTCGCGGTGACGCCAAGTTCCTCGCGCAGGGCCGCGATTACGGCATGGGCCTGTTCCCAGCGGCCGATCAGCGAGGGATCTCGCTCGGTTTGGGGAATGCGGTCGACCGCCCGGCAAAAGCGTTCGAGGTGGGCCAGTGCCCGGCCTTTTCCCCCAACTTCGAGCAAGGCCCGGGCGATCCCGTAGTGGGCTTCGGCGTAGTCGGGGCTCGAGCGAAGGACCTGTTGATAGCCGGAGATCGCGGTATCAAAATCACCTGAACGAAGGGCCAGGGCCGCGAGGTTGGATTGGGCTTCCGGTTGTTCCTCGTCACAGCGAAGGGCCTCGTCAAAGTAATCGCGTGCCGCGTCGAGATCCCCGGCGGCGGCGTGGAGTGCCCCTAAGTTGGTGTAGGCCGCGGCAAACTCTGGATCGAGGTCGAGAGCTTTTTCGTAGGCATCGCGGGCATCGCAAAACGCCCGGTCTTCAGGGTCCTTTCCATCCCATTCACGCTCACGGACACAGGCGTAGCGAAACCACTCGTAGGCGGTGCGCTCGTCGGCTTCATCTCCTTCGCGCGCCCACGGGAGAGTGAGAACTTTGGCTGCTTGTTGCTGCAGGCTCTGGACATCGAAGTCGAGCAGGCACTGTCCGGTCGCGGCGTCGAAGGTGTGTTGGTCCCCATCTTCGACGAGCACGCGTTCGCGTTCGCTGCGGATCCGCAGGCGGGCGAGGGGCTCGTCGACGTCCGGCAGTTTGAGGCGCAGGGCATCGAGGTTGCGGCGCACCCGTTGCAACGACAGGCCGGCATCGAGCAGTTCCTTGGCGACTTTGATCGCGATCAGGTCGCGAAAGCTGTACCGCAATCGCTTTCTGTCCGAAGGGCCATCTACACGTTTCGACGGGCGAATGAAGCCGGTCTGCGCCCAATAGCGAATCCGGCGCTCGGGCAGGTCAAACAATTGGGAGACGTCGCGCACCGAGTACAGGGTTGTGGCGTCCACAGAGGTACCCATACCGGTACCTTTGATGGTTGAAATTGGCGATTGCGGCATGACGACCCATCACCTCCTACTGGTTTTCCGCGCAGATTCTAGCGACACCCAGGCATCGCCGTCGATCAGAACTCGCGACCCTTCGGCCCGCAGGTCGTGGTCGAGATGGATCTTTTGGCGAGCGATCGATTGTCCGCACAGGCGCGAAAGTTCAGGTCGCACAATTGTTAGGAGTTTTTTTCGCACCGCATCTGACCCGGCGACCAACAGTTCGGCCAAGCGCAGCGCGGTTGCGGCATCCGAAGGCTCGCGCACGTGCATGGCGCAGTCCGCCAAGTCGATCGTGACCATGACACTGGCGTAAAACCGCTGTCCCGGGCGCTGGGTATCGAGTTCGCCATCACCTTCGACAACGACCTCGGCACGGCTCCACAAAAGCTCGAGTGCACTACTCGATAGCGACTCGACGACTTCGCGACGGATCAACGGGATTCGCTGAACATGCAACCAGGGGGGGGCCGGCAGAGATCGCAGTTTCTGCAAATGAGTCGCGTTTAAACGCTGATTTCGGTCGGGCTTGACCATGTGTCCTACTAGTATGCCGATGTAGGTTTGCGCTCGCCAAGTTTTTGTCGACTCGGTGGGTTCGCAGCGAATTTTGGTGAGAGGAGCGGGCTAGCCCGCTCGCAATGGGCGCACAACGTTGTCGGCCGTCTCACTCACGACAGCCGTCGATTCCCGTCATCACCGTGCGAACCTCGCGTCGATGTCGGGACAAACCAGAGAAGGAGAAGGGACACAGGCCTCGGGCGTAGGACCCCGAGGGAATGTCCTATTTGTACTCGATCCGTTGGAGATCATGAACCCGGTTGGGGATAGCTCGTACGTCATGATCACCGAGGCGCTTCGGCGCGGGTATCAGCCGTGGATCGGGTTGTTGGGCGATCTGATCCTCGACGGTCCGACAGCCCGGGTGCATGCGCGAAAGCTTGGTCTCGAGGACAGGTCCGAAGGGACACCTAATTGTGTGGCTGTCAGCGCGCGTCAGCGTCGTGATGCGAGCGATTTTTGTGCCGTCATCATGCGCAAAGATCCCCCTGTCGACGAGGCGTTTTTGGTCGCTACATGGTGGCTCGACCGCGCGGCCACATCCAGTGTTGTGGTCAACGACCCCCGGGGGTTGCGCGACCTCAACGAGAAACTCGCCATCCTCGAGTTTTCGCAGTGGACACCCCAAACGATGTTGCTGCGGGATCGTCAGGATATCTTGCAGGCGCTCGACGATCAGGGCGGCCAGATGATCCTCAAACCTGTGTATGGTCACGGAGGTCGCGGGGTGTTGATCGCTCGCCGTGGCGACCCGAACCTCAATACGCTGATCGAGTTGGCGACCGACGAGGGCAACGCGTGGACGATCGCCCAAGCGTTTGTGCCCGAGGCGAGCAAGGGGGACAAACGCATCCTCTTGATCGAAGGCAAACCTGTCGGTGCGGTGTTGCGGGTGCCGGCCAAGGGTGAGCTGCGCAACAACTTTCACGTCGGTGGAAGACCGGCGGCGACACAGCTGACGGCCCGGGAACAAGAAATTTGTGCCGAAGTCGGTCCCGCGCTCGCCGCCCGTGGGCAGATGTTTGTCGGCATCGACATCCTCGGAGACTACTTGTCTGAGGTCAACGTCACCAGTCCAACGGGGATGCAGGAGGTCAACCGCCTCGCCGGACTGACGGGTGACGCGACCATGCAGGCAAAATTTTGGGATGCCCTCGAGGCCAGGATCAGCGCGCGGGAGGGATAGGGCGGGAACCGTCCGCTCGTGTGTATGTACAGATGAACAGCCGACGGACCACGTTCGCGGCGGGACCTGTCCCAGATTCACAGGAACTCGCAGACAACGGAATCTGTGTGCGACGGGAGCCCCGGGGATGTGTTATGTCGGCACTCCTGCGCATGACCTGCTCGCCCGAGACACGCCAAGCACTCAGTCAATTGCTCCGCTGTGAGGTCCAAAACCTTTATGGGATCGCCTATTTCATCCGCTGCTCGCGGACCGACGCCCGCAAGCAGCTCGCCAGGTTGCGCAAGCAACTTCTCGCCGATCCCGAGGCGGCGCAGCGGGTGTTTCACGCCGCGGTTCCGGGCGAGCAGTTGATCGTCGAAATGGTGCGTGAGATCTCAGGGCGGCAGACCAAGCGCAAGACCGAGGCTGCGTTTGTCTCGCTCGACAACCTCCTGCGATCTACCCTCACGCGGCCCGTCGCCCACGATCATGTGTTGTTGTGGGAGGTCAAGCGCAGCTGCCTGACTGCGGCGTTGGGATGTCTCCCGATCACCCTGCGTGTGGCCTATGTGTTGACGCGGATCGTGGGGTGGTCCGAGACGAGGTCCGCCGATGCCTTGGCGATCACGGAGAAGGCGATCAAGCTCCGGTTGCTGCGCGCCGATCAATACCTCGACGACTACCTCGCACCGCGGTGTTCCCATATCGATCGCCACAATCCGTGCACCTGCCCCGGGCGTATGGGGATTGCGCTCGACGTGGGATTTATCCGCCGGCGAGAGTTTATCGCCGACGTCCCGAAGGAGCCCTACAACGCCGACGGTGCGCAGAACGTACATCGCTTGTATGCACAACTTCCGCGGGTTCAGCTGGCCGAAAAGTACATTGCATCGTTTGTCGACTGCACCGCGTGAGCAAAACCGAGTCGGAACCAACCGCTCGACCCGACTCGCGCTCGCACGTTGCACGCATGGGGCTGAATTCACGACACGCGTCACCCGGGAGCTCCGATACGCGTGGATACATCGGTTCCGAACCGGCACAAGCTGCTAAACTCCTCGCATTGCAAGCGAGGTTGCGATGGCAAAACGATTTGGGCGGGGGCCCGTACTCATCGGGATCGCCGGCATCTTGGCCGTGCTCGGACTTTTATGGTTTCGCAGTGGCGGAACGGATGAAGCTTCGGAACAGGTTGAAAAAGACATGTTCGAACAACGCCCGCGGGGAACTTTCGAAGGGTCCCGCGACGTGCCCGATGCTCGCCGGGCGTTGCTGCGCGCGGCCAAGGCCACGGTCGCCGGCCATGTCACCGATCCCGAGGGGCATCCGATCGCCGGCGCAAACGTGTGTGTCAAGCTCGACTCTCCGCGGATTTTTCTCAAGCCGTTGGCGTCGCTGACATGTGCGACGAGTCGTGATGATGGCTCCTACCGGATCGAGGGCGTGTTGCCGGTCGAGGTTCGGGTCGTCGCCAGTGCACCGCACCACATCCCCGCGATCTACCGCAAGCCGGAGCGGGGGCCTCGCGCCACAGAGCTCGTACTGCAACCTGCGGGTGAGTACACCGAAATCGATATTGTTCTCAAGCCGGGCGGAGTGGAGGTTGCGGGCGTCGTTCGCGACATCAGCGGTGGCGAGATCGAAGGTGCCCAAGTTTCTGCCCAACATGCATATACACAATCGGCAGACGACGGCACGTTCTCACTGTGGCTCGAACCCGGAGAGGCATCGATCACGGCCCACGCGGAGGGGTATGCCAGCGACGATACTCACGGGGCTGTCCCCGGGCATTTTTTTGAGGTCCTACTGACCCCCGAGTCCGTACTGATCGGAAAGGTTGTGCATACAGATACTGGGGCGCCGGTCGCAGGCGTACCGGTGTTTCCGACAAAGAGTCGGTGGGGGCGCAGCCCTGTGACTTCGCGTGACGACGGAACTTTTCGAATCGACGGTCTCAGTCCGGGGGGGTACAAGCCGGTCGCCGCCGGTGAGACGGTGTATGGAACCGCAGCCGCGACCGTACACCTCGGACTCGGCGAGACATCGGACGAAGTGGTGATCAGGGCCCATCCCGCATTTTTTGTCGAGGGCCACGTCCTCATCGCCGGAACCGAAGATACATGTCTCGATGGAAACGTCCGGCTTCACGAACCAGGCAAGAAACGCACGCTGAGCGAGTCCGTTCGCCACGATGGGAGCGTACGGTTCGAAGGGGTTTTGCCGGGGACCTACAACGTCGAAGTCCGGTGTTTCAATACCGTACCAGCGGATCACTATCCGGCACTCGAAGTTGTCGAACCGATCGCAGGCCAGGCCTGGGAGGTTTCTCCCGGGCTTGCGATCCGCGGAATCGTTGTAGACTCAAATGGTGAGCCGGTCGCCGAGCAACATGTTCTGGCGACCATGGTCTCGACCACCCTCGACCCGCGGGCGAAACGAACGCCGTATTCGTTTGGCGAAGAAACCCACGAGGATGGGACGTTTGAGCTCGGGGGTCTCAAACCAGGGACGTACAAACTCCGGACCTACGGGGAGCGAGCTGGCCCCTTAGACATACCGGACGTCGAGCTGAGCGCGGACGATGTCGAAGATGTTCGCATCGAACTGCCGGGGGAAGGGGCGGTTCGCGGGCGGGTGATCGACGAACGTGGCGAGCCCGTCGCCAATGTCAGCATCGACCTCGAGAGCCGGGAGCGGAGCCAGATGTGGAGCTCGAGGACCTCCACGCGCTCAGCCGACGACGGAACGTTTGTGCTCGAGCATCTGCATCCCGGGAACTACCGGGCGACCGCCAGCCGCGGCTGGACATCGACCCTGCGCAAACCGGGAACCACCGACGATGATACCCAGGGCGAGATGGTCGAGGTCGTCGCCGGTGAGGAGGCCGAGGTCGAGTTGCGTGTCGAGGCACGCGGAGCGACGATCCGCGGACGTGTGGTCGACGGTGCCGGCGGACCGATTGCAGATGCATTTTTATCGGCGACCCGCCAAAGCGATAGCGCGACCGCGACGGCTGCCAGTACCCGTCGAAGCGTGCGTTGGGGGCAGTGGGACCAACAGCCAGTCCTCACCGATACCGACGGCAGCTTTGCGATCGAGCACCTGACCGAAGGGGCGTATGTCGTTCGCGCCTATCGCAAGGGTGGTGGAGAAGGGTTGACCGAGGGCTGCCAAACCGACACCACCTGCGAGATTGTGATCCGGGATACGGGTGCCGTGTATGGTCAATTAACCCTGTCAGGAGGGCCAGCTCCGGAGGAATTCGATATTTCGCTGCGGGACCGCAGCACAGGCGTCTCCCGTCGGGATACGTTTTTTCGCACCGATGGCCAGTTTTCATTCGAGCAACTTCCCGGTGGGACCTATGAGGTCAACGCGTCGGCTGGCAAGGGCAACGCCGCGGGCGAGGTTACATTGGCCGATGGCGACGAAGTTCGCGGGTTTCGTCTCGATATGCAGGCCGCAGTGACGGTTCGGGGTACCCTAGTCGATCTTGATTCCGGCGAGCCAGTGTCGGGCATGCAGGTGCGGATCACACCGAAGTTGGGGGGCTCGTGGGGTGGCGGAACCAGCGAAGGGCGCACAGAGATCAGTGATGCCCAGGGGAAGTTTGAAGTTGCAAATGCACCTTCGGGCCAGGTCCGTATCTCCGTGATGCCGCCCAGTTTCACGGGTGGCGACTACTTGTGGACCAACCTCAGTCGCACGATCCCGGCGGACAACGATGTCTACCCGCTACCGCCGATCGAGCTGGTCAAGAAGCGTGTCGACACGGAGGAGACCAGCGGCGATCTGGGATACCGTCTGCGCCAGCGCAAGGCCGACGAGGAGTGGACCAACCGCGAGCTCGAGGTCGCCGTTGTCCTGCCCGGAGGGCCAGCTTCAAAGTCTGGACTCAAGGTCGGCGACGTCATCATCAGTGTCGATGGCCACGATGTGACCGGCGACAACCTCTACCGCTATTTTTCCCTGATTCATATCGCGGTCGGGAGCGCTGTGAATGTCGGGGTCAAGCGCGGGGAGAGCTTCAAGTTGGTCGCCGAACCGAAGCGCTGAAGGAACAACATGCGGTCCTATCGGCGCGAGGCGTCGAAGGACCGTGTCATGGCTCGTACCAAATCGGACTGGTCCAGGCCCGCTCCTGGATGGTTTTGGGCATCTCGGGATCATCGCAGACATCCGGGCGTTCATCCTCGGCGAGTGACTGACAATCGCGTGTGCTCCAGCGGCATACGGGGTTTTCGAGAACCCTTGCATAGTAAAATGCCGACTCGTCCGGGTTGAAATTTGGATCTTGCCAGACTGTGCACAAGCTGTCGGCACCGAGCCCCTGCGGCGCGCAGGTGTCGAGGTCGACACTTGCCCCGGTGTCCTCGCCGGCGACGTCGAAAACCTCGATATGCTGGTTCCCTTGGCTGTCGAGCCAACCCTTGATGATTTGGACCCGTTGCAGTGGGGTGCCCGGCTGATCGTTTGTTCCCGGATCTTTGAGTGCAGATACAATGAATTTTGGGTCGTCGTGGCTCGGTGGGCGTGGAAGGAGGTCCGCGCCCATCGGAACTCCGCCCGCGTAGGCTCGCTTCAACAGATCTGGGCTTTTGCACAGGTCGTCGGCGTAGTTCCACCCGCCAAACAGTCGGACGACCATTCGCGGTCCGCTGGTGCCGTAGACCTCACGCCGCTTCATGGCGTCGAACAGGGCCTCGCGCGAGTTTTCCTCGGCCCACACGGCGATCAACCCCCCGGGGCTGTTGCGCGGGCCGGCGGGGACCGAGCCGGTCAGGCGGGCGAGGGCATCCTGTTCGCGGCGACCGAAGTGTCCCGGATAACCTGATTCTTTGACCATGCCAGGTGTCCCGTTGTGGGTATCGGTGCTGGCCATGATTCCGAGTTTGAGCGGGTTGATACCGATCTGTTCGGCCTGTTCGATGCCCCGCAACAGGGCGCCGCGGACAAAATCCCGGCGACTGAGACATCCGCCGTTGACCATGCCTTGGCCACCGACGCCATCGCCACAATCGTCAAACGGCTCCCTGCGCAGTTTTTCAAAGTTACAAAACTCGTCGGGCGCACCGAGGATCCCCGAGACCCCGTTTTGACACTCCGAGTCACCCTTGTGTTGAAAGACCTCCATCAGCGGTTCCATCCGCGACTGCAGTTGGGCTGCCGCCGCATCTTCGGGGCTGTCGCCGTATTGGGGGTTGAACAGGTTGCCGTTGCTCCAATTGGAATTGTGGGGGATCGACAGGACATCGCAGCCCTTGAGGTCGTCGATGCAATCGTTGCGCAGCCTGGCCCATAGACCAGCAGCCTCGGGTTCTTCGTAGTGGCTGATCGGGATCGTCGGCACCTGGCTCGAGCGGAAGATGATGTTGCGGTGAAGGTTGGACAGCTGGCGGGCGGCCGACCATTCATAGCCGATGAAGGCCGTAAACTCGCAGGCGTCGGTGCGGTCGTAGGCGGCCTCGGTCGCGGCGATCTGCCGGGCCCACACTTCACCGGCGAGCGCGAGGCAGTCGATGCCATCCGCGCCACAAATTTCGTCAAACCGCTTGGGATCACTGCGCGAGAGGCCGATGCCAAACTGCACCAGAGCCTCCGTTGTCCCCGCGCGTAGGCCCTGACACAGGTCCGAGTCGTAGGCGGCGTTGCCTGGATTTGTGCATACATGTACCTCGGCGAGGTATTCGGCGTGATCGGTCACAGCTGCAAAGTCGAGCGGCCGATCGAGACGGACTGTCTGGGTCCCCTCGCCATCGCGTGAGAGTGGGGGGAGGGTGACGGGCTCACCGCGGGCAAAACGGTAGGCGTCCTCGGGCGTGTTGCGAACGTCGTTGATCGATGCGTCGAACGAATTCGATGTATGGACATGAAGATCACCGAAGTACACGTTGCGCAGGGGATTGTGGTCGGCACACGGTTCACGGGCATCGATCCACGGTTCCGGGGCAGGGGCGCTATCGTTGCAGGCCACCAGTGAAGCGGCGAGCAGACACGTGCATATCAAACGAGTCATGGCGGAACGAGAGACGTGAGCATGCGGGCGAGGGTCCACGCTGCTGCGACGATACCGAGGCAATAGCCGGCCGTCACTGTCAATCTTCGCCACGCCTGCGGCCGCAGGGAGATCGCAGTGGGCACGAGTAGGGCGAGCAGACCGGCGACGACACACAGCTGCCCCGCCTCGACACCGAGGTTAAACGCCGCAACGGCGAGGGCAAATGACCCCTCCCCGAGGCCGATCTCGCGAAGAGCCCCGGCGAAGCCACAACCGTGTAACAGGCCAAATCCCCCCGCCATCAGCCACGGATGCGAGGTCGAGAGTGTTGGTGAGGTTGCGGGAATCACGAGCTCACGGGCCAAGATGACGACCGAGAGGGCGATCAGAGCCTCGACGGGGGGCGACGGGAGTTGCAGTCCGAGGGCCGTCACGGCGACCAACGCTAGGCTGTGACCGAGGGTGAAGGCTGTGATCGTGGCCACAAGGCGGCGGGCGAGTCGGCGGGTGGCGAACTTTGGCCCTGTCCGCTGGACCACCGCGTGATCGAGCAACAGCCACACCAAGCCGAGCACAAATGCGAGGTGGTCGAGGCCCGCAGCGATGTGTTCGACACCGATGCTGAAGTAGCTCGTCGCCGAACGTCGGGTGTTCGATTGCGCCGCGTCAATCGTCACCGACGGGTGTGACGCGTTGAGGACGATCGAGCCGGGAGCCTGGGGAATTTGTAGATACAAAACCGCGTCGACGAGACAGGCATCGAGCCCGGATAGGGTCACTTCGCCGCGCAACTCTCCGTCGCACGTAAACAGCTGCGACCAGGTTTGAGGTCCGAGATGGGCGCGCGTCGCTGCCATGCGACAGGTCGCAGGCACGACGAGAGTGAGTGATTCGAGCCCCCGCGAAGGGTCGGAAAACACGGGTCCGCGATTCGGATTGTGCACCGTCACCCGGTACGCGTTGTGTTCAACATGCATCACACGTACAGCGAGAGCCCGAAACTCGTGGGCGTGTGCGGTGATTGGGAGAAAAGAACATGTGCACGCAATGAGTGCGGAGGTGAAAAAAACGCAGAAGTCGCCGCTCATTTTTTTGTATGAGCAATTGAGTTGAGCTGCGGGAAGTGCCCTTCGACGAACCTGGGAAACCCCTCGCGTGTCGCCGCCCATCCACGACCTCCGGGGACTCACGAGCTGGGCTCCGCAGCTTCGGACACGTCGATGTCGTAGTTGCTTCGCAAATCGGCCAACGCCTGTCGACGCAGGTGTGCACGCTGTGCTTCGGCCCAGTCCGCGACGACTGCGGCTCGGATATCTGAAAGGTCAGGTAGGTCGCCCGGCAGCTGTTCGTCGACCCGGACCAGATGCACGCCGTAGGGCGAGTGCCGCAATTCCCATGTGCCAACAGGTTGGGCGACAACCTGCTGGGCGAACACATTGCCAAACACCCCGGCGATCGCAGCTCGCGTCCGTGGTCCAAACCGTTGCCCGTGGGCAAACGGATGCCCAAGCGTCGCCGGATCGGGAGATTGGGGTCCACGTAGTTGCTCGAGCAACGATTCAGCCTCCCGCTCGGGGGTGGCGGTCTCGGTCGGTGAGACAAATACATGGGTGAGGGCCGTGCGAGGGGGTCGCCGGTAACGGTCGGGATGCTCGGCGAGAAACGCTTCGAGCTGCTCGTTGCTCGGAGACGCGAGCCCGGCTGCATCCTCGAGGACAAACTCCATTTTTTGGATCAATCGCCGGCGAACGATCGGGTCCTCTAGCCCGAGTCCGAGGGCACGGGCTTCGCGAAACAACACCTCACGGTCGACGGAATGTTCGATCGCCTGCCGGAGTTCGGCATCGGTCGGCAAACGGCCAAGTCGCGCGCGCAGGTCATTGCGCAACTGCGACACCGCACTCGAACCGATCACAATCCGGTTATCCGGCGGTGGAGATGGCTGAGCGATCGCTCCGTACACAGCGAGGAGGGCGGCTCCGGCGAGCAAAAAGTGAACCAGTGGCTCGCGCAAGCATGTCCGGAGAAACGTTCGCATGCCCAGTGGTCTGGGTAACACGGTTACCGGCGTGCCGATACAACGAAATTTTTGTCGCGAAAAAACGCGAACGGTCACCCGCTCGCGTGTTTGTTTGTGTCGTCTATGAAAAACTCAGTCGGCCGAGAGCTTGCGCTTGAGTTCCTCGAGTTGGCTGTCGATCTGAGCTGCGGACAGGTCTGCTTCGACCACCTCCTCGGCGGGGGGCTGTGGCGGAGGAGCAGCAGCGGCAGTCGGATCGGCGGCGAGTTGCTTTTTTTCGTTTTCGGCGGCCTTGAGGGCCATCTTGTTTTTGAGTGCGGCGAGTTCGTCGTCGACCCCACTGCCGGCTTCGAGCGCCTTGAATTGCGACTCTAAACTGGTGTCCTCGAGGGCCATCCCCATCTCGGAGCTGGCCTCGGCCTCGGCCTCTAGCTGGGTGACGCGGTCGGCCATTCGCTCAAAGGTTGTAAATGCACTGGTGTTGTTGATCCCTGCCAGGGTCTCGTTGATTGTGCGTTGCGCTTCGGCCCGTTTTTGCCGCGAGACCAGCAGGTTGCGTTTGCGTTTGGCCTCTTCGATCTTGCTGTCGAGGCCGCGCAGGGCTTCTTTGAGCTTGCTGACCGAATCGAGTTGGGCGTCCCACTGGCTCTTGAGTTGGTTGGCGATCTCGTCGTGACTGGCCTTGCGCTGCAACGCGGCCCGGGCGAGGGTGTCGTCGCCGGCCCGCACTGCCAACATCGCTTTTTTCTCCCAGTCCGCGGCCTTGTGAGCTTCTTGCTCATACTGCTTCTTGAGCCGCTTTTCGTCTGCGATGGCGACCGCAACTTGTTTTTTGGCCTCGACCAGTTGCTGCTTCATGTCGACCAGCACCTGGTTGAGCATCTTTTCCGGATCCTCGGCTTTGTTGATCAGCTCGTTGATGTTGGACCGGAACAGAGTGCCAATGCGTGAAAAAAGTCCCATGAGTCAGCTCGCCTCCTCAGCCTTGGCGGGTCGCCACTTTGCGAGATCGTCGAGGTGGCGATCAAAGCCCATCGACATGTCATCAATCATGGCCTGAAACTCGTTGAAGTCCAGCGTTTCAGCCTGGGCGGCGCCCGACATCAACAACTGTTTGTCCTGCAGGCCATAGGCACAGTGGAGGAGGTCTTCGTTGAGCTCGAGGAGGCGGCGAAACAGACCTTCGCGATCCGGCGTGCTCTCGTCCAAGGTGAACACCGGACTGGTGAACAGGACGATCGGATCGTCGATCTTGACGACGATCTGCGAGAGGTGGACGTTGCCGGGGGAGACGACCCACGTACTCGCGTCGAGTTGTTCGTGGGCGAGGTCCATCCGCCGCATGTAGGATTCCAAGGTGTCGGAATAGCTCATGAGGGGTGAGTATTTTATGCCCCAGCAGCGACGGGCGGCAACCGTTTACGAGCTCGCGCACGCGGTGCGACATCACGAAACCGCTTGAAACTTCCTGAGAACCGTATCCGGGCCGAGGTCGGAAATCTTTCTTTTGTTTGGCCCACTGGATGAATCGTCGTTTGCGCGACGGCCTCGGCTGCCGGGTTCGATCGACAGACCCCCAAAGTATCTCGCCGACGAAGTTGACCGGCCACGGAGCCTGAGCCGAACTGCAGAGATCTTTTTCCAAGCGGTCGCGCATCGGTGCGACCGACTGCCCGCGCGAAGTTGAAACTTTTCGAAAGAGAAGTGACGAGCTCGGCGACACATCTTGCGCGAGGCAAAACGGTTGCACTTGCAAGCTCGTGGCCCGTCTTCCCGCGAACTCAAACCTGCGAGCAGGCTCACATCTGCCGTCGTGTCCACGCAAATCGGCTTGTGTCCGATCCCTTGACTCCCAGCGAAAATCACGGCAGGTTCCGCCTTCACCCAAGCGGACACGTTATGTCGAAAGTTTGCCAAGTAACCGGAAAAAGCCCGCAAACGGGCATGAACGTCTCCCACTCGCACATCCGCACCAAAAAGCGGTCGTTGCCCAACCTCCATACCAAGCGGTTTTGGTTGGCCAGCGAAAACCGGTTTGTCCGGCTGCGAGTGAGCAACCACGGGCTGCGGATCATCGACAAACGCGGCATTGAGGTCATCGTCTCCGAGCTGCGTGCGCGGGGCGAAAAAGTCTAGCCCGGGCGTCTCACCAAGATTCCGATGTCGAATCGATGCGTGTAACAAATTGCTGTTACACGCATTTGTCGTTGTAAGCGGCCTGTTCGAAGCAAAGCTCGTATGGACAGACGAGCAAGGCCTCTGTTCGGTGCGTTGACAAGTGAGCTCACCGGTTCGCGGGCTCAAGGCCCCAAGTGACCAAGCAGCCTAAATCCATCTTTGAGCGGGACCTACGCCGCGACCTTAAAAGAATCCGGCTAGGTTTCCGCCGCGGCTCAGTTGAACTGCAGACTGCGAAAACACCTGGAACGCCTGTCGGATCTCCGTCGCCTGTTTGCCCGGGGTCAACATCCATTGGTCACGGATCCCCATCTCGGCAAACACCTTGCGAAAATCCGTCGAGCCATCGTCGATCCCCATCGCCGCGACCGTATGGCACTCGGTCGCCTCCATATCGCGGATGAGTTGTCGGACATCGCTGGCCTTGGCGCGAACCGAGTGTTGATCGGCCCCGTCGGTGATCAGCAGCGTCACCGTCCGCACCATCACGCCCTGGTCCATAAACGCTTGGGCCTTGGCCACCATCGTCGCCAGCAGCGTCACCGCTTGGTCGTATAGCGGCGTACCCAGGCTGGGGTTATAGTTTTTTTTGTCCATCCGCACGGCCGTGGTCAACGGACAAAATGGGTTGAGAACTTCGCCGTTGAGATAGCATGTGTGTACAAGTATCTCATCCCGCTGACGCGCACCTGCGAGTGCGTCGAGGACCAGGTTGTGGCCTTGGCGAACCACCTCGGTATTGCCGGCAAACCGGATCGATCCCGAATCGTCGGGCATCAGGGCCACGAGCACGACTTCGCTTTCGCGGACATCGTCGACACCGACGCCGAGGCCCGCTTGGATCTTGGCTCCGAGATCGGCCACATTGAGCACCTGCATGGATGCCTGGGACAGCAGACCATCGTCGTGGGCCGCCTGAAACAATTGTCCGAGATCCGGGACCGCGGGTGCGTTCGGGGGGGTAGGGGGTGCATGACTCATGGTGTACTCCTTCGTTGATCAACTTTGTGTATGAGCAATTATCCGAGGGTGATGCCGTCCCACGACGGTAGTGAATCGGTCGACTTGACCAAGTGCATGCCCGCGTCGGCAAACCGCTGCAACGCGGCCTCAGCCTCGTGCGTGAAGTCGGCGACAAACCCTCCGGCGCCGTCCGGAACTGTGACCGACGACATGCAGTCGGTCATGATGTAGACCTTGCGTGCGAGGGCCGGATCGTTGGCGACGATCTCCGCCAGCAAGTCATCGATCGAGCTCTTGACGCAGTGGCTCGCCGCCTGCCCGGCGATGATCACTGCATCTGCATCGAGTAGCGTTTTGAGAAATCCCGTGTTGCGGGTAGCGAGTGTTTGGCCGTCGTGACGTGTGAGCACTTCGGGACGCAGGACCGAGTAATTCTCGGTCAGCGGATGGCCGCCCTTGACCTCGACCCACGACTGACTCGAGCGACAGTACGCATGAAACAGGCGGGCCTCGTGGATCACACCGGTCAGCGCATGTCCGTCGCTGCCGAGCAGACAGTGCGGCGGCCACAGGTAGAGCGTGTATTTCCCAGCGCGTTCGAGCGTCTCGCAGTAGTGCAGGCACTGGGCCATCAGCCATGCGTAGTTGCCCCGGCACAGCCATCCGGCGAGTGCGGGATTTGGTTTGACCGCCCCACTGCGGATCTCAGCGGTTCGGATCTCGCGGTGGGGAGTCAGCGGAGCCTCGTGTTGATCGACCCAAAACGCGGGAAAAAAGATCTGATGGGCAAAGTGGGTCCATCGTCGTCGTGATGTTGGTGAGCGAGCCGAGGTTGCGGTAGATGAACTCGGCGAGTCGCCGCGAATCATCGATCGCTCCCGTCCCGCTACGTCCGCCGACAAACAGCGTCCCCTCGGGGAAGCAAAAATCCTTTTGTACATCGATCAGCAGCAGGTGGAGGTTTTGGCGATCCGCCGCCGACGCCCGAATTCCGTGGGCACGTCGATGGTCGGCCGCCGCACGCATCAATCGCTGGGCGTCGGGCCGATAGGTCCAGTTGGCCGCTGCACCCGGGTCAAACCACGTCGGCACGGGCAACTCGCGATGGGGGAATCGTTTTTTATGTACTTGCATGTTTTCTCTCTTTCACGCGGTGGTCACCGCGAAGGTTGAAGTTGAAGATCGACGATCGTCTGGGGCGTGACGACGTGAAGGCCCGCCGACGAGACATGTAAAACCGCCGCGCAATCGACCCAAGGGGCGGTTTGGGGGAACGTACGGTCGACTTGCAGGGATGTGTTGACACGCACAAGACCGGCATCGGTCGGAGCGAACAGGACATCGGCCGCGGCCGCCTGACCGCCGAGCGTTCCGAGCCACGTTCCATCGCCGGCCCGTGAAGATGTGTGTGCAACGACTCGCCCGCGGGCATCGATGAGCTCACACGTGTGTGTCACGGTTCCCGCGTTGGCCCATGCACTCAGCAGCCACGTGTGTTGTTGGCCAAACGCAACATGTACCTGCAATAGTTGGCCCCGGGTCGGGCGCAATCCCTCGATTTCGGTGATGCCCGAGCGACCCTCGGCAAACAACAATCCCCCGCGCAGGGCACCGACGCGATACAGCGCGAGACCCCGGCGGCCCCCGGCAAACAAACAGGTTTGGCCGTCGACGACCGAGCCGACATGTTCGCGGGTTGCTAGGTCGGATACCCCGTGCGGGGGGAGGTCACGACGCCAGAGCTCCCCCGACTCACAGGTGTAGACAGCATCGCGAAGCGTGACGAGGCCGGGACCAAATCGACCCCCGGTTGTGCCGAGGCTGGATTGGGGGTGGGCGGGACGTAGCCACCGAGATGCTCGCGGTCCGTCGTGCTCGGGATGTGCCCCTTGCGGATGCCTGGCGAGGCTCACCCACGTACACCCAGCCGTGAGGGCAACAGCCATATTCGCAAGCAGATTCCCACGCATCACCACCAGGCCTGTTTCGCGGACAAACTCGCCGTCGGCGTGGGCGACAAAACACAACTTCCCGCCGACAACCTGTGTATGGACAATGATTCCGTGGGTCTGGTAACGGGTGTGGGTGCGGACGTGGCCCGTGCGCACCGTCGCCTGTCGCCGCACCTGTGCGGGCTGGCACACGGGGCATGTTGCACGAGCGTGAACGATTCTGCAGGTTTTGCAGGTCTCCCAAGCAAGTTGCTCGAGCAACTGTTTTGGAAATATGCCCCGGGCGTCGTCGATGAACCACGCGCGCAAGATCCTGCTCAACTCCTCGGGCAGCACCGACCACGGTCGCGCCGGCCGCGGGTAGCGAACATCGGGGTGAAACACAGTCAGGCGACGTGCTGGACGCAGTGACGGTGGGCAGCGTTCGGCCGGATCCTGGGGTCGGTAGATGCCACCATACGGACCGACCCACAAAAGGCTCTGCATCGCCATGACTGCAAACGCGTACCAGTCACTCGCGTGGCTAGCCGGAGAAACAGGTGTCCAGACGTCGTTCCGCAGTTCGCAGCGGAGTGGGTCGACGAACCGTTCACTCACCACCGGGCAGGCGTAGCCGGCGAATTGAAAACTATCGGCATCGATCAGCGACACCTGGGTGCCGGAGACAAGGACATTGAGGTCGTTGAAGTCGCCGATCGTCACACCACATGCGTGTACATCTACAATCGCCTCGTGGAGTGCGAGCAGGATCCTGATGACCTGGCGATCGTCGATACCGTGGCGGCGTATCGCCCGGCTCGCAAATCTGTGCAGGGGCATGGCCCCGTCGATCCGCCGCATCGAATAGCCGAGGATCCGCGTTCCACCGCGGTCGAAGGCGAGTTGTTCAGGGGCGATGACCACGGCGGGCAGATTTGTTGGAAATGCACGGAGTTTGGTCTGTTGCAGCTCCAAGCGGCGAGACGCAGCTGTTTGGGCAGCACGGTCACCGGCGTACTCCGGATGGTCCGGGCCCTTAAAGAGTTTGAGTGCACGGCCGCGGGAGATTTCGTAGACCTCGGCCTCTCCCCCCTGTCCGATCATCTTCGAAGCGGCCAGACGCACGCGTTTGCCCGCGACATACACGGTTTGAGCAGCCATCACCCGACCTCCCGTCGACGGGCGAGCACAACTGTTGTATCATCATGTAAATGGCTGCCGTAGCGCGTGTCGGAGCCGTTGGCCGTGCGGTAGAGGTAGCGGCGAAGGGCATCGGGATGCTCGACAAACCGCGGTGTCGCAGCGATGTGCTCGAGATCTTGCGTCTGTGGGCAAAGCCCCTCGGCCCCGTCGCTGGCGAGTACAATGGACGTCACCGTTGCGGTCGGCCGGCGACAGATAAGCTCAAACCCGACGTCTTGCCCGAGTAGGCGATAGGCGAGATAGGGTGGTGCGTTGTCGGGATAGGGGCCGATCCTGTGTAGCTCGTCGTCGACGCGCACAAGACCGTCGCCGGCCGCAAATACGAGCGCGGTCGCAGGTGAAATCACGAAGCCGAGGATGGTGGTCAAAAACCATGTGTGGATACAAGGTTCTCGGGGGAGCCCGAGACTCTCGATGGTTCGGGCGAGCCGGTTACTGACCGCGTCGGAGAGTGCGTCGACAAATCCGTCGGCCAGGGGCGAGGTTTTGCCGAGCACCAGGTCCCGCACTTGTTGGGCGACGAGTTGGGAGCAAATCTGCGCTCCGACTTCGCTCGCAGGCGAGCTTCCGCAGCCGTCACACACGATACCGACCGCGAGATCACGGTCGACCCAATGGACGAACGCGTCCTGATTGTTTCGCCCGCGCAGGGTATGTGCGCGGCCGCGGATCGTCGCTCCGCTGCTGAGAAAGTGTTCGTGTATCATCCACACAAACCATAGTGTGTTTTCTACACCTATCAAGTACCGGCCGCGGAGGAGGCTCTCGTCCGAGGTGTTGAATCAGACAGCTCGTTGCGCGGTCTGACCCCTTTCACTTCTCGGTCCAACGCGACTCGGGTCGTGCGGTAGCGACTTGCGACTGACACGCGTCGTGTACGGGGTCGCTCCTGACCACATCATGACAAGAAGTGGCCACCTGAAACTCGTTGTTCTTACAAATATCTCATGGGTGAACCATACCGGACCAGAAGGGCGTAGGTCGTTGGACGGTTTCAGCATAAAAAAACTCCGCGCCGAGACGCGGAGTTTTGGTGAGAGTGATTCGCTCACTGACAGACGTCGCCGCACATTCCTTGTACGCACATTGCGATGGCGGCGAACTCCGGATCCTGCGGCGAAGCCATACATTGCGCAAAACAGGTCGGGTCGAGACCACCGGCCTCGGCGAAGCACGCAAACACACAACTGCATTCCGGGTCATCTTGGCAGGCCAGCGTTTGCTCGCAGCAATTCTCCTTGCCACACGCGGTACAGGCATCGTCATTCGGCTCGGGATCGCATGTGATCCCATCGGTGGTTGCGTCTTCGGTGGTCGAGTCGTCGGTGGTCGAATCGTCGGTGGTCGAGTCGTCGGTGGTCGAATCGTCGGTGGTCGAATCGTCGGTGGTCGAATCGTCGGTGGTCGCGTCGTCGGTGGTCGCCTCCTCGGTGGTTGCCTCCTCGGTCTCACTCCCGGTCGGTCCCGCGGTGGTCTCCGACGATGTGTCGGTGGTCTCCGGGTCCGTCGTCGAGGTCTCCGAGGTTTCGCCGCTGGTCTGGGTCTCGCTTCCCGAGGCATCGTCGCCGCCACCACAGGCCCCGAGGCCGAGGGTGATGAGGAACGCTAGGGAGATGCGTGAAAGTTGTATGCGCATGGTAATCATGATGAAGTCCAATCTCCGGCTTGGACACCGGGTCTTCTGAAGTGTTCAATTTCTAGGCATGGCGGTCAAACGCCGGCGGCACAATTTCGTTGCCACCTGCATCGGTGGGTGGGTGGCCGGCTGGGCACTTCGTTTCGCAGATAGCAATAAGTCATTTGTTTTTCGTAGTTTGAGCATCGAAGGAAGCATGCGTCACGGACCACACAGTCCGGGTGGTCACCACCAGGTGGGTGCTCCACGTCGACTCGGCGGGCCGACGGTCGATGACCGCGTCCGTGAATTTGCTGTAGAGAGAGATCGTTGCAATCGACGAGTTATCTTCGGCAACGCCTCGTCATGATTCTGGCCGCGGGTTGCAAGTGCACGCAAGCGTTGGTCGGTGCCTCGAGGCTCGGACTGCCTTCCGGCCGCGGTTGCAAATGCACGCAACTATCGATGTGCACCAGATGTGCATCAGATGTGCACCTCGCCGCGCCGCGCATGCAACCTCAGCAACTTCGATTTGAGGCCTCGGTGAGGTCGTTCGGTGCATCATCAAGCAGGGGCAAGCCAATGAGTACGGCGATAAGTCGTTTGTTTTCCGGGGCTTGTACAGTCAGCCTGCGGTGGTGTCCCGCGGTTGTATTCCCGTGCGTGACACGGTATCACCCGGTTGGAGGCGTGAATGTCCGAGAACAAACCTTGTACGCACACCAGCTGGCTGACTCCGTTGACCCTCGCGATTGCCCTCGCCGGACCTGTCGGATGTGACAGCGACGAACATCCCACCTCAGAAAATCGGTCCAATATCGCCAAGGCGTTTGCCCCGGCTGCCGACGACGACGACAAGCGCAAGGCCGAGGAGGCCGAGCTAGCGGCCGCACTCGCTGATCGTCGTCAGCGCGAGGAGGCGGCACAGGCCGAGCTGAAGGCGAAGATCGCCGGAATTGCGGAAGCGACCGAGAGCCCGAAAAACCGGAGTGACAAGCAGCGCTGCAACGATGTCGCCGACGCCTACGACCGGTTTACCAAACGCCGCTATGCCGAAGATGCCAAGAATTTGATGCTCTGGTACGAACGCAGGCGTGCACGCAGGGCCGAGGTCCGCGAGCGTTGCCGGCGGATGCCGTCGCTGACGATGGATTGCTACGAGCGCACGCTCGACGGGGCCGAAGGGGATTTGCTCGAGCTCGAAGATCGCTTGCTCAAACATTGTATCAGCAACCATGGTGGGAGCGAGGTGCTGCCGGCCACGGCCGAGGGAACACCGGCGTAGCCCAAACGTCGGGTTGGTGTGCATGCAATTTGATTCGAACTCCGATGGCCTCCCGTGGCGTGTGGCCCGCAGGTCTGTACGGTGCTCGGCTCTCGAGTTTGATGGGTCTGCAACGCTGGTCCCATGACGTCCGAAACCACCATCAATGTCCGAGATGCTCGTCGGTTGGCACTCGCCCGGGCCGGCCTGCTCAAACCCGAATGGACCGGTTTTCCTCGTCGCGCCGCCAAGCAACCGCGCAAGGCTTGTATGCAGGTGATCGATGCGTTCGGCTATCTCCAGCTCGATACCGTCGCGGTCGCTGGGGCCCGCAGCCACGCGCTGGTGTTGATGTCGCGTCTACCCGACCTCGACCCTCGGATCCCCGAAACGCTGCTCACGCCTGGTTCTCCTGTGTTTGAGTATTGGGGGCACGAGGCGAGTTGGTTGCCGATGCAATTTTATCCGCTGCTCGGATTTCGGCGCGAGGCCTTTCGCGAGTCCCACCCGTGGTGGGGCGAATTGTTGGTCGAGCACCGCGCGAAGGTCCGTGACCTGCTGGCCCGGATCCGGGGGGAGGGGCCCCTGCGATCGTCCGATTTTGAGGGGAGCAGCGGCAGCGGTTGGTGGAACCTCAAACTGACAAAAAAACTCGCCACCGCGCTGTGGTCTTCCGGCGAGCTCGCGATCCGCCAGCGCAGCAACTTTCAACGCATCTACGACCTGCACGAGCGGGTGATTCCCCAGCAGGTGCGCGACCACAAGCTCGATGTCGATGCACAACTCACCGCACTTTTGCTGGCTGCCCTGCGCGGACACGGGTGGGCGAGCGTGACGACCCTGGCGGCGACGTGGAGGCTTCGCAACCGGGGTCGTGCCCTGCGTCGGTTGCTGGCTGTCGCCGAGCAGGAGGGAAAGGTAATTGCGTGTACACTAGTTTCCGAAGATGGCACGCGGCGGGCGGGCTACATCCGACCCGAAGATCTCGCGCTCGCCCATCGACTGCGTCGCGTCCGTCCCTCGTGCGAACATCCGGTGTTGCTGTCACCGTTTGATCCGCTGTTGTGGGACCGCGAACGCGTGCAGTTACTGTTCGGATTCCATCAGATTCTCGAGATTTTCAAACCGCCGACCAAGCGGATCTACGGGTACTACTGCATGCCCGTGCTGGCCGGGGAATGCCTCGTTGCTCGCCACGACCTCAAGGCCGACCGCCGGCGCGGGGTGTTAGAAGTTCGCAGCACCCACCTCGAGCGCAAACTGCCCTGGGGCCCCGATGCTCGGACGCGGCGAAGTGCCGCCAACCGGGCCGTGCAAACCTACGCACAACGCTTGGGACTTGGGCTCGTGTCGCGTTGAGCAGGTTTTCACTTGCTGCACGGGATACGATGCACTTGCAAGGTGAGCCAGCCCGTTCGGGAAAATTGCCAAAGGGTCACACAGGTCCAACGATCCGAGATAGCATCCCCGCCAGATGTCGCGACGTGCACCGATTGCTCCACTCCTCGCCCTGATCGTCCTCGTGCCTGGTTGTTTGGTGGCAACTGCTGACACCAGTGGTGAAACCGGCGAAGCGCATCGCTACAAAGCCCTGATCCAACGCACGAGCTTCGGGATTCCGCATATCACCGCCGACGATTTCGGTAGCGCAGGGTTTGGTCAAGGGTATGCCTTTGCCGAAGATCACCTGTGTGTGCTCGCCGATCAGATCCTCAAGGTTCGCAGCGAACGGGCGATGTTCCTCGGGCCAGGTAACGGTGATGCCCACATTCATTCGGATATCGCCAACAAGGCCCTCGATATGATGGGCCTGGCTACGCAGGCGCGCGAGCAAATGCCAGAAGATGTATTGGCAATGATTCAGGGGTATGCGGCCGGCTACAACCACTATCTCGAGACCACCGGGGTCGACAACCTGCCCGGGTGGTGTCGCGGCGATGCGTGGGTCAAGCCGATCGACGAAGTTGACCTGATCGCCTACTACCTGTCCCTCGGTCAGGTTGCGAGCTCGACCCAGTTACTCGACTTTATCGCGACAGCCGTGCCCCCGGGCAGCCCCGACCTCGGGCCGGGTCCGGCGTTCTCAACCCTCAATATGCGCAACAATGGTATCGGTTCCAACGGGTGGGCGATCGGCAAGGCCCGGTCGGCGACGGGTCGCGGCATGGTGCTGGCCAATCCCCACTTTCCCTGGGTCGGCGAGCTGCGGCTGTGGGAGTCCCACGTGACAATACCCGACCAAGTCGACCTCTACGGTGTTGCCCTGATGGGGGTTCCCGGGGTCAACATCGGATTTAACGAACATGTTGCATGGACACATACTTTTTCGCAGTCGCAGCGGTTCTCGATCTATACCCTCGATCTCGATCCGCTGGATCCGACGAGCTATCTCTACGACGGCGCGTCGCGGAAGATGACGTCAAAGGCATTTACGATTGACGTCAAGCAACCGGACGGGTCGACGCAGCCCTACACCCAAACGATTTGGTACAGCCACTACGGGCCGATCATCAATGCGCTCGGGTTCGGGTGGAGCAACAATCTGGCGGTGACCTATCGCGATGCCAACCTGACCAACTTTCAGTTGATTGAGCAGTTTGTCGGCATGGGGACGGCCAACAGTCTGCAGGAATTTCAAAATGTGTTTACCGAGGTCAAGGGCATGCCCTGGGCCCACACGATGGCAGCAGACAGCGAGGGTAACGCCTGGTACATCGACGCCGCGGCCACGCCCAACCTGACCCAACAGGCACTTGACGACTGGATCGCGTCTCTCGACGACGCCGGGTTGCCCAAGTTGATCTACGACGAGGCCGGGATCATGGTGCTCAACGGCAGTGATTCCAAAAATGAGTGGGTCGAGGAGGCCGGTGCCCGCGAGCCCGGGATCGTTCCCGCGAGTGGGGCTCCCCAGCTGCTGCGCGACGACTATGTGTTCAACGCCAACGACAGTCACTGGCTGGCCAATCCGGCGGCGCCGTTGGTGGGTTTTAGCCCGGCCCAGGGGCGGGAACGGGTCCCCCAGAGCATCCGTACCCGCAGCAATATCGAGATTTTGTCGCGCACCGGGCCAGGGAGTGCGGCCGGCGATGATGGTGTGTTTACAATCAAAGAACTGCAGGATGCGTTGTTTGGCAACTACGGGATGGCGACGGAGCTCGCCTTCGACGCGGTCCTGGCCCGCTGCCAAGAGACCCCCCCGTTTATGCACAAGGGCGTGTTGGTCGATCTCAGCGATGCCTGTGCAATTTTGGCGGACTGGGATCGCCGGTACGATCTGTATAGTGTAGGTGCAACGATTTGGCGGGAATTTCTCGGGAGCTTCCCCGCCAGGGACCTCAAAGATCGGGGGGACCTGTTCGATACTGCGTTTGACCCCGATGACCCCGTGAACACGCCCAATACGGTGCCTGCCGCAGCCGATACCCCAGAGGCCGACCCGATCGCGCGCAACCTCGCCAACGCGGTACTCAACTTGCAGGCCGCCGGGGTCCCGCTCGATGCTCCTTTGGGACAGGTCCAATACACCAAACGCGGCGATGCTCTGATTCCGATCCACGGCGGGGGGAGTGCCGATGGCCTGCCCAATCAGGTATTTTATTCGATCCTGCAGACGAGTCTCGAACCCAATCCGAGTCGGGGTGAGGTCATCAACGCGGCCACCGACCTGACGACCGCGGGCTACGTGATCAACTACGGAGCGAGCTTTGTCATGACGATGAACTTTACCGATGATGGACCCGTGGCCGAGGCGCTGCTGACCTACGGTGAATCCGACGACCCCACTTCGCCCCACTTCCTCGACCAGTTTTTCAGGTTTGCCAACGAGCAGTGGCGCCCGATCCTCTACCGCCAAGAGGACATCCTCGCCGATCCCAACCTGCGCGAGATCACAGTCGAGGGCGACTAAACTTGTAGAAGCAAGGAGCTGTCACTTGGGCGGGGTGGGCTCGCCTCCGAGTCCACCAGCGACGCGGGTCGCCTCTTGAATCGTGCGGGCGAGGACAGAGCGGATCCTGCCGTCTTCCATGGTCAGGAGCCCAGCGATCGTGCAACCGGCAGGAGTCGTGACCTGGTCTTTGAGGGCGGCAGGATGAAATCCAGTGTCGAGCACCATGCGGGCGGCACCTTCACAGACGCGGGCGGCGAGGCGCAGGGCGACATCCCGCGGGAGCCCCATCATGACGCCACCATCGGCGAGCGCTTCGAGGACGACATAGGCAAACGCGGGTCCGCTGCCGTTGAGCCCGGTGACCGCGTCCATGTGTTTCTCCTCGAGTTCGATGACATCGCCGACCGCGGTGAAGATTGTTTCGGCAGTCACGACTTGATCATCAGCGACTCCGGGACCCCGGGCGATGACCGTCATGCCGCAGCGGATGAGGCTCGGGGTGTTGGGCATGGCCCGGATGAGCGCGGCACCTGGGAGCAGCTTGCCCAGTCGCGTGATCGAAACACCGGCGGCGACACTGATCACCAGCTTGCCGGCACAGGCTTCGGCAAACTCGGCGGTACCGATGACCTCGCCGAGGCGCTGGGGCTTGAGGGTCACGACGATCACGTCGGCACTCCGGCAGGCGTCGAGATTGTCGGTCGAGGCCGAGATACCAAAGTCGTCCTGCAGCGATTGGGCTTCACCCCTGCGCCGGGTGGTCGCTACGATGTGATCCGGGCTGAAGTTCCCAGCGCGAAGGAGTCCCCCGACAATCGCTTTACCCATGGTGCCGCAGCCGATGACAGCTAACTTCTGTACCCGATCCATGGTCGGCGGATACCACAGGCAGGGGCTTCGAGCTACGCCAGACCGGAAAGTGCTTTTCCTCGCACGCACCCGGATTCTCGTCGCTTGCAGGGTTGCCGCAGGTACACCGCTCGGGGATGTTTACCAAATCCGGGGCTTTGCGGGTCCAGATTGCAAGACGACGGTACGCGTGCGTTCAGGCTTGCAAGTGCACGCGATGCATCGGTGGTATATGTTCCGCGCCCATGACCCGAACTTCGACAACCGTCGCTGCGACTGTCCTCGCCCTCGGCCTCGCCAGTGGCTGTAAGTCGAAGATCGGGAGCGCGTGCCTCAAGAGCATCGATTGCAGCCTCCAGGGCGAGCGGACCTGCGATTTGTCCCACCGGGTCAACGACGAAGGCATCTCCACCCCCGACGGAGATGGCGAGTGCACGATCGAGGGGTGCAGCCAGGCGACCTGCCCCACCGAGGCAAAGTGCGTGTCGGTGTACGCGACCGACTTCCTAAGTGTCGCCTGCGATCCTGAACTCGAGGATCGCAACGGCGGGACCGATGTTTGTGGTCCCCACGAAATTTGTCTGCCCGAGGGTCTGTGCGCCGATTCCCTGACCGCCCGAACGAGCTGTCGCCGAGAGTGCTCTCGGGACAGTAACTGTCGCAACGGCTATGTCTGTCGCGACGTCGGGAGTGGGGGCGTCTATGCGGCACCCGATCCCGAGGATCCGGCGGCCGAGCTTGACTTCAAAATCTGCATGCCAGACAACTGACACAAAAATGTGCAGACACAAGTATGATCTGCGCGCGCCTGTGTATGTTGTGTGTACAACTCAATCGTGTCCAGACAAACACCGGCCCGCGATCATGGTGTGATTGTCCAAAAGCTTTGTTCATTGGCACAGAAAGTGCTTTGGCGGATCCTATGTTTGTACACTATCTGATTCGCATCTACCGCCGTCGCACGCGCATTGCACTCGCGTGTGCGCTCGCGACTGCCACCGCGATCTCGCCAGGGTTGGCCCGGGCCAAACTCCCCGGTGGAGTTTTCGCCGCCGTCCAGCTCTCGGGCAAGCTCAACCTCAACACGGCGACCCAAGCCCAGCTCGAGTTGCTGCCGGGTGTCGGTCCCGCCATGGCGGAGCGCGTGATCGCCTATCGCAGCCAACACCTCTTTTCCAGCCCCGCCCAGATTCGTCGGGTCAAAGGTATCGGCAAGAAGACGTATCAAAAGCTTCAGCCATATCTCGCGGTCGAGGGCGAGACCACGTTGACCCGGGCGAAGTGAGACTCGCCGGCTCGTTGCCAACGACAATCTTGTTCGCACGCTCGCCCCGGGGCGGGCGTGCGAATGCGGTGGCAAGATTCGATGTATCATCATGGAGTTGGGCGAGCTGAGGCCTCCGAAGACCACCGGTCAACAAGACCGGTTCGGTCCCGACAATTCTACAAAATCGGGAACAGAGTCTGATACCTTCACCCGGTGCTCCGCCCGTTGCTCTTCGCATCAGCGCTTGCGATTCTCGCCGTACCCGGTTGTCGCCCCAAGACATTTGATCCGCCCTACGCAGCCGCCTCTGCACCCGCGGCCACGGAGTTGCTCGCAGCCGCGACCCCACATTTCACCCAGATTCGGGTCCCCTCGGCCAAGGTTCGTGTCGGGCGTTCGATCGCCGGCAACTTGATGGTGTTGGCGCAGAGCCCCGCCCGGTTTAGCGGCCAGATCCAGGTTGCTGGGAAAGAGCTGATCTCCCTCGCGTTTCACGAGCAGGGGTACACGCTGCGCTACCTCGCAGGCGAAGGTTTGCCGGCGGGTTTTTATGCCGGGCCACCGTCGGACTGTGCCGTGCGCCAACTGGTCGGTGTTCCGCTGACACCCCAGGCGCTGGTCAACCTCGTCTTGGGCGGACTGCCGATCCCGCCCGGTGCACCGCAGGTGTTGGGGCAGGGGTGGGACAAGAGCAAAGGGCATGAGGTGGTGACGATCCGCGTCGGGCCGATCGAACAGGCGTTGCGGTTTGCCTTCCGCGGTGGGCAGTGGTGGCCGGCTGGCGGCACACAGTGGCAGATGACACCTTCCGGACGCGTGTGGGACTGGACGATCGAACACACCGATCTGCAGCTGATCGACGGTGTGTACCTGCCCAAGAAAACCACGGTCACCCGGCCACTTGGCAACGGCGACAATCAAAGCGTGTCGATCAAATACCGCGAAGTCGTGCCCGGGCAAGCCCCGAGCGACCCGACTCCCGAGGACGACGGTTGGGGAGATGATGCCGATTGGGAAACCGGCGATGGCTGGGAGAGCGAAGGCGACGGATGGGAGTCCGAGGGCGAAGCGTGGGAAGGTGGCGATGGACCACCGCCGCAGATGCCCCACCAACAAGCCGGCCCGGACAAACAACCGGCCATTCCCGCTCAGTTTGTCCTCACCGGTGGAGACCTTCCCGCCCGTGGAGATGTGTGCCGTTCGATCGGTCGGTGAAAAGTAGGCAAGCTGCGACCTCGGCGAGGGCGAATGCGCCGACGACAGAACATGTATATCAATATACTCGCGAGGACCTCGACCCCGGTTGTGTCGCGGGTGACGAGACAGTTTCCCCCGGAGCAGTCGCCGATACACTCGCCGTTGCGGCGGACCTCGGCACCGGCACAGGCTGCCGAGCAGGCGTTGCCGTAGGTCATGCCATCCTTGCCGCACACGGGTTGATAGATGTCGGCGCAGATGCAGCCGGGATCGAAACCTGTGCCTGAATCGGTGTCAGAGTCTGTTGCAGCTGTCTGTGAAGTCGGGGCCGTTGTCGATTCGGCGGTCGCTACCATTTGTATCAACAACTAGATCGGCGATGCACTCAGTTCGAGCTGTTATCGTCGTCGTCTTGGTCGCGCGCGGCACGGACCGCGTCGAGCGAGTTCGGACCGAACTTGGGTCGCGGCCATTCGATTTTGTGCTTCACGATCCTGCGCTTGAGTGCATGTCTCGTGATGCCAAGGAGCTTGGCAGCGTCGACAATCGTTCCGGCAACCACCAAGGCTTCGTTGCACAGCTTTTCCTCAGCCGCGGCCAAATTGTAGCTTTCGAGGGTGATCTTCCGAACCTGCATGCGATGGACATGAAACCCTGCTTTTGACCTTGAATCAAGCGCGATCTGTGAGGGCGATCAGCGCTTCGGGACACCCGTATTTCGAGACAGCACGGTTCGAACAAACACTCGAATTTGAGGTCCTAGCAGCGTAATACCGAC
>CAZUPD010000029.1:0-48758 GCA_964621785.1 uncultured Nannocystaceae bacterium
AACCGTGATGTCGAGCGCTACCGCAAACTGATCGGCGCACTCAACCTGCGTAAATAGACAACTCTGGGCCCGATTTGCGTCGGGCTTTTTGTTTGTCACCCCCACAGGCTTGAGTACGCGAATCAGCGGGTGTGGCCGCGGAACTGGCTTTTGGTTCCGCTCAGGCTGGGAAAACTGAAGAATTACCGTTCCGCGGCGAAAGAGATCATTTGACGATGTCCGATCAACTTCAAGTCGTCACCGAATCCTGCCAGGTCGGGGATGTCACGATATCCATCGAAACTGGGAAGCTCGCCAAGCAAACCACCGCCGTGCTGATCCGCTGTGGCGAGACGGCCGTCCTCGTGTCGGCCGCGACCAGCCGTGACCCCAAAGACCTGCCGTTTTTGCCGCTCACCGTCGAGTACCGCGAGGGCAATGCCGCCGCCGGTAAAATCCCCGGGGGCTACTTCAAACGCGAAGGTCGGCCGACGTCCGAAGAAATTCTGTCGGCCCGCTGCATCGACCGTCCGATCCGGCCGCTGTTTCCCAAGACCTACCGCAACGACACGCAAGTCATTGTCAATACACTTTCCCACGACAAGGTCAACAGCCCCGATGTCCTGGCGATCACCGCTGCCTCGGCGGCGTTGACGATCTCCGCGATTCCGTGGGAAGGACCGATCGTCGGGATCCGGGTCGCCCGTGTCGGCGGCAAGTTTGTCGCCTACCCAACCTGGGACCAGATCGAAGCCTCCGATATCCAGCTGGTCGTCGCCGTCAGTCGCGATGCCGTGGTGATGGTCGAGGGCGGTGCCAACGAGGCCAACGAGAGCGACATGATCGATGCGCTGATGTTCGCCAAGGATGCAGCTGCACCGTTGATCGCCCTGCAAGACCGTCTGCGTGAGAAGGTCGGTCAGACCAAGCGCGAACACATCGAGCCCGAGGTCGACGAGGCCTTTGCGGCAACCGTGATGTCCGCAGGTCGGGCGTCGTTCAAACAAGCTCTCAAGATCCTCGGCAAGCACGAGCGCCACGCCGCACTGTCGGCCGCCGGCAAAGCTGTCGCCGCCGAGCTTTTAGATCAGCACCCCGAACGCGGCGACGAGATCAAAGATGCACTTCGCAAGCTCGAGCGCAGCTTGGTCCGCTCCCAGGTCATCGAGGAAAAACGCCGGATCGATGGCCGTGGCTTCCGCGACATCCGTCCGCTGATGATCGAAGCTCATCCGCTGGCGCGCCCGCACGGGTCCGCACTGTTCCAACGCGGCGAGACCCAGGCGATGGTCACCACCACCCTCGGTACCGAGTCCGACGCCCAACGCCTCGACACGATCCGCGGGGATGTCCGCAACACGTTCTTGCTGCACTACAACTTCCCCCCGTTTTGTACCGGTGAGGTCAAGCCGATCCGCGGTCAGAGCCGCCGCGAAATCGGTCACGGCAAGTTGGCCGAACGCGCCCTCCGGGTCGTGCTGCCAACACAAGACCAGTTCCCGTACACCATCCGGATCGTCAGCGACACGCTCGAGTCCAACGGGTCGAGCTCGATGGCTGCCGTCTGCGGCGGTTGCCTCAGCCTGATGGATGCCGGTGTGCCGATCAAAGCTCCGGTCGCCGGGATCGCCATGGGCCTCATGCAAGAGGGCGATCAAATCGCTGTCCTCTCGGACATCCTCGGCGATGAAGATCACCTCGGCGACATGGACTTCAAGGTCACCGGCACCGAAAAGGGGATCACCGCCCTGCAGATGGACATCAAGGTCAAGGGGCTCACCCGCCAGATCCTGGCCGATGCCTTGGAGCAGGCGCGCGAGGGTCGGTTGCATATCCTCAAGGCCATGTTGGAGGTCTTGCCCGAGCCGCGGGCAGACATCAGCAAGTACGCACCGCGAGTGGTGTTCATCCAGGTCAAGATCGACAAGATCCGCGACATCATCGGCCCCGGTGGCAAGATGATCCGCGCGCTCACCGAGCAAACCGGGTGTGTGATCAACGTCGAGGACAGCGGTCGGGTGACGATCGCTTCGAGCGACCCAGCCGGGATCGCCAAGGCCAAGAGCCTGATCGAAGGGCTCACCGCCGAGGCCGAGATCGGTGCGCACTACCACGGGGTGGTCAAACGCGTGGTCGACTTCGGTGCCTTCGTCGAAATCCTCCCGGGCACCGACGGTTTGGTCCACATCTCCGAGCTTGAAAATCGACGCGTCGCCAAGGTGACCGACGTGTTGCAAGAGGGCGACGATGTTGTGGTCAAGGTCCTCAATGTCGACCAGAGCGGCAAGATTCGTCTCAGCCGCAAAGCCGCGTTCGGGGTCGATCCGTCCGAGGTTCAAAACCTTCGCGGGTGAGTGCGGATTGCGTGTATTTGCAATGCGGCGGACGGACGACGTGAAATTTTCCGGGTGAGTTCGTCCGTCCTCTGTGCGCCTTTACAAGCCTCGCTTCAGTGAGAAGGTCGGGGCTTCGAGAATCAGACGATGACGCACCCCGAGCTCAAGGTCTCTCGCCTCCATCCACAGGCCGCACTTCCCCGTCGGATGACCCATTCGGCGGCGGGGCTCGACCTCGCGGCGTGCCTGCCCGAGGGGGAGCTGACACTCGCCCCGGGGCAGCGAACACTCGTGGGCACCGGTTTGGCGTTAGCGATCCCCCACGGCTACGAGGGCCAGGTCCGACCGCGATCCGGACTTGCGTTGCGCAACGGTATCGTTATCGCCAATGCTCCAGGTACAATCGATGCCGACTACCGTGGGGAGCTCAAGGTCATCCTTCTCAACCTCGGCGACGAGCCGTTCACCGTCGAACACGGTCAACGGATCGCCCAGCTCGTGCTGGCCAAAGTCGCAATGCTCGAGCCCATCGAAGTCGACAACCTCCCCAAAACCGAGACTACGCGCGGAAGCGGGGGGTTTGGCAGCACAGGTGTGGTCGGTTAACACAGGGGTGTTGTGACGATGCGGGTTGGGCAAACCGTCTGTGGGCGTTTTGAGTTGTTGCGGGAAGAAGCCCCGGCAACCGGCTCACAGATCTTTGGCCGGACCTGGGTTGTGCTCGACGGGGAGACCGGCGACGTCCAACGGGCAACGTTTGTCGACGCCGAGTTGCTGACGACCGAGGATGCCCGCGAAGCGTTTGTCACCCATGCTGGTGCACTGACCGATGTCGCCTCGCCGGGTGGGGGGAATGACATCGCCCCGGTGATGTTTGCCGGCCGCGAGGGCGATCAGTGTGTGGTGATCTACGAGGCGCTCCACGGTGCGATCGGTTTGGTCGATGCCTTTGCCGATCCCGAGCATCCGCCCGATGATCGACGCCTCGAGCTCGCCCGGTTTCTCGATCGGATTCCGCGTGCGCTCGGATTCTTGCATCGCCATCGATTGGTCCACGGTCTGTTGTCGACGGCGACGGTGTTCTCGTGGGACCACGGGCACGCGTTGTGGCAGTACGCCCTGGTACCCCACCTCGATCGCAATTGTTTGCTCGAGCGCCACGGGGGGCATTGCGATGGTGTTCTCGCGCCCGAGGTGCGCGAGGGTGGTCCGTTTACACCCACTTCTGATGTATATGCATGGGGCGCTGCCCTCGCGCATTGGATCACCGGCAAACCGTTTTCAAAAGCGATCAAGCGCGCGCGTGCGGGCAAGCTCCCCGGCGTGTCGAGTCCGGAGTTGGTGGCGCTCATCGGTGAGACACTGGCCGAAGATCCGACAGATCGCCCAACAGATGGCGAGGCTCTTCAGGCCCGACTCACCGCCCTCGGCCTGCATGACGAGGAGGCACAACGGCCAGTGGAAGCGTTGATCGACGCGCTCGCGGGAGTCGGTGATCACGTCTACGAGCCGGATCCGAAGTCGGTCCGCACTCCGCAGTCGCCCTCTGCATCGTCTTCGGCCCTAGAGCTTCCCGTGACCAACCTCGAGGACCTTGCCGAGCCGTCGCGCCCCCACGCCGCGGCTTCGCATGCGGCGTTGGTCATGCAGTTTCAGGCCGACGAAGCGACCAGCCCGGCCCAGACGCCCGGGCCGACGGCCGAAGGTTCGCAGGCACGAATGGCACAGCCCGCGACCTCGCAAGCGCCGGGCTCTGGGACCCAACCAGCGAAATCTGAGTCGGCTCGGTTGCCGACTCAACGTGAACCCAACTCTGTTTCGGCTGTGGGAAGCTCGAGTCCGCGGTCCAAGTCGGCTCCCCAAGCCGCAACCTCCGGCGCGCGCCAGGTTCTCGTGCTCGAGAAGCGGGTGTTTCCCGCCGAAGTACCGCTCGCCCAAGGCGATGACAACACCAAACCAGGCGAACTGCAGGAGCCCTCCCTCGCCGAAACGGTTGCTTCGGCGGTTGAACAGGGCGCTGCGGCCCTGGAGTTGCGCGACAACGTCAATGCCGCGTTGGCCGGCGGTGCCGATGCGGCCGACGAGTTGTCTGAGCCCCCGGAGCGGTTGACTGCGAGTGTCGACGGCACACTGCGTCGGCGGGCCGACGACGATGCCCCGATGGCGGTTCGACGCCACCGTTCTCGGGCGACCTATCCCCTCGGACATACCGCGATACCAGACGACGTCGAAACCCCGCCCGCCTCGGATGTATCGGTCGAGGCCGAGGTCGGCGATGACACCAACCCCGAACTCGCATCTGCCGAAGCCGTCGAAAAACCAGCCGAGCGCTATGTCAATCTGATCGTGGCCGTGGTCGGTGGCTTGACGGTCGCGTACCTGCTGATGACGTGGCTCAGACAATAAAGCGAAGGTTCCATGCCGGTTGCCCGCGAAGTGATTCAAGCTGCCATCGACTCCGACCGTTTGGTGTCGGCGCTCGGACCCGAGTTCGATCGCTTGGGCACGCGTTACAGCGGCAAGGTCCGCGACAATTTCAGCCGCGACGGACGGCGGACGATCATCGTCTCGGACCGCGTCAGCGCCTTCGATGTGGTCCTCGGCACCATCCCCTTCAAGGGCCAGGTACTCAACGGTCTCGCCACCTACTGGTTTGAACAGACCCGAAAACTCGTCGCCAATCACCTGCTCGAAGTGCCAGACGCCCAGGTCATGCACACGGTTGAATGTACACCGATTCCGGTCGAGATGGTGGTCCGCGGTTACCTGACCGGGGTCAGTTCGACCAGCATCTGGACCGCCTACGAAGGCGGCGCGCGGACGTTTTGCGGACACACGCTGCCGGCGGGGATGCGCAAACATCAAAAGTTGCCGAAAAATCTGGTGACGCCGTCGACCAAGGCAAAAAAGGGCGACCACGATCACAACGTCAGCCGTGCAGAGTTGATCGCCGAAGGTGTGGTGACAGCCGAGGTCTTCGACGAGCTCGAGCAACAAGCACTCGCGGTGTTTGCCTTTGGCCAACAACTGGCAGCCACCCGGGGGCTCTTGCTGGTCGATACCAAATACGAGTTCGGCCGCGCGCCCGATGGCCAGCTCGTCCTGATCGACGAAATCCATACCCCGGATTCGTCGCGCTACTGGTTTGCTGATACCTACGATCAGGCGATGGCAAACGCCGACGATCCGCGTAGCCTCGACAAGGAGTTTTTACGCCGGTGGTTGGTGTCCCAGGGGTTTCGCGGAGAGGGTGCACCTCCCGTGTTGCCCGACGAGATCCGCGTCGAGGCGGCGATGCGCTACATCGAGACCTACGAGCGGGTCACAGGTCAAGCGTTTGTCCCGGACACCGAAGCGCCCATTCCCCGGCTTCGACGCAAACTCGGCGTGCTTACATAAGTGTATCTGCAAGCGCCTTGGCTCGATGCACGGCGCGGATTGGCTGCGGCCGCGGTCCTGGTTGACGAGCTTGTCTTGCGGGCAGGTCACACAAGCCGCGACGCGAACACCTCGAGTCCCGCGAGGATCAACGCCGTCACGGCCGTGGTCTTCATCGAGTCGCACTCGATCTCGTCGAGCACATACTCGGAGGCCATCAAGATGGCGAAGTTGCCGAGGGCATAGGCGATCACGGCTGCCAGGGGTCCGAGCAGCAGGATCGGGAAAAACACGATGCTCAAAAACATCAGCAGTACCTTGCCGAGGCCGATGCTGACGAGGCCGCTGATGACTGCCGAGCGAGCGCCCCCGTAGGGTCCACGGACTTCAAGTCCGGGCACGACGTGGGGAAGGAGGAAAAAACCGAGGACGAACGCGGCGTAGGCGGCGAGGAGGGACATCTGTTCGTTGGACTCCAGAGTTGGGTCGAAGGTGTCGAGGATCGTCGCCGGATCCCCGGGTTGTGACAAGCGCGCTGCCTCACACGGTATTGTTCGAGCCGAACAACCAATGTGCGGACCTCTGGTGCACGCAGAGCTCGGTCGAGGTTGCCATGGTCTTCGTCGCGTGTCGTTTCAGACAGGCGCACGACCCGTGTGTCGGACGATGACGTTGGGATGTTCGGCAGCCCTCCATCGTTGGGTTCTCGTCCGAGCGCGAGAAAAACCACGGGCTGCAGGGGAAGCGGGACAAATACCCGAGGATCCATCCCTTTGATGTTTTCGAGGTGAAGTTGTCGGCGATGCCGCAGCGTGACGGAATCGAGTCGGAGCTGTAGGGTGTGCCCGCAATGTGCGGTGTGTTTGGCATCTTCAACCACCCTGAGGCGGCGAACCTCAGCTACCTCGGGCTGCACGCCCTTCAACACCGCGGTCAGGAGTCAGCCGGGGTTGTCAGCTGTGCCGACGATACGCTGCACGCCGTTCGCAAGATGGGCCTTGTGTCCGACATCTTCACCGAACGCAGGTTGGCGCGACTGCCAGGAAACCTCGCAATCGGGCATGTCCGCTACACCACCGCCGGGGGCTCGCTGCCGAAGAACATTCAGCCGCTGACCGCCGAGTATCGCGAGGGGGCCGTGGCCATCGCCCACAACGGCAACCTCGTCAACGCCGAGCAGCTGCGGGTCGAGTTGGAGGCCGAGGGGGCGATCTTCGCCTCCAACTCCGATACAGAAGTGATCCTACAACTACTTGCGCGGCGCAACGAGCCGGATATCGTCGCCCGGTTGCGGGGGGCACTCGCCCGCGTCCGTGGGGCCTACAGCATTGTCATGATCGCCGAGGGGTGTCTGATCGCGATCCGCGATCCCCACGGGTTTCGCCCGTTGGTCCTCGGGCGACTCAAAGGCCAGCCCGAAACCTACGTGGTGGCCTCGGAGACCTGTGCGTTTGACCTGATTGCCGCCGAGCGCATCCGCGATGTCGAACCGGGGGAGATTTTGGTGATCAAACAGGGCGATGTCCGCAGCGTGATGGCCCCGCAGGTTGCCCGTCGGGCATGTATTTTTGAACATGTCTACTTCGCCCGCCCCGACAGTTTGCTCGACTCGGTGTCGGTCTACAACGCCCGCATCAAGATGGGCAAACGCCTGGCGGTCGAGGCTCCGGTCGAGGCCGATGTCGTCATCCCCGTGCCCGACTCGGGGGTCGTCGCCGCCATGGGCTATGCCCACCAAAGCGGGATTCCGTTTGAGATGGGGCTGATCCGCAACCACTACGTCGGCCGTACCTTTATCGAACCCAAAGAGTCGATCCGGCACTTCGGGGTCAAACTCAAACTCAATCCAGTTCCCGGGTTGCTCGAGGGGAAGCGCGTGGTGGTGGTCGACGACTCGATCGTCCGCGGCACCACCTCGCACAAAATCGTCAAGATGATCCGCGAGGCCGGGGCGACCGAAATCCACCTGCGGATCTCGTCGCCGCCGATCAACGGGCCCTGCTACTACGGCATCAACACCCCGACCCGGGGCGAGTTGGTCGCCTCGCGCAAGTCGCCGGTGGAGGTCGCCGAGGCGATCGGTGCCGACTCGGTCGCCCACCTGTCGTCCGAAGGCCTGCTCGAATCGGTCGGGGCAGGGGGCGGCGAAACCTACTGTACGGCCTGTTTCACGGGGGAATACCCGGTTCAAGTCACCCGCCAACCTCGTCGCCGCCAACTCCGGCTGGTCGAGGTATAACCCAGCGTCGAAGTCCGATGAACCAACAAGCAATCGACCTACCCGAGCACAACAAAGTCGTGGAGCGTCTTTCCCGGCTGGCCGCGAGGCTTGCCGAGTTGAGGAGGCATCTTTGACTACGAAACGAAGTGCGAAAAATTAGAAGAGCTCGATGCCCAAACCGCCGACCCGGCGTTTTGGAACGACAACGATAGGGCCCAGGACGTTCTGCGCGAGCAGGCGACCACCAAAAAAATTGTCGACGATCTCAACGCTTCCCAAGCCGCGCTCGACGATGCCGAAGTGCTCTACGAGCTCGCCCGAGAAGAGCAGGATCCGGCGAGCATCCGCGAGGCGTGGGCGGCCCTCGACCGCGTCGACGAGCGTGTCGGCAAGATGGAATTTCGCCGGATGCTCAGCGGCGAACACGATAGTGCAGATGCAATTGTCAACGTCAACGCCGGTGCCGGCGGGGTCGAGAGCCAGGACTGGGCCGAGATGTTGCTGCGCATGTACCAGCGCTGGGGCGAGCGCCAGGGGTTTGCGGTCAAGTTGCTCGACTTGCAAGAGGCCGATCAAGCCGGGATCCGCGGTGCAGCGCTTTCGATTGCCGGTGACTATGCATACGGTTTTTTGCGTTCCGAGATCGGGGTCCACCGACTCGTCCGGATCTCGCCGTTTGACGCCAATGCCCGCCGCCACACCAGTTTTGCCAGCGTGATGGTGTTGCCCGACTTGGGCGACGACGAGTTCGACATCGAGATCAACGATTCCGATCTACGGGTCGACAAGTTCCGGGCCTCGGGCGCCGGGGGTCAGCACGTCAACAAGACCGAGTCCGCCGTCCGGCTCACCCACCTCCCCACCGGGATCGTCGTCGGCTGCCAGATGGAGCGTTCGCAACACAAAAACATGGCCACGGCGATGCGCATGCTCAAGGCCAAGTTGTGGGACCTCGAGCAGCGCAAGCGCGAGCAGGAGCGCCAGGAGTTAGAGGGCGAGAAAATGAAAATCGAGTGGGGCAGCCAGATCCGCTCCTACGTGATGCAGCCCTATCAACAGGTCACTGACCATCGCACCGAGCTCAAGTCGTCGGCCGTCAACGCGATTTTAGACGGTGACCTCGAAGCCCTGATCGAGTCGTTTTTGTTGATGCAAGGTGGACAGTCGGAAGGAACCGCCGGGTGAGCGACCAATCCCTTACGCGGCTGCATCTCAAGATCGCCTGGAGACACCTTCGCGGGGTCGATCAGGCGCCGCGGTGGGTCACCCCCCTGCTGATCATTTCACTGTACCTGATCGCCATTGGTATCGGGTTTGCTGTATATGCAAGCTCGCTGGTCGCCGAGCCCGAAACCTCCAGTTTGGTCATCGAGAGTCTCGAGATGTTTGGCCAGCCCGAGCCGACCGTCACCCCGCGCCAGGGGTACTTTGGGACATTTGCCGCCGGCACCCTGTTTTTCGGGGTGATGTTGCTGATCGGTGGATTGCTTTCGCGGGTGTTCACGCTGTTGGCCACGGTCATCACGTTTTCGGTGATGCTCGGTTGCATGGCCCTGGTCGTGGTCTTGAGCCTGATGACCGGGCTCGAGCACGAGTTGCGCGACAAGATCCTCGGCCAGCGGGCGCACATTTTGGTGCAGGCCAAACCGGCCCAGGGCGAGCCGTCCGCCGACCAAGTCGAGGGGGCCGACAGCCTGTTGTTCGCCGACTACCTCGACCTCGCCAAGGAGCTCAGCGATGTGCCGGGTGTCCTCGGGGCCAGCCCCTACCTCGAGGGCGAGATCATGGTCCGCAACGGCCTCGACCGCCAGGGCGGCAAGCTCACCGGGATCATTCCGGATATGCACGCCCACGTCTCGCGGCTGCCCAACATCATGGCCGAGGGCGACTACGCCTACCTCGACCATCCCGAGCAAGTTCCCGAGCCACAGTTTTCGTTTGAGTTGATCACCGACGGCCCGTCGCCTAGCAAAAAGAATACAAAAAAGAAGAAGTCGAGCCTGAAGCTCGCCGGGGACGGTAAAAAGGGTGCAGATACAAGCGACTCACCCGGCAAGCCCGGGCCGATGCTCAACGTGTTCCCCGAGGGGCTCGACACCGGTCTCGAAATCGAGTCTGGAGAACCCGACGAGACCGGCGGAGAGGACGGCCCGCCCGCGGGGTGGGAAGACCCGCAGGTCGAGCTCGCCGCAGATCCTCAGCCGGAGGTCGGCAAGTCCAAAACTGCGAAGAAAGGGAGAAAATCGACGGCCGACGATGTCTGGGGCGAGTCGGACCGTTGGGAAGACCCACCGCCGGGTGAGGGCTGGGAAGACCCGAGCGAAGAGGTGCCCAAGTTGCGAGCCGCGGGTGAACTTCCGCCCAAGCAACCGGCCGCGATCCCGCTGCTTCCGCCACCGACCGACGATGATGAGGAGAGCTGGGAAGACCCCGAAGTCGAGATCGAAAAGTTGCGCGATGCGGGGGAGCTCCCGGAACAGGCGACGCCCACTGCTCCGACAAACTCACCTGATGCAGATACACCAAAGTCGTCGGAGCCCAAGACTGACCCCGTCGACCAGGACGCCATCGTCGATCCGGTCCTGATCGGCAGCGAGAAGTCAGAGGAACTTGGTGCGCACTTAGGCGACGAGGTCCAACTGATCACCCCGATCGGGCGACTCACGCCCGCAGGCCGGATCCCCGGTGTCATGAGTGTGAAGGTTGCCGGGGTCTTCGACGCCGATCACTACGAGTACGACCGCTGGCTGGTCTACACACCGCTGCCGGTCGCCCAGGCATTTTTGCGAACCGGCGATCGCATCACCGGCATCGAGATCCGGGTCGAAGACATCGAGCATGTCCGCGAGATCAAAGACTCGGTCGCCGCGGTGGTGGCCGAGGCCGGGCGCGACGACCTGCGGGTCCAGGACTGGCAAGAGCTCAACCGCAGCCTGTTTTCGGCCATGCAACTCGAAAAGATCGCCGTCTTCATCGCCCTGTTGTGCGTGATCGTGGTGGCGTCGTTCGGGATCCTCGGCTCCAACCTGATGAGCGTGCTCGAGAAGGCCAAGGAGATCGCGATTTTAAAAACCATGGGGTGTACCGACCGCCAGATCCAAAAGGTGTTCATCGCCGAGGGCATTTGTCTGGGTGTGTTGGGCAGCATCGCCGGGATCGCCATGGGGATCGGTGTGTGCATCGTGCTCGCCCGTTACGGGTTGCCATTTGCCAGCTCGGGCCGCGGGTTTGAGCGCCTGCCGGTCTCGATCGTTCCGTTTGAGGTTTTCTTGGTCGGTGTATCTTCAATCTTCATCGTCTGGCTGTCGTGCCTGTACCCCGCGCGGGTCGCCTCAAAAATGCGTCCGGTCGATGCGATGCGCCAGGCGGAGACGTAATGTCTCCATCCATCCGCGAGCGACCGTTGAACAACCATCCGGTGAGTATGAACCGGAGGATGGGCAAAGAGGCAGGCGGTGCAGCGGTTTGAGCTGGTCCTGGCCTGGCGCCATCTGAGGGCTCAACGCACCCTGCCGGGGTGGGCCAGGGTCCTCGGCTGGCTGTCGCTGTACATGCTTCTCGCCGGCCTGCTTTTAATTGTAGTTGCAATCTACTCGCCGGTTCCCGTCGACCCCGAAAGCCCGCCCAATGCCGGGACCTACGAGCTCCTCTTTGGCGGGGTGACGATCGCCTTGGGGGCAGTGTTTGCGGCCCTCACCGCGCTGTTGCGGATCTTCAACCTCCTCGCCACCCTGATCATCATTTCGGTCGCCCAGGGATGTATGGCGTTGGTCGTGGTCTTGAGTTTGATGGGCGGCCTCGGCAACGACTTGGAACAGCGGATACGCAGCCACGGCGCGGACATCCAAGTCCAAGCAGTCGATGGCCTCGAGTTTGGTGACTACGAAGAGTTGGTCGCGGCACTCGACGGCGATCCAGAGATCGCCGGCGTCAGCCCATATCTGTTCGGCGAGGTGATGCTGCGCAGCACGTTTAACCGGATCGGAGTCAAGCTCCACGGGATCGATCCCGCGCGACATGGTCGGACGTCGGGATTGCCCGAGAGTGTGCGCGAAGGGTCCTATACGTTTTTAGAGCATCCGGAGGCGATCGCCGAGTTTGTCGCTCGCTACGCGCCGCCGTCCCATCATATAAATGCAGATACACGTGAATTGGGGGCACCCGACCGTAGACCTGTCGGGGAGGGGACCTCCGAGGTGGCCTCGCCGAGGCCCTCCGAAGAAATGTATAAGCAAGAGCTTCCGCCGAGCGAGGAGGATGCCTGGGACGACGAGTCGAGCGGGGCGTGGGAAAATGCTGAACACGAGGTCGCCCGCATGCGTGCCGAAGGCTCGCTCCCTCCGCGGGGGACGGCTTCGACCGTGGCCGCGGACGCGTGGGATGACTCGGACGATTCGGACGACCCGAGCGGCGAGCCCGAACCAGACGAATGGGACGACGCCTCGAGCGGCGAGTGGGAAGACGCGGCCGAAGAAGTCGCTGACATGCGTGCTGAAGGTTCCTTACCTCCGCGGGGTACAGCTTCGACGACCCCGGCCGATGGCGAAACAATCCCGGCCGAGCCAGATGCTCGGGGCGATGGTGCGTGGGAAGATCCCAGTCGAGAAATTCCGCAGCTCCGGGCAAGCGGGGAACTTCCCCCAGCCCCTGAACCATCTGGGCCCGATCTGTCCAAGTTGCCAGCTCCCGAAGTTGCGATCCGCGAAGGTCCCGAACCGGTGCGCCCACCGGTTCTGATCGGCCGTGAACTCGCCGAGTCGCTCGGGGTGCACACCGGCGATCCGGTCCAAGTCATCACGCCGGTTACTCGGATCACCCCGGCAGGTGTTGTCCCCGGTGTGCTCGCTGCCCAAGTCTCGGGCGTGTTCTACTCGGGTGTCTACGAACTCGACTCGGAACGTGTGTACCTGCCGCTTGCGCTGACCCAGCGACTGCTCCGCAGTGGTCCCAAGGTGACGGCGATCGCCATCCGCGTGAACACATTCGAGGCGATCGACGAGGTCCGACAACGGGTGGCGTCCGTGCTTGCCGCCCGAGGGCGCAGTGACCTCGAAGCCCGCGATTACCGCACTCTCAATCGCAACTTATTTACCGCGATGATGCTCGAGCGCTTGGCGATGGCGATTGCCCTGTTGTTTGTGATCGTCGTCGCGGCCTTCGGCATCCTCGCCAGCAATCTCATGGCTGTGCTCGACCGGGCCCGTGAGATCGCCATCCTCAAAACAATGGGGACCTCGAGTGCCTCCGTAACCCGCGTGTTTGTCGGTGAGGGCTTGTTGCTCGGATTGATCGGCAGCCTCACCGGTGTGACTGCGGGACTCGTCATCTGCGCAGTGTTGGCAACGACCGGCCTGCCGATCGACGAAGGTGTCTTTTATATGGAACGCCTACCGGTGGAGGTACATCCACTCGAAGTCGTTGCAATCGCAGCCGCAGCGGTGGTGATCGTATGGATCTCGAGTCTGTACCCGGCGCGTGTTGCAGGTGCGCTAGCTCCGGTCGAGGTCCTGCGCTCGAGCGAGTTGTAGTCGCCAACAGCGGCCGCACGGCGTTGACAGGGTAGGGGCCCCATCATAGTGTGGCGCGACTTTTTTCGAGCCCGAATGAGCAAACCCGCCAGCCAAAACGGCTCACCTGTGCTTGTACAGGTGAACCACATGCACAAGGAGTTCACCCACGGAGCCCGTGTTCTACGGGTTCTACGGGACGTTAACCTGACCCTGCACAAGGGCGAGATGGTGACGATTATCGGCGCCTCGGGTGCTGGAAAATCGACCTTGTTGCACTGCCTCGGAACCCTCGATCTCCCCACCCGCGGAGAGATCCTGTTTGAGGGCACCGATATCACCCAGCTCGCGCCCCCCCAACTGGCCAGCTTTCGCAACCAGACGATCGGGTTCGTGTTTCAGTTCCACCACCTGTTGGCCGAGTTCTCTGCCCTCGAAAACACCATGATGCCGGCGCTCATCGGGCGCATACCGACCGCCCAGGCGCGTGAACGTGCAAGTGAAATGCTCGACGCCGTCGGTCTGTCGCACCGACTCAACCACCGCCCGGGCGAGTTGTCCGGCGGTGAGCAACAGCGGGTGGCGATCGCCCGGGCGCTGGTAATGCGTCCGCAATTGCTGCTGGCCGATGAACCCACCGGCAACCTCGATACCCGCACCAGCGAAGAGGTCCACGAGTTGCTGTTCCGGCTCAACGCGGAATACGGGCTCACGCTCCTAGTTGTCACCCACAACATGGAGTTGGCCTGGAAGATGCCCCGCCGGATCCGCATGGAAGATGGCCGCCTGGTCGAAGAACTTGCAGACAAGGATAGTCCCAAGCGGTCTACATAAGCCCTCCGTGACACGGCCGTCGACACACATCTCGCAGGCTTGGGTCCGCACGCGCGCGGTCCGATGTATTTGTATGATCATGTGTGTCCTCGGCATGTTGTTGCCGAGTGCGGGCAACGCCGAGTTTTCGCCGCTCGAGCGCGAGGCGATGGCGAGGGTCCTGATGCTGGCGGATGTCCCGGGCGACGTCTACGGCCAGCCGATCGCCGAGATCCGATTTGAGGGCAACCGCCGGGTCGAGTCCGAGGCGATGTCGCTCGAGATCGAGAGCTCCGCAGGTGCGTTGGTCAATCCGACGACACTTGCGATCGACGTGCGCCGGTTGTGGGCGATGGGCAAGTTCTCCGATGTCCGCGTGTCCGGCGAGCTCGCGCCCAACGGGGTCGTGTTGACCTACACGGTCAAGGAGCGGCCGACGATCCGCAAGATCATCTTGCAGGGCAACGACAAGAAAAAACTCGACGACATCAACGAGGTGCTTGACCTCGAAAAAAACGCGATTCTCGACCTGGGCGACGTCAAGGCCAATGTTGAGAAGATCCGCGAGTTGTATGTACAAGATGGTTTTTTCCTGGTCGACGTTTCCTACGCGCTGCAGCCAGTGCCCGACTCGCCCGGACAGACCGATGTCGTATTTGTCATCCGCGAGGCCGCCGAGGTTATCGTCCGCAAGATCACGTTTGTCGGCAACGAAGCGTTTAGCGACAAAGAACTCGCGCGCTACATGCAGACGCGGGTCGGCGGCTACCTCAGCGTGCTCACCAAGCGGGCGGGCGGGGTGTTCAACCGCGAGGCGTTTGCCGCCGATGTCCAACTGCTGAAATCATTTTACAACGACAAGGGCCACCTCGATTTCAACGTCAAAGATCCCGAGCTGTCCCTCAGTCCAGATCGCCGTTTTGTCTACCTCACGATTCCCGTCGAAGAGGGTCCTCAGTACAAGATCGGCCGGATCCGGGCGCGTGAGGTGCTGCCCCGCGGCGAGGAGCCGCTGTTTACCGAAAAGCAGTTGTCCGAGTCGATCGATCCGCTGTTGCGGGAGGACGATGTCGCGTCGATGGGGACGGTGCAGAAGATCATCCAGGACATCGAGCGACGCTACAAGGATGTCGGCTACGCCAATGTCAATGTCATCCCCGACGCCCGCCAAGACAAGGAAAACCTCAAGCTCTATATGACGCTCGAGGTCGGCAAGGGAGAGCTGGTCTACATCGAGCGGATCAACATCCTCGGCAACGACAAAACCGCCGACAAGGTCATTCGCCGCGAGCTCACCCTCAACGAGGGGGACCTGTACTCCGAGACAGGTAAAGAAGTTTCCGAGTTCAACGTCCTGCGCGTCGGCTACTTCTCCGACGTCACGATCTCAACCTCCCCAGGGACGGCCGACAACAAGATCGTGCTCAACGTCGAGGTCACCGAGCGGCTCACCGGGACGTTCCAAGTCGGCGCCGGGTTTTCGACCATCGAGAACTTCGTGCTGCAGGCCCAGGTGCAGTACGACAACTTCCTCGGCCGTGGGTCGACAGTGACCTTCCAGGCCCAACTATCGAGTTTGCGGCGCCTGTTCAATCTCTCGTACTACACGCGCTACTTCCTCGACAGTCGCTGGCAGTTCGTCTTCAACATCTTCAACACGCAAAACATCTTCCCGAGCTTCAACCGCGGAAGTACGGGCTTTCGCGTCAGCTGGGGCTATCCGATCCCCAAGCTGCGCAACCTGGTGGCGTTTGTCGGATACTCGTTCGAGTACGTCACTGTCGGGTTTGGCACCGGTGGCAACTTGGGAGGCATTTTCTCGCCGGGTTCGCTGACCAATATTCCTGTACAAGCACTGATCTCCAACCTGTTCTCCAACGGCGTCACCTCGTCGATCATCGCCCGACTCAACTACGACACCACCGACAACTACCTGTTCCCGACCCGGGGGATGCGGCACGAGTTGCGGATGGAGTTCGCCAGCAAGTACGTCGGCTCGCAAAACCGGTTCAACCGCTATCACTTCACCGGCCGCCTGTATTTCCCGATCATCCGCAGCAAGCAGGCGTTTCGCGCATGGCTGGTGTTCAAGACCCAGTTGCAGGTCGGGTTTATCCACGGTCCCGAGGCCAAGGGCGTACCGATCTTCGAGCGCTACTTCCCGGGCGGGATCTTCGGCCACGGCATGATCCGCGGCTATCGCCTGCGCAGCTTGGGCCCCAAGATCAAGGTCCAACGCTCACCCGATCCAACCGCCGAACTCATTGCCTACGAGATCGGTGGCAACTTGCTGACCTCGCTCAACGCCGAGCTGGAGTTCATGATGATCCCACCGGCACAGATCAAGGGCGTACTGTTCTTCGATACCGGCAATGCTTTCAATACAGAACCGGTCTATTGCAACGAACCCGATCCCGTGCAGCTGCCCAAGGCCGATCCGTGCACGGGCTTCCGCTTCCGCGACCTACGAGTGTCGATGGGCTTCGGGTTCCGCTGGCAGTCGCCGATCGGCCCGCTCCGGTTCGAATGGGGCTTCCCGCTCGACCGCCAAGCCGCGACCGAGTACACGCCGCAGGGCGAGGACCCGGTGGTGTTTGAGTTCAACGTAGGCAACTCCTTCTAAGCAGCTCGAGGCCGTCTCCTCGCTGGGTTTTCACCGAGGATGTGGTGGGCAAAAGTTGCAGCACCACCAGTGCAGCTGCGTTTTGCCCACCACATCCTCGGCAAAAATTCCTGCGCGAGGAGACAGCCGAGGGCGTCGAACTGCTTTCGCGTGCCGATTTCGCCGAGGCCGTGCAATTGGCCTATCAAGTAAATTCGGGACTGAATCAGCTCACTGCTCAGAACGTTTGCCTTCCTCATCGACACAACTTCACGACTCAGCAAGGCTAAAAAACGGGGAGTCTCGCTTCGCAATTTGCCTCACTTTGCGATGACCTCGCCCAGACGGTGAAAGGCCAAACTTTTGCCGCAGGACGGGAATAGATGCTTCGCGGGTGAGTCTTCTCCGCTGTGATCGCCGGCAAGAAGGTCTCGTCGGCCGATGCGAGAATTGAATCTCGCAGTCACAAAGGGGTCGGTAGCAGCCGAAGATAACCGTTTCCCCATGAATGGCGGCCAGCTCGCCGCGTCAGTGTGCGAGTTGCCGCCTGTGGCAGCGAAAGCTAAGGTCCGACCGTTTCCGTTATGCGCCGAATTGCCCTCACAACCGTGTGTGCCCTGGCCTGCACCCTCGTGCAAAGCCTCCCGCAATCCGCCGTGGCAGCCGATGTCGAAGTCTTGAAAAAAGTCGCCGTCGTCGAAGTCCAGCGTGTGTTGCTCGAGACAACCCAAGGCAATAAGTCCAAAAAGAAACTCGAAAAGTCGTTTGCCAAGAGCCAAGCCAAGCTCGACCGCAAGACCAAAGAGTTGCAAAAACAGGCCGAGGATCTTCGCGCAAAGGCCGCGATGCTCTCGGGCACTGAATTGCAAAAGCGCCAGCAAGACCTGTTGATGAAAGATCAGGAATTGCAGCAGCTCTACATGGAGCTGCAAGAACGCCTCGCCCGCGAAGAGGGCATGCTGGTCGAAAAGGTCTACAAGAACACCCAGGCGATCGTCGCCAAGATCGCGGCCGACGATGGTCTGCAGATCGTGCTCGTGCGCTCGCCCGATACCGTGGTCCATGCGAGCCCCAAACTCGATATCACCAACCGCGTCATCGTGGCGTACGACAAAAAACACAAGTAACCGAGGATTGCACCCATGAATTTCCGTTACACCCTGCTTCGCAGTTTCATTGCATCTACAATGGTTATCGGTGCCGTCTCGGTTCAAAGCGTCGCCACCGAGGCCAAGGCCGCCGTGCCCCAGGTCCGCAAGGTCGCAGTTGTCAATATGCAGACCGTCCTCAACAAGACCAAAGAAGGGAAAGCCGCCCGCAAAAAGCTCGAGGCCGCTTCCAAGGCCAAGCAGACCAAACTCGATAAGAAGCGTCGCAAGCTAGAGGCCGATCAGGCCAAGCTCAAGGACCTCAAGGGTCAGCAATTGATGCAGGCACAAGAAAAACTCCAGCGCGAGGCCATGGAGTTGCAACAGGTCTATATGGTGTCCCAGCAGGAGCTCGCCGAACAAGAGGCCCGGGTCCTGCAAGACATCTACACCAAGTGCCAAAAAGTGGTCGATAAGATCGCCGTCGAAATGGGCCTCGACCTGGTCCTCGTCGAAGATGCCAACAACATGATCTATCGCAAGGACGGGCTCGATATCACCAACACGGTGATCCAGCGGTACAACAAACAACACCCGTAGCATCGACTGCACACCCAAGACCCGCGCACTGTCGCGGGTTTTCGTATCTTCCGGACGAGCCGACGCCGCTGCGCGAGAATATCGGCGGCCGAAAAACGGTCGACTCACCCGATTCTGCTATTCTCCGCGTCTCGCCATGCTACTCGACGCGATCGCTGTCCAAGACATCCTTCCCCACCGCCCCCCGTTTTTGTTCATCGACCGGGTCGTGTCGATCGAAGGTGACACGATCATTGCACACAAGGCCGTGTCCGCCTGCGAGCCTGTGCTCCAGGGGCACTTCCCCGGCAACCCGATCCTCCCCGGTGTCGTCCAAGTCGAGGCCATGGCCCAGGCCGCGGTGCTGCTCGTCGGGAAGTTGGGCAAGTTCGACAGCGAGCGCGACAACTGCCTGTTCATCGGCATTCAAGAGGCAAAGTTCCGCCAACCAGTCCTCCCCGGCGAGCTGCTCGAGATCGAAGTCAAGGCTGTACGTCTCGGTCGGATCGGCAAGTTCGAGGGGGTCGTTCGCGTCGGTGACACGGTCAAGAGCCAGGCGAAATTTACGGCCGTCATCGCGCCCAAGGAAAAAAGTGTAGCTACAACGGAGGCGTCGTGAACGTCCGACAGATGACCGGCTGCTTGGTGGCCAGTGTCATTGTCGTTGCGTGTGCAAGTTCCTCGCAACGCCAGCTGCGCAAGGCCAGTCGCGAGCTCGCCCGTTCGGTCGGTAAGGGGGATGCCAAGGCCGTCGACAAGGCCGTGCTCCCCGGCGTGCGCAACCTTGTCGACTACAAACAGTTGATGGGAACCGACGAGCGCCGTAAACAGGCCCGTCGCGAGTTTGAAAAACCAGGCTCACTGTCGCCGACAGCGGTGCTGTTTTTGGCCAACGATCTGCCAGTAGAAATCGTCGAGACCGACAAAGGCTGGGTGTTTGCCGAGGATCCGACCGATTTCTACAGCCAGGCGACACCGCGTGCGGCCCTGCGAAGTCTTGTACGGGCCAGCCGGATGGAGCGCTGGGATGTGTTGCTAAAACTCGCTCCCGAGCGCTACCGCATCGGACTCAACGAACCGATGCTGGCCCGCGCGTGGACCGAAGGTGAGTACGGCGAGCAACTTCGCGAAGCGAGAGATCGACTCGCCGATCATCTCGCCGATCCGATCACCCAAGATGCACACGCAGCAGTGCTCGATCTCGGTGATGAAAAGCGCGTGTATTTAGAGCGTGAAGGTGCACGTTGGGTCGTGGTCGATTTTTAGGACCACACACAAACACCTCGCACGAACCTCATCCCGGCCAAATTACGAAGTGGTTGGGTTCGCGCTGGCGACAAGTCGCGCGAGCGTGGGGAAGATATTGAGCTGTAGCGAAAGGGAAGCTGCTCGCACACGTGTCCGATTTGTTTACGTCGCAGGGGTCATCGAGTGGTTGCAGCCGGTTTTATCGGCGTTAGGCTGATCACTAGGATGGCTCACAAAACTCGTATCGACTGTTTCGGCCTCGCGGCCTGCGTCCGATCCGAAGGGCCATCACGCAACGCAATCGTCACGCATGACGGCAGTAACTGTGAGCTTGTCAACGTACTGTCTTCGGGCTGTGGTCCGGCGACGAGGCTCGGGGACCGACTTCCCCGGATTGGGTAGGCGTATCATGCAACTGTTCTGGAATATCCAACCTCCGTCTCGAACTCGTAGCCCCGAGCTTCAGCCGCGTCTAGAGCTGCCGTTGGTCGATCCCCGGGAGCTCGATCGGAAGCCCGAACAAGAGGAAGTCAGCGACGATCGTGGCGTCGCCGTGATCGACTTCTACATCTAAAAACGTCCCAATCGGCGAAAGAGGGGGTGGTCCTTGTGGCTATCCCCTTTTTTCATGGTTGTGCAAAATGCGCAGGAACTCTTCCGCCCTGCGTGAAATTGATTCCTCCGCGGGCACCATCCTGTTAGCCTCCCGACGTGGCGCAGGATGAGAAGAACGTCGACTCGACCGTCGTGGCTGACGATGTCGAGAAACTCCATCACGTTGGCTTTCGACTCCTGGTGTTGACCGGCGAGCTCCGGGGGCGTGAGGTCGATGTCGTTCAAGATGTCATCCGCCTAGGCAAATCACGGCAGTGCACGATTGTTTTTCCCGACGAGTCGGTGAGCCGTGTCCACGCCGAGATCATGCGGGAAGGAGAGTCCTATCGGGTCGTCGATCAACAGTCGACCAACGGGACCTTTGTCGGAGGTGCCCGGGTCTCGGATGCGTTTCTCAAGCCGGGCGATGTGTTGTCCCTAGGGAAAGTACACCTCCGGTTTTTGCCTCGTGATTCACGCGTCGAGCTCCTCCCCAGTGCGGCCGAGCACTTCGGCCCGGTCAAAGGTCGCAGCCTCGCCATGCGCAAGATCTTTGGCGTGCTCGAGCGAGTCGCCGGGGCAGACGCCACCATCCTCCTGGAAGGCGAAACTGGGACGGGCAAAGACCTGATCGCCCGAGCGATCCACGAAGCATCTCCACGCTCCCAGCACGCGTTTGTCGTTGTCGATTGCGGTGGCGCGGATGCCAATCAACTCGAGGTCGAATTGTTTGGTCGCGAAGTCGGTCACGGCGGTGCGGCCGGAACCCGCCTAGGTGCCTTTGAGCTGGCCAACAAAGGGACCCTGCTCCTTGACGACATCGACAGTCTACCCCTCGACTTGCAACCCAAGTTGTTGCGGGCCCTCGAAAACCACATGATCCGGCGCGTTGGCGGATATACCGAAATCTCGGTAGATACACGTATCATTGCCGCCAGTCATCGGTCGTTGCGGGACCAGGTCACCGCCGGCGAGTTGCGCGAGGATCTGTTTTTCAATTTAGCGGTCGTCGCCTGTCAGATTCCGCCACTGCGAGAGCGACGCGATGACATTCCGATGCTGATCGACCTGTTCTCGCGCCGCTTGCCTCCTGGCATGTGGAACGCGCCGGGTCCCGAGGCGATGGCGAGGTTGGTCGGCTACGATTGGCCGGGTAACGTCCGCGAGCTTCGCAACGTGGTCGAGCGCAGTGCCTACCTGTCGCCGGACGGGGTGATCGACCTGATCAAGACTGGCAACAAACCCCGGAGTCACCGCGATGAAGCCCTCGAGTTCGATCCGACGCTGACCTTCCGCGAACAAAAGGAGCGGGCGATCGAACTGTTTGAAGAGGCCTACCTCGCGTGGCTCCTGCGCCGTTCCGAGGGCAACATCTCGCGCGCAGCCCGGGAGGCAGACATGGACCGCAAGTACTTGCACAAGCTCCTGCGGCGCTATGGAATCGATGCCAAGCAGTTCGCCCCGGGTGCGAGTCGAGCTCGCGATCACTAGTTTGGCCCCGTGTGTTTGCATCCCAAGTGCATTGCGCGCAGGTGAAATTCGCGCAGCTCTTGTAAAGGGTCAGGCTGTGTCGTCTGGCTCACTCCAACGACCTGATAAGAGCGAAGTTCTCGGCTCGGACGAGCTTGGGGAGTACCATCGCACCATGGCCAGCTGGACCCACACCCGCGGATCGTTATCGATCGAAACGGCGCGGGTGATGGCTGTCATCAACGTGACGCCCGACAGTTTCTCGGACGGGGGCGAGTTGTGGGACGGCACCGGCCCCGCGATCCGAGCAGTGTTGTCGAGGTGTCGTCAGGCAGTTGCCGAAGGAGCTGCGATCCTCGACATCGGTGGTGAGTCGACCCGACCTGGGGCGCAGCCGGTGGGACCTGTGCAGGAAGCTTCGCGGGTCGTGCCTGTCGTCAAGGCCATCCTCGATGATCCCGAGCTTGCGCAGGTTCCCGTCAGTATCGACACCCGGCGAGCGGCAATCGCCGACCAAGCGCTCGCCTGTGGTGCTTGTATCGTCAACGATATTAGTGGCCTCGCCGATCCTCAGATGCTCGAGGTTGTGGTCCGCCACCACGCGGGGCTGGTCATCGGGCACCTGCGCGGGCAGCCGCAGACGATGCAGCAGACGATTGCGTTTGACGATCTGTTGGCAGAGGTCGGCGATGAGCTCGTCGCCCGGGTGCAGCAGGCCGTCGCCGCGGGGGTCGACAAAAACCGGATCTTGGTCGACCCCGGCATCGGATTTGGTAAGACCGCCCAGCAAAGCGCGGCGTTGGTTGGCTGTGCGGAGCTACTCCGTCGTCGTACCGGGTGTGAAGTGTTGATCGGCGCCAGTCGGAAGTCGTTTTTGGGAGCGTTGACGGGTCAGCCTATCAACGGTCGCGGGTTGGCGAGTGTCATTGCAGCCGTCCATGCGGTGGATCGTGGTGCCGCCGTTGTTCGGGTGCACGACGTCGCCCCAACCATCGAGGCTTTGGCAGTGGCCAGCGCCCTGCAGATCGCCAGCGGCGAACCGGGGAGGTTGTCGGCGTGATCCCGACCGATCCCACCGAGTTCTTGACCGCACTGCGGTGGACCGACTCCCTCGATTTTGGGCTGTTGGTGGTGTTTTGTTACACGATGCTGCGGCTGTTGCGGGGTACGGCTGCGGTCCCGGTGCTGCTGTCGGTCGCATTTTTTAGCGCCGTTGCGTTCGCCGCCCAGTTGCTCGACTTGGTCGCGATTGCGGCCCTCATCAAATATGTCCTCGAGTACATCTTCATCATCGTGATCGTGGTGTTCCACCAGGAGATCCGGCGGGTGTTGTTGAAGACAGGTCAGCAGCTGCTGCCGCAAAGTCGTCAGCAGGCGGCTCGCAGTGCCGTGGGTGAGTTGTTGCAGGCGATGGAACGTCTGCGACGGGCCAAAATTGGGGCATTGTTTATCCTGCAGGGAGAGATCAATGTCCTCGACATCGCCACCGATCGCGGACGCGAGATCGATGCTGCATTGCATGCAGATACACTTGTTGCCCTGATGATCCCGCACCCCATCAACCACGCCCACGACGGTGCGGTGCTGGTCCAGAACTTTCGGGTCGCGCGGGCCGGTGTCATCCTGCCGCTGACCCAGCGCGACCACCTCGACCCCCGGTTTGGTACACGCCACCGCGGCGCCCTCGGGATCAGCGAAGAATCCGACGCGCTGGTCTTGGTCGTCAGCGAAGAGCGCGGGGAGATTCGCGTGGTCCACCGCGGCAACATCTCGGGGGCCTTGACGTCCAACCAGCTCGAAGAACGGATCCAGGCCTGGCTCGAACAGCCGCGGGCCGAGGCCTCGGTGTCGACCTCGTCAGGCACGGCAGCTGCTGGGGAATCGATCGTGGCGCGGATGCACGATGCCTCGAGCCCCGAGGGCGCGGCGTCATCGATATCGGCGGCGGCGTCGTCATCGTCACTGACACCGGTGTCGAGCAGCGAAAAAGACTCCGCCGGTCTGAGCTCGAAAAACCTCGGAGGCGCGGGTTAGGTGGCACGGTTTCGCATCTTTCGCTGGTTCGCCAGTTTGTTGCTCGAGCACTGGGGCACCAAGACCACAGCAGTTGTACTTGCAAGTGTTCTGTTTATCGTGATGCGCGACGATGTGACCCGCGAGTTCACGGTCCCGCTCGACCCCAAAGAAGACCCCGAACGCGACCTCAAGTGGCCGCTGCCAAAGTCGGTCACCATCGAAGTTCACGGCCCGTGGACACGGATCAATCGACTCAGTGCCACCGACTTTGGTCCGATTCCCCTCGACCTCACGACCGTCAAGGAGGGCCGACTCGAGATCGACGAATCCCAGGTGGTGATGCCTCCGGGTGTGTTGTTGCGGGGGATGATCTACGAGAAGGTCGACGTCCGGTTTGACGACTTTGTCGTTCGCGAGTTCCCGGTTGTTTCGCGGGTGTATGTCGAGCCTGACCCCGACTACGAGGTGGTCAGCACCGTCACCAACCCCGATCGGGTTCGCGTCCGCGGGCCCGAGTCGGTGTTACAGGAGGTCAGCAGCCTCGAGACGGTGACCAAGACGCGGACGGGTGTGGCGAAAAACGAAGTGGTCGAGGTGGGTGTATTGCTCCCGCGGCCACGCGAGAAAATCAAGTTCGTCGATATGGGGGACGCGCGGCCGACGGTTTCGATCAGCATCACCGTGCGGCCGAAGTCGGGTGAGCGCAAACTCGATGTCGATATCGAGCGGGTGCCGGAGATATCCAGTGCCCAGATTCCGCCGACCTTGCCGGTGACCGTGCGCGGGCCGTTGCCGGCTTTGCGCCGCCTCGATGGCCTCAAGGCACCAGTCAATACCGAGATCGAGGTTGTACCTCCGAAGGCCCCTGGCAGTGTCACGTCGTTGACGGTGAAGTTTGTCGTCACCGACAAGATCCCCGAGGAAGTCCGGGCCTCGCTCGTACTCGATCCGCCGAGCAAGCGGTTTGAGCTGACGCCTCCACCGATTCCGCAGTGACCCGCGACCGCCTTCGATGTGTGTACAGGTGTTGCTGCGGTTTGATACAACCGCCACGTGAGCCGCAAACGACGTCTGTTTGGCACCGATGGCATTCGCGGGCCGGCCAATAGCCAGCCCATGACCCCGGAGACAGCCATGCAGTTGGGCAAGGCTGTCGCCGCCCACTTCGGCCGCGATGGTCGCGTCGTGGTCGGCAAGGATACGCGTCTTTCGGGCTACATGTTTGAGAATGCGATCGCAGCGGGTGTATGTGCAATGGGTGCCGACGTGTTGCTGGTGGGGCCGCTGCCGACACCGGGCATTGCCTACATTACCCAATCGATGCGGGCCGATGCCGGGATCGTGATTTCGGCCAGTCACAATCCTTTTGCCGACAATGGCCTCAAGCTGTTTGCCCGCGACGGCTTCAAGCTTCCCGACGAGGTCGAACTTGAGTTGGAACAACTCATGGCTTCGGGTCAACTCTCGAGTATGGCGGCCCACGGAGCTGACATCGGGCGTGCGATTCGCCTCGATGACGCCCGCGGTCGCTACATTACCCACGTCAAATTCGCGTTCCCCACCGGGCTCAAACTCGACGGGATCCGGATCGTGATGGACTGCGCACACGGGGCCGCCTATCGGGTGGCACCCACGGTCCTGCGCGAGCTCGGAGCCGAGGTGATTGCCCTCGGCGTGGAGCCCAACGGCACCAACATCAACGACGAATGCGGGGCGATGCATCCGAGTCGCGTGTGCAAGCGCGTCCGCGAGTACCGGGCCGATGTCGGGATCGCATTCGATGGCGACGCCGACCGCGTCGTATTGAGCGATGCCCGAGGAAACGTGATCGACGGCGATACCGTGTTGGCGATCTGTGCCCAGGCGATGCAGGAACAGGGTGAGCTCCGGGGTGGGGCCGTGGTGGCAACCGTGATGTCGAATCTCGGCTTGCAGCGGTGTCTGAAGGCCCGAGATATTGAACTTGTACGCACATCTGTTGGCGATCGATATGTCGTCGAGGCCATGCGCAAGGGTGGGTACAACCTCGGCGGAGAGCAGTCCGGACACCTGGTATTTTTAGATCACGGGACCACGGGTGACGGGATTGTGGCAGCCCTGCGTGTGTTGGCGGTGATGCAGCACTCGGGCAAGTCGCTGGCCGAGCTCGCGCAGGTGATGACGCGCTATCCCCAGGTGCTCAAATCGGTTGTGGTCGCCCGTAAGGTGCCTTTTGAGCAATTGCCGCGGTTGCAAAAGCTCGTCGGGGAGATCGAGGGAAAGCTCGGCGACGAGGGCCGGGTCGTACTGCGATATTCGGGAACGGAGGCGAAGCTGCGGGTGATGCTCGAGGGCAGCGATGAGGAACAGTTGCGGGAGTATTGCGAACAACTGATCGAAACCGCGGTGGCAGAGTTGGCCACTGTGTAGTGACCGTGGGACGGGCGCGAACACAGCTCGAGGAACGTCGTGGTGAAACCCAGTCGCGGTCAGGTTCGCGGTCGAGTAGCATCGGCGCGATGCCAGGATTGCGCAAGGTCTCCGAGTTGTGGCGTGCGAGTCGGGCCGCCCGCGCCGATCGTCATACGATGGATACCTGCGCAGTGCCGTCGCCGATCCTGATGGAGCGTGCGGCCCTATGTGTGTCCCGCGAAGTTGCGACCATGCTCGCCGGCGATCCTGCGTTGCGCCGTGTCTTTGTGTTGTGCGGCCCGGGCAACAACGGTGGGGATGGCATGGCGATGGCGCGGCAGCTCCACGGGTGGGGAGTTGATGTGTGCGTGTACTTAGCGACCGAGCGCCGCAATGAAACCGCGGCTGCGCAACTGAAGTTGTGCGAGGTCTACGGGGTTCGTGTGGCTCAGACCCTGCCAGAGCCCTGCGGGCCCGAGGTCGTCGTGGTCGATGCGCTGCTCGGGACAGGTGCCCAGGGGGCGCCGCGGGGTGGGGTGGCCGCTGCCTTGGTGTGGGCGCAGCAGTGTCGCGGTCCGATCGTGGCGGTCGACATCCCGAGCGGGGTTCATCCGGACACGGGTTATGTGTATGAGCATGCAATCAAGGCCCAGGCGACGGTGACCTTCAAGCGCAGTAAGCCGGGGTTGCACGTCACGCCTGGGCGCGACCACAGCGGGCGGGTCACGGTCGCGGCGATCGGACTCATCGATCCGGGTCCAGGTCCGGAGGATGCACTGCCGTGTCGTCTGATCGATCCGCATGAAGTTGCGGCCTTGCTGTGTCGCCCAGCCGCTGCACACAAAGGTCAGCGCGGACATGTGGGGGTTGTCGGCGGTAGCCCGGGGACGCCGGGAGCCGCAGTCTTAGCCGGGGCGGCGGCACTTCGCGGCGGCGCCGGTTTGGTGACGATCTGCAGTCACGACCCCGGCGTGGCGCGTCAGTTACTCGCCGCACGTCCGGAGTTGATGACGGTGCACGAGCCGTTGGAGCCGGGGTTGCTGGCGGCGACCGGTGCGTTGGTGGTCGGGCCGGGCTTGACCGATGCAGGTGCAAGGGAAGCGCTCGACCGTCTGTACCGCGAAGATCCCAGGCCGGCGATCTGGGATGCATCTGCACTCGACCACGTGCCTGCGGGGGTCGATCGGCCCCGCGTGGTCACCCCGCATCCAGGCGAGGCGGCGCGGATGTTGACCCGGCTGACAGGCGAGTCGTGGAACAATATGCGTGTACAAGAAAACCGTCTCGAGGCCGCGAGACGGTTGGCACAACAGACCCGTGCCGTGGTTGTGCTCAAGGGGGCCGGGACCGTAGTGGCGTGCGACGACTGCACATGGATCTGTATCGCTGGCGGACCGGCACTGGCGACCGCGGGCAGTGGGGATTGTCTGGCGGGACTCATCGGCGCACTGTTGGCCCGAGGTCTGAAACCCCAGGAAGCGGCACGGGCCGGTGTCCACATCCACGCGCTCGCCGGTGAGATCGCAGCGACAGCGCGAGCCGGTGCCGTAGCGATGGATATCGCCGATTGTCTCGGTCAGGCGATGACCCATCCAGCCGAGCATCCGCGGTGGCCACAGCTACGTCAGGGGTAGGCGGCGATGTGCAGAGTGAGGACCCGAGTCTCCGCGGGTGGTCCCAGCTACGGGCGATCTTCGGCCACTCGGGAACATCGACGCCCGCGCCGTGTCGGATGAGGGGAACCCCGGGTGGAAGTTATGGCAAGTTCGGGGGTGGAAGGTGATGATGCGCGACCAATCCCGTTTTCGACTCCGCTCTGTGCTCGCCCTCGGGGTCTTTTTGTCGACCGGTTGTGGCGAGCCCCCGAGCATGGTGCCGGCTCCCCAGATGGACAAGGTCAAGCAGGCGCAGGAGCAGGACGGCAAACAGGTCGCGCCCGCCCAAGTGACCGACGAGCAACACGAGGCCACCTATCTCGCGGCCAAAGAGATGTTTTCCAAGGTCGCCGAAGGGGACGGCCAGGGCCTTCGCAACGTCCTACAAACCCACGGGCCGAAGTTGCGGGTGGTGGCCGACAGTGCCGGCGATACCCACCTGCGGGCCAACGCGAGTCTGATGCTCGGCCGCCTGTACGAGGGGGCCGAAGATCGCAAAACCGCGATCTCCTATTACCGCCAGGCCCGCGATCTGTTGCCGAACGAACTCGCAATCTCCCAGGCACTTGCCATCGCCCTCGCCGGGGATAGCCAGTTTTCCAAGGCGGCACCGATCCAGCGCAAGATCGTCGACGAGATTCCCGACGACCTCGCTGCCCGGTTGCTCCTCGGCGAGATCTTGCTCAAAGCAGGCCGCGAGGAAGATGCGACCCGTGCATATGCGGAGTATGAGATGCGGCGCAAAGGGCTGATCGACGGGTTGACGCTGCACGACAAACAGATGAAATACGCCAAGCCGACCGAGGAGCGGATCGAGTGTGCGTTGGCCCTGGCACCTGCCCGCGACAACGGTACGGCGATGGCGCTGTTGTACGCGCTCAAGTTTGATCCCGAGGTCAAGGTGCGCACAGCCGTGGTCGAAGCGATGGGGATCCAGCGCTTGGCCGGCTACACCGAGCGCCTGCAGGAACGACTGAAGCAGGAGACCGACAGCGAGATGCAAGAGACGATCAAGTGGGCGTTGGCGGAGATCGAGCGCGATCCAGTGCAGTCGAAGCAGGATGAGGCACCGGCAGCGCCTGCTGAGGATGAGGCACCGGCGACCACCGGCTGACCGCCCGGGTTTCGTGCATTTGCAAGCCGAGAAGCACCGTCTTTCAGTGACAGCTTGCAGAGCACTTGAACCGTGAAATGGGCGTTGCGTGTGTCGTCGTCCGCGCGTGCAAGGGGGCATGTGAGGCACGCCTGTCGAGAGGTTGATTCTCGTCCGCAAAAAAAGCTGCCGGAAAACGGCGAAGCGGGTTAAGACTCCATACTCCGCCGCCATGTCTGTGCGTCCTCCCGCATCCCTCGAAATCGTGTCGCTGAGCCACCGCTACCGCGGGACCCAGGTCGATGCCCTCGACGATGTGACATTCACCGTCAAACCGGGGGAACGCGTGGGATTGCTGGGCCCCAACGGCGCCGGCAAGTCGACGTTGATGCGGATCTTCTGCGGGTTTTTGGCCGTTCAGCAGCCCAAGGAGCGGCCTTTGGGGACCACCCGGGTGAAGGTCGGCGGCATCGATGTCTCGACCGATTCGCTCAAAGTCCGCGAACTAGTTGGCTACTTGCCCGAACAGGTCCCGCTGTATCTCGAGCTGCGCGTGCGCGAGCACCTCGAGTTTCGGGCTGCGATCAAAAAGATCCCATTTGCCGAGCGCGCGGCCGAGATCGCCCGGGTGTGTGGATTGACGGGGCTACAGGACATGCTCGAGCGTCCGATTGGTCAGCTCAGTCGCGGGTATCGCCAGCGTGTCGGTCTCGCCGATGCCCTGCTCGGATCGCCGCCGCTGGTGGTGCTCGACGAGCCGACGGTCGGGCTTGATCCCAACCAGGTGCTCGAGATCCGGGCGATGCTCAAGGGCTTGGGCGGCGCCCAGACCCTGATTTTTTCGAGTCATATCTTGGCCGAGGTGGAGGCGCTTTGCGACCGGGTTGTGATCCTCTCGCGCGGCCGTGTGGTCGCCGATGAGTCGGTCGCCGAGGCCATGCACGCCCACGATGTGATCGCCGAATGGGAGCAAAAGCCGGGGTCGGTCAACGCCGTGCTCACGCGGGTCAAACGCGACTATCCCGAAGCACTTGTGCATGCACGGATCATGCTCGACACCACGCCCGCGCGGGTCGAGATTCCGTGTGACGGACCCGAAGTCGCCGCCGATCTGTGCCGGGCGCTGGGTCAGGCCTCCCTCGACGAAGGGATTCCACTTTGCCATCTCGCCCGTGGGCGTCGCCGGCTTGAAGAGCGGTTTGCCCGGGTCACGGGAGCGGCCGAAGGGGAGGTGCGATGAGCCGCGCCGACGCCCTGCAACACCCGTGGAGCTGGCTGCGCGGCACGGTCTTTTTGGCCCGCCGCGAGTTGCTCTCGCTGTTTGTCACCCCTTTGGCCTACCTGGTCGGGACCCTGTTTTTGCTCAACCAGGGGTGGAATTTTTCGTTGCTGCTACAAGTTCTCAACGACCCCCTGGCCGCACCTGGCCCGGTGATGCAGTTTTACTTCGGCGGCAGTTTTTTCATTTTGTGGTTGCCGGTCATCCTGTTGTGCGCGGCAGTCAGCATGCGCTTGGTCGTCGAGGAGCGGCGCCAGGGGACACTCGAGGCCCTCATGACCGCACCGCTGTCGGCCTCGCAGATCATCGTCGGAAAATTTGCAGGTGCATTTATTTTCTATGTCGGCCTGTGGCTGCCCACGCTCGCATTTTACGTGCTGCTGCGGGGGGCAGGGGTCGAGCCCGAACTCGGACCCATTTTGTCGGGCTACGCTGGAGTCCTGTTGATCGGCGGCAGTTTTCTCGCCGTCGGGGTGGTCGCCAGCACGATCGCCCGCAGCCAGTTGGCGGCCGCGATCACAACCGCGGTGACCTGTACGATCGCGCTGATGGCCGGGTTGCTAGTCGATCAGGTCGAGTCCGAGTGGATCGCCGCGGCCCTGCAATGGACGAGTTTGCTGGCGATGATGCAGGAACTCGCCCAGGGGATTGTCGACCCGCACTGGGTGTTTTTCCACCTCAGCATCACCGTGGTCCTGCTCGCGGCTGCGGTGGTGATCCTCAACCCGCGGCGCCGTTACGAGAATTTTTTTCAGTTGGTGTTGTTCGGGCTCGCCGTCGGTCACCTCGCGGTGTTTACCAGCCGTCACTGTGTGCGCGGGGACTGGACGAGCGGACGTGTCTATACATTGAGCGAGCGGGCCAACGATGTCTTGGGTGAGCTCAAGGCTCCGATCAATGTCACGGTCGTGGTCCCGGCGACGATCGGTGCGGGCCGGCCCAACCCGCTGTTGGGAGAGCTGCGCGAGGTGTTGTTGCGGATGCGCAACGCCACCCCCGACGGTCTGTTGCAGGTTCGGTTTTTAGATCCCGATCGCGATCGTCAACAGGCCGAGCCGATGATCCAGGACTTCGGTCTCAGCGGTCGCGAACTCGCCGACGGCGTCGTGTTGATCCGGGCGGGGCAGGGTGCTTCGCTGCGCAAGGGCCATCTGTTGCCCGATGAACTGGTGACCTATGCGACAGGCCCAGATGTGCAGGTTTCAGGCCCGCGGGTCAAGGAGTTCCGCGGCGAAGAAGCGTTGCTCACCGAGTTTGTCAAGGTCAGCGATCCCAAGCGGTTGGTGGTCTGCTACACGCAGGGGCACGGTGAGCCGGCATTTGACAGCTTAGAGCCCTACCGCGGGTACGCCCATTTGCGGGACCTGTTGCGCGGGGCAAACCTCGAAACCCGGCCGGCGCTGCTCGACCGCCCGACCGAATTGGCCGAGTGCGATATCTTGATGGTCGCTGGGCCCACGGGCAAGTTGCCGCTCAAACACGTCGACGCCATCGAACGCTTTGCCGAGCAGGGCGGGGAGCTGCTGTTGTTGACCGGTGCCGTGTTGATGCGCGGGGACAATGCCCTCGCCCCCCACGGGTTGGAACCACTCGCCGCCCGCTACGGGATTCGCTTTGGCGACCGGATCGTCCTCGATCCCCACACGGTGCCCGGGGCGACCCCACTCCTTGCATTTACACTCGAATACGGATGGGGGCAGCACCCGGCGACCGAGAGTTTGGTCGGGCGGGCGATGTCGCTGTCGCAGGTCCGCGAGTTGGAACTCGGCAAGCCGGCGGTGTCGCTGTTGGAGACGACCGAAGAGAGTTGGGCCGAGTCGGAGTTGGGCGAGATTTCCCGTGGAATCGTGCCCGAGCTCGACACGACCGTCGATCGCGAGGGGCCGATTGCCGTGGCCGCAGCCGCTGAGTACGGGGGCTCACGCATGGTGGTGATCGCTTCCCAGGACTTCGCCCTCAATGCCCTGTTACGCGAGGATGTGGTTTACGATCACGGACGCGACCTGATCCTCAATGCGATCGGGTGGTTGAGTCAGCGGGAAAGTTTGCTGGGGATCCGCGCCCGCGAGCGCGAGCACGTCAAGCTGATGTTGATGCCGGAGCAGCTCGAGCGCATGCGGTTGATGTGTCTGTTGGGTTTACCGGGGTTTGCCGTTGGACTCGGGATCGTCGTGTTGTGGAGGAGGCGACGGTGAGCGAGCGAGGTCGCAAACCCGTGGAGCCAGAGCCCCAACAGGCCCTGCCGATCGAACAGTTTCGACCCACACGGGTCACCCTGGGGTTGTTGTTGGCGGTCGGTGTATCTGCATTTTTGGTCCACCGCGACCCGTGGGCGACCAAGCCGAGCGCGGTTCAGATGGTGTCGGTCAAGTCCGCCGACAGACGGCTGTTTCCCAACCTCGGCGAGCAAGATGTTGCACAGGCAAGTATTGAGTTGTGGCACAGCGACCGCGCCCGTGTGCGCCTGTTGCCCGACGGTGCAGGCAATCACCAGGTGTTTGCCGACGATACCCTGCTCGGGGTCGCCGAGCCCGAGGCCCTCGACGGCCTGTGGTCTTCGCTGCGGATGGCAACCACGCTGCGGGCCGTCTCCCCGCGCACCCAACTACCTGAAGCGACCGCGGGGATCGAGGTGGTGTTGGGCGGCGAGCATCTCCAGCTCGAGCTCGCCGGGCCGACTGGCGACGGCAGCGGGCACTACGGCAAATTGATGCATGAGCAAGGAAGTCTGTGGGTTGTCGAACCCGAGCTTGCGCTTGTGCTCGAGCAGGAGCCCGAAGCCTGGCTCTCCCGCCGGCTGTTGACGATGGAGCCGGCCGAGACCACGCGGGTCGAGATGACCGATGCCTCGGACGGCACGCCCCACCTCCCGCTGGTGTTGAGCCGCGGCGAAGATGGTTTGTGGCGCGCACGACATGAGGGCTCCGAGGCTCAGACGCCCGATCCTCCGGTTCCGGTGGGTCCAAAAAGTGAGCAGCTGTTGGCGACGGCGGCGGTCGAGACCCGGCTCTCGCGTCTGCTCGGGGCCCATCTCAACCCGTTTGTCGAACGCGAGCGGGTGCCCGAACAATCGCTTCAACCGTGGCTTCGGGTCGAAAATATGGCCGGGTCGGTCTCCTCGGTCAAACTCGGGCCCGAGTGTCCAGGCGATCCCGATTTGCGGGTGGTCGACCGCGGGCCGGGACTCCTCGGATGTGTACCTACAACTTTACTCGACCCGTGGCCCCTGACCGATCCCGACAGCGGGCTGGCCGAGTCGCAACTGGTGCCCCATCCATACGCGAGGATCATCGGTGTCGATATGCGGCGGCCATCGGTTCAGAGGCTGCGCCGACGCGGTGGCGGTTGGGTGATCGAAGTCGGCGAGGCGGGCGAGGAGGCGCGGGAGGTCCCGGTATCCGAGCCCGAGGTCTACCGCTGGTACACCGAGGTTTCGGGGATTGAGGTCGCGCTCGGCGGCGGCGCATTCCGGCCGGAGATCGAGTTGGTGTTCGAGACGGATCTGGGGCGAACGCTGCGGGTCAAGTGCGGCCCTTCGACGGACTCCGGAGGCGATGACGCGAAGGACATGGCCGATGATTCTGGTCAAAGCCAGGGCGCGTCCGGCGTTCCGAAGCGAGGGGCATCCACCGAGGGGGGCGACCTGGACCGCGAAGGTTCGCAAACCAAACAGCGCCTCGGCGAAGGTGACAGGCGTGCCCGCGACGGGGCACAGAAAAACCAACGGCCAGGGCAATCGCCTGCGCCTGCGACGATGTGCCAACGCGATGACGGTCCCGTGCTCTTGGTGCGCTCGCAGATCCCAAAAAAGATTGTATTTACAGACGAAACCTTCCGCGACCGCCGGCTGACCGAGCTGGCTGTCGGCGATGTGCGGTGGCTGGAGATCGAGCCAGGGCCGCGGGCGAAGGAGATTCGTCAGAGCGTCCGCAGCGATCTCGGGATCTGGCAACTCGATGCGCCGGAGCATCCAGACGGTGGCGATGCGCTCGACGAGGTTCGGGTCGAGGGGATGTTGGCGGCATTCGCCAGCGTGCGCGCCGAGCAGTGGGTCGACCGCCCGCTGGCGAAAACCCGGTTGCGGACGATCCGAGTGGGGCGGACACCGACGCGGACGCGGACGCCCGAAATTTCGTTGCATCTACATGAAGGATGTGTCGTCGATCTGCCTGACGTCGACCGAGCAGCCCGGATCAGCGATGGTGATTGCACCGCGTTGCTCGAGGATGTGCTGTACATCGATCCCCTGCGCGAGTGGCTGTCGACAGCGCGTTCGCTCGAAGTTCAAGTCGTTGGAAAACCGGAGGATACGGCGAGACTCAACCAACGCGAGGGATTGTGGTACCTCGAGGGGACACAAGAGATTGTCGACGGGCCACTGCGCGACCGACTCGCGGGGTTTGATTCGTGGCGCGCGGCCGGTATCGCTGCCGGTACCCCACCCGGGCCAGCACGGGTGAAGCTCCGAATTCAGCGCCCACAAAAACCAGTGATCGTGTTGTCGATCGGTGATAGTTGGGTGCAGCTACATCGTTCTTCGTGGTATTACCAGTCGGCCGAGAGCGGCTGATACGGTGGGCACGGCGGCTTCAAAAAATTGTTTGTACAATTGAAAACGGCCCGCCGAGGCGAGCCGCTTTGATCGGACGTGGACGTCAGCCACCTTTTTTGGCGGCGTCTTTGTTGACCTTCTCGATGAGAGCTTTTTGCTCTTCTTCTTGCCGGGCAAGCTCGAGGGGGTGCCACGGCGATCCGGGCGGGGCGACCCACTTGGTCTCGCCAGTCTCGGGATCGGCGACTTTGTAGGAGTCGAACTCGAGTAGGCCGCGGGCGTCGGCAAACCCTTGATCGGAGAAACGCCGGAACTTGCCGCGGAAGGTGTACTGCTCTCCCTTGGAGAAGGTGACGTCGGGAACGTCTTTCCACCGCTTGACGTCGTACTCGGGGATCGTGAAGGAGTAACTCACGACCATCATCGCACGCTTTTTGCCCTTCTCACCCTGCTTGTCGGTGATCCAGATGTGCGGGTGCTTGGCGGGCGGACAGGTCTCACCCTCGGGGCATTCTGGAGGCTCGTAGATCTCTTGCACGTAGCCGCGAACTTCGATGATCTTCCCGGCGTCGCCCTCTTTGACGTTTTCTTCGAGGGTCTTGCGCAAACCGTAGATCGACCAGGAACCGTCTTCCCACTTGTCGGCGACCTTGCCTTCGTCGAAGTCGGGGGTCGGGGGCAACTCGACCTTGATCGCTACGTTTTCGTCGGCGACGTCGGGGTCGGGTTTGTTGTCGGCCTTTTTTTCGTCGCCGTCACAACCGAACAGAAGCGATGCGACCAGCATCGTCGGGAGCATGGGGTTGAGGAGAAAACGAGTCATCATCGCCAGCGGGTCCCTCCGAGCTCCAACATGGAGCGATCGAGCGTGCCGTGGACCTGTATCACGCAAAGTCTTGGGAGTTCAAGCACTCACCCGGATATCTCACCAAGATTTCGGACCTGGTTTGCAACGGACTGACGGCCCACCCTCGGTTGCGCCGATGTCCGCGCGTCCAATGGTTACGCACCTTTGCATCCCCGTTTGGAACCGTGGCAAAACGCGATGTTCGACTGCGGGACAGCAATGCGGGCATGTACCGTGACGCTCACCGCGATCCGGGGTAAAGCACACCCGTGGCGGCGAAGCGGAACACGTGCGGATCCCGGAATCCGGCAGCCCGTGGATTTCCTCGACACGACACCCCGCTTGCCGATTTCGCCGATTTCGCCGAGGTCGGTCCCGGCGAATCTTGTAGGAGCGCCACCACAACCGCACTTCACGGTGCCCAACTTCGGCGCGAGACGCCGCACGAGAAAAACCACGGGTTGCGACCGGAGATCGTTGTGCCCGCGCACTCGTCTGGACCGCACCAACGGTTCGAAAAAGGGTCGATGCACGCTCCACGGAGGTCCCGAGTGGGCCTCGCACTTGGCAGGTTCGCACGCATTTTTGGAGGGTCGCACTCGCTCGCAGCGGCGATCTTTTTCGCCCTGGTCAGTTGCGGTTCGGCAGAGCCCGACAACGTGGGGTCGACCAGCGAGGGCGCGATCGAAGAAGAGGCGGAGACACAAAGCCTGGAACAGGCGCTGTCCGATCTGCGGCAGCAAGAGGCCGAGGATACGGTCGTGATCGCGGTCCCAACCCTCCCGGAGTCGCTCGATCCATTTGCGTCGCTCGACCCGTGGGGCCAGCGGATCGTCGAGGATGTGGTGTTCGAGGGGTTGATGGCGCGAACCGATCAGGGGGCGCCGTGGGCTCAGCCCGCACTCGCCGATCATTGCGTACGCAAGCTTCTCCCAAAGTCCGAAGTGGTGCTGTGCCACCTGCGGCGCGATGCGACGTTCCACGACGAGACTCCCGTGACGACCGAGGATGTCCTGTTTAGCTTCGGCCGCTACCTCGGACCGAGGTATGTCGCCGAGCGCGAACGCGAGGGCCTGGCCGGGTTGCGAAATGTCGAGCTGGCCAAGGCTCCGCTCGCAGATGACGAAACCGAGGTCGACGATCCCGGCAACTGGATTCAGATCGAGTTCGACCGACCCAATCCACTGGTGTTCGAGCGCCTGGCGGCGGTCAAGATCGTGCCGCGAGTGGTCTACCTCGACCGCAGTCACGACTTCGACAAACAACCGGTGGGCACGGGGCTGATGCGGGTCGCGTTGTTCGCCGAAGATCGGATCGTGCTCGAGCGTGTCGCCCCCCCGGGACGCCCCGGAGGTCCGGCTCCGAAGGTTGTGATCCGTGCGATCTCCGATGGTGCCCGGGCCCTCACGTTGCTGCGCCGCGGCGAGGTCCATGTGTTGGCCCAGGTATCCCCGGCACATATCCCCGACGAGCTCGGACGCCCGGGGATGGCGGCCAGGTTCCGCGGGTTTTTGGTGAGTCCACCCGAGTATGATCTGGTGCTCTACAACCTGCGTGAAGGAGCCCAGTCGCGGCAACCGATCCGCGATGCCCTCGATGCCGTGCTGCCGCGGGCCAAGTTGGCAGATGTGTACGGCGGTCAGGTGCTCGCGCTGTCGGCCCCGGTCGATCTCCACCCGCCGACCGAGATCGATCTCGAGAAGTTGGCCGAAGATACGCAGTCCGGTGCCGGGCTCGAGTTGTGGCGGGCGGCGGCAAAGCTCGACGACGACTTGCCGCACAGACTCGAGCAGGCCGGTGCCCAACTCGACGCCCGCGGGTGGGAACTCGAACGCGGATTTCGGCGCAAACCAGGTGGGAGTTTGCGGCTCGGCCTGATGTGGGAAACCTCGACCGGACTCGCGAGTGAGACGGCCAAGATCGTGCGCGGGGCGTGGGCCGACCTCGGCGTCCGGGTGCCCAACGTGACGGCTGGCTGGGCCTATTTGATGTTGTTGATGCGGCAAGGAAAATTCGACCTCGCCCTGGCCCGGTACGGCGAGGGCGACGATCTGTGGCCGATGTTTCACAGCCGCGGACGTCTCAATCTCACCGGAGTCAACGATCCGGTGCTCGACCAGGCGCTCGACAACTACCGCGAGGCCACGACCCCGGCACAGCGCATGACGGCGAAACAGGCCGTCGCCGAGCGTCTGTCCCAACTCAAACCGGTGTCTGTGTTGCGGGCCCCACTCGCTGTCACCCTGGTGTCCCGACAGATCCGCGGGCTTGTGTTTTCCGCCGATCGCCCGCGTCTGGACCGCTTGTGGCTGACAGCTTCGGGATCTGTGCATACGCTCGGCAACGGTCGGTGAACCGCGTGACCGTGAACTTCGGCGTTTGTATGCACAATATTTGGGGCAGGTAGGATAACCTGCTACCTCTGGCGCAAGGACAGAGGAGACCATCATGGCAGCCTGGATATTGATGTTGAGCACCTTGTTGCACGGAGCCGATCCCAGCGCGGTGATCGTGGCCGAGACCAGTGTCACAGCGGATTCAAGCCCGCGCTACGCCGGGATCGAGCAGATGTTCGCCAAATTCTCCGCCGAACAGACGCACGCTCAAAACCTGTAGGCGACCCCAAACGAACCGACGAGGTAGGTCTGCAGGGCAGCCGCCGGCGTCGGGTATCGGATCGGTTGCTCGCCGAACAGAGGACCGGTGGCACGCGAGGCCCGCGGCGTCAACACGCCATACGAACGCAGCGAGAACACAAACGCGATCCGCTGCAGGAGCACCTCTAAATTGAGCCCGACGCGGATGGTGCCCGACCCGTAAGTCTGCACTCCTTCGCCCTGTTGACTGACGTAGCCCACGCGGTTGTACAGCCCGCCGCCACCGGTATCGACTGCGAGGTGGGCGTAGCGCCCGCGGGCGACATAGAGGAGGACCCCGGCCTCGAACAGGATCAGGTCCTGAGACATTTGCAAGGTGGTGTCGCGGACACTGCGGTAGCGGACCGAGCCCGAGCGGATCCCGGTTTCGACACCGATCCAGGGGTTGGGCCGAAAGCGTGCCAACAGACCGGCGCCGCCTAGCGTGGTCGTCGCGCCCAAAAACCGCTGGTCCAGCGTCACCACCGAAGGCCGCAGCGAAGGAACCTGCATGGCAACCGCTTCGAGTCCGATCAGCACCCGCCGGGTGTGGGGGGTCCGAGGCGTGGGCCGAGGCTTCGGCACCGGTCTCAACCGCGAAGGGGGATCATCCTCCTCACCGGATCCAGGCAGGTCTTCGGTTGCCGCATCCGGAGACGCTGCGTGGACCGACGTGCAACATCCGGCCACTGCGAGGCAGGTCAAAAGTTGCAAGTGACGCGACACGAGGGACATGCGCGGCGCAAGAATAGGATCGGATGCGCCCTTGCGATAGCCCTGTGATCGGCGTTACCCAAAGGCGGTGCCACTGCGGAGTATGACGGGATACGGGTCGCGGACAGTTGCACTGACCGACGACCAAGCATCGCTCACCCTCGAGATCCGATCGGTCAACCTGCGGTTTTTGGACATCAAGATCCGCCAGCCGTTTGGGATGATCGGCGAACGAAAGCTGCGCAAGTTGGTGTCGTCACAGCTCGGTCGTGGGCGTGTCGAGGTCCAGGTCACGGTCGTCCGCGACGAGGCTGCAGCCGACACCCAACAGCTGCGTGAGGCGCTTGATGCCGTGGCGTTGGCGACCACCGTCGCGGGCGAAAAAAACGTTGAACTTGCAAGTTTTAGTGCCCTCGAGTTGCTGCGGTTTGTCCACTCGCGTGCGGGTGGGGGCCGCACGGTCGAGGCGCCGCCCGACGAGTTGTGGTCGTGTGCCAAACAGGTTGTCGACGATTTGGTGGCCATGCGCACCGCCGAAGGAGATGCGTTGTGTCAGGTGTTGGCCACGCTCGCCGACGAACTCGAGCGCGAGGTCGCCGGGATTGCCGAGACCCTCGCCGGTGAGCAGGAGCGGTTGATGACCCGGGCCCGCGAGCATCTCGCTGCTATTTTGGCGGACGCCGAGCCGGAGGCCGAACGCCTGCAAGAGCGCTTGATCGGCGAAGTCGGGGTCCTGATCCACAAAGGCGATATCGCCGAGGAACTCGCCCGGGTAGCGAGCCACCTGGGCCAGTGGCGCGAGGTATTGGCGGCCGAGGTCAAGCCGGGGCAGGGCAAGACCCTCGATTTTTTGTGTCAGGAGCTTTTTCGCGAAGTCACCACCATGGGCAGTAAGATCACCGCACACGATGGGGCACGCCGGGTGATCAACGCGAAAGGGATCGTCGAACGCATGCGGGAGCAGGTCCAAAATGTCGAATAGCCGCGGGGCACTTCTGGTCGTTTCTTCCCCCTCGGGCGCTGGCAAGACGACGCTTTGCAACCGCCTGCGCGAGGAGTTCCCGCAGCTCGGCTACAGCGTGTCGTACACCACGCGAAAGCCTCGCAAAGGTGAGCGCAACGGGGTCGACTATCACTTCGTCGACAAACCGACGTTTGCCGAAATGGTCGCCCGCGACGAGTTCGCTGAGTATGCCCTGGTCCACGGCAACAACTACGGGACCACCACCCAAACTGTGAGCGAAGCCCTGAGTCGAGGGCGCGACCTCCTGTTTGATATCGACTTCCAAGGAGGTCGCCAGCTCAAGCAAAAGTTCGCCGACGATATGGTGCTGATCTTTATCCTCCCGCCCTCGCTCGACGAGTTGGCAAAACGGCTGCGCGGCCGAGCTACGGATGCGCGTGAGGTCATCGAACGGCGACTGCGAGTGGCCCGCGAAGAGCTGCGACACTACGATGAGTACGACTTCGTGATCGTGAACGAAAACCTCAACCGGGCCTATGACGCACTGCGTGCGATCTATGTCGCCAGCCTCTACCGCTGTCATCGCCAACACCGGACGGCGCAAGCGGTGTTGTCCGGCCAGCGCGTCCTCAACATCGAAGTGGGGGACGCATGACACCGGACGCCTTTGTCGGGCGCCCGCGCGGCGACGGTCCGATGACGCCGGAGTCGTTGGTGCAGGACCTCCTGACCAGTCTCCGCGAGCGCACCGATCCGATCGACACGCAGGTGATCGAACGCGCCTTTGCCCTCGCCCAACACGCCCACACCGGGCAGATGCGCAAGAGCGGTGAGCCCTACCTGATTCACCCAGTGCGCGTGGCCACCACGATTGCGGGGCTTGGTCTCGATGCCGAGAGCATCGCCTCGGGGCTGCTCCACGACTCGGTCGAGGATTCCGAGTTGACCGTGTTCGACCTGACCGAAGAAGTCGGTCGCGGGGTGGCCAACCTGGTCGACGGGGTCACCAAGTTGGGCAAGGTTCCGTACCTCTCGCGCCAAGAACAACAGGCCGAAAGCTTCCGCAAGATGCTGCTGGCGATGAGCGAGGATATCCGCGTACTGCTGGTCAAACTCGCCGATCGCCTCGACAACATGCGGACGCTCGAGCACATGCCGCGGGAAAAACAGGTTCGGATCGGCCGCGAGACCATGGAGATCTACGCACCGCTGGCCCACCGCCTCGGGATCCAAGCGATCCGCTGCGAGCTCGAAGACCTGAGCTTTCGCTATCTCGAGCCGGCTGTGTACACCGAAGTTCGCGAGCGGCTCGATGCGCTGTTGGCCAGCGACCCCGACTTTATCGACTACGGGTTGCAGGAGCTGCGGGATGCCTTTTTAAATCCGGGTCCGCTCGACGGCGGCGAACAGGTCGCGTGGGATCAAGAGATCCACGGGCCGGTGGTGTTTCGCGCCAGTGTTCGCACACCCCATCAAGTCCATCGAGCCAACCTCGGGACGATCGCCGACCTCGACCACGTCGACCTGGCCAACTACGAGATCATCACCCGCGACCGCGGGACTTGTTACTACTCGCTGGGGATCCTCCACGCCCACTTCAAACCGGTACCCGGACAATTTCGCGATCACATCGCCCTGCCGCGGCCCAACCACTACCGGGCGCTGCACACCTCGGTGATCAACTCGCGGGGGATACGGCGGCGGGTTTTGATCCGCTCCGAAGAGATGGACGACGTGGCCCAGCGCGGGGTCGTGGCGATGCTCAAGCACAAAGAGGGGTCCAAGCAGGCGCGTTGGAGCAACCTCGCATGGCTCAAGCAACTCATGGACTGGCAGGGCGAGGTCACCGATCCGCATGAGTTCATCGCCGCGGTCAAGGCCGACCTGTTCGCCGACGAAGTCTATGTGTTTACCCCGCAGGGCGATGCCCGGGTGTTTGCCAAGGGGGCCACGCCGATCGATTTTGCGTTCTCGATCCACACCGATGTCGGAACCCGCTGTTCAGCTGCCCGCGTCAATGGGCAACTGGTGCCGCTGCGCTATCAACTGCGCCAGGGCGACACCATCGAAATCATCACCAGCGCGACTGCCCGTCCGCGTCGGGAGTGGCTCAAGATGTGCAACTCGTCGCGGGCGCGGGCGCGGATCAAACAATTTCTGCGGTACGAAGAGCGCACGCGCCTCAAACAATTAGGTCGCACGCTGATCACCCGCGAACTCGAAGTCCGCGAGGTTGCACTCGCCGATCTCGAACGCGTCGGGGTGGTTGACGATGTCGCCAAACAACTCGAGCTGCCCCGGGACTACCGCGGTCGCGACGGGCTTTACGAGGCGCTCGGTGCCGGCTTGGTCGACGTCGCAGATGTCTGCCTCACTCTCGCGCCGGAAGCCGAGATCTCGGCCGAAAAACCCCGGGATGGAAACCTCCTCAAACGCATGTTCCGACGCATGTCCGGGCGTGGGACCAAACAGTCGCGCAAGGTTCGGCCGCTCCAGGGAAAGGGGGAGGCGACCGCTCCGGTGGTGATCGATGCCGCGGCCCTCGAAGGCGTGCGCTCACAAGCGCCGGTGATCCAACTCGCGACCTGTTGCTCACCCGTCCCCGGCGACAACCTGCTCGGCTACTTCATCCCGGGCAAGGGGATCATCGCCCATGTCGAGACCTGCCCGACGGCGGTCGAGCAGGTCGCCGATCGCATGTATCTGTCCTGGGCCCCTGGCCTCGAGCTCGAGCGGCCGGTGACGTTAGAGGTCAAAACCGGCAACACAGTGGGATTGTTGGCCGAGATGAGCAGGGTTTTTTCCCACCACAGCGTCAACATCAAGCAGGCCAACTGCCGCAGCTATGAAGGTGGGCAACGGGCCATCAACACGTTTCATGCGTCGGTCAGCACCCGCGCCCAACTCGATTCTCTGTGCGAAGCGCTGCAGGCAGTCGAGGGGGTACTCGCGGTCCGTCGGGTGTTTCGCAAGTTGTCGTGAGTCGGGCGAAGATCGCCCCGCAGTCCGAGGTGCGTTCAGAGGCCAAAACCAGAAATTTTGGTGAGAAGTCCAGGGGAAGTGTCGTTGACAAGCCGCGATGAGCCCGCTAGACCTCCCGTTCTCAGGCAGGTCAAGATGGCTTCTTTCACCCAACAAACCAAGCGCAAGCGCGCCCGTCGTCGCAAAAATGCAGGTCACGCCCGCAAAGTTAAGCAGGCCGCCCGCAGCACCGTTTCCTATGCCGAGTTGTTTGCCGAATGTGGTGAACCCGGCGAGCCGGCCCCCGTTAGCGAAGCAAAATCCTAACCGGGTTATTTGGGCCGAGAAACCGCTGGGAGAGGCTGGCAGTCGATAACAGCTGGCCTCTCCAGATTTATTTTTCGGCCAAGATTCCTCCTCGCTCCTTTGATGAGGTTGGCTCCTTAAGCTTTGGATTCGCAGATTGCGGCATTGTAGTTGCACGCAACTGTTGAGCTTCCATTCGTTCAGGTTTCGCAAACTGCGACCGTAAGTGCGCCTTTGAAAACGGCTGACTGTTTCGAGTCAGTGGGAACCATCATTCTTGCGACTGTCGCGCGTGGCCGGCTTGCCAACGCACGCAACCATTGGACATCTGGACATCGCCTCCGACCAGAAGTGCGCCTTGTTCGCGCTGGCGCTACAAGATGGGCTTCATCGGTCCGTATGGACTGGTTGAGCCAGCCTGTGAGATCTGAATCGCAGGTTGGTGTGACCTCCGGCTGCGACCTTTGCCTGCACAAGCTCTTGGGTTGGAGGCCGTCGTCTGAAAACGGCGATCGCTTGATCAAGCAGGCGCAGGTGCGTAGTCTCGGAGCGCCCGTTTTGCCGGAGAACTCATGACCACAGATACGACCGCGGCTCCACAGCTCCCCTCGGGAACCGTCCTTGACGGCATGTACACAACTGGAGAATGTGTCCGATCGCGAGTCGGAGCAGCGACTTATGAGGCAAAAGGACCGGGGGGCGAGAAACTTGCGGTCACGGTGTACGCCGCTGACTGCTTTGTCACCCCAGTTGTGCGCGAGCGCAGCCTTCGCGAGATCCGCCAACTCGAAGCAGTCACCGATCCCCGAGTCATCAAGGTTGTCGATTCCGGGAAGCTCGACGACGGAGGGATCTACGAGGTCCACGAAGCATTTGCCGGCAAGACACTCGCCGAGGTGAGCCGCGAGCGCGGACCGATGCCCTCAGATGAGGCCGAAAAACTCCTGCGCGAGATCATCGGTGCGCTCGAGGCTGGAAAAAAAGCCGGCGTCCTCCACCGCAACCTCGGCGCCGAGTCCGTTCTGGTCGACGCCAGCGGGATCAAACTCGGCGGATTTGCAGTCGGTGATCCGCGCGGAAATTCAGGGTCTGGCGCAGTCGACTGTGTCGCCCCGGAGCAGGTCGCCGGCAAAAACATCAACGAGCGTACACTCGTCTACAACCTCGCAGCTCTGACCTACCGCCTGCTCGCCGGCCAGACCCTGTTTCCCGGCGATGCTGCGACCCAGACCAAACACCACGTCGAGACCGAGCCCCCGACACAAGGTGTACATGCATCATTGTTGCAAGCCCTGTCCAAGGTGCCAAAGTCGCGGCCAAAAAAACTGAAATTGTTCGCCAGTGACCTCGGGGAGATCGTCAAGTCGCAGCCGGCTGTACAAGAGCGCAGCGAAGTTCCGACAGACTCCGGCCAGGACGGCACCGGCAACAAACCGGCAGACGACAGTGGCGAGGCCGAGAGCGCGAGCGAAGCGTCCGAAACGCCGGCGAATGAAACTGTAGCTGCATCGAGTGCTGAAGTGGCAAATGAAACAAGTGTGGCTACACCGAGTGAAGTGACAAATGAAGATGTGGCTACACCGAGTGAGGTGGCACAGAGTGAGGTGGCGAGTGAGCCGGAGCCTTCGCAACACGATTCCCTCACAGTGACCCTCAAACCCAAGGCCGAACCCGAATCGGCCGCGGAGGACAAACCCGCTGGGGATGAACCCGCCGGGGATGAAACAATGGCTGAGCCGACAGAGAAGTCGATAGCCGACGCGGCTGACAAATCCGCTGAATCGACCGAACAAGCCCCCGAAGCACAGTCTGAGCAACCGGCTGAGAAATCGGCCGAGGGCGCAGAGGAGAAACCGGCAACCGAATCGTCTGCGCAACCGGCCGAACCGACCGCATCGGCCGAGTCTGCGGAGCCGGCCAGCGTAGAAACGGAGGCTGCGAAACCATCTGCGGCGAAGCCCAAACCCGCAGACGCGCCGTCGCAGACGCGGCGACCGAGCAAACCTGTCCCTAAGCTCACCCCCAAACTCGGAGCTCCAACCACCAAAACAACCAGCGGGGGCTTTTCCAAGTTCCGTCCCCCGTCGGCGGCCAAACTCGCGGTGCCCAAACTCGGAGGAGCACCGAAGATCGGCGGAGCACCGAAGATCGGAGGTGGTGCACCCAAACTCGGAGCACCGAAGATCGGAGGAGGAGCACCCAAGGCCGCGGCGACGATTGGCGCCCCGCCCAAAATCGGAGGTGCATCCAAGGTCGGGAGTGCGCCCAAACTCACCGCGCCGACGCTCGGAGCTCCGAGCATCATCGGTGGCGGGTCGACGACAACATCCGGTTTGTTCGCCGCGCCGCCCGGACCGATGCCGAGCAAGTCTGGCGGGTTCAAAGCCCCATCGATCGGAGCACCCAAAATCGCCCCGCCGACAGCCACCGCTCCGGCCAAGTCCGACTCCGATGCGCCAAAACCTCGCACCCGTGGCTGGACCATGTTCATGGAGGCGACCGAGGATGAGGACGATGCGGCGGCCGCATCCGGTGCAGGTACAAGTTTAGCTGGCTCCGCTGCTCCAGTCGTGCCCGAAGTCGGTGAGTCCAAACCGACCACCCGCGGGTGGACGATGATCATGGATGACCCCGACGAGGAGGACGTCGCCCCAATCGCTCCGGTCGCAGCAGCGCCTGAGAGCCCGACCACGCGTGGCTGGACCCTGCTCGAAGAACTCGACGACGAGATTCCTGAACCGGCACCGCGCAAGCCCGTGACAACCCCGCCTCCGGGTGCAGCACCGACAGCCGCCCCGACCTCCCGCGGGTGGACCATGTTCATGGAGGCCGAGCTAGAGGCATCCGAGGATGTCCCCGCCGAGGTCGACGAAGAGCCCGACTTCTACGACGGCCCGATCATGACCGACACCGGCACGGTCGTCTCGATGGCTCCGACCGCTGACAATCCAAATGTCGGAGGATGGGGGCGTGGCAGCCGGGGAGACGGCGAGCACATAGCCTCGTTCGCAGCTCGACTCCGCGGAGAGTCTGGGCCACAGGCAACCGCACCTCCGCCAGCGGTGGAGAGCCATGAGCAGGTCGAGCAAGCACCCGTGGCGGTTGCCCGTGAGCCCGAAATCCCGACCGAGCCCGAGATCCCGAGTGACTCGGCGATCCCGAGTGAGCTCGAGATTCCCAAACCCGGTGTCAAAGCTCCGGTGTCCAACGAGCCGCAGCCGACGTCCAACGGACCCGCAGTTGCGATCCTCTTGCTGCTGGCCGTCGCCGCAGTGCTCGTCTACATCCTGTACAGCGGTTAGCGCCCGATTCCGCATGTACACGCACCGGAACCATTGAACATACAAGCAGGGATTGCCTGCAGCGATTGTTCAGTGGTTCCGGCTTGAGGTCAGCCTCGGGTGAACGTGGACCGCCGCTCGTCGTTCGGTCTCGGATGGAGACGATGTCGACGAATTGAATGTATCAGCAATAAAATGTCCTAAAAGACATTCACTTACAAAATCTCGTCTTCGTCGACGAACTCCGGCATCTGGTAGATGATGGTGTTGTCCTCCGAAGCTTGGACAGGAGTCTCCTCCACCACCAACTCCCGCACAGGGGCTGGTTGGCCGGCTTTCCACGCCTCAATTGTGTTGCAAAACGTCTCGTAATCGATCATCGCCTCTCGTTCCTCACCAGCAATCGTGACTATCCTAGCGTGGTGGTGGTTCAGGCGGCAACCGGCAGTCTTGCGCTGCGCGGCGTGTACCCGTGCGATTCTAGCCCGAACGGCTCTCCGATTCGAAGGCTTGCAAATGCACTTGAACCAGAATCGTTCGCGCATCCAATGGTTCGGAGTGTTTGGCGATGCTTGAAAATGTGTGATCTAGTGCGATGTGCGGCACCAACAGGTGGGATGCAACATGCCTGTGTATCAGTTGTTCATACATGAAACATTTTGCATGTCTATTTGGACATGTCATTGATTCGCACGCCCGCACTCCAACGCTCATTCGAGGTGCGGCGTGATGGCGGCTAGCAGATCGGCCGTGACCCGCTCCGGCGGCTGGTCGCCATCGATCACATGCACCCGCGGTGCGACATCGTCATCGTTTCGCCGCTCGCGGTAGGACTGGGCGATGGCGCGTTGCAAGGCCGGAACATCGAATCGTTCGCGTGCGGTGTCACCCGCGTGGTGTCGCCGTTGCACCCTGGCAAAAGCGACCTCCACCGGCAATTCGATACACAGGTAGAGGTCGGGGAGCTGGGCAAAGCGATTGATCTCGCGGACCCACGCGAGTTCGCAGTGGAGCGTCTGATAGACCAGCGACGACATGAGATAGCGATCGCACACAACGATTGCCCCGCGCGCGAGAGCGGGCTGGATGTCGGTCGCGAGATGGTCGACACGGTCGGCTGCGAACAGCAGGGCGAGGGCGGCTGGGTCGAGCGTATCGTCTGCGAGCGCTTGCCGGATCAGCTTGCCGATTCGATTGCCGGTTGGTTCGCAAGTTGTCACGACCTCGTGCCCGTCGGTCGATAGGGCGGATGCGAGCGCCCGCAGTTGGGACGTTGTCCCGCTGCCATCAATCCCCTCGAGTGCGATGAACAACCCTTGTCGCGTCATGTGTGGTCCAGCCTACCAGTCACAAACGCAGCAAGCCTGTGCTCGTCGGCAACCGGTTTGAGAGATGCCGTATCGAAATGGTTCCGCACCTTTGCATCCAGATTTTCGTTTCCTCTGTGTCCGGGCCAATGGTTCCGCGCCTTTACGCGGCCTCGTCAAAATCGGAGTGAGAAGTCCAGGGGATCCATGAGATCGTCGCTTGTTCGCCACGCGCCGGGCACCGTGGCAAACTACCTTCACACCCGAAACCCGAGCTCTGCGTTCGGAATATCGGCCGCCGCAGGCCGTTTTTCGTATCGGCACCTGGGTGCCGCGACACGTGGCGACACGCCGTACCGTTGAGGAGATTTCCGTGAACGATCAAAATTCGAATCCGCCCAAGGGACCGAGCGGGACAGTGGTGATGGACGGGGGTCCTCCGGCAGCCGCTCAACCGCAGTACGTCGCCGCCAGGCCTCCGGGAGTCGCGATGAACCTCACGTCGCCGCCGCAACAGACTCCGCAGGCAGCACCAGCGCCGAATCCTCGTGCATCCGAGTTGCGCGGGGATGTTGGTAATACAGTGTTTGAATTTCAGGGCGATCCCCAAGCAGAACGTCGCGGAGCTCCGGGGACATTTATCGGCAGCCTCGACTCCATGCCCGATCTCGACGTCGGGCAAAGGTCCCGCGACTCCAACCTCAAGGGCGGCGGATCGTCGTGGGTTCTCGCAGTGGTCGGTGTCGCAGTTGTCGGAGGTGGATTTTTTGCCGCGACAGCGCTCGGAGGGGGCAGTGAACAGGGGCCGGCAAAAGTAGCGAAGGCAGACGTCGCAAAGGCACAAGCCAAGCCAGCGGAAGCGAAGGCAGGCGAGGAAGCGAAGGCCGGCGAGGAAGCGAAGGCCGGCGAGGAAGCGAAGGCCGGCGAGGAAGCGAAGGCCG
>CAZUPD010000029.1:48858-50832 GCA_964621785.1 uncultured Nannocystaceae bacterium
GCGAAGATGCCGAAGCGAAGGCAGCCGCCGATGCGAAGGCAGCAGCAGACGCGAAGGCAGCCGCCGATGCGAAGGCAGCAGCAGATGCAAAGGCAGCCGAGGAAGCGAAGGCAGCCGAAGAAGCAAAAAAAGCTGCTGATACACCTAAATCATCGGGCTCCTCCGGCACGACCACGAAGAAGAAAAAGAAAAAAGCCACACCTGCACCCAAACCGAAGGAAGAGGAGCCAAAGACGCTCACCCCGAAAAAGCCGCCCCGTCTCCAACCGGCCAAACCACCACGCGGCCTCGACGACCTACCTCCCCCGCCGTAGTCGGGACGTGTGGCAAGCGAAGCCCGCAGCGGAGTCCATCCGCAGCGGGCTTTTTCATAGGGGGCTCATGTCAGCGAAACGGGGAGAGGTGCTCAAAGGTTGAGAACGCGAACTCGCTAGCGGTCGCGTTCGTCAGCGTCGGGCCCAGCAGTTCGGCGTTGGTTCAATCAATTTGATTATACAATAGATGTCGCGTGGGCGTGTGGGCGTCGTATCGAGCCGTTGCGTCTGCGAAGTAGCGAGATCGAGGCTGCATTCGCGAGGCCGTCAGGGCCGAGCGGTTGCGTAGCGAAGTTACAGCGCGGTCGGGTGACCATAAATATTGCAGATACACCGACGATCAGCGAAAACGCCGGCGTATTGCCCCGCCGACAAGGCTCAACAGCCACAAACCGCCCGCGACAAGCCCGACTCCGCTGAGTGCCCACATCGGTTGTAGGCCAGTCGACGACTGTTCCACCTGCAGCTCGACTAGGGCATCGCTCACCCGTGGATCTTCGGGCACGAGTCGCTTCGCGGTCCGGAGCAGCATCTGACGACCTTGGCGGGGCATGTCGCCGATCTTTGCCTCTGCCAGCAATGCCTGAACCTGGAGGTCGGTCGCCGTTTTTGGATCTGTCTCAGCGAGCAGATGGGCAGACTTACGCAGCAGCTGGGCCGCGCGGTCGTACTGGGCCGATTGGTAGGCCGTTTGCGCAGCCCGCGAATAAATCGCCACGATCGTCTCCCGTTGACCGTCGCGGCCAAACTCCGGATCGGCGGCGAGCAGACGGTCGAGGATGTCGACACTTTGTTGCAAATCACCGGATTTCTGTGCCTGTGCAACTTGTTGTTCCTGGCGAGATCGGCGAACCGCGTCGAGATGATCGATCAGTGCCTGCGCGAGGCGTTGGGGCTGCAGCTCACACTCGCGGTCGAGGTTTTGTTGTTCGTCGTAGAGCTCGCACAGTGGCAGATGGAGGGCGGGATAATTGTTGGCGAGATACTCATCGAGGGCCAGCGTCACCGCACCGCGGTAGCTCTGTTGGGCCGCCGCCATCGTCGTCCCGCCACCGAGAAGACGCAGGGATTTGCGGCGGACCTTGGGTGCGGGACCTGTTGTATAGGCAATTAATGCCTCCCGTGCGCTGCGTCGCACCCGTGGGATCGGACTGTCGATCAACTCGAGCAACTCCTTCGAAGCTTCGGGCGGACGGCGTCGTGCATAGGCCGACAACAGCTCCGCGAGCAGGCGTGGATTGTCCGCGACCGCCTGCAGTGCGCGTTGCGGATGCAACTTATCCATCCGGTCGAGCTGGTACTCGGCGTACTTCGCCTGCAGCGCTTCCACCGGCTCGGGGTCGGTCTCGCGTTCTTTTTTGACATCGGGTTTGATCGAGCGCAGGACCAGTGACGGCAGCGCCTCGCGCCCGATCCCGCGAACCGCCCGGCCGACCTCATCGCGGAACGTGCCCTCGTGGACATATGCCGCTGCTAACAATGTATCGACAACTTCTTTGGTGCGTTTGGGCTCTCGCCCGATCGTCGACGCGGCGTCGGCGGTGTGGATCAGCACGGGCAGCTGCAGTTCGCCACACGCTTGCCAGATCGGGTCCCAGCGCGGATCGACGACCGCCAGCAGCGAGCCGTCGGGATTGCGATAGAACAAGCCGAGCATCTT
>CAZUPD010000029.1:50842-67642 GCA_964621785.1 uncultured Nannocystaceae bacterium
CGGCCTGGAGCAGTGCCGATTCGATGACACAGTCGCGGTAAATTTTGCGAAACACCCGGCTGACGCGTTTGCTCGGCAGAGCTAGGAGATCTTCAAACCAGTTTTCAGACAGCTTGACCTGGTAGCCGTGGGCCCGTTTCCAGGCGCGTTCAAAGTGCCCATAACGGTTGGGGACATCGCCGCCGATCAGCGACAGCAACTTGATGTAGTCGGTCTTTCGCGCCTTGCGTGGGGCGAGGAGTTGCTCGCGGATCTGGGGCCAGAGATTTGCTGAACTTTGAGACAGAGCGAGCGCATGGGCTTCGACTCGACTGTGCGGGCCCGTCCGGATCGCTTCGAGATACTCGCCGAATGCCTCTGGGGTGGTTGGCGCTGGGAGAGTTTGCGGTTGTGTGCCGGGTGTCTCGACAGACGTTTCCTCGAGTCGCGCCGCGATCCGTCCCGGGTCGAACTCGGTCAGCCATTGCTCGAGCATCTGCGGGTCGCCGACGCGGGTCGAGACCTCGACTTCGGGCGTGGGTGCGCAGCCCGGGAGGGTCAGCAAAAACGCGAAATACCACGGTCGAAGGGTCATAACTGGTAGGTACCAAACACTCATTTAAGCGCAAAAAATTGGTGATCCGCAGCGGGCTTCGGTCCGGATGTGCCAGCCGAGGTCAACTTCGGTAGCCCGCGCTTGACAGACCCGTCACGCAGAAAGCGACCAACATGCTCGTAGGGACAGGAATCGGAGTGTCGAGCAGCCGGCACCTCTAGGTCGATGTGCGAGCCCTGTGATTCCCGGACAGGTCAAGTCGAGGTCGATATACTCGCGGGACTCCGTGTCGCGTAGGTTGGGAGGTTGAAGGTGGTCGAACAAAATATCGCTCGTGTGTGGTGGTCTGTCGGGTTGAGCCTGTGCCTGTCGGCCTGTGGTGGTGGTGACGGCGAAGCGTCCGAGGCCGGTACCGTCGCCAGTGTCAGCGACACGTCGGCGAGTTCTCAGACTGATGAGAGCGACTCTGCCGGTCCGACAACCGCGGGCAGCGAGTCCGAAACCGGCGAATCGAGTGAAACGCTTGACCCGAGTGAGACCGTCGACCCGAGTACAGCGACCGATCCCACCGATCCCACGACGGACCCGACCGATCCGAGTGCGACCGATCCCACCGATCCCACCGATCCCACCGATCCCACGACGGATCCGACGGAGACCGACGCAACCACTGACGGCGGGTGCCCGTGTGACGAGCCCAACGAAACATGTATCAACAATGAATGTGTCCCTTCGTGCCAGGGGCAGCAGCCCGATCCCTGTGGCCCTGAACAGGTGTGCGATGTGGTCACTGGCGAGTGTGTCGACCCGGACAGCGCCTGTCTCGTGGCCGGTGAAACCGTTGATTGCGGGGAGGCCAAATGTGGGCCTGGCACCGTGTGTGATGGTCAGGGGACCTGCCTTCCGATCGCCCCGTGCTTCGCTTCTGAATGCACCTCTGAGGAGGTGTGTTGGGGATCGTTTTGTTCATGTACACGCAATAACCCCTGCGAAATTGAACCCGATATCGATGCCCTCAACGGCCCGTTTTCAACCGAGATCGTCGACCTCGAATTCGCCGATGATTGTACCGCTTGGATGGCGACCCTGCGCAGTGGGACCGACTATGTTCGCCGCCTCGAAACCGATGGCACGGTGACGGAGTGGGCCGGGGTGTCCAACCTCGACATGGGCGAGGTCAAGGTGCTGAAGCAGCTCATTATTCCGACCTCGAGTGCGACGCTCACGGACGAACGCATCCCGAACACACCCGAGCCGGTCGAAGGGCTCGGCGAAGTTGCGATTACCTATATTTGTATCGGCGGATGTTTTGTCGACCCTCCCCAAGGCGTCGCTCGGTTGATCGAGGAAGACCAACAAAATCCGCTTCCGGTGGTGATTCCCGCGACCACGACCGTGGGTGATGGACCGTTTGGCGAGTTTGTCATCGACGCCGGACCGATGGGCCTGACCTGGGGGGAGGACCGGGTGTTGTACGTCGGCAACTCGACTGAAAATGGTGAGCTCAACACTGCCGACCTCGACGCCGAGACGGTCGATGTATTGGCAAATTTACCGGACCGGGTCCACGCCGCCACGTCGGTCAGCCCGGTACATCTGCTGGTTGCGATCGAGGGCGGTTCTCTGTTTTTGTTCAATACGGTCACGACCGACCTCGAGTTTGTCGTCGACGTCGGCAGCGATGTCACGAGCTTGAGTCACGACGCGTTTTCCGGGCATGTCTACGCCGGGTTGCAAAGTTTCGAGATCGTCGTCATCAGGCCGTTTACCGGCGAGGTCGAGAACTTCGGCAGCATGATGCCCGGCAAGGGTCGGGTGAGCGTGAGCCCCAACGGCGAGCTCTACTTCAGTCCCGTCAAGTACATCGACCCGGGTGTGATCGTGAAGTGGCCGCTGCCGAATAGTTTGTGAAGACTCCTGCATATGCACCAGTCGACATGCAGGAGCAACTCGGATACTCAGGACAAATCGGTGACACAATGACGCAAACACGGGAAAACACTTGGATACGGTCGAGTCTCTGGCTCGTGCTCCTCTGTGGTTGTGGCGGTGGCGAGGAAACCACCGACTCGGCGACCACGACGACCCAACCAGTGACGACACAGTCGACGACCGACGCTACGAGTGATGGTACACAGACCGGCGAGACCTCCGGTGAGCCGGGGACCGCGTCCGAGAGTGAAACCGCCGATCCGACGGACACCGAGACCGAAGCGACGACCGAGGGCCCGACGACGACCGAGGGCGAGACAACCGACGATACGAGCGAGACCGAAGCGACGACCGACGAGGGCTGTGGCGCCTGCGACGAGCCCAACGAAATTTGTATCGACAACGAGTGTGTGAACACGTGCCACAACCAAGTGCCCGACCCCTGTGGTCCGGACCAGGTCTGCGATGTGGTGACCGGCGAGTGTCAAGATCCCGAGACCCCGTGTGTGGTCTCCGGCGATACGACGGCCTGCGGCGACCAAACCTGTGGCCCCGGAACCGTGTGTGACGGGCAGGGGGCCTGCATGGCGATCGCCCCCTGTTACCAAGTTGAGTGTACAAGTGATGGCTCGTGCTGGGGCGATGTGTGTGCCTGCGAACGCATCCACGAGTGCATGATCGAACCCGATCTCGAACAGCTCAACGGCCCATTTTCGACCGAAATCGGCGATCTCGAATTCGCCGACGACTGCACCGCGTGGATGGTGACCCTGCGCAGCGGGACCGACTATGTCCGCCGCCTCGAGACCGACAGCACGCTGACCGAATGGGCCGGGGTCTCCAACCTCAACATGGGCGAGGTCAAGGTTCTCAAGGCCTTGTCGATCCCGGGCCAGGCCCAAACGCCAGGTCATGAAACAAACCCCGAGACCCCCACCGAGATCGAGGGCCTCGGCGAGGTTGCGATCACCTACACCTGTTGTGCGACCTGCGGATGTTTTGTCGATCCACCCCAGGGGGTCGCCCGCCTCAACGAGGACGACATGCAAAATCCGTTGCCGATCGTGATCGTGGCCGAGGTGACGGGGGGAGATGGGCCGTTTGGAGATGCGGGTGCCGACGCCGGTCCGATGGGGCTGACCTGGGGCGAGGATCGGGTACTGTACGTCGGCAACTCGACGCAAAATGGCGACCTCAATTCCGCCGATTTAGATGCACAGTCACAGGATGTGTTGACGCCGTTGCCCGAGCGTGTGCACGCAGCCGCAGCCATCAGTCCGGTCCATCTGCTGGTCGCGATCGAGGGAGGCTCATTATACCGCTACAACATCGCCACCCAGGAGCTCGAGTTTGTCATCGACGTGGGTAGCGATGTCACCAGCCTGAGCCACGACGCGTTTTCCGGATTGGTCTACGCCGGGTTGCAGAGTCTCGAGATCATCACGATTCGGCCATTTACCGGCGAGATTGAGTCGTTTGATACGATGCCGGGTGTCGGCAGGGTCACGGTGTCGCCCAACGGAGAGCTCTACTACTGTCCGGTGAAGTACCTGGCCAACTTGCCGATCAGCAAATGGGACCTGCCGGATATGCAATAATCAAGGCTCACCAAGGTTTCGGCGCCGGGTGACGCACGGGAGTCGCTGGTGGCTCGAGGTCAAGAATATGCGCATACAAGCAATATGTTTCTTTGCCGTGACGTGCTTGCGGCGTGTCGATCCGACCCTGCATGCACACTGTCAGATCGACGGGACGCTGGCGGCCTCGCGCAGTTCCCCGCGGACGATCGCCCGGGCGAGCTCGGTGAGTTCGGCGGTCAGGCTACGGTCGCCGGTGTAGGGGCCGACGTACTGGCGGATGACTCGGTGTACCTGCATCAACTTCGGAGAGGTGTGGATGTCGCGGAGGTCGAGGGCCCGGGCGCCGATGGTCGCCTCGATGGCGAGGATGAGCGACAGGTTTTCGACCACGCGCGCGAGCTTGCGGGCGGCGAGTGGCCCCATACTGACGTGGTCTTCCTTGCCGGCCGACGTCGGAATCGTATCGACACTGGCCGGATGGGCGTCGGCTTTGCATTCGCTGGCGAGTGCTGCCGCGGTGACATGGACCATCATAAAACCGCTTTGGACACCCGGGTGGTCGGCCAAAAACGCCGGCAACCCGCGGGACGAATCGGGGTTCATAAACCGGTCGCTCCGGCGCTCGCTCATCGTCGCTAGGGTGGTCAGGGCGGCGGACATATGGTCGAGCGGGACGGCGATCGTCGCCCCGTGAAAGTTACCCCCACTGAGGACATCAAACCCGGCTGTGGGGTCGTTGGGGTCGCGGGCGAGTACCAGCGGGTTGTCGGTAAAACTGTTGATCTCGATCTCGCAGGCATTTTTTGCATAGGCAAATGCTCCGCGGACCGCCCCATGTACCTGGGGCATGCACCGCATCGAGTACGCATCCTGGACGACCCGACAATCGCGGTGGGATGCGTTGAGCGGCGAGCCCTCGATCAGGCTGCGGATGAGTGCGGCCGTCTCGAGTTGACCGGGGTGAGCCTTGCCGGCGTGGATCCGAGGATCGCAGGCGGTCACCGTGCCGAGATGGGTGTCGAGGCTCAGGGCACCGACAACATCGGCGGCGACGATCAACTCGGCCGCGTCGCACAGGGCCAATGCACCGATCGCAGTCATCACCTGGGTGCCGTTGATCAGGCTGAGGCCCTCTTTGTATGCGAGTTCGTAGGGGCGGATCCCGGCGGCTTGGAGGGCTTGCCCGCCATCGATGTGTGTACAATCAGATTCCCGGGTGGTCGCCAAACCTTCGCCCACGAGTACCAAGGCGAGGTGGGCGAGGGGGGCGAGGTCTCCGCTCGCGCCGACGCTGCCCTTGCACGGGACGACCGGAGTGATCCCGGCGTTGAGAACGGTCACGAGGTGTTCGGCGAGTTGGGGCGTGACGCCGCTGGCACCGAGGGCGAGGGTGTGGGCGCGGAGCAGGAGTAATGCGCGGACCACGTCGCGGGGGAGCGGCCTGCCGACACCGACCGCGTGGCTGCGCAACAGGTTGAGCTGCAGGGCGCCTAACTTGTCGTCGGGGACCCGCGTTTCGCTGAGCGCACCAAACCCAGTATTCACCCCGTAGATCGTCGCTCCGTCGGCAAGCCTCGCTTCGAGTTGTTGGCGGGTCTGTGCCAGTTGTGCCCGAGCTTGCGGCGAGAGGCTGACCTGCGTTTGGGTCCGGGCCACACGGGCAACATCCCCGAGTTGCAGCGGGCTGCCAACGACCACAGAGCGTGCGACCGATTGCGTCATGGCGATAGGGTATACCGGCAACCGCAAGCGAGTGAGTCGCCGCGCGTTGACCGACTCACATCCACCCGTTTACGCTCACAAGGCATGCTGCGGTGCCCCACCTGCCACGCGATCTACTCGGTCACCGAGGGGTTTTGTCCGATGGACGGCAGTGTGTTGGTCACGCACGAAGCGGTTGTTCCCCCGCTGGTGGCCCCGAGTGCACCGACTGAAAAAGGTCGCGTGCCCCAGGCCCAAGCGGGTGCAACGTCGTTGGCAAAGTTGCCCCACTCGAGTCTAGCCGCGCCATCACAGCGTGCAGCGGCGGACGGTCACAAGGCGACGATCGTCGGCGCCTACTTCCCCCGCGGCGGGTTGTCGGTCCCGCGCGAACAACTCGAGCAGCGGCCCCGCCTGCCGCCCGAAGAAGACATCATCGGCAAGGTCTTTGACCAGCGCTACGAGATTCTTTCCAAGGTCGGTGCCGGCGGGATGGCGGTGGTGTACCGCGGTCGCCACGTCATCATCGACAAGCCGGTGGCGATCAAAGTGCTGCGCAGCGAACACATGCGCCAAGAAGAAGTCGCCCAGCGGTTTTTGCAAGAGGCCCAACTGGCCTCGCGGATCAAGCATCCGAACGTGGTCGATGTCAGCGACTACGGGCAACTCGCCAGCAATCGCCTTTGCTACTACGTGATGGAATATCTCGAGGGCGAGACCCTCGCCGACCGCATCGATCACGGCGACCCGATCGGGGCCGAAGAGGCGATTGAGTTTACCCAGCAGGTGCTCGCCGGGTTGCAGGTGGCCCACGACGCGGGGGTGATTCACCGCGACCTCAAACCCGACAATATTTTCCTCACCCGCGATCCGCAAACCGGCGGCACCCAGGCCAAGATCCTCGATTTTGGTATCGCCCGCGCGATCGATCGCAAGACTCGGTTAACCGCCGCCGGCACGGTGATCGGAACACCCGAGTACATGTCGCCAGAGCAGGCCCAAGGGCACGAGATCGACGGCCGTAGCGATCTATATGCCCTTGGGGTCATCCTGTTTGAGATGCTCACCGGCAGGGTGCCATTCAATGCAAATACAACGTTAGCGGCACTCACCCAGCACGTCTACGAGCCACCGCCGAAGTTGGGGGAGGCCTGTCCCGAGCTCGCTCCGCTGCAACATATCGAGACTGTGTTGGAACGCCTGATGGCGAAGACCCGGGAGGAGCGGCCCGATTCTTGTATCCACGCGGCGGAGCTGTTGCTGGCGGCCCTCGAAAAGGATCGCCGAGCGATCAAACTCGCCGAGGTTTCGCGGTCGACGGCAACCGGCGAACGTCCCAGGCGAAATACGGTCGAGATCGGTTCCAACTCGGTGGTGTTTAAAGTCGACGATGACGACGATGACCTGCCCGACTTCGATGCTCCGCGCGACGATGTACGCCATCCCGGCGACCCGGTGAGCATGGTCCGGGGTGACACCGGCCAGGTCCAGCCGCGGGCGTTTGGGGTGTCCGAACGCTACCGAACCAAAAAGCCGAGTGTCATCGTGTCGCGCGATGAGGGCGTCGAACGGTTTGAAAAGCCGATGCCGCCGATGCCGAAGATGCAGGTCGCCCCTCCGGTGGTTACGCCGGCACCGACGAGCGAGCGCAGTGGCAAGGGGTGGATCGTTGTGTTGTCGCTGACGGCTGCGATCGCCGGCGCGGCGTTGACGGTCTACCTATTTCAGCAGTTTCGCCACAAGCCGCCGCCCGCGACCATCGCTCCGGTCGGACAGGTGTCACCGACGGCGGATGTGCCGGTTTCGATCGTCGACAAACCCCAGCCAATCCCAGTGCTCGAGCCATCGCAGGTCACGCTCACGTTTGCCAGCTCGCCGCCCGGAGCCGAGGTTCGCAGCCTGTCGGGTTCACTCGGGCTGACGCCGTTTTCGCTGCAGGTCCCGGTCGACGAAGTAGCCCAGACGTTCACGTTTGAGCTCGCCGCCCACGAATCTGTGGTGCGGGAGTTTGTCCCCAACGTCGACAGCGAGATCACGGTGGTACTCGAGCCTACCCGTGCACGTAAACGCCGGGCGAAAAGGTCAGCTGAGTCATCCGAGGCGGACGCGGTCAAACCGACCAAACGCAAGTCTTCGTCGGACAACGAGTTTCTCCTCAGCGACCTCAAAGATCCGTTTGCCAAAGACGAGTGAGAAAACCGCAGGAGACGCGACGCGGTACTTTCCGCTACCCTGCATCCAATGGCCCGGACGGAAAACATGATCCAGACCGGGGCGACGGTTGTTCAGGACATGTCCCAACCGGGTGTCACGTCCGGGTTTGACGGTGGCCACGCCACGATCGGGTTTGACGAAGACACCCCCGACGCCGACGAGAGTCTGATCGGACAGGTTCTCCTCGAGCGCTACCACCTCATCGAACAACTCGGCGCCGGCGGGATGGGGACCGTCTATCTCGCCGACCACGTCACGATTGGCAAGCGCCTCGCGATCAAAGTTCTCAATCGAGAATTTGCGCATAAACAAGAGTTGGTCGAACGGTTTTTGCAAGAGGCCCGGGCGGCGTCGATGATCGCCCACGAGAACGTCGTCGAGATTACCGACTTCGGCAAGACGCCCGATGGCTCGGTGTTTTTTGTGATGGAGCACCTCTCGGGCGAGGACCTGTCGGCGACGATCGCCCGCGAAGGCCCGCTGTCGTGGTCGCGGGTCAAACCCATCGCCATCCAGATCTGCTCGGCGTTGCAGGCGGCCCACAAAAAAGGGGTCATCCACCGCGACATGAAGCCCGAAAACTGCTTCCGGGTCGAGCGCACCTCCAATCGCGATTTCATCAAGGTCTTGGACTTCGGAATCGCCAAGATCAGCAACGACAACCAAACCGGCACCAACAAGGGGCTGACCAAGACGGGCATGATCTTTGGCACCCCCGAGTACATGTCCCCCGAGCAAGCTCAGGGGCAAAAGGTCGATCACCGCGCCGACATCTATGCCGTCGGTGTCATCCTCTACGAGTGCCTGACCGGAAAGACACCTTTTACCTCCGACACGTTTATGGGGGTGCTGACCCAGCACATGTTTGAAGCCCCCAAGGCGCCGAGCGAGGTCGTCGACAATCCATCGATCACGCCCGGTGTCGAGGCCGTCATCCTCAAGGCGCTGCAAAAAGACCGCGAGCTGCGGTTTCAAAACATGACGGAGATGCTCGAAGCGATCGGCCACATCGGAACGGGGGCGGCCCCGGTCGATGTTGTGCAGGAGGTGCTCGAGAGGCCCCAAAGCGCGGGGCAAAAGATGGGCTACGCCGGCGGCCCGGTTGTTGTCGAGGGGGGGGCGACGTTGCCCGACGGCTCCGGCAACTTCGGCGACCAGCCCCAGGTGATCGTGGTTGGCCAGCGCGACAAGTTTGGTGCAATTGCAATTGTCCTGGCCGCACTTTTTATCGGGATCGCGGCCGCGAGTCTGTACCTGTTGATGAGCGACGAATCGAAGACGACACCGGTTGCGGGGGTGACCGGCGCACCCGAGCCCGAGCCCGAACCCGAGCCCGAGCCCGAACCCGAGGCGGTGACGACCGGAGAGCCCGAAGCCGATACTGGCGAAGCAAACACCCCGGCCGTTGCGACGGTGACACTGACGCTTCACACGAATGTAGATGCAAAGGTCCTCGACGCCCGCGACCGCGGTGAGCTCGGTTCGTCCAATTCTGATGGTTTCACCCTCAAGCGCGCAGACACCAGTGTTTCGCTCATATTAGTCGCCGACGGTTACGCCGAGACGCCTGTCGATGTGATTCCCGATATCGACAAGGAATACAAATTCTCGCTCAAGAAAAAGCGTGGCGGCGGCAAGAAAAAGACACCGAAAAAAACCACCAAAAAGGTGCCCAATTCCGGCGTCCCGGGGATCAAAGATCCGTTCGATTAGCCGGCACCAGAACTGATTGTACTTGCAATCAGACTGGTGCGCGAGCCTGGAGCTTTCGACTGTTTGAGCTCGCCTCGTTCAAGCGGCCTCGACTCGGCTCCAGGTTCATTCGCCACGCTGGCGTCGGCGTTCGCGTTGGACCCGGCGATACAGTTTGCCCAAGCGGCGATCGTCGGCTCGTCGTGTGCGCTCATCTCGGCGTCGGGCTGTGGCTGCGACCTCGTGTTGTAAGCGGTCGTAGTTGGCCAGGCGATCGGCATCGAGTGTCCCGGCATCGCGGGCGGCCAGGACAGCACAACCGGGTTCATGGCGGTGGGTACAGTCGCGAAAGCGGCAGTTGTCCGCCAGCGACGCGACCTCGCAAAATGCCTGCTGCAGACCATCTCGTTCGATCCACAGTCCGAGTTCACGGATCCCTGGATTGTCGATCACAACCCCACCTCCGGGCACGAGATGCAGTTCGCGGTGGGTCGTCGTATGTCGCCCGCGGCTGTCATCCTCGCGTACCGAAGCGGTCGCCATCACGCTGCGGCCGAGGATGTGATTGACGAGTGTCGACTTGCCCGCGCCCGAGGATCCGACCAGTGCCACGGTCACCTGTTGTGCATAGGTCTGCGGAAGCTCTGGGTGGATGCCTGCAAAGACATCGACCGTGTGCACGGCGAGGACCGAGCCCGGGGGACAGACCCCGCGGCAGGCCGTGAGCTTGTCCTGCGGATCGGCACACAGTCCGGCCTTGGTCAGGAATACGACGATGTCAACCTGTGTATCTGCACACATGGCGAGGTAGCGTTCGAGTCGCCGGAGGTTGAAGTCGCCGTCGAGGCCCATCACCACGAACACACGGTCGACGTTGGCCGCTAGGACCTGCACTTGGGTACGGGTACCGGCCGCCGCCCGGGCGAGTTGCGTCCGCCGAGTGAGGCGTTGTGTCACCAGCGGATCGCCGGTCGGCTGGGGTTGAATGAGCAGCCAATCGCCGACGACTGGAGGTGGATGCCGCAGCCGTCGCGGGACGACCGCAACGGCCGGGCCATCGGCGGTGAGCAGTTCACAGCGGTTTCCGGTGACGCGTAGGACACGACCCGGCGTGGTGATTGAGTCCGAGAGTTGTTGACGAAAAAAAGCTTGAAACCCGAGTTGCTCGAGGAAAGAAGTTGGTTGGTTCACGGTTGTCAGATCCAGTTGTACGCACAAAGAAACATCGCTCACCGGCACGGGCCGGGAACGGACTTACGTTTGTGGTCCCACGCAGCTCGGTACGATGACCGGCACGTGGGCTGGTTAGGCGACAGCCAACATCCGCAGTCAGGATGTTGTGAACCAGGGGATCCGTCAAGCCCTCACCGTTCTCGCTATCTTCGGGCTTGTCTGCGGAGTCGTTCTCGTTCGCGATCCGGCCAGACCCACGAAGTCGTCTCGTGCGCCTGGCAGGAAGACGTTCGAGATTGTGGTTTTCGTGACCGACTCGAGCTTCGTCACGACCTGCGCGTCAGGGGAGTTCGCGCGGTACCGACAACTCGTCGATCGAATCCGCCTGTGTACGGCGACGGGCACGGGAGAGCCCGTGCCACAGAAACATCAACACGATGACCATCAGTTGAGGCGGTGCTCGGGAATCGGTGCCCCGACTTCAGGGACAAATCGCAAAAATCGAAGGCCCACACCGGCGAGCGCTTCAATCCCGTCCGCACCGGCAAACTGGAAGTAGTAGTGGTTTTGGATCCGGGCGATCACGCAAATTGCCGAGTCCAACCCGGATTGTTGAAAACGCACAATCACCTTGGTTTTGAGCGGAAATGGCTCCGGCATTTCGACGAACATCCCGGTTTCGGAGATGTTGCGGGCCACAAACCATTGGTCCCCGTACTCCTCGGTCGAGATGAGGACGCGAAACACCTTGTCGATGCGGGCTGATGAGCGGCGCTCCACCTGGATGGTCATACAAAGGAGGATTGCAGTGTCATGAGATGAAGGCAAATATCCTACATGTTCGAAGAGCCTGGCAGCTACTTCATATGTAGATAGGTGCGATCTGAGCATCCTGCTTGCGCATACGCGGGGATTGCTCAATAACGGCGGCTTCAATGGCGAATGCAACACCGTCCGTAGGCAGCGACACGCGGGAGTTTCGCGCGGGGTTTTTGGCCCTGTGTGGGCGTCCGAACGTCGGCAAGTCGACGCTGCTCAACGCGCTGCTGCGGACCGAGCTCGCGTTGGCCACCAAATTTCCGCAGACCACCCGCGAGCGGATGCTCGGGATCTGGTCCGACGAACAGTTTCAAGCCATCCTGATCGACACCCCGGGGATCCACCGCGCGCGCAGTGCCTTTAATAAGTACATGGTGAGCGAGGCGGTGCGTGGGGCCCGTGATGCCGATGTCGTGTTGTTGCTCGCCGAGGTCCCGCGGTTGCCCGACACCGAGGCCGCCGAACAGTGGGAACCGGGTGAGTCGGCCCTGGCTGCACTCACCACGCTCCTCGAGATTGGCCGTCCGATCATCCTCGTGCTCACCAAAGTTGATCGCGTGACCTCGCGTGACCACGTGTTGCCGATCATCTCGAAGTGGCGAAGTCTACATGAGTTTCGTGCGGTCGTCCCGGTCAGCGCGGTCCAGGGCAAGGGTTTGCGCGAGCTTCAAGAACTTGTGCGTACATCATTGCCAGTCGGACCGCCGCTGTTTGACCGCGAAAACCTCAGCGACCGTGGGATGCGGTGGCACGCCGGCGAACGCGTGCGCGCAGCCCTGTTTCGCAACCTCAAGCAGGAGCTCCCCTATTCGTGTGCGGTCACCGTGGAGTCCTACCGCGAGCAACGCTCCCCGCCCAAGGACATCATTCGGGCCACGGTCCACGTCGAGCGGGAGAGTCAAAAAAAAGTTGTCATCGGCAAGAGCGGGCAGACCATCCGCGCGATTTCCATGCAGGCCCGGCACGAGATCGCCGAGTTGACCGAGCGTCCCTGCGACCTGTTTTTGACGGTGCGACTCACCAAAAACTGGACCCGCGACCCCGAGTTGATCAAACGCCTCGGCTATCACGAAGCTGTCGGAGGTGAGTCGTGAGCAGCGAATCTAAAAAATATGTAGATGCACAAGAATTGTCGGAAGTATCGGGCGATGCACAGACCGACGGCTTCGAGCTCGACGGTGACGAGATCCCTGAGGCCGAGTCCGACCAGAGTTACGGTTTGGTCGCGATCATCGGCCGTCCCAACGTCGGCAAGTCGACCCTGTTCAATCGCTTGGTCGGCGCGCGCAAAGCCATTGTCGAAGACCGTCCGGGGGTGACCCGCGACCGGCTGTACGGCGTGGTGACCTGGGAGGGCCGATCCTACATGGTCGTCGATACAGGTGGCCTCGATCCCGAGCTCGACACCGGGCTGCCGGCACATATCAAATCCCAGGTCGATGTCGCGGTCGAAGAGGCGGACCTGATCCTCTTTGTGGTCGACGCCGCCGAAGGTCCGACGAGTGTCGACTTTGAGATCGCCGCATGGTTGCGTAAAACAGGTCACCGCGTGCTGTTGGTCGCCAACAAAGTCGACAGTCCCAAACGCGAGCTGGCGAGTCACAGCTGTCACGAACTCGCACTCGGCGAGGTCTATCCGGTGTCCGCTGCCCACGGCCGCCGGGTCCACGAGTTGTGCGATGCGATTTTAGAACAGCTGCCTCCGGTCCCCAAGGGCCCCGCGGTCGAGCGTCATCCCGGCACCCGGATCGCGTTGATGGGTCGGCCCAACGCCGGCAAGTCGACGCTGATCAACACGCTGATGCGGGAGCAACGAGTCATTGTAGATGCAACCGCTGGCACAACCCGCGACCCGATCGAGTTGCCGTTTGAACACAACGGCAAACCCCTGGTGCTGATCGATACCGCCGGGCTCCGCCGCCGCAAACAGATCGCCCGGGCGATGGAAAAGCTCGCCGCGATCAAGGCGATCCGAACGATGGAACGCACGGATGTGGTGGTGTTGGTGATCGATGCCGCCGAAGGCGTGACCGACCAGGATCAACGTCTGGCCCGGATGGCGTTTATCCGCGGCAAGGGTGTGGTTGTGCTGCTGCACAAATGGGACCTGATCGCCGCCGATAAAAAAGCAGCCCACGAGCGTGTCAAACACACCGAGGCGGCACTCGGGTTTTTAGAGCGACCGCTGATCTACCGCACATCGGTGGTCGGGGAGGGGCGCGATGTCGGAACCGGCAAACCGATCGGCCTCGGCAAGCTGCTCGACGGGTGTCTGCGCACAGCATTGGCACTACACCGCCGGATTCCGACACGGGCGCTCAACGACGAGCTGGCCCTGGCGGTCGCCAACCACACCCCGCCGATGCACGGGGCCAAGCCCGTGAAGTTGTTGTGCGCCAACCAGGCCGAGCGCAATCCGCCGCTGATTGTGATTTCGGCCAACCACGGGCGCTGTTTGACGCCGGCCTACGAGCGCTACTTATTACGTCGGATTCGCGATCGTTGGGACCTGCGAGGCATCCCCGTGCGCCTGGTTGTCCGCGCGCGCGGGAAGGGCAACCGCAAGCGGCAAAAACGGGCCGATAAACGGTCGTGAGTGCTTCTGGTGGGGGTGACCCACGATCGAGCGAGGCACTCGAGCTGGGCGTTGGCGCATCCCGAGAATTGTCGACGCGGATTGGCTTTGCGAAGTTTTAAGTGGGGCTTGTCGAAGCGAGACGAGTGGATCATTTGCGCGAAGGCGTCGTGCGAGAAAAACCACGAGCCGTGTGTCCGAGTCGGAGCATTGAGTTTTTATACTCGCGGCTGTGAAGATCGAATCTGCGAACCGTGCGGTATGCCGGGTTTCTTCGGGAAACCGCGTTTATGTGCATGAAGCCTCGATGGCGCCGACACATTTGATCGACGCCTTGGTCGCGCGTGCGGCGGAACTTACCAACGTCGAAATCATGCATTTACATACAAATGCACCGGCGCCCTACACCGATCCCTCCTACAAGGGGCACCTTCGGCACAACGCTCTGTTCGCCGGCCCGAATGTGCGCGAGGCCCTGCGCGCGGGTCATGCCGACTTTACGCCGGTGTTCTTGTCGGAAATCCCCGAGATGATGCGCAGCGGTCCGCTGCGTGTCGACGTCGCGCTGTTGCAACTTTCACCGCCCGATCGCCACGGATATTGTCGCCTCGGACTCTCGGCAGCGTGTGCCCGGGCCGCGGCCGATCACGCGAAGGTTGTACTGGCCGAACTCAATCCCAATGTACCTACAACTTTGGGCAACACCGCCGTCCACATCAGCCGGATCGCGGCGGCCGTCGAAGTTGATACACCCCTGCCGACGGTCGAGCCTCGGGCGTTTGGCGAGGTCGAGGCCGCGATCGCCAAACATGTGGCTGAGTTGGTGCCCGACGGTGCCACCATCCAAATGGGGATTGGGGCGATTCCCAATGCCGTGCTCGCGGCGTTGGGTGCCCACAACGACTTAGGTGTACACACGGAGATGTTCAGCGATGGGCTCATCGATCTGATGGCCGCGGGGGTGGTGACCAACCGCAACAAGACGCGGTTTGAAGGCCGGGCCATCACCTCGTTTGCGATGGGCAGCCAACGCCTGCACGAGTTTGTCGACCACAACCCGAGCATCGAGTTCCACGGTTCCAACGTCGTCAACGACCCCAACGAGATCGGCAAGCAACACTGCATGGTCGCAATCAACTCGGCGATCCAGATCGACCTCACTGGTCAGGTCTGTGCCGATTCGATCGGCGAGCACATCTTTAGTGGGATCGGTGGTCAGATGGATTTTTTCCAGGGCGCTGCGCGGGCGGACCAGGGGAGGGCGATCCTCGCGCTGCCAGCGACGGCCCGAGGCGGTACGATCTCCCGCCTCGTCCCCCATCTTTCCCAGGGTGCGGGAGTTGTCACAACCCGCGGTCACGTCCAGTGGGTGGTGACCGAATTCGGCGCGGTCAATCTCCACGGCCGAAGTCTCCGGGACCGCGCTCACCTGCTCGCGGGGATTGCCCATCCTCAGTTTCGCGATGAACTTCGGGCCGAGGCGCGGCGCCGGTTCGGCTAGCCCGGACCGAACCGCGCGAAACAACGCACGTCAACTTGGTTGGCAATTTCCGCTAATTTTGACAATCGACTTGGCGCAGGTCAGACGGCTGGGCTCTTTACACACCCTAAATCGTTTGCGATCGTTCTGGCCCCGACCTTGCTTCGAGTGTGAGCGTCGCCCGGAGGATTCACCGATCATGTTCCGTCCTGCAATTTTTACTCGCATCGCTTTTTTGGCGGGAGCGGCATTTGCCATTCCGCAACTGTTTGCCTGTCTCGCCCACCCGGTGAAGGATGTCGAATACGACAAAGCCGCCGAGGATGAAAAGGGGATCGCCATCGCGATCAACAAGGATGTCGACATTCTGTTCGTGATCGACAACTCCGGTTCGATGGCAGAGGAGCAGCGCACCCTGTCCGAGAACTTCGGTGCCTTCATCGGCGTGCTCGAGCAAGAAGATGTCAATGCAAACTACCGCATCGGCATCACGACCTCCGACATGGGTAACCCGCGTTGTGGCGCCACAGCGGACGGCGGGAACCTCCTGCTCAGCAGCTGTCGCGGCGACCGTCTCGACCCTGACTTCCGGCGTACAACCCAGGGCGGCGACCTGCTGTTTGACGCCCGGTTTGCATGTGAGGATTTCTGCCCGCAGGCAACCCACGACCTTCTGGCAAACGGCACGCTCGAGACTGAAAGTGGCAAAGGCGACCCGAAGAAGGCCCGCAAGTGGATCGAGCGCATCGAGGGTGAGTACAACCTTCCCGACGGTGTCGACGGTCTGCAAGCATTCCAGTGCTTCGGTCCCCAGGGCATCACCGGCTGCGGTTTCGAGTCGCAGCTAGAGGCCATGTACAAGGCCCTCAAAAAAGCTCAGAGCACCAACCAAGATGAGCAGAACTTCGGCTTCCTGCGCGACTCGGCGATCCTCTCCGTCATCGTCGTGACCGACGAGGCCGACTGTTCCTACAACCCTTCCCACGACGACATCTTCAAACCGGCCAACAAGACCTTCTGGTCGGACATGGGAGCCATCGCTGCGCAAAACGCGGTGTGTTGGAACGCCGGCACCAAGTGCTCGGGCAGCAGCCCCTAC
>CAZUPD010000030.1:0-36066 GCA_964621785.1 uncultured Nannocystaceae bacterium
CCGATGTCGCCGGAAAGCATGCGCCGCGCCATCGTCGGACCGGCCGGGTTGCGCCACGTCGAGTTCACCCCAGAAGACGTCATCGATGCGTTGGTCGACGAGGGGATCCGCGGCAGTCTGCCGCTGTTGCAGTTCGCACTCGCGGAGCTGTGGGAGGTCCGGGATGTCGACAAACGCATCATCACGCGCCAGGCACTCGAGCAGATAGGCGGCGTCACCGGGGCGCTTGCCCGCCACGCCGACGACATGCTCGCGCGCCTGTTGCCGACCCAACGCGTGGCCGCCAAACGCCTGTTGATGCGACTGGTCACCATCGAGGAGACCCGTGCCAGTCTGTTTGAAGACGAGTTGATCGCCGGCGACGATGCAGCCCGCACCGCACTCGAGGCACTGGTGACCGGACGCCTGGTCGTCGCCCGCGAAACCGATGAGGGTACAATTTACGAGATCGCCCACGAAGCCCTGATCCGCGGGTGGAAGACCCTGCAAACCTGGCTCGACGAGGAACGTGAAAATCGCGAGATCCGCAGACGCTTGGAAATCGCCGCCCGCGACTGGGATCGTCTGCAACGCAGCTCGGAGGTCCTGTGGTCACTGCAACAGCTGCAAGAGGCAAGCGGGCTCGACGACGCCAGCCTAGCCCCGCGCGAGCGAGACTTTGTCGCCGCCTCGTGGTCGCGCCACCGCAAACACCTATGGCGGCGACGCGTCGCGTTGTTGTCGGTACCGGTATTAGCGATCTTGACCTACGCCGGCATTCAACTGCAGGCAAAGTTCGCACTCGAGCGCAAGATCGATGAGCATGTTGCCAGTGCTGCCGAACAACTGAAGGCCGGCCAAGAACAGTTTGAGGCCCAGGGAATCTTGCAGCAGCAAGCTTTTTCAAAGTACGACGCCAAGCAGGGCACCGAAGCGGACGCGCTGTGGCGAAAGTCGCTGGCGATGAGTTCCGGTATCCACACCACGTACAAACGCGCCGCCCAAGAACTCGAAACAGCCCTGCGCCTCAACCCCGATCGCGACGATGCTGCCGACGACCTCGCACAGGTTTTGTTGGCCCGCGCCCGCTTCTACGACCGACATTTCGAATCGTCGCAGCGCGATGAAATGCTCGAGCGACTGCGGCTGTATGACCGCGACGAGACCCGTATCTCCGAATGGTTTGCCCCCGCACACATCTCGTTGTCGACCTCGGTCGACACCTCCGTCGTGCTGCGAACCTACAAACGCAACCCCGAGGGCTACATGATTCTGGGCGAGCCTCGCGAGCTCGGCACGGCTCCGATCACCGACCTTGAAGTCCCACCGGGGAGTTACCGATTGACTGTGACGTCACCGGGTCATGTCACGGTCAACTACCCCATTTTTGTCCGCCGCGGTCAGCAATACGACCTTGAGCTCGAGGTGCCGAAGGCCTCCGAGGTCCCCGAGGGTTATGTGTATATCCCACAAGGTCGATCGTTTTACGGCTGCCCTGGGGAGGAAAATATGCGGGTCAACTTCCACCACGCGTTTCCGGCCCACGAAGTGGAAACACAGGCCTATCTCATCGGCCGCTATGAAGTGACCTACGCGCAGTGGATCGAGTTCCTCGACGCCCAGCCCATCGACAAGCAAAGCGAGTTTTTGCCGACCAACCCCGGCGATCCGTACCGTCCAGGCACCAAGCTCACGCGTCTCGAATCGGGGCAATGGCAGCTCACGATGACGACGGATGGTCGGACGATCGTCGCCAAGGCCGGGGAGACCTTCGCCTATCCCAGGCGTCCGGACGATCGCCAAGACTGGCTGCGGATCCCGATCACCGGGATTGACGAAATCATGTCCGAAGCGTTTTTGAGCTGGCTCGACACCAGTCAAAAACTTGTAGGTGCAAGAATGTGTAGCGAACTGGAATGGGAACGGGCTGCACGTGGGGCCGACGCGCGGCTGTTTCCCACGGGCGACGATCTGCGTCCTGGTGAGGCCAATATCGACCGTACCCACAACCAGACTGCCGGAGACCTCGGCGTCGATGAAGTCGGCCGCTATCCCAAATCGCGCAGCCCGATGGAGGTCGACGACCTTGCAGGCAATGCCTTCGAGTGGACCCACGGGGTTCAGGGAGACGCGAAGTACGTCGCGCGCGGAGGCGAATTTGCGATGCCCAACCCGGCCGCACGTTCGGTCAACCGAGAGCCCATGAATGCAGAGCACTCCTCGCTGCCAGGGCTGGGCCTACGTGTGTGTGCGAGCTGGAAGCCGGAGTAACACTGTACACGGGAAGGTACGCAACTCTGGCATTCTCGCATCGAGGGTCGTGCAACTTTCGCATCGTGCCTGAGGAAAGTTGTAAAAATCACCCCTAAAACAGGTTGGCACGATTCCTGTACAAAATACGGGCATGCGTGTTCAACCCGGTATTGTCGCCCTATCCTGCCTGCTTGCCGCGAGTTGCTACAGTGGCGCTGCTGACGACGTAAGCGCGCCTGTTTACCGCTCCCTCAACGGTAACGATATTGAGATCAACGGGCCGCTTGCGAACGGCGGGTTTCTACAGGGCAAGTTCTTACAGGGTACCCATCTCCAAGGCGGATTCTTGCAAGGCACCCACCTTCAGGGCGGATTTTTGCAGGGAGTGTTCCTCCAAGGCAAGTTCCTTCAAGGCAAGTTCCTTCAAGGTGGGTTCCTGCAGGGGGAAACACTTTTCGGCATGTCGCTCGTCAACGGCGAGCTGTCGGCGACACTGACCGTCGAAGGCGACGAAGTGTCTCTCGTCGGCACCGATTTCATCGGGGTCCAGCTCAACTACCAGTACTACCGCGACGTCGATGGCGAGGTACTCACCGAGCCGATGAACGCCCGCATCGACGACGTCGTCCCGAGCGCGAATAACCCCGAGGTTCTCGAGTACTACCTCTCGGTCCAAAACAACGACACCCTCGAGTGGGTCCCCTTGTGTTCCGAAGACGTCGATGACCCCGCACCGGCTGTCGCACTCAACGGCCTGTGGAACTCCGAAACCGGAGACTACATCGACGACGAGCACACTGTCACGTTCGCCTGCCCAGACGGCGCTCTCGGCAAGTGTGTCAGCTGGGGCTACGTCCCGTGGGAGACTGCCGAGATCTGCGGAAAAGACAAGAAAAACAAAAAGAAAAACAAAAAGAAAAACAAAAAGAAAAACAAAAAGAAAAAGTTCTCGTGTGAAGAGGTCGACCTTCGAGAGTACCACCAAGCCTGCACGCGGATGGCTCGCGCCGACTACTGCGGAAACGGCATCCCCCACACAATCAACGGCACCCTCATCGATATCGGCGACAGTCTCAAGCCACACATCCAAGACTTCGAGTCCGACTGGGAGTTCGAGGCCGAGTGGAACCCGGACGGTGCCTACTGCATCACCGACAACCTGCGCGCCCTGATGCTCGAAGAAGCGGATAACCTACCCGCCTGCTTCGCCGATATCCCACACAAAAACAACTGCGGAACGATGAAGAAAAACCGCTCGAAGATGGCGACGCGGTTCGAACTCGCAGACGAATACCTGGATTGATTCACCACGCAGCCCGACGCGAGCGCATCCCCCCAGCTCGCGGCGGGCTGCCGTTTTTGTGGAGCAGCTAGGCGGGTTCAGAAAAATTCGAGAAACCGGGAGACGACCGGGCTGCCTCAATCGAGAGGCACCCGCATCAACTTGTAGTGGTGATTCGCATAGACCTCGCTCACTCCCTCGCGCAGCTCCCGTGGCAGCACAGACTTGAGCCGGCGGGCGTGGGCGCCCGTTGTCAGCACCCACAGGTTGTTCACCTTGCCGTCATTGAGTTGCTGTTGCACATACTCGTTGAGCTCGGCCCGGTTTTGTTCCTTGAGCACCCAGACGTCCGCCTTCGTAAAGAGCGTCTCGCCGCGGTAGTAAAACCACCAGCTCAACAGGGGCTCATCGGGCCCCCGCAGTTGGTAATAGGTTCGCACAGCCGAGCGTTGTGACCATTCCTCCGAAACCGCCGGCAGGTAGTCCATCAGCACGTAGCCCGTCGTCAGCAGCCCCGAGATCAGCATCGTCACCACCGCGACACGGGCGCGTCGCAGGCTCCACAGCAGCAGGCCGAGGCCGAACAGCAGGCCGCACCAGAGCAAGGACGTGACCTCGGGAGCGCCCTTGTTCCACATACCTGTATAGAGATAGGTCGTCAGGTGGGCCAACCATGCCGGCTGTACCGTCGCGTCCCGCAAAATAAGTGCAAGTACAATGAGACCAAATCCGGTGCACACCCAACGCGTGCGCCGATCCTCGCCCTGCTCGTGCCGATCGTGCACGCGGTCGGCCAGCCACAACCCGATCAGAATCGCCACCGGCGGCAGACAGGGCAGCAGATAGTGGTAGTACTTGGTGATGCTGTAGGTCAGGATCCCAAAACTGAGGACAAACCACAGCAGTGCGAGACGCCGCAGTTCCTGGGTCGGCGTCGGCTTTGCCTCGGCGTTGTCGCGGACAAAGGCACGCCGCAGGTTGCCCCAAATCGCCGCCGGCAACAGGGCCGCCCACGGGAGGCCCGCCAAACCGAGTGTACGTACATAAAACCCAAAACTACCGACCGCCTGTTCCTGTTCCCCCGAGGCAAACCGCGCGAGGTTGTTGACCACGATCAGCTCGGCAAAAAAATTCCACCCGCGGTAGACGATCATCGCGTGGTGCCAGGGAAACGAGGTCACGACAAACAGCAGCGTCCCCAACCCGAGCATGCTGTGGCGGATGAGTCGCAGGCGCCCGCTGACAAACATGTGCCCGAGCACCAACAGCCCGATGAGTCCCGGTCCGATGAGGCCCTTGCCCATCGCCGAGACCCCGGCCGCGAGGTACATGATCCCCATCCAAGCCTGGGAGCGCCGGCGAAATCGCAAACTGAGAAGCAGACACAGGGCGCTGACACCCCAGTAAAACCACATTGTCATGCCGACCTGCCACAGCGTGAACAGGTTGGGCACGCCGGGTCGCTGGGGAAACTGCGACACCCGGATCCGCGTCACCTCGGCGAGGACGTGGTGGTGCATCACGGCGATCGGGATCGCGGCAACAACGATGAATGTACAAATAAATCCGAGATAGGCGCGATCCCACGGGATCGTCAGTGCCCGCAGCCTCCCCAGTAATCCGCGTGCCGGTCCGTCGGTGTCGCGCGTGAGCGGTCGGCGATGCAGGTCGCGGTCGGGGCCCAACGTCGCCAGGGCCCAGGCGCCAAAGGCCACCACCACCGGGGCGACAAAAAACATGTCGGTCAGCGCTTGGCGGGTGACAATCGCCCACTGCGGCATGGTTGACAGCACCAGCGCTGTGGTGATCCCCGCGGTCCGGGCGTGGGCGGGCGTGGGTCGCACCAAGTGTCCCGAAGCGTCGCAGGGCGAGCGCAGACGCCAGACGACAAACCCGGCAAACGCAGCCGTCAACAGACCGGTGAGCAACGAGGGCAACCGCAGGGCGAGCTCGGGCCACAGCGGCTGCACCATCTCGTCAGCCGCCGCACCAGTGCCGACACCAAACAACTTCATGCTGGCCGCCATCAGCCAAAACGGAAGTGCAGGTTTGGACCAAAACGTAGTCTCGGCGCGCCCGTCGGGGCCGGTGCCCGGCTGCCACCACAGGTCGAGAGGATCGTGGCGCACAAGGATCTGTCGCGCAACTTCCCCGTAGTGGGTCTCCCACGGATCCCACGGACCGCAGGCGGCGATCGAGACCGAATAGACGGCGACCACAATCGCCGCGAGCACAGCGATCACAAGCCAACTCGGAAGCTGCGTCAGCCGGGACATCACACGCGCACGCACGCAGCGAGAAGTACCGTAGCCCGGACTTCTCACCAAGTTTCAAGGAGCGAGGAAACGTGCGTTGGCGAGTGAGCGCACAGCACGTTGAAGGGGTCAAAAGTTGGCCGAGGACATACCGATCCAGTGAACCGCGGGGAAGTCACCTCGGGGTCTGCCAGATCGGCCGGTTGCCTTTTGCCGGGTCGCGACCGCATCCACGCAAATCGGAACCGAAGATCGGTCCGGTCGGTGATCCGTTGTAGCCTCTCCGGGTGCAGTGGACAGCGACAGTGCGATGGTTTGGAGTCTGGCTCGTACTCGCGGCCTGCCGAGGCGAGCCCAAACCCAAAACTGTGCCGGCGAACCCCCAGCCCCAAACCTCCGCCCCCGCACCGAAGTCGGGGGTCGATGACGAGGCCCATCGCGTCGTGTTCGCCGACCGGATCGCCTACAGCTACGTCCTGCTACTCGGCGAGGAGGTGCGGGAAATGTCTGCGCCGACCAAAGACCAGCTGCGGGAACTGGTACGCCGGGCGTTTCCCGGACGCGAGCACGACGAAGAGGTCCAGCTGCTGCTCGGACTCATCGAAGCGGAGCAACCGGACGAAGGTGGGCCGATCCTGAACGCACCGGAACTCCCCCCAAAGCCGGGTTCGGAGGAGGCCGAATCCACACAACCCGGTGCACCGGACGGGACATCCGACCGAGCCAAAGGCGAGGGCGAACCAGCGGATGCCCCTTCTACAGATCAAGTCGGCGAGGCGGTTGCACAGGCCCAAGCAGCGATCGCTGGCGACGAAATAGATGTAGAAGCACGGGAGTCGCTCCGCCGCAAACGTCGACTCACCGACCTCCTCGGACTCGATGTCGAACTCCATCCGCTCCACCCCAAAGACGCCAAGGATGCGATCGTCGATCTCGAGATTCTGCGCGAGCCGATCCTCGCCCGCGACCTCAGCCCCGAACAGCTCGCGTCGCTCGAGCGCCGGACCTGGGCCCTGGTCGTGCGGGCCCGCTACCGCAACCAACACGGCGTCCGCGGGTTGCGGTTGTTGCAGACGATCGTCCGTCTGTTGGCCGAACAACAAAACGCCCTGATCCACGATCCAGACACCCGCGAAACCGTCACCCGCGAGACGTTTACCCGCACCCGTCTGCAGACCAAGCTCGGCAACGTCGCCGACCAGATCCCCGTAGTCCCATTTCAAGATCCTGCACATACAATCGCTGGTAAACCTGCTGTCCGACTCGCCACCCGCGGGATGCGACGGTTCGGCAGCGTCGACATCGAACTCGCCGGACTGCCCGCCGATCCCCAGGTCCTGCAACAGGCGACCCACTTCGTCTACGGAGTGGCATTCAACCTGATCAAGTTAGGCGTCTACGACCGTTCGGGCTACGCAGCCGAGCTGCCAGAGGCGATCCACATCCACTACAAAGACTGCGCCCAGGCCTATGCGAGCCGCGACGAGAAACTGCCGCGGTGCGCCGACTGTCCCGAGGAGGTGCGGGTGCACCTGGTGGAACGACCACCTGAACAGCACGATACACAGGGACATGTGGTCGCAAGAGTAGTAGCGCCGCGACACGTCAGCGACGCACCAGACTACGATCAAACCCAGTGGGTCCGCGAGGCGCTCGCGCGGGTGCTGGGGCCCCATGAGCCCGGCTGAGTTCTAGTCGCGTATGGAGGCATGGGGTACAGTTTGCAGATCGCACGACTGATTCGTCGCGGCCTGCCACAGGCAACTTTGAAATTGTCTGTGAGTGGCCAACAAGCAGACGCTGAGATTTCGCCAAACGGGGACATCTCAATCTCTACCGGTGTCCCACGACAGAATCCTGGCGAGGCCCTCAAACCGCGAGAGCCCAAGCACGGACCTCAACGGTCAGTCGCGGCCCGGACCCTTTGCCTGGCGAGTAAACAACTCCGCGATTTTTAAAACCCGACCGATGTTCCGGCGACAGAAACGATCCGCGACCTGCTACTCTCCGCCGCCATGAGTCCCCGTCCTATCCTCTCTGAAGATGCTCGTACCCCTGAAGTCGCCCGGTTTACTGCCAACTTCCATGGCGACGTCATTGCCGAAATCACCCAAGCTATCGCCCAGCAGCCGGTTGTCGTCGTTGGCATGGCTCAAAACCCCTTCGTTAAAAAGGCTCGCAAAGCGCTTCAAGCCGCTGGGATCGACTTTCACTACTTGGAGTACGGGAGCTACTTTAAAGGTTGGCGGCGTCGACTGGCCATCAAGATGTGGAGCGGGTGGCCGACCTTTCCCCAGGTATATGTCCGCGGCACCTTGGTCGGTGGATTTGACGATGTCGAACGTGCCCTTGGCGATGGGTCGTTGCGCGAACTTTTGGAACGACACGACAGCGCGGCCTAGCCCGCTTCGCAGCTCTGCACATATTGGTGCACATACAAATTAGAGCTGCGTCGGATCCTCTCAATAACCGCAGGGGACCCAGCGAAACGTTCCTTCACGCACGATCACGGCCTCGGCGGCATCTGTCCCGGAGTACACAAGTGCATCGTGTCCAAGTTGCATCCCGCGGGCGCAGGCTGTTTGTCTGTGGGCGGGTGACACCCAAATCGCCAACCCGCGCCAATCGGCCAAGAGCTGTTGGTGCCCGTCGGATGTCCAGATCCGTTGGTTTTGCTCGTCGAGCTCCCAATCATCCGCGGGTAGCAACACCGCCTTGCCTGCCCCGACCTGTAACGTCCCGGCGCGACTGGTGAACAGGACAACCCCCAGGGCCGAGTTACGGATGACGACGGCGACCGTATCCGGCTGCTGGTCACCGTCGAGATCTCCGGTTTGAATGCAGGAGGGTTTGCGTGTGCAATGCAGTTGTAGTTTTGGGTCGAGGCTTCGCAGGGCGGCCGTTACGGACTTGCGCGTTGGCGTGGGCACCGGGTGTTTCGTGTGATTGGTGGTGTCTCTCGGAGCAGGTTCGACATTCGATCCGGCAACCGTAACTCCGGACTGACCGGACTCGTGGGACTTTTGCTCGACTGCTCCGGACTGGTCGTGCGCGACAGGGCTGATACCTGGCTGCGCGTGCTCGGCACGCTGCTCACCGACTCCCGACCTTTCGTCGACACCCGGCCGGCCTGCACCCGATTGCGCCTGTTTGTCGGAATCCTGCTCGCCCGCCTGGGAATCGCCGCCCGCATTCGCAACCTCGCCCGCAGCGTTCGGGGGTTGTGCCGATCTCGAGGACGTGGGCGGGGCACAGGCCGCAACTGCAACGACCCACACATACCCGATCAGTTCACCAAGATTTCGCCTGCGGCTCATATGCACCGAACCCCGGAGCGCTCTTCAGTGTCTGCGCCCGATCGTGATTCGGTTGCAAACGAACCCGTGACCAAGTCCCATGCGCGGACGATACCCGAAGCCCCGACTTCGGTATACTGATTCCCGGCCATGCCCTACGTCGAATACGCCTGTGAAGGCCGGCTGCTATTTCGCACCGAGACTTCGGAAAATTCCCAGTTTGTCCCGCGCGTCAATGAGATCGTTGTCATCGACGACATCCCCTACTTGGTTGTCGATGTCGAATACTGGGCCCGGCGACTCGGATCGAACGATCGCCGGCTCGTGTGGCCGACGGTGTACGTGGTGCCGATGCACAACGAAGAGTGGGAGCGCCGACGCGAACGCAGAATTGTGCGAGCGCCACCCGAAAAACCGCCCAAACGCTACTAGCCGGCACTCCTCACAACTTCGACGCGCCGGTAAAACGGTGGCACGGGCAACCTTTGAGTCGGGAGAAGTTGCTGCGACGCGAACCACTGCGCGATCCCGATTGCAGCTGTTAGAGCGCGCCCATGCAACTCGTGCCAGGGCCCGGGCTAGCTGCCCGCCGAACAATCTGATACACGAGCCGGACGTAGCGTCCCATGTCTGCCCGCGAACTTATCGTCCTCGGCACAGCCAGCCAGGTGCCCACCCGTTACCGCAATCACAACGGCTACCTCCTGCGTTGGGATGCGGAGGGGTTTTTGTTTGACCCGGGTGAGGGCACCCAGCGCCAGATGGTCTATGCCAACGTCGCCTCCACGGCGATCACCCGGATCTGCATCACCCATTTTCACGGCGATCACTGCTTGGGCCTCGCTGGCATCTCGCAGCGGATTTCCCTCGACGGTGCCCCCCACCCCGTCCACGTCTACTATCCGGCTTCGGGCCAAGTGTATTACGAGCGCCTGCGCAAGGCCTCGATCTTCCACGACGTCGCCACGGTGGTCCCGCACCCGATCCGCGACCCTGGGGTGATCATGGACGATGCCAAGGACCTCAGCATGTCCGCCCTGCGTCTGAGTCACAGTGTCGAGGCCTGGGGCTATCGCCTGCAAGAAGCCGACGGCCGCCGCATGTTGCCCAAAAAGTTGGCCGAGCATGGCATCCGCGGGCCCAACATCCGCACGCTCATGCAACAGGGCGAGATCGAAGTCGACGGCAACAAAGTCAAACTCGAAGATGTCAGCGTGGCGCGCCCGGGACAGTCCGTCGCCTTCGTCATGGATACCCGCATGTGTGACAACGCTATCGAGCTCGCCCGTGGCGTCGACATGTTGATCTGCGAGTCGACCTATCTGGGCTGCGACGCCGACAAGGCCCACGCCCACGGGCACCTCACCGCTGGCCAAGCCGCGACGATCGCCAAGGAAGCCGGCGCCCGCAAACTCGTGCTCACCCACTTCTCGCAGCGCTACCCGTCGATCAAACCGTTTGTCGAAGAGGCCAGCAAGATCCACAGCGATGTCGTGGCGGTGGCCGACGGCGATGTCGTAGCGGTTCCCAAGCGCAAGGGCTGATCGGGCACGGTTCGACCCGATGCGAACAGCCGACCGACGCCGAAACAATTGCAGATACAATTTTTGGTTCCGTGAGAGGCGTCTCTGAACATAGCATTTGATTGTACCTGCATCTTCACCACACCGCCCAACACCCCCGACCGAAACCAAGCGGCTCACATCCTATTTCAGTTGTATCATCAACGAAACGTCTCCGCACTGGTACACGGGTCAAAGAACGTCCGATCGTTTCATTCTTGCTGTGAAACCCACTGCACGGCCCTTCACGAGGTGATCTGCAACGGACATGTCCGCTCGGATGACGTGGCGGGCGAAACTTCGTTCTTATAAAGAAACTCGGCCAGCTCTCGCCCCACATCCGGGGTGGTCGCCCGCGGCTGTGGGTGGTAACGTGCGCGCCCAATGGAGCGCGAAATTCCGCGGCCCCCCTCACCACCCCGGCTGTTTCACCGACTGCTGATTGCCAACCGCGGCGAGGTTGCGGTGCGGATCGCACGTGCCTGTGATGCACTGGGGATCACCCCTGTGTTTGCCGCCTCGGCTGCCGACTGCGACGCCGCCCACCTGCGCGAGCGCGAAGTTGTGTGTATCGGCCGTGCGCGGGCCAGCGAGAGCTATTTGAATATGCAAGCTCTCGTCCAGGCCGCGCGCCAGACCCGGTGTACCGCCGTCCATCCCGGCTGGGGTTTCTTGGCTGAAAACCCGACCTTTGCCGCCCTGTGCGAGGCCCACGGGCTCTCGTTTTTGGGCCCTCCACCGGCCGTGATGCGACTGATGGGCAAAAAAACCCCCGCCCGCCAGGCGATGAAAGCCGCCGGTCTCACGCTCATTCCCGGCAGCGACGGGATCCTCGACAGTGTCGACTTGGCCCGCGAAGTCGCCGCCCAAGTCGGTTATCCCGTCCTGCTCAAGGCCGAAAGTGGTGGCGGCGGTCGGGGGATGCGAGTCGCCCGCAGCGACGAAGACATTGCAGCTGCATACAACGACGCCCAAGCCGAGGCCCGGGCAGCATTTGCCGACGACCGCCTGTACTTGGAACGCCTGATCGAGGGCGGTCGCCACGTCGAAATCCAGATCATGGCCGACCGCTACGGCAACGTCGTGCACCTCGGTGAACGCGACTGCTCTATTCAGCGCAACCACCAAAAACTGATCGAAGAGTCACCCTCACCAGTGCTCTCGGCCGACGAACGCGAACGCACCCTCGAGGCCGCTGCCGCTGCCGCTTCCCACATCGGCTATGTCGGCGCCGGGACCATGGAGTTCCTGCTCGACCGCGACGGCGTGCTGCGATTTATGGAGATGAACACCCGTCTGCAAGTCGAGCACTGCGTATCCGAAGAGCGCACCGGTATCGACTTGGTCGCCGAGCAAATCCGCGTCGCCGCCGGCCATCGGTTATCGCTACGCCAACCGGACATCACGTTTACCGGCCACGCGATCGAGTGCCGGATCAACGCCGAGGATCCGTCCGACAACTTCCGACCTGCCCCGGGGGTCATCCGCGAGTGGGTCGTCCCCACCGGCCCGGGGATCCGTATCGATACCCATGTCCACCCCGGCTATGAAATTCCGCCCCACTACGACAGTTTGATCTGCAAGGTGATCACCTCGGGGCAAACCCGCGAGCAGGCGGTCGCACGGATGGTCGAGGCACTCCAGGGCCTGACCTGCGTCGGGGTCCCGACCACAATTCCCATGCACTTACAAATTTTGCGCTCGCCGAAATTTCTCGCCCACGACTACGACACCCGCAGCATTCCCGGGTGGCCGGCGTAGTTTGCAACGCGACGAACAAGTTTAGGAACGAAGATGGTACACGTCCCCAGGATTCCGGTAGGTAGCCCCCGCGAGCAGGTCATCGACGCTGACTCGTTTACCGAAAACCGCGGCGAGATTCAGGCCAAAGAGAGTCAACTGCACCAGCGTCGATCCGAGGTCCACGCGGGGTGGGGCGAGAAGTACCGCGACCGGGTGCACAAAAAAGGCAAGTTGACGGCCCGTGAACGCATCGCCGCGCTGATCGATCCGGGCACCACACCGCTCGAGGTCGGTACCTTCGTCAACCACGGGGTCACCTTTGGGCCCAAGGAGTTGCGCTCCCCAGGTGCCGGCGTGGTCACGGCCTTTGCCCAAGTCGAGGGGCGGTGGTGCATGGTCATCGCCAACGACAACACCGTGGCCTCGGGCTCGTGGTGGCCCAAAACCCCCGAAAAAATCCAACGCGCGCAAACCATGGCCCTGCGCCTACGCCTGCCGACGGTCTACTTGGTCGACTGTTCGGGGCTGTTTTTGCCGGAGCAATCCAAGGCGTTTCCCGGCGGTACCGGGGCCGGCCACATCTTCAAAATGAACAGCCTGCTGTCGGCCAATGGCGTGCCCCAGCTTGCGGGTGTGTTTGGCGATTGCATCGCCGGCGGCGGCTACATGCCGATCATCAGCGACCGCGTCTACATGACCGAACAGGCATATATGGTGATCGCTGGGGCAGCCCTGATCAAAGGGGCCAAGAGTACCAACCTCTCGAGCCTCGACATCGGCGGCCCTGAAGTGCATGTACATCAAAGTGGTTGTGCCGATGTCCGAGTGCCCGACGACGAGACGCTGTTGTCGTGTCTGCGGCGGGAAATCGCGTCCCTCCCGAGCAGTGCAGCCGACTACTACCGGGCTGGCCGCGGGACGATCGACCCGGCCTACCCCAGCCACGAGTTGTGCGGGCTGATCCCGGCCGATCACCGCGAGGCCTACGACGCTCACCAAGTGCTCGCACGCCTATGCGACCAGAGCCTGTTTTGGGAAGTGATGCCCGAGTGCGGCGACGAGATGATCTGCGGCATCGGTTGCGTCGGCGGCCTATATGCCGGGTTCATCATCAACCGCCAGGGCTTGGTCCGCGACCCCGAACACCCCGATCAGCCGCGCCCCGGATCGACCCTCTACCGCGCGGGGATCAGCAAAATCTCGGCATTCTCCCGCGCCTGCGACAGCGACGGGATCCCGATTATCTGGCTGCAGGACATCTCCGGGTTCGACATCGGCTCCGAGGCCGAGCGCCAGGGTCTGTTGGCCTACGGCTCGAACCTCATCTACACCAACTCGACCAATACCGTGCCGATGTTCACGGTCCTGCTGCGCAAGGCTTCGGGCGCGGGTTACTACGCGATGAGCGGCCTGCCCTACGACCCGGTGGTCCAACTCAGCACCTGTCTTTCAAGACTGTCGGTGATGGAGGGCCGCACCCTGGCGATCGCGACCTACAACACCAAGCTCGACGACAACTTCGAGATCATGACCGACGACCCCGAACAGCGAGCCGCGATCGCCTCGGGGATGAAGGCGGTCGAGCAGCGGATCGAGGCCGACATGGATCCCTATGTTGCCGCCAGCCAGATGGACACCGACGAGATCGTCGAATTCTCCCAGCTGCGTACCTACCTCGCCGCCCTGGTCGAAATGAGTTACCAGGCGATCGGTCACCGCCGGATCAAAAACCCACGGATCTGGACCCTCCACGATCTCGACGTTCTGATTCAGGGAGTACGTTGATATGCAATTAACTTCCCGCCGTACCACACTTCGGCCCAAGGTCACCCGCGACCGTGAGGGCAATCTGTGCCTGCTGGCCCCCGCGCTCGGACTGTGGCGCAACCGTCCGGCCCTCGGTACACCAGTCACTCCAGGCATGTCCCTCGGGGCAATTGAGATCCTGGGGGTGCTCCACGATGTCGTGGTCCCCGACGGGGTCGCGGGCCTGTGCTGTGCACTCGGCGAAGGACTCGACCCTGCGCGCGCACGCTTGAGCCTGTCCTTCGGAACACCCATGCTAGTCGTCGATCCGAATGCGGCCGATTTAGGTACGCAGGTTCAGGCACCGACATCCTCGACGGGTGCTGAGGGAGCGGGTCTGCGGGCACCCTCGAGCGGACGATTTTACCGCCGGGCCGCGCCGCACAAGCCCTTTTTCATCGAAGTCGGACAAACGATCTGCGAGGGTCAAGTCGTCGGTCTGTTGGAGATCATGAAGACGTTTCACCGGATCACCTACGGCGGGCAGGGGCTGCCCTCGCCTGCGCGCGTCGTTGCGATCGAGCCAGCGGACGGTGATGACGTTCGGGCCGGAGAGTTGCTCGTACGCGTCGAGCCGGCAGCGCAGTAGGCGGTCGACTTCGGCGAATCAACTGACATCGAACCTAGCTACACATACAAAGTCGATTCAGTCGACGGGCGGATGTGTGTAAGCAGGTCGAACCTGCGCATACAAAGTCGATGCAGTCGACGGGCGGATGTGTGTAAGCAGGTCGAACCTACGCATACAAAGTCGATGCATCGACGGGCGGATGTGTGTAAGCAGGTCGAACCTGCACATACAAAATACCCCGATGCAGTCGACAGGCGGATGTGTAGGACGAACATGCACATACAAATACCGTCGACGGGCATGGAGGCAGGACGCACCTGCACATACAAAATACCCGCCGATGCAGTCGACGGGCGAATGTGTGTAAGCAAGACGAATCTGCACATACAAAATACCCGCCGATGTCGTCGACGGGCGAATGTGTGTAAGCAGGACGCAACTGCACATACAAAATACCCGCCGATGTCGTCGACGGGCATGGAGGCGGGACGAACCTGCACATACAAAATACCCGCCGATGCAGTCGACGGGTATCGGGGGCCTAGGCCCCAGTTGGCGAAATGCCAGGTCGGACAGGTCTTCGAACCGCGAACCCGGTAGCCCGGGCTTGATGCACATGAACAGGCGAAGTTGCAGATGTGCGGTGAAGTCTGTCGAAAGGCTATACGCCTGGGAGATAAAAGGTGCCGGGCTCGCAGGCCGACCTCCCGCGAGCCACGGCGACGACGAGGTGATAGAACCTACCGACGGGGAGCTTGTTGAACCTCACTCAGAAGCCCCGCATACAAAACATAGGAACGCTTCAGCGTGGTCCGGATGGATGGGACTGAAGCTGCCGGGGCATTGATACACAGACCTCGGCGGTTGTCAGGTTCCTCAGTTGCGGAAAACTGCATGGGCATAGACGCCTGATTGCGACCTGACACTTGAACCAGACAACAGCGATGTTCGCGGGTAACGGGATAGGGACGAAACGATAAATACGTGTCCGAGATAGGTGTCACCGGATGGGCATCGCCCTGTTGTCACTCTGTTAGCGTCGCTACCTAGCGATCGGATTAAGAAAAAATTGGACGAACAAAAAAAACCGACTAGCTGCGCTAGATCAGCTTTAAAACGCCTCCAATCAACGTTTAGAAACAGGCACACACTGGCACCTCTCCCAATGCGCCTGTACGAAGTTGCAGGTAGGAAAGGTCAGTCCACGGCTGCGCTCGAATCTGTCGCCCAGCGTGAGGCGAAAAGTATGACGGCTTGTGATCTGGTTGACGAGTTGTTGTCACTAACCCCCTGTGTCCGTCCACGATTCGGCACCTGATGAAAATGCGCTGACCGAGTTATTCGCTCGCAGCGGAGAGGTGCGCGCACCCCAGCCCCTTCGGGAGGCTATCCGGGAGCGTCTTTTCGGCAGTGGTTCTGATCGCAAGATCGGCCGCTACGTCCTGCAATCTGAACTTGGTGCAGGAGGAATGGGTGTGGTCTACCGCGCCCGTGACCCCGAACTCGGTCGAACCATCGCTATCAAACTCGTCCGCGTTCGCGACTCCGATACAGACGAAGCAGTCTCCCGCCGTCAAACCAGGATGCTGCGCGAGGCTCAAGCTCTCGCCCGGGTCAGACACCCCAATGTGGTGACCGTCCACGATGTTGGACTTCACCAGAACGAACTTTTTATCGCCATGGAGCTGCTCGAGGGGATCACCCTCAAGCAGTGGTTGCGAGAAAAAAAACGTCACTGGCGCGAAATCGTAGAAAAGTTCATCCCGGCTGGCCGCGGGTTGTTGGCAGCCCACCGCGCCGGGCTGATTCACCGCGACTTCAAGCCGAGCAACGTCCTGTTCGGCCACGACAACAGGGTCCACGTCATCGACTTTGGGCTCGTCACACCGGACCAGAGCGATGACGTCGACACCGAGTTTCCCGAAACGGGGCTCGACAGCCCGGCGGAGTCTGGCCCGATCACCCGCGCTGGTTCGGTCATGGGTACCGTGGCCTATATGTCGCCCGAACAACTCGGGCGCGAGTCGCTCGACCCCCGCAGCGACCAGTTTAGTTTTTGCGTGACCCTGTTTGAAGCGTTGTACGGCATCCGGCCGTATACCGGGACCTCGCCACATCATTTGATGTACAACTATATCGACGGCAACATCGCCAAGTCCCCCCGGGGTGTCGCGCCCCGCTGGCTCGACCGGGTGTGCCGTCGCGGCCTGTCCCCACGGCCAGACCAGCGATATCGAGATATGCAACAATTGCTGGCGGCGCTCGAACGCGGGCTCGGCCGTCGACGCCGGTATGTGTTCGCGGCGGGACTCGTCGCCACACTCGCCGCCGGTTTGGCGGGTGCGTCGATGTGGTCAGGCGACACAACCTCGCCCTGCTCCCCCGAACAACTCGAGAGTCACACACTGTGGCAACAGCCGCTGCGCGGAGACGTCCGGCGGGCGATCGTCGATACCAAGATGCCGTTTGCCGACGAGCGTTGGCAGGCGGTCGACCGGATGATGGAGGATGACAATCGCGAACATATCGAGGCGGTCTCACAGGTGTGCCAACAGACCGCCGACGGCAACGTGCCGGTCGAGCTTGCCGAGGCGCGGACCCGTTGCCTCGCACAACGCCATCACACCGTGGTGGAGCGACTCGAAGATCTCGCCCACGCCGGCCCCGAAACAGTTGTACCTGCAATCGAATCACTGAGCGACCTGCCGACAACTGCCCGCTGCCTGCAACTTTCGGTGCCAGATGTCGCGAGCGACGACCGCGTGTACAAGCTCCAGCGCGCCCTCGACCAGTCAGTCGACCAGCAACTCGCTGCCGCTGCGTCGCGGGATAAAGCGGGAAAATACCGCGAGGCGCTCGAGCTTGTGCAGGCCGCGACCGGGGCCGCTGACCGCGGTGCGTCCGATGAGGTCCGCGCCCATGCCTGGACGCTCCAAGCCAGCATCGAATCGCATTTGGGTCAGACCTCCGAGGCGACGCGCAGCCGTGAACGTGCCCTTCGCCTGGCCGAGCGAACAGATACCGATGACCTCTGGCTGTCGCTCGTCGCCGGCAAAGTCCGCTCCCTCGGAGTCGATGCGTTTCGCGTCGAGGATGCCAAGTGGTGGTCCGACGAGGCAAAAGCCTCGTTCCGCGAAAAACGTCTGCACCCGCTGCGGGCAGCCGACCTAGAGGCTGCGATCGCCGACCTCGATTGGATTTCAGGCGATCTCACAGCTGCGATCGCGGCCCAGCGACGTTCCCTGGAGCTGCGTGAACATCTGCTTGGACCCGATCACCTCGATGTCGCACAGTCACTCAACGACCTCGCAGTGGTTCTCGCCGACGACGGCCAACCCGTCGAAGCGAAGGCGTTGCTCGAACGAGCGCTACGGATCCGCGAGGCTGCACTCGGTCACAACCATCCTTTAATTGCAAGTACACTCAATAACCTGGGGACGGTGCTGCGCGAACAAAACGATTTGCGGGGGGCGCGAAATGTGCTCGAACGCAGCTTGGCGGTCAAGCGCCTGCACTGGGGCGACCATCATCCACACACCGCGCGAGCGCTGCACAACCTCGGCCGTCTCGCGCGCGAGCAAGGTGACCTCGAGGGTGCTGTTGAACTCTACGAACAGGCCCTCGAGATCCGTACCAAAGCCCTCGGCCCGCAACACCCCGATGTCGCGACAACCCTCAATGCGATGGCCGTTGCGCTCAAAAAACTCGGTGAATATGCAAAGGCCCAGAAGGCTTTTGAACAGGCCCTCGAGTTGCGTCGCACGCAGCTCGGCCCCGACCACCCGAAACTGGCGGCGACCCACAACAGCCTCGGACTGTTGCTGGTCGAACAGGGGATGCCGCAACAGGCCCTCGTACACTTCCATCGCGCAGTCGATATCCGCACGGCCCACCTGAGTCCTGACGACCCCAAACTGACCTGGGCCAAACGCAATCTCGGGCACGCCGCACTCCTTAGTGGCAATGCGACAATGGCACGCCAACTTCTCAGGGTCGTGCTCGAGCGTGACGAGGCGGATGTCGCAACCGGTAAAACCTCAGCAAAAGACCTGGCGGCAACCAAATTCTGGCTCGCGCAGGCAAGCGTTGCACCGGAAGCCGATGTCCTGATCAAACAGGCACGCACACTCGCTTCGACCGAAGGTGAGACCCAGCTCGTGTCCGAGATCGACCGCTGGCTCGCCACTCATCCGTAGCGCACGTGCCAATGCGTCGAGAGATCCCGGGAGAGAAGCTGCCTATACATGGAATTTTCAGCCTTCCCGGCGTTGACCTACCGAGTGCCGCAGAGCTCGACACGCGGTGAGCTTCGACTCAGGCGCACGAGGGATCCGCGAGAGCTGCGACAGGGCGCTGGGCAAGGCGTCCGAGGGACTATTAGGTGAGTCCAAGGAGCTCGAGCAACATCTTTTCAGGTGCTGGTTGGTCGCGCTTGCGCGAGACAAAGACTCGACTCCGGTCCTTGGCGTACAGCGTCCCCGCGCCCAGCCTCGGGGCGAGAACCTCGAGCGCGAGCAACTCGTGTCCACCGACGGTCGTCGCTTGGGCACGCTCGCGGAATACGGGGCCCGACAGCGGTTGGTTGTCGACAAACACTTCGCTGAGAAACTCGACACTGACGGCAAAGTCGACGGCTCGACCCTGGAGCTTGTCGTGTAGCTCGCGCGGCAGGCCCTCAGGCAAATTGCCGGCGATCGCGGGCGTGTGATAGCGGGAGAGCACTTTGGCGTCCGAAAGTTCCACCCCACGCGGGGCGGCGACCACCCCTGCTTCGTCGATGACAAACGGAAGATCCTGTGACGTGCGGGCGGCGAGCTCGGACAGAGCCTGCAACTCGGCTGCCTTTTCGGCATCGCGCCGACGCTGGTCCTGTTCGACAGTTACCTTGCGCGGCTTGGCCTGCTTGGCCTGCGGGTTTGCTTGTGCCGGGGCCTGTCCTTGCGGACGCGCTGACGGACGCTGCGCCCGCCCAGCTTGTGGCTCGGGGTCTTCGGTCTCGGGGCCACGCCCGGCGAGCGCCATCAACAGCTCACGGTCATCGCCTTCGGGTTCCAGCAGCGAGAGCTCGATCGAAGGTGATCCGGCAAACCCCGCTTCGAGCTCGTCCATCGACAGCTGCATCTGCTCGCACATCAGGGTCACGGGCCAACGCTTTTGCGGGTCGTCGACCTCGAGGCCATCTTGGTCGCTGTCGTCGGCCGCCAGTGGTTGACCGCGCTGGGCGACCATAAAGCCCTCTCGCCGCTCTGGTTGCTGATACACGTAGTACGCGAACATCTGGCGGGGGAACACCTGGCTGGCGACCATCAGCAGGTCAATGTTTTGCCGCCAGAAGTTCGCCGGGTCGTCCTCGACCACGCTCCCCTCGATGCGTGCGAGCACGAGTTGGGTCTCCAAACTACACGTGAGCACGAGCCGGGCGTCGACGATGTTGCGGACTTTGGCCACCAACGCCTCACCCAGGGCTCCAGCGAGCATTTTGGGGCGAAACATGTCGAACGGAAACAGCAGTCCGCCGTGGCCGGGAAGGAGGGTTTCGTCTGCAGCTGCTTGCATGAACGGCCCGGATAGTAGCCCCAAAAACCCGCGCCAGAGATACGGCTGTATGTCGTTCTCCGCACACCCGAGACCGCGTTTTTTATGATCGCAGCGTATTTTGCTCGCAGGGCCGCGACAGAGTGTAGAGGTCGGCGCGTTGGTTCGCCTGGCTTCGAGGCGCACTTGCGTTGCGTCGGGGGAACACAGTCAATGCCTGGGCTCGCCCTGCGGGTAGGGAGGGCCGCGTTCATAAAATTAGCCGGGTCCCAACAGTGCGAGGGAAAACCGCCATTGCTGGCTGTCGGGACTGACTTTGAAACGACCGACGACGACCGTGACGGCATCGGCGGTCAGGCAACTGTGAAAGTCCTCGTCTGCGTTTTGTGCGCGATCGACTGGCTTGATTTTTTTGCCTTCGCACATGGGTCGCACGATCTCCAAACCGTGGCGCACAAGCTTGCGGGCGACTGTTTCGGACAGGTCATCAGCGGCGAGACTGACCACCCCCGTGGGACTCACCTCAACGGTGAGCACAGTGGTACCGAGCTCCTGTGGCGGACTTGGGACACAGTGGTAGCCCACAGCCTCCCCGCTCGCCTCGTCGTAGGAACCATCGCAGATCGCCTCGAGCAGCGCCGGCAGGGACATCGCCCCGACCCCCTCAGCGAGACGCCCGTGGATGTTGTTCAGGAAATCGCCGATGTCTTGTTCCTGTTCTTCGCGCTGGCCGGGCTGGTCTTCTTCGGCGTCTTGACCAGGCGTTTGCGACTGCCGTTGATGGGTCTCGATCGCCTCGTCCCAGGCCTGTTTTAGGTCGCGTTCACCGTTGGCACATCCGGTGAGCAGCGCGACCGTGGCGAGTGCTCCGAGGGCACCGTTTTTTTCGCGTGTCGTCTCGCGGCGAAGATTTTGTCGCGCGCGTCGAGAACAGCCACGGACTGCAAAAAGCCCGTGGCTCCCCCGTTTCGCCTCGCGCCGACAACCGAACTCCTCGCCGTTTCGTTGCACGTCAGGTGCGTCAAGCAACGAGCGCACGGCGCGTTCCATGGTTGCAAGACGCATGTGCCGGAGCCTACCGAGAGACGGGCCCGCTCACCATGTCTTCGACAGATCTCGCCGACAATGCCGCCAGCCTCAGAAGCCGACTTCACGACACGAGCAACCCGACTCGGCACAGGACGCCGGAGCCGTGGGATTTCCCGAGCCGATGTTGACTTGGAAGATCCGATCCATGTCCGGCGAGTAGCTGTCGATCAGGCCGAAGAACTCGCCGGTCGACATGTCTTTTTGTGCAACCCGTTCGAGATCTTCGTTGGTCAAAAACGGGATCTCGATCGGGACGATCCCGGTGTAGTCGTTCCCCGACGGGCTGATCGACGTCTGCGTCCCCTCGATCACAAATGGGTAGGTACACTCGGATTTGGGGAACCTGCCGAACACATCGGCCGGACAATCCGTGCCGACGGCGTCGTCGATCCAGGCGACCTCGGCTGCGCGACAGGTTGACCCGTCACAGGTGTACCGGTTGTAGAACTGGTAGTTCGACGTTGCGACACATGGGTGGACGCACGGCTCGAGCGACACCGGGATCGGATCGCCGGGAGCGACTTTTGTCGCCACGCACACGCGTCCGCGGAAAAACGGCACCTTGCGCTCGCTGAAGTTTCCGCCCGCGTGTTCACCGGTGCTGTCGTTGTTGGCATCGACCGCCTCGCACGAGAGCGTCATCAGATTGCACTGCTCACCGCGCTCGCACGGAACGCTCGAACTGCACTCACTCATGCTCCCGCTCGGCTCGCAGGCGGCGAAGCAAACGGCGACGGCAAACCCAAGCAACACTCGACTCGCACATCGGTTCGAATTCATGTCAAATCTCCCCCAGCTCCACGGTACCGAAGATCGGCGAGTTCGTCAGCAGTGGGTCGACGTAGGGCGTTGGCGGCCCCGGTAGGTCTACAGGCCGGGCGACCGGCCGAGTCCACCGCGAATGCATCTACAAGCTCCTGACCCCGATCGCGGAACACTCAGCGGCGTTGCTCTCAAGTGAGCACGCGACCCCCAACCGGTCCTTTGCCGTGCGAGTCACGACGCCACGATCTTAAGAAACCGCGGCCAGCTTCGCGGCTAGCTCCCCGGTCTGCTCCATCTCGCGGACGATGTCGCAACCACCGATAAACTCGCCGTCGATGTAGAGCTGTGGGATGGTCGGCCACTGCGAATAGGCCTTGATGCCTTCGCGTACGGACATGTCTTGCAGCACATTAAAAGTTCCAAATGGGACCTTGTGCGACTTGAGGATTTCGAGCACCGACGAGGAAAAACCGCACTGGGGAAACAGGCGATTGCCCTTCATAAACAACATGACGCGGTTGTCGGCGATCAACTGGGCGATAAATTTTTCGACGTCGTCAGCGGGCATCTTGGGAACATCCTAACGCTGCGGACGTGATAGCTGTCCCGTGCCCCGGTTTCAAGCGCTCCTCATCCGGTCACACACGTGCGCATGCGCCCGGACTGCAACTGCACAAGTGCGCCCCCGAAGATATGTCCGTGTCTCCAATGGTTCCGCACGGTTGCAGTCGACTCTCCCGTTTTCGGGAACCGGAATAGATGTATCATCAAGGAGGTGTGCGTAGGCGCCCCACTCGCCTCGTCGCCGGCTGTCTTCCCCGCCGTCGTGCCGCATCGAAGTGGCGAGAGCAGCCACGGGTTCCTCGCTGGCGAGATTTCGGCCTTTTCGCATGGGGCCGCGAAGCTCTGTTAAACTCGGCCGATGGTCCACGACCGGAGCTCGACCACGGTCGCCACTGCCTACGGTGAAACGGCCGGCCCGACGCCGCCGCAGTACCAACTCGTCGTCGTCGAAGGTCCCGACATGGGCCGGGCGATCCCCCTAGCGACCCAGTCGGTCGTCGTCGGCACCCATTGCTCCTGTGACCTCCAACTCGGTGACGACCGGGTCTCGGCGCGTCACCTCGAACTCACGCCTGCGACCGACGGACAACAATTTCGCCTCGACGACCTCGACAGTCGCAACGGGGTCCACGTCGCCGGCTCGCGGGTGCACCGTGGCCACGTCCGTCCCGGTCAGCCGATTTTGGTCGGGCGCAGCTATCTGCGGGTGGTTCCGCGGCCACAACCGTTGAATGTACAACCGACCCAGGCTCGGCGATTTGGCGAGATGGTCGGCGAAAGTCTGGTCATGCGCGAGGTGTTTGCCGTGCTCGAGCTCGCCGCCGCCTCCGATGTCACCGTCCTGCTCTCCGGCGAAACCGGCACGGGCAAAGAACTCGCCGCCCGGGCGATCCACGGCGCCAGCGGACGACGGACGGGTCCGTTTGTCGCCCTCGACTGTGGCGCCCTCCCGCAAAACCTGCTCGAGAGCGAGTTGTTTGGCCACCAGCGCGGGGCGTTTACCGGGGCGGTCAGCGCCCGCCAAGGAGCGTTTGTCCGCGCCGACAAGGGTACAATCTTCCTCGACGAGCTCGACAGCATTCCCATGCATGTACAAGCGAGGTTGTTACGGGTCCTCGAGGAGCGCAATGTCTCGCCCGTCGGTGCCGACCGCGAGGTCCCGATCGATGTCCGTGTGATCGCCGCGTCCCGCCGCCCGCTGCTCCCGTTGGTCGAGGCCGGCAGTTTTCGTCCCGACCTCTACTACCGCCTGAGTGTGATCTGTGTCGACCTCGTCCCGCTGCGTCGCCGACGGGAGGATCTTCCCCAGCTGATCGCCGAGATGCTGCGGGTTCGGGGTTTTGCCGAATGCACCCGCGAGCAGATCACCGGACCCAACTTAGATCGCCTCTACGCCCACGACTGGCCCGGTAATTGCCGCGAGTTGCGAAACGTCATCGACCGCGCCCTCGCCCTCACGCCTGCGGCCGCCTGTTTCGACGACCTGCGGGTCAGCGCCCCCGGCCAAGCGACCGACGACGCCCTGAGTGTGCGTACCGATCTGCCGTTTTCCCAGGCCAAAAAGCTCCTGATCGACGTCTTTGAAGTCCGCTACCTCAGCGATCTCATCGCCCGCTGCGAACACAACCTCTCGGCCGCAGCGCGAACCGCCGGCCTCGACCGCAAACATTTAAAAACCCTTTTGCGCCGCCATGGCCTCCTCGAATGACATGGATCCACAATCAAATCTTTGGCTCGTCGCCGAACCGTCGATGCGCGATCATGACCCCGGCCCGTTTCACCCCGAATCGCCGGTCCGGCTCGATCGCGTGCTCGAGCGTCTCCACCGGCGCAGCTGGGCGCAGGCGAGCTGGCACCAACCCACTGCGGTTTCCCGCGATGCGGTTTTAGGTGTGCATACATTTGATTATGCCGACCGTGTCGATCGCTCACGCGGGCTCCAGGGCGCACTCGACCACGACGTCCCGATCTCTCCCCGCAGTGTCGATGTCGCCTACCTCGCTGCCGGTGCCGGAGTGATGGCCGTCGAGGGGGTCATGTCCGGTCGCACCCACCGGGCGTTTGCCCTCGTGCGTCCCCCCGGGCACCACGCCGAATCGACCCTCGGCATGGGTTTTTGTATCTTCAACAATATTGCGATTGCGGCCGCCCACGCCCGCACTCACCTCGGGGCCAACCGCGTACTCATCATCGATTGGGACGTCCACCACGGCAACGGCACGGCCCATCTATTTGCCGACCGCAGCGATATCCTGGTGATCAACACCCACCAGGCGCCTCACTACCCGGGTACCGGTCGTGCATCCGACAGCGGTACCGGTGCGGGAGCCGGCTACACCGTCAACATTCCGCTCCCCGCGGGCATGGGGGATGGTGATTATGCAATGGTTTTTTCGGACATCATCACCCCGATTGCCGACGCCTACGCCCCCGATCTCGTCCTGGTATCCGCCGGATTCGATCCCCATGTCGACGATCCGCTAGGCAGTATGGAAGTCACCGCCAGCGGCTTTGCGAACCTGTGCGGCCAGGTTCTCGACATCGCCGAGCGCCACGCCCAAGGGCGTCTATGTATGTTGCTGGAAGGTGGGTACGACCTCGCGGGGCTGGCCGACAGTGTCGAATCCTGTACCGAAGTGCTGTCCGGTGCCCAGGCTCCGGCGGCCAAACACGCGAGCGCGACGGGCAGGCAGCTTTGTCAGACGATCCGCGAGGCCCAGCGCGCCTACTGGCCGGTATAGCTTTTTACATGTAGATGCAAAAATATTCGCCGCCCGGGAACGGGACGGGGAATTCGGACTAAAACCGCAGGCCGCGGGGCGTCCAGCTGACCTTGGGCTTGGCCCGCCTCCTTGCTGCGAGGGCGATGACCCCGGAGACGATCGTAAATGCGGTCAGGCCTGCGGTCACTCCGATCAGGACGTTGGTCACTTCGCGGTAGCGTTCAAAGTTGGCCTCGTGGTCCCCCGGATACGGAGTCATCCCAAGCTCTTGCTCATACAATCTCTTTTCCCGCATCGTCAGCCCACCGAGGGTCGCTGCCGCAATCGCACTGGCTGCTGTCATCCCGACACCGGCCCAAAACACCCCCTTGGCGACCTGTCCGGTCCGGGGTTTGTCGGGTTCGTCGGGCTTGACATCGGGCGGTTCGGGTTTGGGCGCGGGCCGGCGAAACCCGGTAAACTTAAACACTGCCGTCGCGCCGGCGAGGACTTCGGTGTCGAGGGCCTCGCGCTGCCACGACTCGGCACCGATAAACTCGACCCGGACCACCCCCGGAAGCACCCGTATCGGCAATTCCTCGGGGCTGTAGGGTTTGCCGTTGATCTGCAGGGCCTCAAATTTTGTTCCCGCCGCCACTTCGATGTCGACCCGACCGACGAGGCGATTGAGGGTGCGATAGCTGTGCTGGGCTGCCGCCGGCCGGGTCGGGTGCTCATCGACGTAGGTGAAGTAGCGGTCGTACAGCTCGAGCGCGATCAGGATCTCGCCACTTTGTTCAAACGAATTGGCCGCGCCGTACAGGGCTTCGAGCGAGGGATAGATCTCAAAGGACTTGAGGAACAATTCGCCGGCCTCGCCAAACTCGGCATCGATGTACCGGGCCTTGGCCTCGTTAAAGGTTGTACGTGCACGTTCGATCGGATCCCCTCGCGTCGCGGTCGCTATCGTCGTGACCTGTCCCGATTCATCCGCGACCGAGGCCGGCGTGTCGTGTACCCGGGCGTGCACCGACGGCGGCGGCAAACACATCCCCAAACCGACTACGCCCGCCAGCATGCGGCGGCAACAACTGGCTCGCAAAACCCGTGAGATCTGTGGTGTGTCGACTCGCACCTGGCAACCAGGCTCACTTCTCTGGGTGGCCCGGCTTGGTTTTTAGCGGCTTGAAGGTCGGTGTTTCAAGGGGATCGGGTGGGGTCTTGGGATCCTGAGCGTCCGCGGGTTCGGTTTTGGCCGCGGTCTTGAAGTGGGTGCGAGCCTTGGGTCGCTTGGCCTTGAGGGCAAACGAGAGGTTGGCATTGGCGATCGGCATGCGCAGGTCGTGAACCGCTTCAAAACCTACTTTTTCGAGAACCAGCCCGATCTCTGTGGAACCGCGGGGGAGCTCGAGACGGATCGGTGTCACCGCATCTTCGACTGCAGCTTCGAGAATCGGACGGACGGCATCGGGAGCTTTGACAACCGAAATCGTCGCGCCCGGCGGTGTTGTTTGGATCACCCAGGCGATCGATTCCGGAGGTTTGTTCACCGGTGTCGCGGGCGGTACCGCGGATGGCACCTCCGTTTTGGAGTGGACGGGTTCGACAATCGGTGGCTGGGTCGCTACGGGGGCGGGTCGAGGTTGCTGGCTGGTTTGACCAAAGCCCCCGAGGAAAAACGCGGCCCCAGCGATGGCGGCTCCGACCAATGGGAGCCCGAGCCACAGTGGCCATGGACTACCGCCGGGTGTATTTTGTGTATACACATCTTCGACCGCGAGCGCGGCCTGGCTCTCGCCCTCGGCAACTGGCGGCACCAGGGCGAGATTGCGGGTCCGCGGCGGGGTAAGCGTCCCATCGCTGACATCATGTGGTTCGACCACGCGAATCACCGGGTGCTTGGCGGTGCGCCGCACAGTGGCCCGACGGTAGTCGTGGCGCTCGCCAAACGACGTGCGCATCAGTTCGGCCAACATGGCTCTCGGGTCCTGTTCACCGACCTCGTCGCGAAGGATCGCCAGCAATTCGCCCCGCAGTTGAGAGGCGCTGTGGGGGCGTTGGTCGGGATCGCGGGCGAGTGCCCGATCGACCACGTCGACCAGTGCACGCGGGAGGTCCGGTCGGATCGTGGTCAGCGATTCAACCTCACAGGCGAGCACGCGCTTGAGGGTTTCGGCCTCGTTGGCACCGGTGTACAGCCGGCGACCGGCGAGCAATTCCCAGGCGATGACACCGAGGGCAAACAGGTCCGTCTCACACGTGAGGGGCTGCCCCTGCGCCTGCTCAGGCGGCATGTACGGCAACTTACCGCGCAGACATCCGGTCAGCGTACTCGACTCGCGCCCGGCCGCTTTGGCGATACCAAAGTCGACCAACTTCACCCACCCCGTGAGGGTGATGAGGAGGTTTTGTGGCGAGACATCGCGGTGGACCAAGCCCAACGGCTCGCCGTCGGTATCGCGAAGGTCGTGGACCGCCTCGAGCCCATAACATGTATCTGCAAGAATTTGAAGGACAACCGCGGTCGGCAACCTGCGGTTGTCGGCCTGCAACACACGGACGAGCGAGGACAGGGTCTCGCCCTCGATGTACTCCATCACCATGTAGTACAGGCCGTCGGCGCGACCGATATCGAGGATCTCGCCGATATGGGGGTTGTGCAGCAGCGCGGCGATCCGAGCCTCACTCAGGAACATGTCGACAAACGCCGGTTCGTTCGCGAGGTGCGGGTGAATCACTTTGACCGCGACCAGTTTTTGGAAGTTGGCCAGGCCCCGTGTCAGCGCGAGGTAGACCGTCGCCATCCCGCCATGACCGAGGCGCTGTACAAGTTCGTAGCGCCCGAGTTTCGTCGTGTCCCGATGACCAGCCGTGAGATCGCGTGGCTCGCGGCGGGAATCCGCGAGCACTTTGGTCTCCACATCTGGTTCCATTTCACGGGGAAGCAACGTCGATACCACCCTTTGGTCACGATACGCGAAACCCGCTTAGCGATCATCTCGAGGTGTTGGAGCGCCAACCACAAACGATCCACATATGAAGGTGTTTACCTGTCGGGGATGTTCGAATTGAGGCTCGGATCACCAAAACGATCGTTTGTCCGCATTTTGCGCATGCCGCGATCATGAAGAGATCTCGGAGATCTCGCGCTTCGCTCCAATTTTCTTTGATTCACCAATCAAAAAGATGGTGGATTCGCATAAAATTTAAATTTCGGATAAAATGGTGTTTTATAAATAATATTCGAAAGTTAGATCTGTTTTTGCGCGCGAACATGCACTTGCGCACAGCGGTCGCGCGCATCCGCGGTGGAATGGCCCTTGCGTGCAGGATTTCGTTGACGTAGAGGCAGAGGGGGCTTCACCAGCGAACACGGAGGATACACGTCATGGCAAAGCGGCAGACTCGCAGGAGCATCTCGGTCAAGGGCATCACCTACCAGCGACTGAAGGACTACTGTGAAGCTGCTGGCCTGAGCGTGAGTGGTTACCTCGAAGAAATTATTGCGGAAAAACTTGATGCGGCCGGGGTCCCAGTGCCGACCGCGATCAAACCGCGCCCGGCGGCCAAACCGACCGAATCCGAAGAAATCATTTCGCAACATTTCACGTTTTAGCCCGTTTCTCTCGCTGAACTTTCGAGGCGTGGCAAACGCCGTGAAACAAAGTTTGAGAACGACGTTTATCTGCGCAGTCAACGCCTGTAGTTGCAGCGGTCGCTCCGAACCGCGCACGTGGTACGTTCCCGGCCCGTGACCTACGTCGTCCTCGCTCGCAAGTATCGGCCCCAGCAGTTCGCCGAACTCATCGGCCAGGAACATGTCACCCGGACCCTGGCCAACGCGATCGCCCACGACCGGATCCACCACGCCTATCTGTTTTGTGGCGCCCGCGGTCTCGGCAAAACATCGGCGGCGAGGCTGTTGGCAAAGTGCCTGGTGTGCGAACAAGGCCCGACGATCGAGCCCTGCAATACGTGTCACCAGTGCGTCAGTGTCATCGAGGGTCGCAGTGTCGATGTCAGCGAAATCGACGGCGCGAGTAACAACCGCGTCGAAGATGTTCGCAACCTCCGAGAACAGGTCCGCTACCTCCCCCAGTCGGCGCGCCGCCGGATCTACATCATCGACGAAGTCCACATGCTGACCGGGCAGGCGTTCAACGCCCTGCTCAAGACGCTCGAGGAACCGCCGCCCCACGTCACCTTTATTTTTGCCACCACCGAAGTCCACGCCCTCCCGGCGACGATCCTCTCCCGGGTTTCGCGGTTTGACTTTCGCCGACTCGCGCCGCGCCAAGTCGTCGCGCATATGCAAACAATTCTCAAACGCGAAGGTATCGAGGTGGCCGAGGGCGGGCTTTATACGGTCGCCCGCGCGGGTGATGGGTCGGTCCGCGACAGCCTGACGTTGCTCGACAAAGTCATCGCGTTTGCCAACGACGAGCAAGAAGTCATCAGCGAAGAAGAAGTCCGGATCGTCATTGGTGTCCCGGCACGACTCGCGGTGTTCGAACTCGCCGAAGCGATTTTGCAGCGCGACCCGACGATGACGCTGCAGCGGTTTGTCGCCGTCGTCGAATCGGGACAGGATCTCCAACTCCTCGCACTCGCCCTGTTGCAGCACATTCGCGACCTGCTGGTTGTCAAACTTACAAACGCCCGCGATGTCCTCGTCAATGCTTCCGACGCCGAGTTTGAGCAACTTACGATCCAAGCCGAACCCCTCGATGCGACGGTGCTCAGCCAACTGTTTGACCGCCTCGCCCGGGTGGTCGACTCGTTGCCACGGACCCGAGTACCGCGGTTGATCCTCGAAGTCGGTTTACTCGAGCTGTGCCACAGCGATCCTCTTGTGCCACTCGGCGGTCTGCTCGATCGCCTCGAGCAACTCGGTGGCGACTCGGGTTCTGGACCGGGTGGTGGCGGGTCCTCGTATTCGGGCGCACCGTCGAGAGGGAACCGGACGGGCACCCGCGGCGCAGGTTCCCGCGCACAACCATCGAGTGCACGCACACAACCATCGAGTGCACGCGCACAGCCATCGAGTGCACGCGGTGCAAGTCCCCGCGCACAACCATCGAATGCCCCGGCACACGACCCGGGTCCGCCCCATGACCCCGGCCCGCCGGGATCGTTGCAGAATCAATTTATGGAGATGGCCCGGGCGTCCGGTGCGATCAAATCGTCGCGTCGCCGTTCGCCGTCGAGTCAACCCACTTCTTCGAGTGGACCCCCACCCGAACCTCCGAGGCGAGGTTCACACTCACAACCGCCACCCGGCCCTCCGATGCGAGACTCCGGGCCGGACTCGAGCAGACCACCGATGCGCGGTCGGTCCGAACCCCGCCCTCCGATGCTAGACCCGGGCTCGAGTGGTTCATCCGGACCGAATGGTCCACGAGCGAGACAATCCCATTCGCCAGCGCCTGGCGCGGCCTCCTCAACGGCATCCCAGAAGCCAGATTCCGAATCCAGCGACCCAGACTGCCTGTCCCAGACATGCCCCGGGTCCCGCGGCGACCAGCCCAAAGCCGACCCGATCGCGTGGACGACCCTGGAACCGATGGCGGCCTGGGAGCAACTCACCGCCCGTCTGCGGCCGATCAATCCTTCGTTATACGCCCTGCTGAGCGAGTGCGGTCTCCAGCGTCTCGACCGCGACCACCTGCAGCTGCGCAGCAAACCCGGGAGCTTTGGCTTTGGTCAACTGACCCACAACACCGAGGCCCGCGGAGAACTCGAGGCGGCGATCCGACAGCATTTTGACGCCGGTGTCCAAGTCGAAATCGTCCCCGGTGAGGCCGACCCGAGTGCCCCGAGCCTGGCGATGGTCCAAGCCCAACGACGCGATCGCCATCAGCAGGCGGTCGAGCGCGAGGCCCGGGACAATCCGGCGATCCAAGAGCTCGTCACTGCGTTCGACGGCAACATCCGCGACGTCCGTCCACTTTGATGTGGACATGTGAAACCCGCTTAAAACCCGCAGCCGTGTCGGTTATGCTCCGCGACTATGAACGACTTTGACCTCGGAGCCATGATGCGCCAGGCACAACAACTCCGTCAGCAGATGGAGTACGTGCAAAAAAACCTCGAGACCCAAGAAGTCAGCGGACAGGCCGGCTCGGGGCTGGTCAAGGTGGTCGCCACCGGCGGTCAGCGGATCAAAAGCATCGAGATCAAACCCGAGGCGCTCGAGGAAGATCTGGAAATGCTCCAGGACTTGGTCACAACCGCGGTCAACAACGCCCTCGACAAATCGAAAGCCCTGGCGCAGGAGCGCATGGGCTCGTTGCTTCCTCCGGGGCTCGCGGGCGGCATCCCGGGACTTTGATGTCGACGGGTACCGCTTGTACATACAGGTTCCCCCAGAGTTGACCTCCGCGATACGGGTCTCGCCGTGAACGCTGAAAAAAATCCTCTCGATCGGCTGACCGCCCTGCTCAAACGGTTACCCGGCATCGGCGAAAAGTCGGCCATGCGTTTGGCCCTGTGGTTTGCCCGCAGCGATCGGGAATACATCACGGCCCTCGCCGCTGCGCTGACCGACCTCCAACTCAAGCTCGGACTGTGTTCGCGTTGCTGCGATCTGTGTACCGGCAACTTGTGTGAGCGCTGCGGCGATGCCCGGCGCGACCACAGTCTGATCTGTGTGGTCGCCCAGCCGCAGGACCGGATCGCATTTGAACGCTCCGGGGTATTTCGCGGGGTCTATCACGTGCTTCACGGCGTCCTCGATCCGCTGTCGGGCGTCGGTCCATCCGAACTCAAGATCGAAGCACTGTTGCGCCGCCTCGAAGGTGATGGGGTTCAAGAAGTCATCGTCGCCACCAGTCCCAACGTCGAAGGCGACGCGACTGCGCTGTACCTGTCGAAGTTGTTGCGACCCCTCGGCGTCACGGTTTCGAGAATCGCTTCGGGTGTCGCCGTCGGTGGTGAACTCGAGTACGCGGATATGAGCACCTTGCGGCGGGCGTTATCCGACCGTCGATCGCTGTGAGATCGCTTGGAAAGAATTGCGGCGACACTGTGGCCCCCGCGTTCCGAGCCTGCGCAAAAGACGTGATTTAGGCGCGAATCAGTGACGACAGGCGCGTTCCCTGAACGTTTGCCGATTCAATTCACCCCGTCGGCCCTGCGAGGATTCCAAAACGCCCTCACTTCTCGCGTTCGCGGTCGCGTCAGCAACCCAAACTCACCGATAAGAGATTCGCAACACGATGGACTTGCCCGGATGAGTTTGTTACGTTTTGCGGGTTCTTACCCGGTCTCAAACCCCTCGACGCGCTTCAGGAGCCCTTTCTTGAACATGCTGAATCCACAGCTCGTGATGTACGAAGAAGAGCTTCGGCAGATCCAAGCGATCGCCGACAAGCTCCAACAGGACTCGCGTTCGAAGACGATCCTCCTCGTCGACAAGAACGGGCAGCTCGTTGCTTCCTCCGGTAGCCCTGGCGACCTCGATACGACGTCGCTGAGTTCACTGGTCGCGGGCAACGTTGCGGCCACAGGGGGGATCGCCAAACTTCTCCAAGAAGATGAGTTCGCCTGTCTCTTCCACGAAGGAAAGGGGGTCTCCATCTTCATCTCACTGGTGGGTCGGCGGATCATCCTCGTGGTCCTGTTTGACAAAAACACCACCCAAGGGTTGGTCCGATTGCGCGTCCGCAAGGCGAACATCGAACTCACCCGTATCTTCGAGGAACTCGCGGCAAAGGCAGCCATGCCCCAAGAGAACAATCCGTTCGACGAGATCACCGACGAAGATATCGACAACCTGTTTAACGACTAAAAGCGAGGGCCCGAGCGGATGTCTTTCATCAACTATAGCTCGCGCGAGATCAACTGTAAGCTTGTGTACTACGGGCCCGGTTTGTGCGGCAAGACCACGAACTTGCAGTACATCTATGACAAGACCCGGCCCGAAGCCAAAGGCAAGATGATCTCGCTCGCCACAGAGACCGAGCGCACCCTGTTTTTCGACTTCTTGCCACTGAGCCTCGGTGAGATCCGCGGATTCAAAACCCGCTTTCACCTCTACACCGTGCCCGGCCAGGTGTTCTACGACGCGAGCCGCAAGTTGATCCTCAAGGGGGTCGACGGAGTTTGTTTTGTCGCCGACTCACAGGCCGAACGCATGGAGGCCAACATCGAGAGTCTCGACAACCTCCGGCTCAATCTCCAAGAGCAGGGTTACGAGCTCGACAAGATCCCGTACGTCATCCAGTACAACAAACGCGACCTCCCCAGTGCGGTCAGCATCAAAGAGTTGTCTGAGGTCTGCAACCCGACCGGCGTACCCGAGTTCGAGGGCGTCGCTGTCACCGGCGTCGGTGTGTTCGACACGCTCAAGGCTCTCGCCAAGCAAGTACTCGCCGAACTGCGCAAAACCTCCGGTTAGCATCGTTGATGCTGCAACAAAACCTCGGCCCACAGGTCGAGGTTTTTTGTGATCACGGCCCAAGTCTTCGCCCGGTGAACGAGTCCAACCGCGACAGGCTCTGAACGTCGGTGACGGGTTCTCCTGACTTCGAGGGGCTCGCCCAGGCGAATATCGCCAACGTTTCGAAACGTGCGCAACTCGATACCCGCCATGCGAAAGGCGAAGGAACGTCCGGTTTATATGTATTTACAATCCGAAGCCGAAAGTAGAGAAGAAGCCCGGGACCCTGAAGGACGCCAGGGTCATCCACCGCAAAGTCAAGGCTCCCGATAGCACATGCATTTGCACTTCACAGCCGAAAGAAGAGCAAAGCGCCCAGGCAACCTCGAAGCCAAGATACCGAAATTACATGCGCTTACAACCATCGCCCGAAAGACGCCCGGGCAACCCACCTCGAAGTTAGGAGAACCCCTCCGCCAACCTCAATCGTCTGTCGCGGCCCGACCCTTTCGTCCCGCCAACATCTCCGCCGCGATCTTATAAATGGCGTGCGACTTCGGGTTTGCGGACCTTCCAGATCCAGCCGTCATACAAAAAGTGTAAAAGCGACGTACCGGTGTAATAGACCAAAAATACGTCCGTTCTCCGATAGTCTCGTAACAGCAGGTAGGCCGTCACCAGCAGCCCGATCACCAGCGGTGCAAATACAAGTGGACGTCGCAGCAGCCCCGCGACGATCCCCGATTCTGTTGCACGCGCAAACTTTTTTTGTCCGAAGTGATGGACGAATGCCACGTACTCGAGTGCATGTGCAACACCAAAACACAGGTAGCCCACGATCGGCCCGTGGATGACAAACACAGCCAGCAAACACACGGTCGACCCTAAAAACAGCAGTCGCGGGAGACGGTCGCGTGCCGGACGTCGGGCAGCGAACTCATGGCGGAAAAACCGGACTGCCAGCCCGAGCACGATCCCGGAGACGAGGGCCAACACCGTCCATCCCGCCACCCCGTGGATCAGCGGCTCGAACGTGCTGTACACTTTTCGCGCGTTGCGGACGCCCGCGAACGTCGAGGCCCGGAACATGAGCGCCAAAGCCCCCACGAGGGCCACCAACGCCCACATGAGCGCAAGCTCCCGCTTCCCATGCGACCTGTCTTGAAGGCCATTCCCATATTTGCCGGCGTAGATTCGCGAGATTCCGTAGCGCTGCATCAGCGTATGCCACACATTCCACAGCCCCGTCAGTGTGAGGATCACCATCCACGGGCGAAACCGGAGCTCGATGCCGAACACGTCGGGGTGCACAACATCAGTGCCCCAGATCCCGCGGACGGCGATCAGACACGCGATCACAACCGCCGGTGCGACGATGAAATCGCGTGCGCGCTGGCGGAATGTGCCCGCATCCCCATAGACGAGGATGAACGTATAGTGGCGATGTACATAGGTAATCCCCAGGGCGACCGCCGATGCCAATGCCAGCGCTGCTCGGTTTCCCGTCCCATCGGGCGTCACACCCGCCCACGATCCGTCGAGCCCGAGACCCCAGACCAGCCACACATAAAACGGCAGCCAACAAAATCCCAACAGCGCGAGATCCCACAATGGAGCTCGGATCCAGGGAAGGTGGGTTGTTTTCTCGCCAGACCTCGGCATGATCGTAGAACCCATTCGCGCAACAAGCGTTCTGGACTGCGGTTGGAGCGCTACAAACGCTGTGTATCATGCACGCGTTGTTCGCGTGGACACTGAAAAACCTTTACCACTGAGCAGAGGAAAATGACGACCGCGTCAGACGAATGGATCCAAGAATCTCTCGGCCGGCTCGAGAGCATGGAAGAAGAACGCCAGCAGCACGAGGCTGCCCTGGAAACTGCGACCGATCCAGATCGACTGCGGTTCCACTCGCAAGAAGTTGAGCGGCTCGAGGTTGAGATTCGAAATCTCTACCAAAGCCTCGAAGCCGTTGCGGATGGTCAGGAAGTTCCCGAGCAGGCTGCTCCGGCCCAACCGGCGTACGAGCAGGCACAACCGGCATACGAGCAACCGGCACAACCGGCCTACGAGCAACCGGCACAGCCTGCCTACGAGCAACCGGCACAGCCTGCCTACGAGCAACCGGCCTACGAGCAACCTGCCTACGAGCAACCGGCCCAGCCCGCGTATCAGCAACCGGCACAGGCGCCAGCGTTCCCTCCACAACCGGCACAACCCGCCTTCGGGCAACCGGCACAACCCGCCTTCGGGCAACCGGCACAACCCGCCTTCGGGCAACCGG